>JAJQFS010000086.1:0-127623 GCA_021200995.1 Lachnospiraceae bacterium | reverse complement strand
CGCAAAGCGCCGTCTAAGCTTTTATTCGTCAGAACTGCTGCTTTAAACAAATTTAATAAATCGCTACAGAATAGTAATTTCAAATAATTCTCTCCAAATCAGTCAAAAGATCCGGATTTAAAGTAACTTTAAAATTGCCTTCAGGATTGTCTGATCGTCTTCATAATCCCGGCGATTGATCCAGGCCACATCCCGTTCCCACTTAAACCAGGTAATCTGGCGTTTGGCAAAGTGGCGGGTGTCACGCTTAATCCGGTATATGGCTTCGTCAAGTGTGATTTCTCCGGTCAGGTAATCAATGATTTCTTTATAGCCAAGGCCCTGCATGGAGGTCATGGAGCGCTCGCAGCCCATCTGTAAAAGTGACCGCACCTCTTCCACCAGGCCATCCTTTATCATCTGGTCCACACGGTCGTCAATACGGGCGTAGAGCTTTTCACGGTCATCCGTGAGGACAAAATAAGAGAAATTAAAAGGGCTTTCTTTGGCACGCTGCTCCAGGTTGTGTTCAGAAATGGGCCGGTTAGTCTGGTAATAAAACTCCAGCGCCCTGACGATGCGCTTGGTATTGTGCGGGTGGATTTCCTGCGCGGCCTTTAAATCAACACTTTTCAGTATATTATAAAGTTCAGCCGCACCGGCTTCTGTCGCCGCCATCGCTTCCAGCTGCCTTCGATACGCAGTATCGCCGTCATTTTCCGTAAAGTCGATATCATAGAGCACAGCCTGGATGTAAAAGCCGGTACCGCCGACCAGGATCGGAATTTTCTCCTGTGCGTAGATTTGTGCCATGGCCTGCCTGGCCATTTGCTGAAAAATGACCACATTGAAGGGCTCCCACGGCTTTAAGCAGTCGATCAGATAATGATCCACGCCGTCCATCTCTTCAGGTCTGATTTTGGCGGAACCAATGTCCATGTATTGATATACCTGCATGGAATCCGCGGAAATAATGGAACCATTTAATGCTTTCGCCAAACGGATGGAAAGGCCAGTCTTCCCCACCGCAGTGGGACCGGTCAGAATAATCAGTTTTTTCTTTTCCATTTTTCATTTATACAATTCTTTTAAATTTCTTTTCAATCTCCTGTTTGGTCATGGAGATGATAACTGGTCGTCCGTGAGGACAGAAATAGGGATTGTCCAGACTGAGAAGCTCATCAATCAAGGCTTCCAGTTCCGGGCGTGACATGGACATATTGCCCTTCACGGCGGACTTGCAGGCCATGCTCGCCAGTTTGTCCTTTACCACCTCAAAATTGCCTTGAACCGGCCCTTGCGCCAGCTCATCGAGTACTTCCGAAAACAGTTCCTGATAGCTGCAGCCGTACAGGTCCACGGGCACACCCCGGATCACATAAGAATGCTCTCCAAATTCCTCCAGTTCAAAACCGAGCGCGGCAAACGCATCCAGATGCTGTGACAAAACCCGTTCTTCCTTCGCGTCCACATGCACCACCTGCGGCGGCATGAGGCCCTGGGTCATCACGTTCTTCTCCCGCATGGCCTTGACCAGGCGTTCGTACTTCACCTTCTCATGGGCGGCGTGCTGGTCAATCATATAGAGGCGGTCGCTGTAAGCGATGATCCAGTAGGTTTTGAACACCTGACCAATGATTTCATAGCTCTCCCGGCTTTTTTCTGACAGAAACTCCGGAGCAAAAAGGGTCGATTGCTCCGCGTTTTCTATGATCAGTTCAGGAGTATCCTTCGCAGAAACAGCCAGATTCTCAGATTGCTTTTTCCCGTAGACTTCTGTAATGGACGGTTCAGCCACAAAATCTGTCCTCACAGACACGATCGGATTCGCTTTTTCCTCAGTTGAATCAGGCAAATCAAAATTCACTGCAAACGCAGGAAACTCTTCTCTGTCCGGCTGTTTTGAATTGTTCTCAGTGGGTGCTGCGGAAACACTGCGCAAAAATGGTTCCGGCGTTTTTACCGGTACCCGGTCCGCAGGCGTACTTTTCTGCTCCGCCTCCTCTTTCCCGAAAGCATGGTCCACAATCAATTCCCTGCTGCGAAGAACATTCGTAATCGCCTTTACCGTCGTCTGATACACAGTCTGCTCCTGCAGGAAGCGCACCTCCATCTTGCTGGGATGGACATTCACATCCACCGTCTGCGCCGGCATGGAAAAATGCAGCACCACAAACGGAAATTTATGCTGCATGACATACTGCTTGTAACCGTCCTCAATGGCTTTGGAAAGGACTTTACTTTTTAAATAGCGGGCATTCAGGAAATAATGCTCAAAATTGCGGTTGGAACGATTGATCTCCGGCTTTCCCAAAAAGCCTCTGATCTGAATATCCCCGTCTGTCACGTCAATGGGAAGCAGATGATTCGTAATTTCCCGGCCATAAATACGATAAATCACTTCCTTCAGTTCTCCGTTTCCGGAGGTGTAGAACTTTACCTGACCGTTCTGCACATATTTAAATGAAATATCCGGCCTGCTCATGGCAAGGTATTCCATCATCTCCGCTACATATCCTGCTTCCGTTGCCGGCTGCTTTAAAAACTTGCGCCGCACCGGGATATTATAAAACAAATTGCGCACCAGGATTGTCGTACCCTGCGGCGCGCCAACCTGCTCAAAGGCTTTCTCCACAGCGCCTTCGATCTCATAACGGGTGCCGGCAAGGTCATCCTGCGTCCTTGTCACCAGCTCCACCTGCGCGACGGCCGCGATACTGGAGAGCGCCTCACCACGGAAGCCCATACTGGAAAGCTGATTTAAGTCCTGCATATTACGGATCTTGCTGGTCGCGTGACGAAAAAAGCAATCCTGACCTGATCGGACGGGATCCCTTCCCCATCGTCCGTAACGCGGATCAGATCAATCCCGCCGTTTTTAATCTCCACCGTAATCGCTTTTGCGCCCGCGTCCATGGCGTTCTCCACCAGCTCCTTGACCACATTTAAAGGACGCTCAACAACCTCACCGGCCGCGATCTGATCGATTGTATCCTCTGATAAAACAAGTATATCTGCCATCTAATTTATCCCTATAGTACAGTCTTAATAGGCTTCATGTATAAGTTGCTGCAAGTCTAAGCATGAGCGAAACAGTTTTCACTTCCTCATGCGAGCCATTTGGGCTTTTACAATTGAAGCTTTACCACCTGTTTTTCAGCTGATTCTGTAATCTGTACAGCGTATTCAGCACATCCAGCGGCTTCATATTATTGATATCCAGCTCCTTTAACTCTTTTAAGACATCCTCATCCTTCACCGTGTCAAACAAAGACATCTGTGCCAGATCCACCTCATCATAATGCTTCACCGGCTTCGGTTTTGTGGCTGCAGCTGTGCCGCTCTGGCTCTTTAAGATCCCCTGCACCTTGGACGAAATATCATTCTCCGCCAGCTGTGCCGCAATTTCCTGTGCACGGTCCGTCACCATCTGCGGAACGCCTGCCAGCTTCGCCACCTGGATGCCGTAGCTTTTGTCCGCGCCGCCCTTGATAATCTTGCGCAGAAATACGATATCGTCTCCGCTTTCTTTGACAGCGATGCAGTAATTATTCACATTGTCCATCTTATCTTCCAGCTCCGTGAGCTCGTGATAATGCGTGGCAAAGAGCGTTTTCGCGCCCAGCAGACGCTTATTGCTGATATGTTCGATCACCGCCCAGGCGATGGCCAGACCGTCGTAGGTGGAAGTACCGCGGCCGATTTCATCCAGAATCAACAGACTCTTACTGGTCGCGTTGCGCAGGATATTGGCCACTTCGTTCATCTCTACCATGAACGTGGACTGTCCGCTGGCCAGATCGTCGCTTGCTCCTACCCTGGTAAAAATACGGTCCACAATACCGATGTCAGCGCTCTTTGCGGGCACGAAGGAACCGATCTGCGCCATCAGCACAATCAGCGCGCTCTGCCGCATATAGGTTGATTTCCCGGCCATATTGGGGCCTGTAATGATGCTGACGCAGTGCTTCCCATTATCCAGGAAGGTATCGTTCGGGATGAACATGTCATGCTCGATCATGCGTTCTACCACCGGATGCCGGCCCTCTTTGATGTTGATCAGACCCTTTTCATTCAGCCTGGGACGCACATAATGATTCTGCTCCGCCACGACAGCCAGGGAAGCATACACATCCAGCCTCGCCACTGCCCGCGCGGTCGACTGAATCCGGTCTGTCTGCGCCGCGATCCGGTCACGGATATTGCAGAAGACATCATGCTCCATACCAGTGAGCTTGTCCTCCGCATTCAGGATCAGATTCTCCATCTCCTTAAGTTTTGGGGTGGTATACCGCTCCGAGCCTGTCAACGTCTGTTTGCGGATATAATCATCCGGCACCAGATCCTTATAGGAATTTGTCACCTCAAAATAATAGCCGAATACTTTATTATATTTGATGCGAAGATTCTTAATGCCTGTGCGTTCCCGGTCCTCAGCTTCCAGCTGGGCAAGCCAGTCGGTTCCCTCCGTTTTGGCCCGGCGCAGCTCGTCGATGTCTTTATCATAACCATCTTTGATCATGCCGCCTTCCCGGACAGAAAAAGGAGGCTCCTCCACGATGGCAGACTCAATCAATCCACAGATGTCATCCAGCGGATCAATCTCTAACTCGATCCGGTTCAGCTCCCCGCTCTTACAGTCTGAAAGCACTGTCTTAATGTGCGGCAGCATCTGAAGATAAGCCTTAAGCGCAATAAAATCACGGGGGTTGGCTGTGCCGAAGCTGACCCTGCCGATCAGCCTTTCCAGGTCATAGATCGGGTTTAAATATTCCCTTACCTCATCCCGGCATAAGCTGTCCTGCACGAACTCATCCACAGCGTCCAGACGTGCCTCAATCTCTTCTTTTTCAATCAGAGGCTGCTCAATATATGTGCGCAGCAATCTGCCGCCCATGGCGGTCTTTGTCTTATCCAGGACCCAGAGCAGCGACCCTTTTTTCTGCTTTTCCCGCAGCGTTTCTGTCAGTTCCAGATTACGTCTGGAGGACGAATCCAGCAGCATGAATTTGTTGGTCAGATATGGGGTAATATGCCGGATATGCTCCAGGAAATTTTTCTGCGTCTCTGTCAGATACTGCATCAGCGCACCTGCCGCGATCGTGCCGGTAGGAAAATCGTCGAGTCCTAGGCCGATCAGTGTATTTAAGTGAAAATGCCGCTGCAGCGCTTTTTTGCAGTTATTATCATCAAACATATGGGAAGCGAGCGGGAATACTGCGACCCCTAAGCGGTCCCGCAGATCCCCGATGTCCATACCGCTGACCAGAAAGGGCTCATTGCAGACCAGCTCCGAGGGGGCATAGCACATCATCTCATCCCTCAGCTTCTGCAGGTCCTCCACCTCAGTGACATAATATTCGCCGGTAGAGACATCACAGGTGGAAATTTCAATGCGGCCGGAAGTATAGGCCACACACATGAGGTAATTATTTTTATTATCCTCCAGCGCCTGCGCGTTGGTAACAGTCCCGGGCGTGACAATACGGATCACATCCCGCTTTACGATGCCCTTCGCCTGTTTCGGATCCTCCAGCTGTTCGCAGATGGCTACTTTATAGCCCTTGCTGACCAGCTTATTTAAGTAGGGCTCCACCGCGTGATACGGAACGCCGCACATGGGCGCGCGTTCCTCCAGGCCGCAGGACTTCCCGGTAAGAGTCAATTCCAGTTCCTTTGAGGCAACCTCAGCGTCCTCATAAAACATCTCATAGAAATCACCGAGGCGGTAAAAGAGAATACAGTCCTGATATTGTTCTTTTGTTTTCAGATACTGCTGCATCATCGGCGTAACTTCAGCCATTTTGTACTTCCACCATTTCTCCCATGTAATAAAAACCGGGGCACTTTTTAAGCTTCACCCGCACAAACTTCCCGATCAGATCCTCCGCGCCCGGAAAATGCACCAGCGTATTGTTGGACATTCTGCCGGTCATCAGGCTTTCATCCTGCCCGTTTTTCTCTTCCACGAGGGTTTCGACTGTCTGTCCTTCGTATTGTCCGATCCGGCTGCGGGACACCTCCTGCACTTTCTGCAGCACCAGGTCAAAGTGCGCTTTCACTTCCGCTTCCGGTACCTGATTGGCCATCGCGGCCGCGGGCGTTCCGGTGCGCTTGGAATAAATAAAAGTAAACGCGTTCTCAAACTGCACCTTTTCAATAACGTCGATCGTTTCCAGGACATCTTCGTATGTCTCCCCCGGAAAACCGACAATAATATCTGTTGAAAGGGCGATATCCGGAATTTTCTCCCTGATTTTCGCAGCCAGTTCCAGATAGGATTCCTTTGTATAGACACGATTCATCGCTTTCAGAATTCTGGAGGAACCGGACTGCAGGGGCAGATGCAGATGACGGCAGATTTTCTGTGAATTTGCCATCACCTCAATCAGCTCGTCGGACAAGTCCTTCGGATGTGAGGTCATAAACCGGATACGTTTCAGTCCCTCGATCTGCTCCACCTGCTGTAAAAGCTGCGCGAAGGTGACAGGCTCCTCCAGGTTTTTGCCGTAGCTGTTCACATTCTGGCCAAGCAGCATGATCTCCACCACACCATCCGCAACCAGAGCTTTGATCTCAGAAATAATATCCTCCGGTTTCCTGCTGCGCTCCCTGCCGCGCACATAGGGCACGATACAGTAGGTACAGAAATTATTGCAGCCGAACATGATGTTGATGCCGGATTTAAAGGGATATTTGCGCTCCACCGGCAGGTCCTCCACGATCTGGGTCGTATCCTTCCAGATGTCGATAATCATGTCGCCGTCGCTTTCAAACATGGCATTTAAAAGCTCCGGAAAGCGGAAAATATTGTGCGTGCCGAAAATCAGATTTACAAAACGGTAGCTTTTTTTCAGTTTTTCGATAACGGTCGGCTCCTGCATCATACAGCCGCAAAGCGCGATCTTCATCTGCGGATTGGTGCGTTTATAGCGCTTTAATTCCCCCAGGCGGCCATACACACGCTGATTGGCATTGTCGCGGACAGTGCAGGTATTGTATATGACAAAATCCGTCTGCTCTGTCTCCACGATATCATAGCCCACCAGCTGCAGAATCCCGACCAGTTTCTCACTGTCCCTCGCATTCATCTGACATCCAAATGTAGTCACGCAGCAGCCTGGTTTTCGATGAAGCTCCTCCGTCAGAGCCTCCACATGCTTTCTGACCTTCGCCATATAATAATATTGACGCTCTGTCTCATCCGCAGGTACAGGCGCATGGATATCAATCTGATCTATGAACGATGCCACTTCATTGGCGTTTTCTTTGTTTACATATATCGCCATGTAATTGATCCCTTTAGTATAAAAATATGCCCATTTTACGGAACATTGCCGTAAGTGCTCATCTGCCTTAGACAGGAACCCATTCAGGACACTGAAAGCCTGCCTTTGCAACACAAAAAGCGCGGCAGCTATGCCTGTCACGCTTTCAACAATTGGGCCGGCAATTTAAGTCGCTTTTCATTTTACTGTCAACAGGGTGAAATTGCAAGCCTTATTTCTCCTGTCTATGCTGTTTTCACTTTTCGTCCGTGCTGACTGCTTTGAGTCCGGTTTCTCACGAATCCGATCCCGATTGAAATTTTTTCTTGCATTTTATATGCACAGTCAGTAAAATAAAGGAATATTTCATTCACCAAAAGGATAACTCCGCTTTATGAATACAAGTGATTTTTATTTTGATCTGCCAAAGGAACTGATCGCGCAGGATCCCCTCGAGGATCGGTCCGCATCCCGCCTGTTAGTGCTTGACAGAGAGACAGGCGCCGTGCAGCATCGGCATTTTAAAGAGATTGTGGACATGCTTTTCCCGGGAGACTGCCTGGTCTTAAACGACACGAAGGTCATCCCGGCCAGACTCTACGGCAATAAAACCGACACAGGCGCGGCCATCGAGCTGCTTTTATTAAAGCGCCAGGAAAATGACGTCTGGGAATGTCTGGTAAAACCCGGCAAAAAGTGTCGGACCGGGGCACAGTTTACCTTTGGAGACGGCAGACTGACCGCTGAGGTAGTGGAGACAAAAGAGGACGGCAACCGCCTGATTCACTTTACCTATGAAGGAATCTGGGAGGAAGTACTGGATGCCTTAGGGGAAATGCCGCTCCCGCCGTATATTACCCATAAACTGAAGGACAAAGATCGTTATCAGACTGTATACGCAGCCCACGAGGGCAGCGCCGCGGCACCTACGGCCGGTCTGCATTTTACGAAAGAACTATTGGCTGAAATTGAAAAAAAAGGAGTCAGACTTGCGTATGTGACACTCCATGTCGGTCTCGGCACCTTCCGTCCGGTCAAGGTGGACGATGTGACAAAGCATCATATGCACAGCGAATACTATGAGGTCTCTGAAGAAACTGCGAAACTGATCAATGACACAAAAGCCGCCGGCGGCCGCGTCATCTGCGTCGGCACCACCAGCTGCCGTACCTTAGAGAGCGCCTCCACGGACGATGGAATCCTGCATCCCGGCTGTGACAACACGGAGATATTCATTTACCCCGGCTATCAGTTTAAAATGATGGACGGCCTGATCACCAACTTCCACCTGCCTGAAAGCACACTGGTCATGCTGGTCAGCGCCTTTGCCGGGCGGGATCATGTCCTGGCGGCCTATAAGGAGGCAATCGAAAAGCGTTACCGTTTCTTTTCTTTCGGTGATGCGATGTTCATCACAACAGTGATGCCGGATGGTGCCTGACAATTTTCTATGCTGCCAGGCACCTTCTGTATCATTTTTCAGTCACCTCTGAGCCGCCAGTTGGCAGCTCACTGCATATTCAATAAAACTGTTCAGGCTCATCTCATGAGAATTCGCATAAATGGCAGCTTCCCGATGAAGCTCCGGGGAAATCCGCACATTGAAGCTTCCTTTGTATGCTTTTTCCGGCGTAATCCCCTCCTCCTCACATAACGCCAGGTAATCATCAACCGCTGTATGAAAATCCACAATCAGTTCTTCTGCTGTCGTGCCTTCATAGGAAATCAGGGCACGAATTCCCATAACTTTCCCATAAAACAATCTGTCGTTTTCAGAGAATTCCACACTCCCAATGTAGCCCTTGTAATGTATGGTATTATTCATATAAGTCCCTCCTCTTCCAACTTTTCAACCAACTGTTTCGTCTGATACTCCTTTAACTCTTTTCCCGGATGTGGTTTGTGCATCATGATTGGCGCTCTGCTTTCATTTGTAAATATGACCCTTGAACCGCTTGTTTTTCCTTTATCAGAAATTGTATATCCCAGATACTTTAATAAAGTCTCCGCTTCATCAAATGTGAAATCTTTCGGTCTTGCCTTCAGTCTTTTCATCAGTTTCTCCTTCTGACCCACAGGCTATCCCTCCTTCACTATTTGATTTTAAATGTATCTTAACATATATTGCGGCATATTGCAACTAAAAATAGTTGCAATATGCCGCAGTAAAATAGTAGAATTTTTCATAAAATCCCAGCTGACTTATTACCTCATAAACGTCACAAAATCCGCGCAATGGGTTTTCAGATAATAAAAGGTTCTGACGCCATCTTCTTCAGCACCCATCAGGCACAGACGGCCATCGGCCAGAATGCCGTATCCATTCACATCCTCCCCTGTAACCGGCAGTTCATCCGCTGAAATCAGGTGTTTCATCGTATTTCTGTCATAGCCGTACACGCCCTCACTCAAATGATAGAGTAGGACATCCACGCCATCCGCTCCCGGCGCAATCTGAGAAAAGGCGCTTCCGGTAGCCGACAGACTGCACTCAAACGCAAAGTCTCCATCATTAAGGATACATCCCAGATACCTTGACCCTTCTGCCTGATAAACCGCATATACCATTCCGGACGCTCCTATGCCCACCGTTTCCACTGTGCCAGGACATTCGATTTTCTGATTCAACGTCCCATCTGGGGAAAGTGACACCAGATATGTTCCCTCCTCAAACCAGTAATTTCCCTTATGATCAACCGCAAAAGAATACGGTATGGTCTGTTCCGAGCGGAAAAAATCCGTTGTATCAATCTGCTCCAGAAGCGTCCCGCTGCTGTCAATCACCGTAATACAGCTTTTCTCAAAACTGACAGAAGCAAACTCCTGTCCATTCACCGTAACTGTCTCCGTATCAAACCAAAGCATGTGGCATCGATTCTCCTCATCCACATACATACTGTTCACCCGCATTCCCTCGCCCACATCCAGTGAAAACTCCTCAAACGTGTCACCCTCCTGCTCCATACAGCCAAAAAAATACTCTCCGTCCCGCATACCGCACAGATACAGCACCGTGCCGCCTGCCGCAAAGGCCGACTTACTAAAACTCTCCCCTGTATAAATAACTGTAACATCCCCAGCAGAAGCTTCGCTTTCTTCCTCCGCGACGTTCAAATCGTCAGCTTCCACATCTGCATTACCATCTGTTTCGACATCGATACTTCCGCCCTCCGTTGTATCCTCTTCCACTACAATCAATCCCGTTCCGCTTTGCTCCTCCTCCGCGTTTCCAGAACAAGCAGTCACAGTCATCATGAATGCAATCATCAATGCCAACCCTACCATTCTTTTCATTTTCAAACCTTTCATCGTAGCCTCCTCAACTTGATTTGCCTGTTAGCAATGTAAACAATTGCAGCGCAGAGCAAAGAGAAGCATAAACTGATGAGCGATTTTTGCGCGATGGAGATGAGACTAAGAAAAAGTGGAAGCCTCTGCTGAACACTTTTTCTGCCTTAATGGCTCATCGGAATGTCCCGCGCAGCATGAGCGAGACAGTTTATGCTTCTCTTTGCGACCCATTGCATGTATCATTCAATATTTTCATTCACATAAACCGTCGCAATCCCCTGTATCACCTCCATCGTCTCCTCCACCGTCTTCTCCCCCTCAAAATGCCCCTGCGTCTCATCCAGAATCAGCGAATACAGCTCCAGATCAAACGCCGAACTTTCCGACACAGATTCAATGATCCCGAGAAACGCCTCCTTCTCATCCTCCGAAATCTGATAAATCTCCGCAATCACGCCCTCTCCTTCTGACGACACCTTATCCTGCGCCACCGGAGTCTGATTCCCGTTCGTGTCTTCCTCGTATACAGCCGTAAGCGCTTCCTCCAGCTCTTCATACAGGACAACCTTGTCGACTGGCAAAAAATTCGCCAACTCCCGCTGATACTCCTCTCCCAGAAATAAACTGATAAACTCCCATGCTGTCTCCTTCTGCTCACTGAGCGCGCTGATAGCCAGAGACAGATTTCCGTTTGAGACAACGGCGCCTCCTCCCTCATTTGACGGATATCCGATAAAAGCCACATCCTCTCCAAAAATCATCTTAGCCTTTGCAATTTCATACACATCAGACAGTGACAACGGATAAAGCAGAATATTTCCCGCCGCATATTCCTCCATCATATGAAAATCTTCAGAATAGACATAGCTTTCCGGAAATGAATCAGAAAATTCCAGCAATTTCCGAAATTCCTCACTGTCAAAGCTGCATGCTCCGCTTTCCCAGTCGACAAAATCTCCCACACTGTTATACAGAAGAGTCGCAAACGTATTCTTTTTATAATCCCCGTTCAGGAGCATGACAGTTCCGCCGGACGCTTCATAAGCTTCCTCATAAGCCGCGATCAGTTCTTCCATTGTCCAGCTTTCACGCCCCTGCGCTGTTCGAGCGGCAACCACAAGGGTTTTTAAAGTGAAACTGACCGGTATGGCGTACAAACCGCCGTCATAGCTGTATGTGTTCACCACATTCGCGACATATCGATTCTCCCAGTCCTCCCCCAGATACGCGTACAGATCCTCCGTATATTTGCCGGAAATATCCGACATATAATAGCCGCCGATGAAAAGAATGACGTCTGGTCCCTTTCCTGAAATGATTTCTCTCTGCAGCAGGGTAATCTCATCCTCATACTCGACCCCGAACACCTCTGAACCGCGCTGGTATCCCGTCACCTCGATCTGCACATTCTGATGCTCCTCTTCAAACCGCGAGATTACATTCTGAATAGAGGACGGTACCGTGAAAGAGCTATCGTCCGCCTTTCCGATCCCCATCAGCGCTACTGTAAGCGTTTCCACAGAATCGCCTCCGGAATAATCTTCCGCCTCACCTCCATCATTGAATCCACAGGCTGAGAAAACACAGGCTGCAGTCAGAAAAAATAAAAATATCAGGACAATATGGCTTATTTTTGTAAGCAAACTGTGATTTATACATACCTGTTGCTGACTCGTGAAATACATAGAATAAAACTCCTTTCAAAGCCCTCATCAATTCTTAATCACACAAAGTTTTCAGATGATCATTATCTTCCAGCCCATAAGATGAACCTTACCATCTAATTTATTTTCAAATTCAAAACCGGACATTTTCTTCATATGATAGCCAGAAGACATTCATCCTCTGCAAACATGCCTGTATATCAAAGTCTCAATTTTCTGAGCAAAAAATAAAACCACAGTAGAACCTGTCCGCCATGGTTTTCACTATAATATGTCTTTGTAAACGATTTGAATCAAACTTGTTTCACAGTTGAATCATTTCAGAAAATAGATGTTATTCCGCCTGTACCATCCGAAGCACGGACCGCTTCCGATTTTCATATCTCCGATCATTCCACCTGACGGTTTTCATGCGCCGTGGTAAATTCTTCGCACGGAAAATGCGCCGGCTTTCTGCCCTTTTTGTCTGTCAGCCAGCCGCAATAATAATCCAGAACTGCACAGACCTCATCCGCTGATTCCACCGTAAACTGCAAGCAATAGTTTGTCCCCTGCAAGCCGTCCAGTTTGTTGTGTAAAGACAGTGGAACACTGTTATAAATCGTGTTATAACAGTACCGGCAATCGGTCTGAACCGAAAAGCGCTTGTGCAGACGGTCTGTCAGAACCGCTTTGCCATAAACCGTGTCATGGCACTCTCCAAGTGTCCGGTACAGACAGTTCGCGCTCTGCATCAGCGGAATATAGCCGTAAATTACGCGTTCCATCCGTTCATCAGTCAGGTTCCTGGTTTCCCTGCTGTTCAGTTCGTAAGGCATCGTCAGCCGCGCAAATTCTTTTAAGAGAAAAGCTTTCGCCTCTCTGTTCCAGCAATAAAGCGACGCGTCCGCGATCAGCTCAAACACATCCTCCAGATGAAGTTCTCTGATCAGCCCGAGCTCCTCCAGGTTTCTGACCAGCAGAAAGCGAATACCAAACCGCTTTGCCTGTTTCAAAAGCGCTGTCAGATGCTCCTTATCCTTTGAGCGGCAAATATATGGCAATACAAGGGCTAAATTCTCCTGTTCTGCAGCGCCATCCAGCCTATACAGACAATCCTCAGAAATATAAAGCAGCTGTAATTGCGCCAAAACCGGATGTGAAAGACAGGCGTCCAGCTGCTCAGGCGTGCTGACCAGAACAGAAAGCCCCGTTTGCGAAAGATGCTTTTTGGCTTTCACATCATTTTTCACTCCGGGATACACCGTTTCCGCGGATGCACCCAAAGAGCCGCCTTCGCCATCTGCTGAGCACTTTCTTAATTTCAATTCCGGAAAATATCCATAGATGATCGTATCCTCCAGCTTCACAATGCCGTCTCTTCTCAACTGGTTTAACATCCCGTTCGGTAAAAAGACGTCACCATCTATTGTAATATCCAGATCCCGAAGTGTAAAATCTGTATTTCCAAGTCTGGAAAGCTGTTTTCTAACCGCGGACTCATCGGAAGGAAGCTTCTGTGCACGCTCTACTACAGGCCCGGTGACACTGATTTCCTGCTGTATGGAAGCTGCTTTCAGATATAATTTCGCAGCATTTCCCTCACGAAATTCCGCCCGCATGGAAATCGGATATGCCAGCTTCCGTTCCAGATGCTCATGTCTGATTCGATCCAACAATTCCTGCGGGACTTCCTCATATCCAGGCTTTTCGCCGGTGACCATCTCCCGTCCATTCTGCTTAAACAGGTATCCATCCTGCGCATCAGAGCGAATGTAAAGGTGATTTAAAACCTCACGGTCTTTTTTAGAAATACAAAGCGGCTGATCCGGATTCTCAAAATATAAATCTATATATTTGCGGTACACGGCAGTTACGCCCGCCGCGTATTCGCTTCTCTTCATGCGCCCCTCAATTTTAAAGGAACTCATGCCAGCCTCAATCAGCTGCGGCAGATGATCAATGGTACACATATCCTTCAGACTTAACGGATAGCTTTCTTTCGTATGGAAACCATTACCCTCCGCCTCATAGGGCAGCCTGCAGGGCTGTGCGCAGCGTCCTCTGTTGCTGCTCCTGCCTCCTAAAATACTGCTCATCAGGCACATGCCGGAGTAACAATAGCACATGGCTCCGTGAATGAAACATTCCACCTCAATACCTGCGTCGCGAATCTCCTTTAATTCCCGCAGGCTCAGTTCCCTGGCGGGGACAATTCTGGAAATGCCCTGCTTCTTACACCAGGGCACGATATCGGGTCCCGTGATGGCCATCTGCGTGCTGGCGTGCAGCAACAGTCCGGGAAATTCCCGCCTCAAAAAAGAAAGCACGCCAAAATCCTGCAGAATCACTCCATCCAGTCCCGCTTCATAGAATGGCCGCACAAAATCGTATATTTCAGGAAATTCCGTTTCCTTGATCAGCGTATTCAGAGTCAGATATACCCTTCTGCCAAATAAATGCGCATAACGGATGCAGCGGCACAGCTCTTCCGTACTCAGATTATCCGCGTAGGCTCTGGCTGAAAACTTCTCCCCGCCCACATACACCGCGTCCGCCCCCGCATGGATTGCGCCCAGAAAGGCTTCCATACTGCCGGCCGGGGCCAGCAGCTCAACTTTATGCTTCGTCTCACTCATCTTCACATGACTCCATATATTCTTCGTGTTACTCCATTTACATCTCAGACATCTGCCTGATAAAAAATCAAAAGAACTGCCATATGATGCAAAACTTATTTTGGTCCGTAAGAATACTTCTCTCTGAAATTCAGAAAAATAGCTGCCATGTCTTAAAACATGACAGCCATAAATAATCCGGATAAAGATTCAACACGAAAACGGCGTAGTTCACGCTTCCGTTTGCTTCCCATCATTTTCCTGCTGATTCCGATTCTGGCTTACGGGATTGCCCTGCCTTCTCAATTCATTTCCGCGTTCGTACTGTGCCAGCTGTCCCTTCATCTGCTGATAGGCGCCCTGGAGCTTTTTCATCTCATTCTGTACAGTGTCATAGCGGGTCTTCATATCTGCGATCTTCTGCTCCAGCTCCCTGATCTCCGCGTCCTTCTCCGCGCACTGTCGGACATAAGCCGATATCTGTTCCTTACTCTTGAAATAATCGTCCGCGATATTGATCTGCAAAAGAAGCTGCTGTTTGTCCACAGACTGAGAGCGGAAGGAAACCTCCTGGCTGAATTCCTGATATTTCCCTTCAATGTATTCCGCCAGCCTGCTTAAATACTCCCCGGATTCCTGCCCCGCGAGCTGGTAAGATTTTCCCGCGATCATGATGTTGGTGCGGTTCTGTTCCATTTGTATGTACCCGCTTTCTTTTGTATTGATGCGTTGCATGTGCCGTAATCTCGTAATCCGTACATCAGAAATATTATAGCGATTATCCTCTTACTTTGCAAGACCCAAATGCGCGTAGGCAGCGTCCGTCGCCACTCTTCCCTTCGGCGTCCGGTTTAAAAGACCGTTCTGAATCAGATATGGTTCATAAACCTCCTCGATCGTCCCCGCGTCCTCGCCTGTAGCCGCTGCCAGGGTTTCCAGCCCCACCGGTCCGCCCTGGAATTTATAAATAATAGTCTCTAAAATATTACGATCCAGATGATCAAGCCCCAGTCTGTCCACATCCAGCAGATCCAGCGCAATTCTCGCCACCTCTTCGGTAATGACGCCGTCGTATTTGACCTGCGCGAAGTCCCTGACACGCTTCAGCATCCGGTTGGCAAGGCGCGGCGTCCCTCTGCTGCGTTTCGCGATCTCCACAGCTCCTCTGACATCAATCTGTACATTCAGAACATCCGCGGAATGCAGGACAATATCCCTGAGCTGGTCCACGGTATAAAACTCCAGCCTGTGAATAATGCCAAAGCGATCCCGAAGCGGCGCTGTCAACAATCCGTATCGGGTAGTAGCGCCCACCAATGTAAACCTGGGCAGATCCAGACGGATCGAACGCGCCGTCGCCCCCTTGCCGATCATGATGTCAATGGCAAAGTCTTCCATGGCCGGATAGAGCACTTCCTCTACCTGGCGGTTTAAGCGATGGATTTCATCAACAAAGAGGACATCTCCTTCCTGGAGATTATTCAGAATGGCCGCGATTTCTCCCGGTTTTTCTATCGCGGGACCGCTGGTGACCTTACAGTTGACGCCCATCTCATTGGCTATGATATTGGCCAGAGTTGTCTTGCCCAGGCCGGGAGGTCCGTAAAAGAGGACATGGTCGAGCGTCTCCTCTCTGGATCTGGCGGCGTCGATATAGACCTTCAGCGTCTCCTTCACTTTATCCTGTCCAATATAATCCTGCAGAAGCTGCGGGCGCAGAGAGCCTTCGACGCGGATATCCTCTTCCTGAATATTAGTATCGATAGTTCGTCCCATGTTTGCTTTCCTTATTCCTTCCATCGAGCTACCATCCCTGATGCGAAGCTGTCACTTCTTCCTGGTTTATTTCATGCCGGATGAGCAATTTCTTTTAAAACATATGCTTCAGCGCCTGCTTTAACAGCGCTTCCACATCCATCTCCGCCGCATTCTCCACACTTCTGACCGCACGCAGGGCATCTGAAGAGCTGTAACCCAGAGCTGTCAATGCTTCCACGGCTTCCTGCATATCAGCTGAAACAGATGAAGAACCTGTGCGTGCCGCACCGCCTTCTAACGCGCGCTGCTCCAGCACATCCTCCACGGAGACTTTATCCTTTAACTCCAGGATGAGACGCTGCGCTGTCTTCGGCCCGATTCCCGGTGCCCGCGCAATCGCCTTCGAATCGCCGGAGATAATCGCGAAGCGCAGAGCGTCCGCGTCCATCACAGACAAAATCGCCATGCCGCCCTTCGGACCGATACCGGAAACCGTAATGCACTGCTTGAAAATGTCAAGATCCGCCTGACTTAAAAAGCCGTAGAGTAAAAAGGCATCCTCCCTGACACAAGTATAGGTATAAATCTTGACCTCCTCGCCGACCGGCGGCAGGCAGGAAATCGACGCGCCGCTCATCAGCACCCTGTATCCGACGTCATGCACATCGATGATAATGCCGTCTTCCCAGACGCTTGCCAGCTGTCCCCGTAAATATGCGTACATATTATGTTTTCTCCCCAGCGTAATCTGTAACCATGCACTATGTACATGATCAAAACTTAAAGTATTCTATATTTCTTTTTTTCCGCATTTGATTTTATCACATGCGAACATATGTTTCAAGCGGCTTCCTGTAATTTTGGTGCCATCAGCGGCTGTGAGTTGAAACACTGCAGCAGAGTTTCAGTTGTCTGCCTCAAAAACTCTTCCGTTTATGGGCGGTTTATGAAAATATTATTGCCGTACATTGACACATCCATGAAATTATGCTACATTCAAAAAGGTTGTTTTAGCACTTTAAAGCGACAAATCTCATTTCAGAAAGAGGGAAGGACACGACAATGTTTCTCAAGGTACTTATTTTAATCCTGTATTTTGCTCTGCTCGTGGGCATCGGCCTCTCCTGCAGAAAACACTCCACAGATGTCAACGGCTTTGTGCTGGGCGGACGCTCTGTTGGGCCATGGCTCACCGCGTTCGCATACGGCACATCCTATTTTTCAGCGGTGGTGTTTGTGGGCTATGCCGGGCAATTCGGCTGGAAATATGGTATGGCGGCCACCTGGGCCGGCATCGGCAACGCCATCATTGGTTCCCTTTTAGCCTGGGTCGTACTCGGCAGAAGGACCCGCATCATGACGCAGCATTTAAACTCCGCCACCATGCCTCAGTTTTTCGGTGAGAGATTTCAGTCTCCGGCGTTGAAAATCGTGGCGTCCGTGATCATTTTTATTTTCCTGATACCCTATACCGCTTCCCTGTACAACGGACTCTCCAGACTGTTCGGAATGGCTTTCGACATTGATTATTCCGTCTGCATTGTCCTGATGGCCGCGCTGACCGCCATTTATGTCATTGCCGGAGGTTATATGGCAACCGCCATCAATGATTTCATCCAGGGTCTGATCATGCTGGTGGGAATTGTCGTGATTATCGCCGCCGTTTTAAACAGCAAAGGCGGATTTATGGCCGCCTATGAAGGGCTGGCGGAGGTTGTCGATACCTCAGTTTCTGACACGCCCGGCGTGTTCGCTTCCTTCCTGGGACCGGATCCGTTAAATCTTTTCTTTGTCGTCATTCTGACCTCTCTCGGTACCTGGGGACTCCCGCAGATGGTGCAGAAATTTTACGCCATCAAGGATGAAAGCGCGATTCAGAAAGGTACGATTATTTCTACATTATTCGCGCTTGTCGTATCTGGCGGCTGTTATTTTCTGGGCGGATTCGGCAGGCTGTTTTCCGACGAGGTGGATGTGGCAGCGAGCGGATATGATTCCATCGTTCCCACCATGCTCTCTCATCTGTCTCCGTTTCTGATCGCGCTGGTGGTGATTCTGGTATTGAGTGCTTCCATGTCCACGCTGTCGAGCCTGGTCATCGCATCCAGTTCCACGCTCACCATTGACTTTCTGAAGGATAACATTATCAAAAAAATGTCCGAGAAAACACAGCTGCTCTACATACGCGTGCTGATCCTGGTTTTCATCGCAATCTCAGCCGTCATCGCTCTGGTTCAGTATAAGAGCTCCGTCACCTTTATCGCGCAGCTGATGGGGATTTCCTGGGGCGCGTTAGCCGGTTCCTTCCTGGCGCCTTTCCTTTATTCCCTGTACTGGAAGGGAACCACCAAAGCGGCCTGCTGGGTTTCCTTTATCTGGGGCAGCTGTCTGATGATCGTGGAAATGGTAGTTCCGTCGGTACTGCCCGCAATCCTGCGCTCTCCCATCAATGCCGGCGCCGTGGCCATGCTTGGCGGTCTGGTCATTGTTCCTGTGGTCAGCCTCATCACACCAAAGCCGGATGCGAAGCATACGGACGAGTGCTTTGCCTGCTATGAGAAGGACACGGTTGTATCACAGAAAACCGCTCTCGGAAAGTAGAAAATGGCTTCCTTGCAGAAAACTGCTCCCGGAAAGCAGAGTATGGCAGCTTCACAGAAAACTGCTTCCAGAAAGAAAAAATAACAGAACGGCAGTCTTATATCATCAGTTTAAGCAGTTTAAAACCGACCATAAAAAAGCGCATTCAGTAGTTTTTTACCTGCCGAATGCGCTTTTTCTGACACATCATTTATTTTTGTCCAGCTTATTTTTGATTAGGATGCACCTCATACTGCTTCGCTACAAGATGCGATGCGCCGTATCTCTCCCGTAGCAGCGGTTTTTCAATCTTGCCGGTCGCGTTCCTCGGCACCTCGACGAATATAATCTTGCGGGGACGTTTGTATCGGGGCAGTTCCTTACAGAACTCCATGATTTCCTCTTCCGTACAGGTCATCCCGTCATGGATGGAAATGACAGCTCCGGTAATCTCACCCAGACGCTTGTCCGGCAGGCCGATCACAGCCACATCCTTCACCTTTTCGCAGGTATTCAGGAAATTCTCGATCTCCACAGGATATATATTCTCACCGCCACTGATGATCACGTCTTTTTTACGATCTACCAGGTAATAGAAGCCGTCCTCATCCTGCATGGCCATGTCTCCGGTGTGAAGCCACCCATTTACCAGAGTCTGTGCAGTAGCTTCAGGGTCGTTATAATAGCAGGTCATCAGACCAGGACCTTTTACCAGAAGTTCGCCGACATCCCCCTGTTTCACATCGTTTCCGTCATTATCCACAATCCTGCATTCCCAACGGTAGCCCGGGATACCGATCGCTCCCACCTTATGGATATTCTCAATTCCCAGATGCACACACCCGGGACCGGTGGACTCAGAGAGACCGTAATTTGTATCATATAAATGATTCGGAAAATACTCCTTCCAATGACGGATCAAAGAAGGCGGAACCGGCTGCGCTCCCACATGCATCAGCCTCCACTGGGACAGCTCATAATCCTCAAGCTTCAATCTGCCTGAATCCAACGCTTCCAGAATATCCTGCACCCAGGGAACCAGAAGCCAGACGATGGTACATTTTTCCTTTGAAACGGCGTCCAGAATGATCTCCGGTTTTGTGCCGGTCAAAAGCACCGCTTTGGAGCCCGCGCACAGACTGCCCATCCAGTGAAATTTGGCCCCCGTATGATACAGCGGCGGAATGCATAAAAACACGTCCTCTCTGCTGGTCAGATGATGCTTCTGCTCCATCTGTGCCGCCTGCATCAGACTCTCGTGGTTATGCAAGATCGCCTTCGGAAAGCCGGTCGTGCCGGAGGAAAAATAAATCGCGGCATCATCCTCATCCTCCAGCCGGATCAAAGGCGGCTGGCTTGAACAGTCCGCTACCATTTCCCGGTAACACTCCGCAAAGGTCGGGCAGCCGTCCCCTACATAAATCAGGAGCCTCCCGCGGCTTAATTCCTCCTGTATCGATTCCAGACGTCCCACAAACTCCGGCCCGAAGAAAATGATATGTACCTGCGCCAGATTTGCGCAGCACTGAATCTCCTTCGCGTCAAAGCGGAAATTAAACGGCACGGCGATGGCGCCGGTCTTTAAGATACCAAAGTAAATCGGCAGCCACTCCAGACAGTTGAACATCAGGATCGCGACCCGGTCTCCCTTCTGTATGCCGCGATCTAAGAGCATGTTCGCCACCCTGTTCGCTTTTTCATCAAAGACGGCCCAGGTAATCTCCCTGCGGTACGCAGTATTGGAAATCGGCTGCACGAGCTCATACTCCTTCCAGGTTGTCCGTTTTCTGTCCTGAATCAGGGGATTGAGTTCTACCAGGGCTACTTCATCTCCGTATAATTTGTGGTTTCTTTCCAGATAATCTGTTACAGGCATCGATCCTGCCTCCTTGTAGGTATTCTGTATTTTGCTTTTGCGTGCTAAAGCGTTATGCTTTAACGCATAAAATCAGGCTAACACAGTTTCAGGGAAAAGTCAATTGACTTATAAATCATTTTCCCTTATAGTGTGTATCGAACGCAGGAAAACAAAAACATCATTCCTCGTCAGGGAGTACAACATGATTATAGACTTTCATACGCATACATTTCCGGATTCTGTCTCAGAACGGGCGCTCAAAAAACTCGCCATGGCGGCGGACTGTGCGCCGAATACTGACGGTACTCTGCATGGACTTGAAGCATCCACCCAGCGGGCACACATTGATTTCAGTATCAATCTGCCGGTCGCTACTTCTCCTGCCCAGGTAGAAAAAATCAACCGTCAGAATATCGCGAATCAGGAAAAAGACCTGCGTGAGGGAATCCTGCATTTCGGAGCCATGCATCCGGACTATGAAAATTACAGGACGGAACTGCACTATTTAAAGGAGCATCATGTAAAAGGAATCAAACTGCATCCCGCCTATCAGGGCGTCGACCTGAATGATATCTGCAATAAGCGAATCATCGAGGAAGCCGCCTCGCTGGGACTGATCATCCTGATCCACGCAGGCATCGACATCGGCATCCACGACCATGATTATGCACCTGTGAAGCAGATTCTGGAGATTGTGAGAGAAATTCACCCGCCGGTCTTTGTCCTGGCGCACATGGGCGGCTGGGCAGCATGGGATGATGTGGAGCGCGATCTGACAGGCGCTCCCGTATTTCTGGATACCGCGTTCACTTATGGGCCAAACCGGAAATATCCTGACGCGGCCTACAATCCTCTCAGCGACGTCTCTCTCTCCAATGAACAGTTTGTCAGAATCGTGCGAAAACACGGCGCTGACAGGATTCTCTTCGGTTCCGATTCCCCCTGGAAGGATCAGAGCTCCTATCTGGCTTTGCTTAACGAAATCGGCTTAAGCGATGCCGAATTAAAAATGATCAAGGGAGACAACGCGGCCGGACTGCTTGGTTTATAAAACCACAGCCCGGCCACATTTTATTCTGTTATGAAAATGATTCTTGCTGATTCCGGTTATTCCTCTCCCCTGCCCAGTAAAAACGCTTTCTGGTTCAGTTCCAGGAATCTAGCCGGAACGCATTCCGCGATGGCGGCCTGCCAGGTTGCAAGCGGGAAATCAAAATATCTGGACAGCCTGCCCATCAGCACGATATTCACCGCTTTCACGGAACCTGCCTCCTCTGCCAGGGACAGACAGTCCATGGCGTCCACGTTCACATTCAGCGCTTTCATCTTTTCAATCAGTTCCTGCGGATAGGTCATGGCGCCGGTAATGACAGGCATGGGATCAATCTGCTGCGTATTCGTGACAATTCTTCCGCCCGGCTTTAAATATTCCAGATATCTGGCGGCCTCCAGCTCCTCAAACGAAACAATAAAATCCGCGCAGCCCTTATCTATAATCGGAGAATATACCTTCTCCCCAAACCGTACGTATGTCACCACGGAACCGCCGCGCTGGCTCATGCCGTGGACTTCGCTCACTTTGACATCATAGCCTTCCTGCAGCAGAAGATATCCAAGCAGCTTGCTGGCCAGAAGCGAGCCCTGACCTCCAACGCCGACAATCATGATATTCTGTGTTTTCATCACGTCTCCTCCTGTGTCTGAAGCGCATCAAACCTGCATAACTGCTGACATACCCCGCAGCCCACGCAGGAGGTGGCGTCCACCATTGCCTTGCCGTCTTTAAAGCTTAACGCAGGACAGCCGAGCCTCATACATGCCTTACAGCCCTTACAATTCTCCGCGGCAACCCTTAACGGCTTTTTATGTTTCACGTATTTTAAGAGGGCACAGGGCCGTCTGCTGATGATAACCGACGGGGCGTCCGCGGCCAGCTCTTCTTTTAATACCCTGTCGCACTCTGAAAGATCATAGGGATCCACGACCCGTACGCGTTCAATTCCCATGGCTTTACACAGCGCTTCCAGATCAATCTTACCGGCCGGATCTCCCTTGATATTGTATCCTGTCGTCGGATTCTGCTGATGACCGGTCATGCCGGTGATGGAGTTGTCCAGGATAATGACAGTGGAATTGCTCTGATTATATGCGATATTGGCAAGACCGGTCATACCGGAGTGGACAAAGGTAGAATCTCCGATGACCGCCACAGTTTTTTTCTCGCTCTCTTCGCCCAGTGCCTTGTTAAAGCCGTGAATCGCACTGACGGAGGCGCCCATACAGAGCGTCATGTCGATGGAGGATAACGGCGCGGAAGCGCCCAGAGTATAACAACCGATGTCGCCCAGTACCGTACATTTATTTTTGGATAAAGTATAAAACAGCCCTCTGTGCGGGCAACCCGCACACATGACCGGCGGCCTTGCAGGAAGCGTCTCCGCAAGCGCCTGGCCCTGCGGACACTTAAGACCAAGCTTTTCTGCCACCATATTCTGGCTGTACTCGCCCTCCATAGGGAAAAGATCCTTGCCCGTCACTTCAAGCCCCAGCATCTTACAGTGATTCTCGATAATCGGATCCAGCTCCTCCAATATGACAAGCTTATCCACTTTGGAAGCGAAATCCAGAATCAGCTTCTGTGGCAATGGATTGATCATGCCCAGTTTTAAAATGGATGCCTGCTCCCCGAATGCCTCCTTTGCGTACTGATAGCAGGTTGAGGAAGTAACGATCCCTAAAGAAGTGTCTCCCATCTCCACCCGGTTTAATTCACAGGTTTCCGCATAAGCGGTCAGTCTGCGGGTGCGCTCCTCCACAACCGGATGCCGTTTGATCGCGTAACCTGGCATCATGACATATTTGGCGGCATTTTTCTCATAGGTTCTGACAGGCGGCTCGATACGCGGACCGGTCTCCACCACGCTTCTGGAATGCGCGATCCGGGTACACATCTTGATGATGACCGGTGTGTCAAAACTCTCTGACATCTCGAACGCCAGCTTCGCGAACTGAAGCGCTTCCGCAGAATCCGCCGGTTCCAGCATGGGGATTTTGGATGCAATCGCGTGATGTCTGGAATCCTGCTCATTCTGCGAGGAATGCATGCCCGCGTCATCCGCCACACAGATCACCAGCCCTGCGTTCACACCCGTATAAGAGGCTGTAAACAGAGGATCTGTCGCCACATTCAGTCCCACATGCTTCATACCGCAGAAGCTTCTTTTACCGGCTAAAGACGCTCCAAAGGCGACTTCCAGAGCCACCTTCTCATTCGGCGCCCACTCACAGTAAATCTCATCAAATCTGGCAGCCTCCTCCGTGACCTCTGTACTCGGTGTGCCAGGATAGCTGGAAACCACGCAGCACCCTGCCTCATATAGTCCCCTGGCGAAGGCCTTATTGCCCAACATCAACTGTTTCATCCGTAAAATCCTTTCCATATATGTATTCAAATGTCCGTTTAAGCACTTTCGTGCGTCACAGCGTCGAACCAAATCTGCTATCATTCTAGCACCATATTGTTTTTCAGACAACTGATTTTTATTCCATCTTTTTTATCCCGCAAACGCCGCCCGCTTTTTTCTGTACGCGTGAACAAAGCAGATACAGTGCACGGAAGCAGTCACGATCCAGGTGACCGCATAGGACAAATACAAAGACTCCAGCGTTCCGAAAAACTGAAAAACCGTCATGATCCAGATAATGCGCAGCAGGCAGGCGCCTGTCAGGGATACGATCATCGGGGTAAAGGAATAGCCCATCCCCCTCATAAGACCCACAAATACATCCATAATGCCACAGAGGAAATAGACTCTGCAAATATAATGCAGGCGGATCAGGCCATAAGCGGTTTCCTCATCATTGGTGCCGTAAAGGCGCAGCAGCGTATCCCCGAAAAAGGAAACAGTTCCGCCCAGCACAAGTCCGATCACGGTCACCACGCCCAAACAGATCAGAGCGATTTTTCTGATGCGCTCAATCTTCCCTGCGCCGTAATTCTGTCCCACAAAGCTTAACGCTGTCTGGTAAACGGAGTTCATGCCGCAGTACACAATTCCTTCCAGATTGGCAGCCGCCGTATTGCCGGCCACCACGGTGGAGCCAAAGGAATTGATGGACGACTGAATCAGCACATTTGACAGGGAAAACAAACAGCCCTGCAGGCCGGCCGGAAGACCAATTCTCACAATCCTCAAAAGCTTCTCAGGCGCGATTTTCAGCTTTTTCAGCTCTACCCTGCAGTCGCCGTCCATCGTCAGCAGCGCGTGCGCCAGCAGAGCGGCGCTGACCATCTGAGAGAGCACTGTTCCCAGCGCCACACCGGCAACTCCCATCTGAAACACACAAACGAAAATCAGGTTGAGTATGATATTAATCACACCAGCTGTACACAGAAAATACAGCGGCCGTTTCGTGTCTCCAATCGCTCTTAAAATCGCGGATCCGAAATTATAAAACATAATGACAGGCATACCCGCGAAATAAATGCGGATATAAAGCACCGCACCATCCAGAATATCCTCAGGCGTCCCCATCAGCACAAGCATCGGTCTGGCAAGAAAATATCCTACGAAAATCAGAAAAAATCCAGCCACTACAGAAATCGTCACGGAGGTATGCACCGTATCGCTTAAGTTCTGTTTCTCCCCTGCACCGTAATAGTGAGCCACCAATACATTGGCGCCCACGGAAAGGCCGATAAACAGGTTCAGCATCAGATTAATCAGCGAAGATGTGCTGCCAACGCTCGAAAGCGCTCCGCTACCGGCAAAACGCCCTACGACAATCAGGTCCACAGCGTTAAACGTCAGCTGCAGAATGCCTGAAATCATCAGCGGAAGCGCGTAAATTAGTATTTTCCCCAGAAGCGGGCCATTGCACATATCCATTTCATAGCTTCTGGAAGTTCTCGTCTGCGACTTCATAAAAGTTCAATCCCTCATAAGTAAAAAAGTGACAGAGTAAGGACGCATGGTCGCCCTGCGTTCCATCTGTAAGAAAATAAGTATAAGTAAAACTCTGCGTGCGCACAAACGGATAGGGCTTTCGCCCTATCCGCATATGATCTTTATCCTTTTCCATTTGCCGTATCTATAACCGAAAAACAGTCATGACACAACTCGTCGATCTCAGGAATTTAGTTGTCAATCAGCTTATTGTCATTATTCCAGCTGTAGAGCTTGCGAAGCTCAGCGCCTACCGCCTCAGACGGATGCGCGGCCGCGCGCTTTCTCATGGCGTTGAAGTGCGGTGCGCCTACCTGGTTCTCAAGCAGCCAGTTCTTGGCAAAGGTGCCGTCCTGGATATCGGACAGGATCTGCTTCATGGCCTTCTTGGTATCCTCGGTGACAAGCTTCGGTCCGGTGATATAATCGCCATACTCAGCGGTATTGGAGATGGAATATCTCATGCCGGCGAAGCCGGACTCAAAGATCAGGTCCACAATCAGCTTCATCTCATGAATGCACTCAAAGTACGCGTTCTCAGGCGCATATCCGGCCTCCACCAGAGTCTCAAAGCCCGCCTGCATCAGAGCGCAGACACCACCGCAGAGAACTGCCTGCTCGCCGAAGAGGTCTGTCTCGGTCTCATCCTTAAATGTAGTCTCCAAAACGCCCGCTCTTGCGCCGCCGATTGCCAGAGAATATGCGAGCGCCAGATCCAGAGCCTTGCCGGTGGCATCCTGCTGCACCGCTACCAGACAGGGAACACCCTTGCCCTCCTGATACTGGCTGCGGACTGTATGGCCGGGGCCCTTGGGCGCGATCATGGTCACGTCCACATCCTTGGGCGGAACGATCTGTCCGAAGTGAATCGCAAAGCCGTGCGCGAACATCAGCATGTTGCCGGGCTCTAAGTTCGGAGCGATGGACTCTTTGTACATGGCAGCCTGCTTCTCATCGTTGATCAACACCATGATGATATCCGCGCGCTTTGCAGCCTCGGCAGCGGTGTATACCTGAAATCCCTGCGCCTCCGCCTTTACCCAGGATTTGGAGCCCTCGTAAAGACCGATAATCACATTGCAGCCGGATTCCTTCGCGTTTAACGCATGGGCATGTCCCTGGCTGCCATAACCGATGACTGCGATGGTCTTGCCCTCGAGCAAAGACAGATTGCAGTCTTCCTGATAGTAAATTTTAGCCATAATATTTCCTCCAGTTTTATGGTAAATAAAATGATTTATAATACAATGCGATAATAATATACGCAATGTCTACTCAATGAACACTACATTTTTGGCGCCGCGCACCAGTCCCACCAGACCAGTTCTGGCCAGTTCCAGAATCTCATAATTGGTCAGAAGCTCCAGAAACGCGTCGATTTTTGATTTATTGCCTGTCAGCTCAAACATGACACTCTCATCACAGATATCGCTGACCTTCGCCTTGAAAATCCCCGCCAAGGTCATCAGATGTTCTCTCTCAATGGCGTCCGCTTTCACCTTGATCAGCGCAAGCTCCCTGTACACGCTCTCATCAGGCTTTAATTCCTTGATGCTGCGCACATCCACAAGCTTTCCTACCTGCTTCTCAATCTGTTCGAGCACCTCATCATCGCCGCTCGCCACAATGGTGATACGGGTGAATCTGGGATCCGCGGTAACGCCGGCGGTAATGCTCTCAATGTTATATCCTCTGCGGCTGAACAGGCCGGAAACACGGCTCAGTACGCCGGTCGTGTTGTCTACCAGTAGCTGAAAAACCTTCTGCTGCATATTCTTCTCCTTTGAAGGGCTTAAAAATGTCTAAGCCTCATTTTAACAACTTCAATTATCCTTGTCAACATTACAGAAACTACCTGTTTTACAAAATCGGTTGATTTATTTTAATCTGATCGTTACACGGTCAATTGTTTTTTCACCTCATTTGTTTGCTGCCGCAGGCGGTTTTCTGCCCTGCAGATGCCTGATGCCAAGCACCGCCAGCAGAAAGATCGTCAAAATAAAGCTGTCATAAATCAGCAGCGCCGTTTTGCCCGGTATAATCCCGTAAATATAGTCCACAACCGCCGCGGAAGAGGTTAACTCACCATTATAATAGAGAACCGAATTCTCCAAAGGCGTGATCACATCCGGGCTTGTGGCCAGCAGGCCGATTTCTTCATTCGCATCGCTCTTCAGGCTGACGGTCCAGCTGTACTGCTGTCCTTTTTTCAAAAAGATACCGACCGGAATCTCACAAAAGCTGGAAGACGGAAAATCAACCGCCGCCTTTTCAACACAGAACACTTTCTCACCAGAGCTGTTCAGAATGCTCAGCACAACAAGTGCGCTGTCAGGATCTTGAATTTCCTCATATACGATTGCGATGGACATGCTCTCAAGATAAGAAAACTGCGGCACAAAAAACTGTTCTGTATAGGATTCCTCGCTTAACGGCCCTGTGCTGATCCTGCCGTCCGCACCGTTATGGCTCTCCACCGGCGTTCTGATGACGCCAATCGGCCAGATCAAAATCAGACAAACGACGCACAACACAACGGCAGCCACGTAAAGAATATGGATGCATATAATCGTATGACTGGAAAAAAAGTTTTTCATGAATTATTCCGCCTTATAAACATGATACATGACAAATACATTCTGCTCCACTCCCATTTCTCCCAGATCTTCCATCACAAGGCCATAGGTGTCCAATGTTTCCTGACTTATCTGTTCACAGTTATAAGTAGAAAAGAAATAAATATCACCGCTTAAATTGTCCCAGTCTACGTCCTGGATATCCACCAGCTGCTCACTGTCAACGTAATATTCATAAATCAGGCGGTATACCGACCAGTTATATACTACGATGTCATCCTCTGTCAGGTTTTCTTCCAGACAGGCGACAGTGAGGTCTGTATTCGGCGTCAGGTACTCCTGGTTAATTGCTTCCTTATACCGTTCCACACCAAAGATACAGCAAAAAAGGATCAACACCAGCTGATACCACTGATCAACACAGCTCCAGGATAATGCAAAGAACACAAACAAAAGCCCCATCGCCGGATAAACATAGCGGTCATAATAAATCGGGCTGAATATCCAGGAAACGATCACACCTCCCGCACAGGTCAGAAACGGAACCAGCCAGCAGAATATGGAAAACATGTCCAGAGAATTTGGATGCTGGATCAGATGTACGAGTCCAATCACACCCCCGGCTATCAGTAAGGTCAGAACCATCGGAGTTGTGTAGGGAATATCCGTGCCGAAAGCCCATGTAAAATAAGACAGGATCGTCGTTCCCGTGATTTCCGGTATCCAGTAGGAAGAGTTAACCGTCTGAAACTGTTGTAACAGAACCGTAAACCATGGCAGATAGGCCACAAACATCAGAATAATTGTGATCAGCCAACGCAGAAGCTCTTTTCTGTTCCAGATCAGAATAGCCAGAAAAAGCAGTCCGCAGATCACCACGGCGGAAACAAAGGAAAAATAATGTGTATAGGCAGCTCCCACACCCCAGACAGCAAATAAAATCCAATGTCTGAGCTTCCCTGTCATAAACGCGTCATAAGCCTCCAGGCCGCAGCTTGTTACAAAAAAAAGTCCCCAGGAATACATTCTGACCTGCACAGCATATTCCATCGTGCATACCATAAAACTCAGGGATACAATGAAAAGCAGACTGGATAAGAATTTTTCTGTCTTTTTCCAGATCCAGATACCGCCGGACAAAAGCGTCAGAGTAACCGGGATAATCACTACAATTTTCTGTACCAGCAGCTTATATGTTTCCGTTGGAAACAGCAGCGCCGCGATTTTGGCGATCATATAATACAGCGGCGGATGCACATCTTCTGCTGTACCCGCAATAATTCCCTGAAAGTCATTTTTTAGCAGAGCCATGGTGTATGCTTCGTCCGTGTGCACGTTATTGTTGAAGCACAGGGATATAAACAGCACTGTCATAAAAACTGTCGCAGCGACAATCACCGCTCTGGCGTGTACATTCAGCTTTCCATATATATTTTGAGCCGTAAGGCAGATTTTTGTCGTTTTGCTGTTCATCCGATTTTTTCTTGCTTTCATACTTTGACCTAGTCCGCGTCAGCACACTTCGGCAGCGCCAGCGTGCCAGTGCGCGCCACTTCCACAATACTGACAGTCTTTAACAGGGAAATCAGCACCAGAATCTTATCCGGCGTATCGCAGAGCTGAATAATCATCTGGCTCTTGCTCATATCCACAATCTCAGCCTTCATCATCTGGCAGATATCGATCAGCTCCCTGCGGTTGCCCAGATTATATTTCACTTTGATGAGCATGAGTTCGCGGCTTAAGCTCGCGCTCTCCTCGAAGGTCTTGACCTTGATGACGTCGAGTTTTTTATTTAGCTGCTTCTCAATCTGCTCTAAGGTACGCTGATCACCTGTACTGACAATGGTCATGCAGGAAACCGTGGGATCGTCCGTCTCGCCGACCGCCAGGGAATCAATATTGTAGCTTCTGCGGGCAAACAGACCGGCCACCTTGGAAAGTACACCGGAACGGTTCTCCACCAGTACGGAATAAATTCGTTTCATCCTGATCCCTCCCTTTTAACAGACGACCAGATCCATCGGATCGATCAGACACTCCAGAATCATGGACTGATCCTCTTTCAGGAATTCGTCCAGAATCGCGTCACATCCATCCATCGTCTCCAGACGCAGATACGGAATATCGTACGCGGACGACAGCTTAGACAGATCCGGATTGCCGGTCAGGTCAATCATGCTGTAATGATCCGCGTAATTAAAATGCTGGTATTCTCTTACCATGCCCAGGACCTGATTGGTCAGAACAACAATCTTTACAGGAATATGATGCTGGCACATGGTGGCCAGTTCCATCATGGACATCTGGAAGGAGCCGTCGCCGCAGACCGCGATCGCCTGTTTCTCAGGAGATGCCAGCTTCGCGCCGATGGCGGCCGGAATGGAGTATCCCATCGTGCCCATACCGCCTGTGGTCATAAAGCGACCCTTGCGAACGATATGATAGCCGCAGGACCAGATCTGATTCTGTCCCACGTCTGCGACATAAACACCGTCCTCCTGCATTTTCTGCGAAAGCTTTGTGATAAAAGCGGCTGGATCGACATAGTCCGGATTGGGATGACGCTCCGGCGCCATCGTCTGTCTGTAAAAGCTCAGACGATCCACCCACTGCCTGTGGCTGCCGCCAAAGGGCATGCCCATGAAATCCTGTAAAATACTCTTCACATCTCCGACTAACGGAATGGTCGCGCCGGCATTTTTGCCGATCTCGGCCGGGTCCACGTCGATATGCACCAGGGTCTTATTCTTCGTAATCAGATCCGGCTGGGAAACCGCGCGGTCGGCCACTCTCGCACCGATCATCAGAAGCAGATCTGATTCGTTCATGGCTTTATTGGCATAAGGCTTTCCGTTATTCCCCACCATGCCATAATACAGTGGATGCTCCGTAGGCATGGCGCCGATTCCCATCATGGTGCTGACTACTGGGATATTATATTTCTCGGCGAATTCTCTTAGCTCCTGTGCCGCGTCCGCGATCAGAACGCCGCCTCCCGCGCAGATAATCGGCTTTAAGCTGGCCTCCAGTGCCATGGCAACTCTGCGGATCTGGGGCACATTGCCCTTGACAGTCGGTTTATAGGTGCGCAGATTCACTTCCTTTGGATAGGAAAACTCCTTCAGTTCCGCGTTCTGCACATCGATCGGGATATCGATCAGCACCGGCCCCTTTCTGCCGGTATTGGCGATATGAAATGCCTCCTTAAAAACGCGGGGAATGTCCTCCACACGCTTCACCAGATAGCTGTATTTCACAAACGATTCTACCGCGCCGGTGATATCCGCCTCCTGAAACACATCCCTGCCGATCAGTTCGCTGTTGACCTGCCCGGTAATCACGATCAGGGGAATGGAATCCGCATGAGCCGTCGCCACACCGGTAATCACATTGGTCGCGCCAGGACCGCTCGTGACCGCGCAGACGCCTGGGCGATTCGTCATCCTCGCCATTCCACTGGCAGTGTGAGCGGCATTCTGTTCTGTACGGATCAGAATTCTGCGGATATCAGACTGTAATATACTATTATAAAACGGGCAGATTGCCACGCCGGGATAACCGAACACCGTCGTGACCTTCTCCTCCTCCAGACACTTGACAATGGCATCTGCACCTCTCATAATCTCAAAATCCTCCTTCATTCGGGCCGAAACTTTCTGTCCACTGAATTTAAATGATAGCATAAATCGAGGAAACTAACAACTGCTTTCTTAATTTTCCTTTCCATTCCTTGCTTTCTGCAATTTCATGTGCTATTCTGATACATATTCTGTTCAAATGATATAAGTTCAGAAAATCAACCGCTTACACATTGACAGGGGAATTATGTCCAGAAAATCATTTGCCATCCTGATATCTTTACTTTGCGCCGCGCTTCTTGGCGGCTGCGCCACCACAAACAGCGTCAAGGTTGCCAGCTTTGAGGCCCAGATCAGCATCATCGTGGACAGCATTGAGGAAATCAATGAGAAAATGAACGCGATTGACACAGAGTCAGATTCCGCGGATACCGAAATGCTCAGCTATATGAAAGAGCTCTCCGCCGCCATCGATAATCTGGCGGCTTTGGAAATTCCTTCAAACGACTACCAGTACGTCAACGACCTGGCCCTGGAGGCGCAGGAGAATATGGCCGAAGCCCTCACGCTGTACACCCAGATTCTCTCCTCCGGAGCGGAATATGATCCGGACGTCGCCGAGACCGCGTTTGCATATTATCAAAAAGCGTGCCGCCGCGTCAGTGTCATTGTCTCCCTGCTGCATGGCAACACGCCCTCTGATGTGGAGATCAGCTACGAATAAGTATTACAGTACGAACTTTCTGATCGCATAAGCAACGCCGTTTTCGTTGTTGCTTTTTGTGACATAATCTACAGCCGCGAGCACTTCCGGCTCCGAGTTGGCCATTCCCACGCCAAACCCCGCCTTCACCAGCATGTCATAATCATTGCCGCTGTCACCAATAGCCATGGTCTGCTCCCGCTTTAATCCCAGGCGCTCAGCCAGCCATAAAAGCGCCGCGCCCTTGGTGGCCGTCGCCTTTGTCAGCTCCAGATTCCCCACGCCCCCGGAAACCGCCACCAGATCCTCAAAGGTCTTACACCAGGCAGTGGCCTCTTTTTTATAATAAGAGGTTCCATCCGGTCCCTTCAGGAAATTGACCGTCACTTTATCCGGTTCCATTTCATGATCCCGAATCCAAGTCAGAATGTCCGGCACGTCCTCACGGCTTGTGCGAAAATATTTTTTAAACGGATCTGCCGCCATCATCTTTTCGATAAGAGCTGACTTCGAGACGTCAATATACGCGTGACCGTCAATCAGCACATCGCAGAGAACCGGCATCGGCATCAGGCCGGCTATCAGTTCCATAACCCTGTTTCTGGGCATGGGATCGTGATACATACAGACATGCTCCTGCAGATCGTAGATGGAAGCGCCGCTGGTACAGATCGCGTATCGCAGGCCTTTCAGTTTCAGGGCCTCTTCCGGAATCCCATTATATGGTCTGCCCGTGGCAATCACTACATGCACGCCTTTTGCGAGCGCCTCCTCGCAGGCGCGTTTATTTTCTTCCGGAAGCCGCTTCTGCGTGTCAAATAATGTTTCATCCAGGTCAATCGCGACGAGCCTGATATCCATTTTGTTCTGATTTCCTGTATCCGTCATTCTGTGCCTATTCTCCTGTATTGTATTTCAGCTATGCGAAAAACTGTGTCATTCGATATATCCAAACCTCGGAATCCAAACCGCAAAGTCCGCGATGCCCATACACAGTCTGCATTCATACGTCAGACCGCCAGTTATGATATCGCCGCTCCCGAACTGCGTAACAACCTCGACTGTCACAGAGGAATCACCCGTCTGCCCGCCGGAGGGAAAGCGCATCGAAAGCGTCGTACGGGTTGCCTCACTGTAATCGATATCCGCGGGATCCACTGCCTGATCCGCGTAATAATAAACCAGTTCATCATTTCCACCGCTTCCATACCAGTCCACAAACTCTAAAAGCAAATCATAACACGTATAACCCGACAAACCGTCAATCTCAGAAAAGAATTCATCCATGGAAGCCTCATAAGCCCATCCGTACGAATCCGAAAAAATATCCTCGTCAAAGGATTTATGATTGGCCCCGTCCTCTGTCCTTCCATAGTAAACAGACATAAAATACAGCGCTCCCGTCTGTGAATCCACCAGAATTCTGTACAGTCTGTCAGTGTCCTGATCTCCTCCGCGCTGCATTAGTGTGACGCAGGTGACCAGGAACAGAATATCGCTCGCGTCCTGGGCACTGCAGATCGCGTACTGCGTGTTGGCCTGGGTGGTAACAGCTCCATCGATCATACCATAGCTCAGTTCATCATAGTGAAAAGCTGTCTTTAAAAGTGTCAGAACCTCTCCCGTATTCAGTCTGCTGTCCAGCTCCACCACCTGATACTCACCGCCGCTTTCCCGACTGACCAGATACTCATACAGCCGCTCCGCGTCATCCTCTATATAGTTATTGGTCAGAACACCGGAAACTGTCAGCTCCTGATTCTCCGCGTACACGGTCTGATTGCTGATTCTGTCCCGCACGGCAAAAAGAAAAACCGGAGCGCACAAAGCCAGAAAAAGGACACAGACTATAAACAGGATGTACTCAAGTCTTTTCAACATCTCTCACCCCACCGACGGTTTCCGGTAATTGAACTCACCAAAGAGATAGGCCATCTCTTCCAGTCCGATGCAAAAATCGCACTGATATGGACCAAAAGTACTCTTTTGGCTATAATCCAGCTTGTTAAACTGTACCGTACAAAAGACTGTTACATATGTATCTTCATTATCAGTGCGCGCCGCAAAGCCGATCGGAAATGTGGTGGCTAACTGAAAGCCCGTCAGCTCCACGCCTGTCAGAAAACCGGAATCCTGCGTCAGATCGGCGTATCCATCCATGGGAACGTATGTGCTGTCCTTCCTGTCTTCCACATATGACACATCCCCGACAATCACATCCTGAAATGGAGTAAGACAGCATTCAATCAGATTCATACAGGAAAGATCTGTATCAAATACAGAAGTCTGATTGCTGATCATATTCAGGAAAGCCGATGCTGCCGCATCCGGATCGTTTAAAAATAAATCGCCGTATTCCCCATAATCGTCATCCTCATAATAATTATGGGCATAATAGATGCCCATAAAATAGAGCATGCCAGTCTGAGAATCGATCAAGATTTTGGCAGTATCATAACGATATTGCTCACCTGAATCAGACATTTCCACCTGATTACTGTACATATCAATTGTAATCAGTGTCAGGAGAAACATAATATCACTGTGATCCTCTGTATTGTATACGGCATACTGTGTGCCGGAAACAGAGGCAATCTCCTGCGTTATAACCACAAAATCATCCTTCTCATTCAGGAAGGCCGCTGCCAGAAGTTCCAGTACTTCTTCTTCGCTCAAAGTGCTGTCCAGTTCCACTACCGCGTATTTTACATGCTGAGACTGATTGTAGAGAAAAGTCGTGTATCGCTCGGCGTCATCCTCTATATAATTGTTGGTCAGTATACTGGAGATGGAAAGGTCTTGATTCTCCGCATACAGGGTCTGATTGTCTATCCGATCCTGAAAGGTAAAAAGAAAGATCGACGCGGTCAGAGCCAGTAGTATGATTCCAATCATGAAGAACAGGTATTTAAGTCTGTGGATCATATTCGTCCCTCATCCGTTTACGCAGCTCCTCTGCCGGCGGAAATGTCAGGCGGATGGCCGTTCCCTCCCCGACATTGCTCACGATTTTCAAAGAGCCCTGATGCAGATCAATGATTGTCTGACACAGTGCCAGGCCGATACCGGCGCCGCCCTGCTTTCTGGCGCGGGATTTATCCACCATGTAAAAGGCCTCGGTCACACGGCCGATTTCCTCTTTAGGAATCCCCCTGCCATTGTCGACCACTGTAATCTCATAGCCGCCGTCAGCGCTCTTTTTGCCGCGAAGCACCACAAAACCATTTTCCTCCACCGCTTTATTGGCATTGGAGATCAGATTATACAATAAGGAAAGCAGCAGATCCTCATCGCCCCAGATTGTGCCGCGCTCAAAGACAGCCCTTCCCTGAATGCCCGCTTCCTTCCAGATAGGACGCATGGTTAGGCGGATATTTTCCTCCAGATTTTTGGTATCTACCAGGCGGCCGTTTAAAGGCTGACGAACCGCGTTGGTCAGCTCCATCAGCTTATAAGAAAGGCTCTCCAGGCGCTTTCCCTGTGAATAGATGTAATAATACGCTTCTCTCTGTTCCGCCTCGGAAAGCGGAACCGTATTGAGCATGTCCGCGTAGCCGATGATGGAGGCTAACGGCGTTTTGAGTTCGTGCGCGAACGCGTTGGTGAAGTCTTCTTTCTGCTTCGCCTCCAGTTCCTTTCGCTTTGCCGTCTCTTCCTTTTCCCTGATATAGTTTAGCAGAGTGTCCGCCATCTTGTCAAATGTCTGCGCCAGCTCCCCGATTTCATCCGCCGACCTGTAATGACTGCGTTTTTCATAGTCGCCTGCCGCGATCTGATTGGCGACTCTGTTCAGTCTGCGAATCGGCCTGGTGATGACACGGGAAAGGATCGCGACAATGCATGCGCTGACACTCAAAAGAACCAGTACGGCGAACCAGTACTGGCGGGTATAATAGCTTCTTTCTGCGTATGTTTCGGAAATGTCCTGATAGATTCCGAGCAGCATCTGCGCGGAATCACTCTCGTATGAAATAATCCGCACGAGCACATACTGCTCATCTGAAATTTTCTGAATGCTGTAGACAGAATTGTGCGTTTCGTCGATATTCTCCGCCATCTGTAAGACACAGGAGGTAAGCACAGAATTCTCATCAAGCAACTTAAGCGGATCGCCGCCTTTTAAGATCTCTTCGGACCAGATGATAAAATATCCCAGCGTCTCGCTGTCCATGCTGGAGGAAAGAGAATCCAAAGCCGCCTGCACCGCGTAGTCTGAGCCATAGGTCTCATATGTCTGGTAGGAGACATCAAAAAAATACTGCAGCATCTGCAGCTGCTGCAGCGCCTGTTCTTTTTCCTTATCCATCAGCCGATTGAAGTTTAAATTCAGCATCCAGAGTCCAAAGAGCGTAAACGCGGCTGCCAGAATGGAGAGCATGGATAAAAACAGCTTGTCTGCGAATTTCATGGGATGCTGTCCTCTCCTTCCAGTCGATAACCCACCTTATAAATCGTAGAAATTTGTCTGTCCCACTGCAGTTTTCTTTTCAGGCGCTGGATATGAATATCCACGGTACGGCCCATGTTTTCGCTGTCGCCGCCCCAGACCTTTTCGTAAATTTTATCCCGGTAAAGCGCCATGCCGCGGTTTTGTGCCAAAAGTGCCAGAAGGACGAACTCCTTCATGGTCAGTTTGATGAGCTCGCCGTCTTTCTCTACCATGCGTGACACTGTATCAATCGTGATATCAAACACATGAAGTACCGTATCCATTTTATGGTAACGGCGCAGTACGACCTCCACCCTGGCTAAAAGCTCCGCGATCTCAAAAGGCTTGGTCAGATAATCCTCCGCACCCAGTTTCAGCCCTTTCACCTTCTGCTCCGTGCTTCCAAGTGCGGTCAGAAAAATGACCGGTACCTCCAGGCGGGCCGCGTACCCCATCAGCTCATAGCCGTCGATTTTCGGCAGCATGATATCGAGCAGAAGCAGGTCGAACGCCTCCCTCTCCATGAGATTGGCGGCTTCCTCCCCATCCGCGGCCCAGACACAGGCGTATCCGGCCTTTTTCAAATTCATCCTGATCAGATTGGCGATAGGCTCCTCATCCTCCGCCACCAAAATTCTGTACATTCCCCTCACTCCTGCGATATTGCGAAAACAATGCCCTCCGTGATTGCCTGCGCCAGTTGTGTCTGATATGATTCGGTCGTCAGCTGTGTTAACTCCGTGGAATTAGACATATATCCCATCTCAATCAGCACCGCTGTCATGACAGTATTGCGCAGGACAGACAGATCGTTGTCCTCATATTTTCTGACTGCGATCTGTGTGTTCTCCTCCATATACTCTATGATGGCGGCGGCAAGCGCTTCTCCGTCCTCTATTCCGGGATAATAATAGCACTCCAGGCCGCTGATGCCTGAATCATCCTCGTAGGAATTACAGTGCAGGCTGACAAAATAATCGGCTTCCGCCTCATTTGCGATGGCGGCTCGCTCCATAAGGGAAAGATATTCGTCCTCCGTTCTGGTCATCACCACTGTGGCGCCGTACTCCTTGAGAAATGCAGCCACCTTCTGTGCCACAGCCAGATTGATATCGCTCTCACAGACGGAGCCGGACATACAGCCCGGATCCTCCCCGCCATGTCCGGGATCTACCACAATCGTTACACCGGTCAGATCCACGTCTGTCAGGTTCAGGGAAACTGTTTCCATCGAAGAGTCTGTATTTCTGTGCCTGAAACTGACGTTCGAAGTTTTCCGCGCCTCTACCAGATCATCTCCTGTTGAAAAACAGACACTGCGCAGCGCAAAAAATGCCGCGGCAAACGCCACAATAAATAAGACTATGTACATCACAGTTCTGAGAAGTCGGAAAAGAATTCTTTTCCTGCGCCTTTTCTTCTTCCTGACCCGGCTGCTGGTTGCTGCGGCATGGCTTCCTGTTCTTCTGGCAGATGCGCGGTTTTTGGCTGTGCTGTCTTCACCGATAATATTTAAGGAACTGCCGTTTTTTGAATCTCTGTTATTCCGCATAGCACTGTTTTTTGTAAAATCCCCTGTCACTGTAGCCCGTATTACCCCTTTTCCAACCGAAAATGAAATTGAATTCTTCCGGCTATGTGTCAGCTCTTCCCTTTCATTTCCAGATAAGAGTATAAAACGGCAATGTAAACAATTTGTATCCAAAAACGTAAGATTGTTTGAAATTTGTAATCTTTATTGCAGGATAGATGGGATATGCTTCTTGTCATTCAGGACAGATTGCAGTATAATCAGATTGTCTTCCGGTTCTAAGCAGGAGTGTGGGCGTAAAGCCTGCATCGGAGGTGTCCAGTCTCACACTTATTCTTTCGCTGTGAACACGCTCCGGCCGGAGGATATCATAATTCCCTTGTATCAATACATTTCACTGTATTCTGGCAATCACATGCTCCCTGTCTTTGTAGATATGATCCGCGGGAATGACGCCCCTGACACAGCTTGTCGGATAAACCTGTCCGCGCCTGCCGATAACCGTTCCCGGATTCAGAACGCTGTTGCAGCCGACCTCCACCTCGTCGCCGAGCATGGCGCCTACCTTTTTCAGGCCGGTAGGAATCTGTTCCTGCTCCCCTTTGATGACCACAAGGGTCTTGTCGCTTTTTACATTGGACGTAATACTGCCGGCGCCCATGTGCGCCTTATATCCCAGGATGCTGTCACCCACATAATTATAATGCGGCACCTGCACTCCGTTAAACAGCACGACGTTTTTTAACTCCGTGGAATTACCGACGACTGCGCCCTTTCCTACAATGGCATTGCCGCGGATAAAGGCACAATGGCGGATCTCCGCGTCCCCATCGATGATGCAGGGACCTGTGATGCTGGCCGCGGCGGCGACCTTCGCGCTCTTAGCCACCCAGACATTCTCTCCCTGTCGCTGATACCTGTCCGCGGGAAGCGTCTCCCCCAGTTTCATGATAAAGGCACTGATCTGAGGTAAAACCTCCCAGGGATATTCCGCGTCTTTGAACAGATCCGCCGCGATGGTCTGCGTCAGATCATAAAGTTTTGTCACTTTACACTCTTCCATTTCTGTCTGCCTTTCTGATCAACATCCGGCACTCAACATTCTGAATGCCTTTCGAAGTTACCTTCTTACTATCTGTGGATTACCTGTCAGTTTCCCGTGCGGAAGAACGCTTCTTCGCACTGCCTCCGGTTTTATAATACGGCTCTGCGGCCTTAAATTTCTCATACACCTGTGCCTGATTATTCAGCTGTTTGGCGTACTCCGTGTAGCGCGTCACAAAACCGCTCAGTTTCAACATATACTCCTCATAAGTAATCTGTCCTTCGGCTACTCCGGTCAGACCCTTTTCCCAGCTGGCTGTCAGCGTCGGCTCCAGCATCCGCTTCATGGAGCAGTCCACCACATCGTAAATCAGCTCGCCTAACTGAGTGGGAGATAAAATCTGCGTTTTCTTATTCAGATTCAGATACTCGTTTTTGACCAGCTTATTTAAGATTTCCGCGCGGGTGGCGCTGGTCCCGATGCCGCTGCCTTTTATCTGCTCACGCAGACTTTCATCCTCGATCAGCTGTCCGGCGTTTTCCATCGCCAGAATCATGCTGCCGGAATTATAGCGCTTCGGAGGGGAGGTCTCGCCGGTTTTAATCACAATATCTGAAAGCGGCAGAGTCATTCCTTTCTTAAGCTTCTGAAGCTGCTGTAAAAGATTAATATCACAGGTTGTCTCGGCAGACATACTGTTTTGCGATGTTTCTCCCTGTTCGACTATAAGCTGCGATGTCTCTCCCTGTTCATATGTGAGCTGCACTGATCTACTCTTTTCGGACGTGAGCTTTGAAGACTCTTCCTGCCCGGTCAGAACCTGTACCGTGTCTCCCTGCGAATGAACAGACGGTTCCCTCTCTTTGAAAAAGCTGTACTTCATCACCTTCAGGTAGCCTTCCTCAACCAGCGTCCGAAAGGATGTGAAAAACCGCTCCGCTCCAATCCCCGTTGTCAGGGAAATCTTCTGATAAACCGCAGCCGGATAAAAAATCGCCAGAAAGCGGCGCACGATCACCTCGTAGACCTTCTGCGCGGTTGAACTGACGCTGTTTAATGCTCCCAGCCCCTGTCCGGTGGGAATGATGGCGTAGTGATCGGTAATCTTTTTGTCATCCACATATCTGGTACGGGACAGGTTCTGATAGGCTTTGACACTCAGTATCCGCTCAGCATACTCTCTGGCCTGCCCATATGAACGCAGACCGTTTAAGTTGCGGGTAATCTCTTTGGCGACCGCCGTAGACAACACTCTGGCGTCCGTCCTGGGATAAGTGACCAACTTTTTTTCATACAGCTCCTGAACAATTTTCAAAGTATCCGCGGGACTGATTTTAAAAAAGCGCGAGCAGTCATTCTGCAGCTCGGCCAGATTATATAAAAGCGGCGGATTCTTATTTTCCTTCTTTTTCTCAACGGAAAGGAGCGTAACCTGCCCCTGCGCCTGTGTCAGGAGTTCATCGGCAAAGGCCCGGGCTGTCTTTTCCTCCCTGAAACCGTTTTCCTTATACAAGGCGGGAGACCGAAAATATCTGCTGCCCTCCACGGCTCTCCACTCGCCCTCAATGGTCCTTTCCCCAACCTGAAACTGATTAATCAGGCGGTAAAAAGATGTCTTCTGAAAAGAGCGGATCTCCCGCTCTCTGTTCACCACCATGCCGAGGACACAAGTCATGACGCGGCCAACACTGATCACACCCTTCTGCGTGCCCAGATATCTTTTGATGAGATCCCCGTATTTCAGCGTCAGAACACGGGAAAAATTAATACCCATCAGGTAATCCTCGATAGCTCTCAGGTAAGCGGCCTGCGACAAGTCATCATAAGTGGAAATGTCCTTCGCCTCCCGGATGCCTCTTAAGATTTCCTCCTCTGTCTGAGAATCAATCCAGACACGTTTCTGTTCTTTGCCTGTCACATGGGCTTCCTGCGCGACCAGGCGATAAATATATTCTCCCTCACGGCCGGAGTCAGTACAGACATATATGGTATCCACATCCTTCCGGTTCAGGATCCCTGACACAATCTGAAACTGACCTTTCACACCGTCAATCACCTGATAACGGTATTTCTCCGGAATAAAAGGCAGCGTATCCAGCGACCAGCGCTTATATTTCACATCATAGGCCTCGGGATAACTCATGGTCACCAGGTGACCAACGCACCAGGTGACCACGTAATGCTCACTCTCCATATATCCATTGCCCTGTTTCATCTGTTCCTTCAGGGCTTTGGCAAATTCTCTCGCCACGCTGGGCTTTTCCACAATAAAAACTTTTTTTGCCATACTTATTTCTTTGAGATATATCCCTGGGCGGTCAGAAGCTCCGCGCAGAGTACCGCACCGCCGGCCGCGCCGCGGATGGTATTGTGGGAGAGACCCACAAATTTATAGTCATATACGGTATCCTCGCGCAGTCTGCCCACGCTGATACCCATACCGTTCTCATAGTCCACATCCAATCTGATCTGTGGACGGTCCGGCTCCTCCATGTAACGGATGAACTGTTTCGGCGCGCTGGGAAGCTTCAGCTCCTGCGGAACGCCTTTGAAGCTGTTCAGCTTTTCAATCAGCTGTTCTTTGGTGAGCTTTTTTTTGAATTTCACGAAGACCGCGGCAGTATGGCCGTTGAGTACAGGTACACGAATGCACTGGCAGGTAATCAGCGGGCTGGCAGCGGGCTTGATCACGCCGTCCTCTACCTTTCCCCACAAACGCAGCGGCTCCTGTTCGCTTTTCTCCTCCTCGCCGCTGATGAAGGGGATAATATTGCCCTCCATTTCGGGCCACTCTTTGAAAGTCTTACCTGCGCCGGAAATCGCCTGATAAGTCGTCGCCACCACCTCATAGGGCTCGAATTCCTTCCAGGCTGTCAGGACGGGGGCATAGGACTGAATGGAGCAGTTGGGCTTCACAGCGATAAAACCACGCTTCGTGCCCAGGCGCTCCTTCTGGAAAGGAATCACATGCATATGCTCCGGATTGATCTCCGGTACACACATGGGCACGTCCGGCGTCCAGCGATGCGCGGAGTTATTGGAAACAACCGGCACCTCTTCCTTCGCGTAGGCATACTCAATTTCCTTAATCTCTTCTTTGCTGAGATTCATGGCGCTGAAGACAAAATCCACCTGGGAGGCGATTTCCGCTCTCTGGCTCGTCACGTCATAAACCGGCAGTTCCTTGACCGCCTCCGGAATGGGTGTTGTCATCTTCCATCGTCCCTCCACGGCCTGCGCGTATGTCTTACCCGCGCTTCTGCCAGAGGCTGCCACACAGACCACCTCAAACCAGGGGTGTTTCTCCAGCAATGTGATAAATCTCTGCCCCACCATACCGGTGGCGCCCAGAATTCCTACCTTCAGCTTCTCGTTCATTTCCATAACTTACTCCTCTCAATTTCACTGTCTCACTGTCTGTCAATTACAAGACTTTCACCATACTATGAAGATGATGAAACGGAAGCAGAGAGACATTTCTTTTTGTATCAAACTTTTTTATTAATCATGTAGGGCAGGAACATACTCGTTGATATCCTCTTCCTGCGGCCTTATTCCTTCCTGATACATGTCTCAGGTTCTAGCTTTCTTCGAGATATGATTTATAAATGTCAAGCACCTGCTTCATAGCCTCGCTGCCCGGCGCGCCGATCGTCAGCCGCTTCTCCACACAGGTTTTCAGGCTGATCGCATCGTAAATATCGTCCTCAAACTTGTCACTGATACTCTGAAGCTCATCAAGGCTCAGCGCGTCAATCGAGGTATTCCTGTCAATGCAGTATAGCACCAGCCTGCCAACGATACTGTGCGCGTCCCTGAACGGAACCCCCTTGCCCACCAGGTAATCCGCGGCGTCCGTGGCGTTGGTAAAGCCGTTCATGGCGCTCTTTGCCATTACGTCTTTGCGGAATTTCATGGTGCTGACCATGCCGGTAAATAAGGTCAGACAGCTTTCCACCGTTTCAATGGCGTCGAAAGTCTGTTCTTTGTCCTCCTGCATGTCCTTGTTATAAGCCAGAGGAATTCCCTTCATGGTAGTAAGCAGTCCCATCAACGCACCATACACACGACCGGTTTTTCCCCTTACTAACTCCGCGATGTCCGGATTTTTTTTCTGCGGCATGATGCTGCTACCTGTAGAATACGCGTCGTCCATCTCTACAAAACGATACTCGTCGCTGTTCCAGAGGATAATCTCCTCGCAGAAACGGCTTAAGTGCATCATAATCGTGGAAAGTGCGCTCAGATACTCGATCACATAATCTCTGTCGGAAACCGAATCCATGCTGTTTAACGTCGGCCCATAAAAATCCAGAAGCGAAGCGGTATACTCCCTGTCGAGGGGATATGTCGTACCGGCCAGTGCGCCCGCTCCCAGCGGACAATAATTCATACGCTCATAGATATCGTGCAGTCTGCCTCTGTCCCGCTTAAACATTTCAAAATACGCGCCGAAATGATGGGCCAGGGTCACCGGCTGTGCCTTCTGTAAATGAGTAAAACCTGGCATATAAGTATCCAGGTTCTTCTCCATTTTTTCATACAGGACCAGCAGCAGCTCCTTCAGAAGTCTGTCCATCTGCTTGACATGACTGCGAACATACATTCTCATGTCAAGCGCCACCTGATCATTGCGGCTACGCCCGGTATGCAGCTTTTTGCCGGCCTCTCCGACGCGCTCGATCAGATTGGCCTCCACAAAGCTGTGAATATCCTCATACTGCGATGTAATCTGAAGACTACCGGTTTCCACATCCTCTTCAATCGATTTTAATCCTGAGATGATACTGTCGCGCTCCGCTTCCGTCACAATCTCCTGCTTCGCCAGCATCGTGACATGGGCAATACTCCCTGCAATATCTTCATGCAGCAGCTTCTGATCAAAGTCGATCGAGGCATTGAACGCGTACACAAGCTGATCCGCCTCTTTGGTGAATCTGCCGCCCCATAACTGTGCCATGGACTGTTTTCCTCCTGTCTGAACGGTCATGTCCTCAAGCGCGGACATGGGCCTCTCTGAAAGCCGATAACTTTGCCCATCATAGCATATATTATTTTTGAATGCAAGTTCTGCCGATTTTCTTTTTCTTTTATTTACAGCTGATCACAGTAAATCTCATTTCAGGTTTTCCAGACCCGTCCTGCGGTAATACATATGCTCCGCATGCTGCAGTACCTGATACATCAGCATTGCCAGAATGCAGAGAAGAAGGATGGAGGTTAAGACCATATCCAATTGGAAGACCTGCGTCCCGTAAATAATCAGATACCCAAGCCCCACCCTGCCGGCAAAAAACTCCCCGATCACCACGCCCACTAAAGCCAGCCCGATATTGACTTTCATGACACTGAAAATATTGGGTATGCCGGAAGGAAGCACCACCTTGGTAAGGATATCCTTTCTGGTGCCGCCGAGGCAGCGCACCAGCAGAATTTTCTCCTCATCCGTCTCTCGAAAACCACTGTAAAGGCTGATAATGCTCCCGAACAGCGCCACCGAAATGCCTGCCACAATGATTGCCTTCGTCCCGGTTCCAATCCAGACAATGATCAAGGGCGCCAGGGCTGACTTGGGCAGAGAATTAAGGACCACCAGGAATGGCTCCAGAACCCTGCTTAAAAAATCACTCCACCACAGAACAATTGCCGTTGCGAGCGAAAATACAATGATCAGAAAAAACTCAGCAACACCTCCAGAATACTGGCGCCAAGATGTGTCATAAGTGAATTTCCCCTGATTAAATTCCAGAAGCACACCGCAATCAGCGAAGGACTCGCAAAGAAAAAGCTGTCGATGAGACCGGTTCTGGCAGATATCTCCCATAAAATGAGAAACACAGCCAGAATCATAAGTCTCAGCAGGCTGATATTGAAATGTTTTCTTCGGTGCTCATATACATAACGTTCCTGAGCAGACATGGTCTCTCTGTTTTTATGATGCATCATCAGTCTCAGCCTCCCCTCTTAGATCTTCCCAAAGCAGATTAAAATAAGAATTAAACTCCGGCGCGTTTCTCGCCGAAAGCAGGTCATCTCCGGCTTTTGTCAGGCAGATCGGCACATCCCGGATCAGTCTGGCCGGTCTCGCACTTAAAACCAGCACTCTGTCCCCCAGGCTGATGGCCTCCTGAAGATCGTGCGTAATCAAAATCGCTGTCTTTTTCTGATGTCGGATAATATGAGCAATATCATCAGAGACGCGAAGTCTGGTCTGAAAATCCAGCGCGCTGAACGGCTCATCCAAAAGCAGCAGGTCCGGATTCATGATAAGTGTACGGATGAGCGCCGCTCTCTGGCGCATACCGCCGGAGAGCTCCTGCGGCTTTTTGTTCCGAAACTCCCAGAGCCCGTATTCTTTCAAAAGCGCTTCCAGACGTGTTTTTGTATTTGCATCCAGTGTACCCTGAATCTCAGGTCCCAGAAGACAATTCTGCCAGATCGAGCGCCAGTAAAAAAGATGATCCTTCTGCAGCATATAACCGATGACCGGTTTTTGATCAGACTGATACCGGATTTCGTCCTCCTCAGGGTTTAAGATTCCGGCTGTCAGAGACAGAATGGTAGATTTGCCGCAGCCGGACGGGCCTACCAGGGCCACAAAGCTTTGGGGCTCCACGTGAAAGCTTAAGTGACTTACGGCCTTCGTTTCGCCCCGAAGAGAATGATATGCGAAAGAAACATCATCAAAGGTGATCATGCCTGCTCCGGAAAATATCCACGTTTATCATTATGATATGTAGCGGACAGGCTGTGTGGGAAGCATACCTGAAGCGAATTTCTGAATTTTACTGCTTTATTTTTTCGGGCGCGTTTCTATGTATGACCGCAAAACTCAGGAGAAAGAGATCCGTCAGTACAGAAATTACGATGGCCAGTTTCCAGATTGCTTTGATCTGGTATTTCACTGCAATGGTACCGGTATAATGCGCCGGTATCGTCAGACGGATACGGTTGTTTTGTCCTGTCGAAATCACAATGGTTTCATTCGTTTCCACATCATACGCGATATAATTGTCATACTGAAATACCGGAATATCTACAGTCAGGTCAGCGTCAGAGGAATTCGCTGCCGACAGAATCCACTGGTTATCCTCGTAATGATAATTTCCCGCGGACATCTGCTCAGAATCATAAAGCAGCTCCTTGTAATACACCTGAGAGGTGTCCGTACCATACAGAAAATACTCCGGAACATCAAGCGTAGAAAAGTCAAGATAGGAGACATCCTTATATATAGCCAGATCGGATGTCTCCATCTGGTCAGCATATATCTGCCCTGTATTCAGAACCAGAATCATGACCAGCAGCAGGTTCACGGAAACTCTGCCAAACAGGGAAGATAATTCCCGGCTTTCCGCGATGGCCGCGGTTCCAAATGACCCGAACAGAACCACAAAAACCAGCCAGCGCAGTGGAAACTGATAAACTGTCAGCAGAGAATACAATCTCTCTGGCAAAAAATCCAGATAATCATACGGGATCCATCTCGTAGACAGTGCAAGCAGCACAAGCATCATGGAAAAGCAAACCGAAACAAGAGGATCTACAGTTTTATCCTCACTCTCCTTCGCTTTTCTTTTCGCAAGATACACACAAAATAAAAGCAGCCCCACGGTGAGGGAGAAGCCAATGGACATGGAAAGTTCGTTTGCCGCGGTGTTGTCAGCGTTGATCGCCGCCTGATGATTATTGACAACAGAATTAAACAGCTGTATCAGCTCCGCCCCTGTATCCTGAATATAATTGACCGAATGATTGACATTGATATCCATCCGCATGGAATCCAGCATGGGAACAAGCTGTGCCAGACAGACTAAAACAGAGAAAGCAACGGCCTTAAGCAGCGCGAGGAATCTCTGCGGCTCGAGTGTTTTTCTGATATTCAGAAGGCAAAAGGCCAAAATCACCATTGCGGTCATTTCCACTGAGAGAAGATGTGAAAGAACAATCCCTGTCATTCCGACAATCACCGGCCAGTATTTATTAAGGCCAATCTTCTCTCCCTTTCGCGCTGTATAGATCTGGTAAAATCCCAGAAATACCAGGGGAAGAAAGGTCTGCGCCGTATATTCTCCTACTGCCGCCCTTGTCATAATATTGGTCAGTCTCCAGGCACTGAACGTATACAGGGCAGACGCCAACAGTGCCGGATTGACTTTTTGAAAAATCTTCAGCGCGCAATAATACATAATCAGGCACGTGGCAATGCTGATGACGCAGACATACGCGTTATACGCGACTGTCAGCGAAAAACCCGAAGCATAAAGAAACGCCGGGAAATACAGGAAAAACTGGCAGTAAAACAATGGCGTCGCGTAGCCATACCCGTTTAAATCCTGAGAATAAATGGCCGGAAAATAATTGCCAAGCGATATCTCCTCCGCCAGGAGCCGGATCCGGTTCACATGAAACGCGAAATCGCTTCCGAAAATGCTGTATTCCGCCAGGAAAGGCATCATGGCGGCTGCACAGATCAGCGTCAGCACCCCCACTTCCTTTCTGTGAGCGAAATTCTCCTTGAAAAAGAGAAAATAAACAAACAAATTCAGACAGGTCAGAAGCAGGAGAAACGCCAAAAACAGGATATATCTGTATGCGGACAGATCCCTGACCTCTACAGAATAAACAGACAGTTCTCCCAGGCCATAATAGGATACGCAGATTCTGATTTCTCCGCTGCCGGACAGATCTGTAACACGGAAATATTCATGCTGACTGTCGCTTGAGTTGCGCAGAAAAAACCTGGTAAAATCAAAGTTCAATTCCCCGTCTTCGCTCTCAAAGTACAGATACCCGTTCCCATTAGAATAAGAAGAACACTCCTCATAATTCACCTGCGTGGTGTAATGAATCCTGATATCATAAGCTCCCGCGGAAAGTTTGAAGGTGTCCGTCTGAAGTATCGCAGTCTCCGCGATATTCTCTTCCAGGTTGATGTAGTAATACTCTCCGTCTTCATCAGAAAGACGCTCCACCCGGTCGCTTATCACATTCAGAGTATCACCGGAAAAAGTATGGCTTTTGCCGCCACGGAAGCAATATACTCCCACCGCAATCAGCGCGACAGCTTCCACAATCAGCAGGATGCGGAACGCCATGCTCTGCTGTAAGCTGTTTTTCAAATTTCTCAGCACTTCTTTTATCATTTGTCCGCCTCTCCAAAAGTGGATGTTCACTGCTGTAAATTTATGTATTCATACAGGTTATCAGAGAGCCGTTCCATGGAGGAGGTTTGCATCTGATCCGAATAAATCTGTCCTGTGTTCAGAGTCAGTGTCATACACAGGAGTAAAATAACCGGTACTCCCTGGAAAATATCTTTTAATTCTGTACTGTCCGCGATCCCACAGGTACAGAAAATACCGAACAGCACTGCAAAAGGCAGCCAGCCTGAGGGAGCAAGCCGTCCTGACAGCACAGAAAGGAACTGCCCAGGCAGAAAATCCAGATAATCATAAAACAGATAAACACTGGATAAAACAATGGTAAACAATGCCATTCCCCAGCACAGAGACGCAAAGCCGGCGCTCTTTTGCGTCAGACTGCCGCCCTTCCACCTTTTTTTAATAAGATAAACAAGAAACAGGATCAGACCAAATGTCACCGAAAAACCGATTGACTTAGAAACCGCTCCAGCTGCATCGCCTGTCTCATAATACCCAGGCTGATCATTCGATACTACAGCGTTAAAAATCTGAAGCAGATAAGCGCCGTCCTCCCAGGCAATACTCCCTTCAGACAATGATTTCCCGGCAGATGTCAGGCCGAGTATGACCGAAAGCAGGTTGAAAAGTCCCGTACAGGCCGCAGTCTTTGCCAGGGCGGCAATCCTTGGCAGTTGTACAGTCTTTTTGATCATAATCACGCAGCAAATCAGGATGAGCAGGCATGTCATCCAGAATATCGGCACACAGGAATTGAAAACTCCGATCAGGCCAATTACAGCGGGCACATATCTGACAAAAAAAATTTTCTCTCCCCGCGGAGCGGAATAAATCTGATAGAAGCCCAGCAGCACCAAAGGGAAAAATGTCATTGCCGTCATCTCTCCCAAAGACGCCAGGGAAAGAATGGATGTGAGCCTCGGGGCGCTTAACGTATACAGCGCCGAAGCAAGCAGCGCCGGATTGCTTTTTTCAAAGATGAGAAACGCGCAGTAATACGTAACCAGGCAGGTTGCAACCGATACAATGCAGATATAAAAATTATAAGCAAATGTCAGGGAAAATCCACAGCGAAACAAAAGTGCCGGAAGAAGCATAAACAGCGATCCATACGTTGAAGCCGCCGTGTATCCGTTGCTGTCTGTCAGCATGCTCCGGACGGATGAAAAATCATTTCCTCCAAACAGCTCCTCGGCAAGCAGGCGGATCTGGGCCGCCCAGAATGTAGAATCCTCTCCCGCAAAAATCCAGTCAGTGAGAAAAGGAAGGCAGGCAGCCGTACAAATCAACGTCAGCACGCCAAGCTCTTTGATATACGGATAGCCGCTGCCCATAAACATCAGATAAATGAATATATCCAGAAGAATAAAAAACAAAAAGACTCCGGCCAGAATAAGGCATTTGTAAAGTACGTTCTCTGTAATCTCAATGGAATAAACGGTAAGACTCCCCTGCCCGCTATAAGAAAGGGTCATCTGAAAATCACTGATTTTCCACGGCGATGTCACCTGCAGGGTCTGTTCCACGCTGTTTAATCCATCCCGAAGCAGCATACTGTCAAACCGATAGTAGATGCCCTCATGGCTTCCGTTCAGATTCAGATAGCCCGTTCCGACAGCAAAATTCGATTCTTCCAGGTAGCTCACCTGAGAGGTATATACCACCTTGACACAGTAAGACCCGGGATAAAGCACAAAAAAATCTGTATTGACCAGAATATTATCTCCCAGCGCTTCACTGCTTGCGGCCTGATATCCGGTTCCGTTTTCATCCGTGACCCAGTCTCCCAGTCCGCTGGGCGTGTACAGATTATCAGAGGCAAAAGAGTAGTCGCAGCGGGCCCGCAGGCAGTTTATCATCATGGTGAAAAGAACGAAGCACTCTATCATAAAGATGATTCTGAATACAATGTTGTCCTTTAATGTTTTCCGGAATATTCCCCAAACAGCTGACATTTTTACTTTCTCCCGTGCTACGTCGATTCCTGTCTTTTTCAGTCGGTCTCATTATACTGTACTTTTCTTTATTCCTCAAGGACATTTTTGCTCTGAAAAAATCCCCCGGTTTTTAAACCGGAGGATTCGATATGGCAATTCATTTTCTGGTAATGTCACCCTGTGCCTTTACAGAAAGAGGTATTTACCTGATTCTCAGGCTCACCACTGAACAGGGCGGAATGACAAATTTAAGTCCTCGCTCCACAACAGTTACGTCATCAAAGCTTCGCTCCACGACTCTGTCAGGCCTGTCAAATGTGTTACAGGCATCTTTTTCATCCGTAAGGATGCTTGCCTGAACCAATCCAGGTGTCAGCTTTTTAAAAGACACCTCAACAGGACAGGACTGTTCCAGGGAAAGGTTTGCAACTGTCAGTGTCAATACTCCGTCTTTGTCAACGGAAACGGACTGCTGCAGCACTGGCACTTCATACATCGCGCCGCCCTCTGTTTTTACTCCCTCGATTTTGTTCTCCACAAGATCCGAATCCTGATGGCTGCGATACATATGGAAGACATGATAAGTAGGGGTAAGCAGCATTTTCTCTTTGTCTGTCAGAATCATGGACTGCAGGACGTTGACCATCTGCGCGATACAGGCCAGCTTCACGCGGTCAGAATGCTGATTGAAGATATTCAGGGTAACCGCGGCCACCAGCGCGTCCCGCATCGTATTCTGCTGATACAGAAAGCCTGGATTGGTCCCCGGCTCCACATCAAACCAGGTGCCCCACTCGTCCACCGCGAGGCCGATCTTTTTCTCCGGATCATAGCGGTCCATGATGGCGCCGTGTTTCTCCACAAGTTCTTCCATGTAAAGCGCCTTATGCAGTGTGCAATAATACTCCTCCGCGGAGAATTCCGTGGCGCTCCCCTTATGCTCCCATGGTCCCGGTGTCGTATAATAATGCAGGCTCAGGTAATCCATAAAGCCGTGCAGGTGGCAGGGACTGGGGTTGAAACAGGTATCCAGCACCTTCTCGGTCCACTCATAGTCGTTCACGTTGGGTCCGCAGGTGACCTTTAAGATCGGCGCGTCCGCGTTGTAATTACGCACGTAGGTCTGATATCTGCGGTACAGGTCGCCGTAATAGGTGGGCCTCATGTTGCCGCCGCAGCCCCAGCTCTCGTTGCCGACACCGAAAATATCGACTTTCCAGGGGGCTTCATGTCCGTTTGCGGCACGCAGATCCGCCATCGGAGAGACGCCGTTGAAGGTCATATACTCCACCCATTCGCTCATCTCCTGGACAGTGCCGCTGCCCACGTTGCCGTTGATATAGGTTTTGCAGCCCAGCTGGCGGCAGAGTTCAAAGTATTCGTGGGTACCAAAGCTGTTGTCTTCCACGACGCCGCCCCAGTGGGTGTTGATCATCTTTTTTCTCTGCTCCTTAGGGCCGATGCCGTCCTTCCAGTGGTACTCATCGGCAAAGCAGCCGCCGGGCCAGCGCAGGACGGGGACATGGATTTTTTTTAAGGCTTCTATGACGTCTGTGCGCATGCCGTTGACGTTGGGGATGTCGGAGTCTTCGCCAACGTAGAGGCCTTCGTAGATGCAGCGGCCGAGGTGTTCGGAGAACTGGCCGTAGAGTTCGGGGTTGATGTGGCTTATTTTGTTGGTCTCGTTGATGTAGATTTTAGCCATAAGTTTCCTTTCTATATAGCAAAAGTGTCGCGTGGAAATTACGAATTGTATAGGTTATATGCTACAATTCCATAACCAGCGTATCATACGCATCCAGCGTAACTGTCTGTACGCCCTGAGGGGTTGGAATACTGGTTGTCTGCTTTGTGTCGCTGTTATTAATGACCACCAGTTTGTGGCTGCCGGGATAGTAAGCGCACTCACAGTTTAAGTTGTCGGTCATGTAATCGCCGGTGAGGCCTTCGCCGCCCGCGTAGCGGATCATCTGATAGAGCATACGGGTGTTCGCGAGGTTGATCTGGAAGGAGGACATGTAAATGCCTCTGCCCTTTCCGAAATCGTGCATGGTAATGAGCGGGTCCTCTCCATCAGCCAGCAAAACTTTCGTCTTTCCATCCGTCAGGAAGCGATGTTCTTTCTTTTCCACACAGGCGCCTTCGGGCAGGATGCCTTCCGGATCCGCCGCCGTGAAGCTCCACTTGCCGTGGCAGACCTTCGCGCCGGTATCTTCATCCACGCCCAGGACATGGGACATGCGGAAATAGTTGTCATAGCCGGTCACGGCGGAAGGTTCATTCACGCCGATGAAGGTACCGCCCTCATAGGCCCACTTTGTCATAATAGTCACAAGCTCATCGTCTTTCCATGCGTCTCCGCCGCTCCAGGCACTGCCCGCATAACCGGCGTTGATGACCACATCCACATCTTTCAGCGCACCGTTTTTCACATCTTCAAAACTGATGAAGCTGACATCCACAGGAAGTCCGGAAAGCGCTTCATTAATATGAATCAGATCATGCATATAGGTCTCATGGAAGTGTCCGGACAAGGTCCAGGAGCGCAGTTTGCCCCAGCTGTGCAGCACCGCCACTTTTGTCTGAATCGTATAAGGCTTGCCCTGCTCATGGAAGGTCTTAATCAGGCGGAATTCATCCGCCACCTTCTCAATGTAGTCGTTGAAATCCGGGAACGGCAGCGTCAGGGACAGATATCCGCCCAGGCCAATCCGGTCAATTTTTACGCGCAGCAGGGCTCTGCGCACGCTGTTCCAGTATTTTTTGGCATCCAGAGTCGGATTGCCGCCCTCCATGAAGGTGGGCGCTCCGCCCAGACCTGTCGGAAACAGATACGGATGCAGACGAAGCTCATGGGTCGGTACATCGACACCGGCGCACAGACGGGCCTCATAGCCGGAGAACACGCATTTGATCAGGCCGTCAAAGCCGAATTCCTGAAAGCGGCCGTTGTAGGGCTCCACGCCCACCCAGCTGTCATCATAAAATACATAGGCTTTTTTGCCGTACTCGTGCACCATGGCGATCAGCTTTTTGCCGAAGGAAATGACGAAATCATTGATGAACGCCATCCAGTCCGCTTTCTTCGGATTGCCGGGCATATGCGTCACATGCAGGTCGCCTTTGTTGATGAAATCCTCGGCAGTCAGGCTGTAACCATACTGCTCCGCGAACTGATCCAGCGCCAGCTCACTGACCGTGAAATCATAGGAGCCCCAGTCCGAAAACAAAGTACGGTTGCGCTCATCCGCGCCCCAGATCCAGACAAAATTATAAAACATGGAGGTAAAGCGTACCACCGTCGTATCCGGATGCGTCTCACACCAGTTTTTCATCCAGGAAAGCATATATTCCTGGGTTTCCGGATACCTGGGATCGATCTGCATCAGATGCTCCTTGTCCCAGTGATTGGTGGTGTGATTGTACATGGAGATTTCTTCCCAGATACGATAGGCCAGGAAACTCACGGTATATTTGTGGAACGGTGTAATATCCTTCACAGTCACGGAACCGGCCTCAGCATCATAACTCCACTGAGAAGCGTCCATGAGCTCATTTGTCGTCCTGTCGTAAACCTGCCAGTATTTCATCGCGGCCGCAGAATCATTGACCCTGAACTGCTCCTCAAAGAAATTCGCCATCAGGGAAATGGTAACCGTCTCTCCCACCGCCACTTCCGCTGGTGTACAGAGAAACGTCTGCTGCAGCTTATCCTGATTCTCCTTTGCCCACTCGTTGTGGTCGCGGATAATGCAGATCGTGGAATAAATACCATAACCGGAGTGAACAATCTCATCCGACAGAACCGTTCCGTCACTGTCACGGATGACATCAGCGCCCCATTTTTCAGCCATTTGTAACGTAAGTTCTTCATACCCTGATTCACCCGGCAGGGTAAAACCGCCTTTTGTCTTTGACATATTTCCTCCCATCAAAACCGATAGTAACTGTTCAGAATAGCAGGCCACAGACCGCCTTTTTCAAAGGCTATATGCCGCTTATGCGTCATATGTCTGAGGCTTAATGGGCGTTCCGCCCATCCCGAAATGAAAATACAGCCTTTAGCAGATAAATCTGCACAGTCTGTCTTTTCATTTCGCTGCTGCTCTGAACTGTTACAGCCAATATTACAGAGCACCGTCCTTCTGAATCTGATCAGATACCAGAAGTGTCGAGAAGAACGCCAGCACCAGTCCCTGGCCCCAGCCCTGAATCCAGCGCTTCGGAATGCCGCGGTAGCCCTCTTTGTCATTCATGACCGCAGTTCCGCCTGACACATTCATAACCTTGCCGTCCGCGCTGATATTAGCGAGCAGCCCTTTAATGGCTTTATTGATATACTTGGTATGCAGGACATTGCCGCGTTCCAGCATGGCCGCCGTGATACCGGCGGATGCGGAGATCTCCTCATAGGATTCCGGATCATCCAGAACGGTTCTCCAGAGGCCGTTCTCGGTCTGTACAGTCTTTAATGCCGCCAGCTGCTCATTTAAGGAACCGGCGATCTCCAGGTACTTCGGATACAGGTAGCACTGCGGGAGGATACCGCCCACCTTGGACATCGTGTATGCCGCCCAGGCGTTGGCACGTCCCCAGTAGATACCGGACATATGGTTTTTGGCAATATTATCATAGCCGTGATAATAAAAACCGCTGGCCGGATCCTGCAGATACTCAATATGCCAGTACCACTGATTCAGGGCGTCGTCGATCAGCTCCTGATCCTTCTCCATCACGCCCACGCGCAGCAGCAGGAACGCCGCCATGAACAGGGTATCTGCCCAAGCCTGCTCCGGGAAATCGTTGTTGGCTGAAACGGTGTGCTGCAGGACATGATCCCCGAAGCGGAGCGCGTCATGTTTCAGATAATCAATCTTGGACATAAGGATTTCATGGTATCTCTCCTCTCCGGTTGCCTGATACAGGGTCACCAGACAGTGTCCCATAGCGCAGGCATTCACCGTCCATACTTTCGGGAGCCCCAGATCAATCAGTTCATCTACCCTGTCCTTTAACAGAGTCAGATATTCTTCCTTTCCGCTCTTCTCATATGCCTCACTGACGCCATAATACGCGACCCCGCAGGGCCAGTCCCAGGTCAGATCCATATTCATGGTCTTTCTGACTACCTTATCAATTACTTCCTCAATTTCCTGTCTGTCAAATTCCAGTTTTGCCATAGCCGCCTCCTATTGACTGTGTCTTCAGATGACATCATCTATTTTACAACAGAATTTTCTTCTGTCATTTTCGAATTCATTATAGCTTTCTCTTTTTCTAACCGCAAGTGTCATATAATATTTCAATCAGAAAAATCCTCCGGCCTAAACATTCAAATTAAGCCGGAGGATTACTGCTCATCCGTTCTTTTTACAAAAGACCGCGATAAAATTATTCAGTTACTGTAAAAGCGTTCTGGCCATTTTATGTTGTCGGCAGCTTGGTGGTCAGGCCCTCGTTATAGAGTTCCAGTCTTTCATCGATAACCGCCTGATAGCCGGCGTCAAGATACTTCTGGCTGTAATCGTCATACAGGGTATCGAACTCATCCGGATCGCACATCACCAGCAGATCACGATACTCAGTGTACAGATCATACAGAGTCTGGCTATACTCACTGACTGATTCCAGAGAAGCGCCGAACAGAGCGTCGGAGTTGGCGTAGCCGGCATTGTAGAGATCATTCTGTCCATTATAGTTGTCGAGAATTTCCTGATAGAAGTCCTGAGGAACACCCTGCGGCGTGATAGCAGCAACATCGTCCTCAATTGTGCCCAGCGTCTTGGAAGCAGTGACAACCATCCAGTAGTCTACGTTGTTGTTGTGGCCCTGCGCATAGGTCTCATCATATCTGGAGTCGTCGCTGGAAATTACAGTCGGCGTGCCGTCCACATACTCAAAGTTGATGTCCTCAATGCCCCACTGCATGGTGAAGAGCACATCCTCCTGGCACATCCATTCCAGATACATCTCAGCCGCCTTAAACTCATCGTCAGTAGCAGTACTGGAACGGGAAATCATAGTACCGAACACGTTGGTGGGACGATAGGAGTTGTTGGAGCCCCAGGTGTCATCCTGAATAAACTCGCTGCTGCACACACAGACACCAAGCTCACCATCCGGGTTGAGCTCATAGAAGCTGTCCAGGACAGTAATAGTAGTAGAGGTATAGCAGGAATAGGTAAATGCCAGACCATTGATGAAGTCAGACTGCGCCTCAGACGAATCTCTCATATAGTATTCCTGGTTGGTATAGCCCTCGCTGTAGTGATAATTCTCCAGCTTCAGGAATCTCTTCTGCGCCTCTGTGGACAGTGCAGGGATCTGATAGTCGCCGGTGGTAACCCAGGTCTCCTCATCCTGTGGATAATCTCTGTAAGCGTAATTCTGGTCGATGCCGGCGCCGGATACTTTCGTGCCGCCCAGCGGAGCGCTGTGTCCGTTCTCTACCAGCTTCGCATACAGGTCATTTAACTCGGAAGCGGTGGACGGATACTCGGTATAGCCGGCCTCCTCCAGCCAGTCCTTACGATAAAAGGTAACATAAGTATAGTTGGTATTACCATAAGGTCTCTTGCCCAGGATCAGATAGTCCTCATCATCCAGCTGCGTGTAGCTGTCGATGCTCTCATCCACCATCATCTGATAATAGGTAGGAGCAATCGTCTTGAACTCTTCCATGTCATATGGAGCGGAATAGCCCTCAGACTGCCAGGTGGCCAGCTTGTCATAATCATACTCCATCAGAATGGTGGGCAGGGACTGGGAAGCAGCCAGAAAACCATAATCGGTCATAACATCGGAGCGGGTGATGCCAACGAACTGTACGTCGATGTTATACACATCACCGAAGTTCTCCTGAATCCAGTTGGTCCAATAATTATCCACTACATCAGTAACACCGTTGCTGGAGCTGCCGCGGTCATACACCGGGATCTGCAGGGTAACCCTCTCATCAAAAGCGGTCCAGCCGTCCATGCCGGCAACTGTTTCCGTCGATGCCTCAGTGCTTTCGCTGGAGCTTGATGCCTCAGTGGAACTGCTCTCTTCGCTGGAGCTTGACTCCTCGCTGGAGCTGCTGCTCTCACTGGAGCTTGAGCTGCCGCAGGCCGCCAGAAGTCCGGCGGAGCCCAATGCTGCGCCTCCAACCATCATTCCCTTCATAAAATCTCTGCGGGAAATCGCTTTGAACATAAATTTTTCCTCCTTTTATAAAACTTTTATAATGATCCGGTCAATAGCCGGATGATTATCTTGAACTGAAAATCGAAAATTACTCCTTCACCGCGCCTACCATGGTGCCCTGTACAAAGTATTTCTGTACGAACGGGTAGATAATCAGGATCGGGACTGTGGCAAACATTACACACGCAGCCTGCAGCACCTCAGGTGTGGACTCAATCGTGCTGCCGGTGTCCAGAGAAGAGGTCTGTGACTCTGCCGCCGCCGCAACCAGCTGATACAGCTTGTACTGGATCATCTTCAGGTCAGAGGAGCGGGTATAGTACATATTGTCCGCGTAGGAGTTCCACCGGCCAACCGCGTAGAACAGGGACAGTGTCGCCAGAATCGGCTTGCACAACGGCAGGACAATCTTGAACAATATCTGGAAATTGGACGCCCCATCTAAGAACGCCGACTCCTCCAGGCTCTCCGGTATTGTGGTCAGAAAGAAATTCTTCATGATCAGCATATTATACGCGGAATAAATCAGCGGCAGGATCAGCACCCACATGGTATCATAAATACCCAGGTTAAAATACAGCAGATACTGCGGAATGATACCGGCCGAGAAATACATCGGTACCATCAAAAGGAAGGTCAGCACGCTTCTGCCCTTCAGGCGCTTTTTGGAAAGCGGATATGCTGCACAGGTGCAGACGATCATGCCCAGGATTGTGAAAATCAGAGTAACCTCCACCGAGAAAAACATGGAATAGGTCATGGAGGAATCCGCAAAGACTTCCTTAAACGCGGCCAGTGAAAAATCCACAGGCCAGAAATATACCTTTCTTGCAAGAACCGCCGTATTGCTGGAAAGGGACTTGGAAAGTACATGCAGAATCGGCAGGATGCAGGTCAGGCACAAAATACTGATAAACGCAATGATGACGACATCACTGACCCGGAACCTCACTATGGCGCGCGCGCCGGCGGATCTGTCTTCTTCTTTATTCTTTGCCATACGTTCGCACCTCCCTTACAGTAATCCGTTCTCGCCCATTGCCTTGGCGATACGGTCAGTTAAAAGCACCAGCACCAGTCCTACCAGAGACTGGAAGAGACCTACGGCGGTGGCCATACTGTATTTCTGATTGCTCAGACCTTTATTATAAATGTAGATGGCCAGCTGATACTGGAAATCCTTGACCATGGAATTTTCAAATGCCTTCAGACGTTCGAAGTTGGACCCCATCACCTTGCCAAGGTTCATGATCAACAATGTGATGATTGTACTCTTAATGCCCGGAAGAGCAATATACCACATTCTCTTCCATCGGTTGGCGCCGTCGATCATGGCCGCCTCATACAGATCCGCGCTGATACCGGTGATGGCCGCCAGATACAGGATCGTGCCCCAGCCCATGCTCTGCCAGACACCTATGAGCAGGTAAGTCACCGCCCAGTGCCACTTCTCATTCAGGAACGGAATACCCTCGGAAATCACGCCGACATTCATTAAAAGTGTGTTGACCAGACCACTGGAGGGTTTAAACATGGTCAGTGCGATGCTGCCGATGATGGCCCAGGACAAAAAGTGAGGCATATACAGAATCGTCTGCGAGACCTTCTTAAACTTCTGAAATCTCAGTTCATTTAACATCAGGGCCAGGATGATCGGCATCGGGAAACCGACCAGCAGATCCAGTATATTAAATACAATCGAGTTGCGCAGCGCACGAATGAAATCAGCATCCTGGAAGATCTTCTGGAATGTCTGCAGTCCTACCCATTCGCTGCCCGCATAGCCCTTCGCGGGCTTATAATCCATGAACGCCATGTGCAGACCGGGATATGCGCCGTAGACGAACACACACACCAGTACCAGAGGGATCAGTACCATCAGGTACAGCTGCCAGTCGCGCTTGATCGCCTTGCTCCATGGCGTGGTCGTTCCCTTTACGGGTTTTGCCTTCGTTTTCGCCATCTTAAAACCTCCATTCTTATAATATAATGATTGCAAAAGGCGCAATCATTATCCCATTCGTCGCTCGTCAACCGCAAAGAACGCGCTGACTCGCTTGCACTCATGGAATTCAGCATAAAAAGCCGTAACTTACTTTTGGTATATTATCCTACATTTTCGTCACATTTTCTAGGCAATAATGTCGAAATACTGTGCAGTTTCGGCCTTTTATAATGCTTTCTGCCAACTATTTCAAGATATTTTGCACGAATTTTATCGACCAGATCGTTAAATTTTATGCAATCTGGCACAAAATTTTCACATTTTTGAAGCACTGTTAAAACCGGAGAATATAAATCCTGCATAATCCTGCACAAATCCTGCACAAATTCATATAGAGAATACAAAAAAGAATTGAGTTCCAAGTCATTTTTCATTATAATTGTAGGCAAATGAATTTTTCAACCCGAGAGGAAAACGCCATGCCAAAGTCAAAGCATATCACCGAATACAGGAAATATGATCTGGACCCGGCTTTCCCCGTCATGCTGCTTCTGGACGGAAATCAGTGGGAAATCTCGGACACCTTAAGCGACCGCCTTCACTTCCATAACTGCATGGAGATCGGCGTCTGTTTAAAGGGCAGCGGCTATATGAAATTCCGCGGGGAGGATATCCGTTTTCATGAAGGGGATGTGACCGTCATTCCGGAGAACATTCCGCACACCACCTGCTCCGATTCAGGAACTTCCAGCTACTGGCTCTACCTGATGTTCAATCCCTGGGGATTTTTTAAGGGTATTCTGCCTATTACGAATAAAGAATACAATCTGGCAAATCTGCCGCTGGAAAACTTTCAGCTCATTCTGAACAGAGAGGACTATCCCCAGATCTGGCAGCTGTCCAAAACCGCTATCGCGGAGTTAAAGGAAAAACGCCTTGGGTACGAGGTCAGCGCCAAGGGACTTTTGCTGGCGCTCTACATAGAGATTTACGGAGCCGAGATTTCAGCAATTACAGCTTCAGACGCCGCCGACTCTTCGGTCCCACCTATTGTGAAAAATCCGGATGCAAAAAACGAATCCCGAAACGCCGCGCCAAGTCCCGACAACCGCCTGGTCATCGCCCCCGCTCTCGATTATATCTTTCAGAATTATATGCAGCAGTTTTCCATACAATATCTGGCTGAGCTCTGCTACATGAGCGATACGCACTTTCGCCGCACCTTCCGCGAGATCATGAACATCGCGCCGCTCGATTATCTGCACAATACCCGCATTACCAGAGCCTGCACCCTTTTGGGCAGCACCCAGAAATCCATTCTGGAGATTTCCGAGCAGGTCGGCTATCGCACGCTCTCCAGCTTTAACCGTCATTTTCAGCAGATCATGGGCACCACGCCGCGGGATTACCGCCGGGAAATCACATTGCAGGAGAAAAACGGACAGGAAAACGCGATCATCGAATACTCCGGCTGGATAGAGCCACAGATTTAACCGCATTTAAAAAAGGGAAGGTCTCCATGCAAGTATCCGGAGTCCTTCCCCTATTCATGATGTATTATCAGGAGCTTACTGCAGATATTCGTCACAGATAACCGCAGATATTCGTCAGATATATATTTGCGTTCACCTCCGAGCAGCCACATCCATAAGCTCTGCAAGAGCCGCCGCACAGTCCGCCCTGTTGACCGGCTGGTCAGGCTTATAGCCCTCCCACAACAGTCCTAGCTCCTTTGCTTCCTTCTCGCAGTCCTCCATGGAAATCTCCCGCTCTGAAACCGGATGTAAACTTCTGACCATAAAGCTTAAAAACTCTCTTCCCGTCAATGCGTCGTCCGGTCTGAAATGTCTGTCCGGCGTGGTGCTCTCATCGATCAGATTGCTGTCATAAGCTGCCTGCACATTCTGCGCGTCCCACTCATAGCGGTACAGATCGCAGTACGGCGCGCTCCACGGCTTTCGCACTGCCGGCGGCATCGCCTTGAAAAACAGGTACAAAAACTGTCCTCTGGGCAAATCATCAAACGGATGGAAATACTTCACGCACGGATCCAGCAGTCCCTTCCACATGGCCTCCTTCAGCTTCCGCTCCTGTTTAATCCCCTGACAATCCGCATAAGGAAGCTTCGGCAGATCATGCGGCAGCACCGGCCGCTCTTCCTTTTCGTCACTTGAGACAGCGTTCCGCGGCCGCAGCGTTACATCCGGCCGCCACGGTTTTCCGTCAAAATCATTTCTGTGGGAAGCAAACGGCTCGACACCGCATCTGACCAGTTCCTGCGCGATAAATTGCGTCATCAAAAGCGCCCCGTAATCATTGGTATGCGTCACATCCATGAAATAATCTCTGCACCAGTCAATGCCCTTTTCACAAAACAGCCGGAAGGAATAATCGTGCAGATTGATTACCGGCACATGATACTCCTGTCCCACTCTGAGGCAGCTTTCCTCATATTCCTTCAGTAAATCATACCACCCGTCCTCATCACGGCTGGGAATCCGGCTCATGGAGGTCACAATCACAGGATACGCGCCTCTCGCACGTACTTCACTGATATACCAGCGCAGATTGGAAGCGTACTGCACATAAGCCTTCAGATTGCGCCGCTTCTGGTCGTTGTGGCCAAACTGCAGTATAAAGACATCTCCCGGCTTTATATTGTCACGGACGATATCCCAATGACCATCCTGCTTAAAACAATTGGTAGTCAGTCCCCCATGCGCCTGATTGCAGAACGCAAGGCCCTCAAAATACTGCGGCAGGTTCTGTCCCCAGCTGCCAAAGCTCATCAGCGGATTGTAGGGATATTCCGCCTCATAATCCGCCACCAGAGAGTCGCCGCCGATGAACACGGTAGGGACATTCGCCTCCTCAATTTTAACCGACTTCAGGCATTCCTCCAGTCTGGAAGCATCGCCCAGCAGTGAAATTCTGATTTGCTGGTCCAGTCTTGCCGGCTCTCCTACCACGGACAGATACTCGCAGACATGACTGTAAAAGGTAATCGTGCGCGTTTCGCCGGCTGCGATTTCCAGATCTCTGCGGATCAGATTCCTTCGTCCTGTGTACAGATTCAGATTTTTGACGCCCTGCTCACCTCCGGACAGCTGCACTGTCACACGATAGACGCCCTTATGCGGCACCTGAGCCTGATACTGATATGGAAAACCCAGTCTGCGTACATCCATCACCGTATTCCTCCAATCCAAAAAACGGAGCAGACACCTGCTCCGCTTTCCAAAAGCCACTGAGGGGATTCGAACCCCTGACCTACGCATTACGAGTGCGTCGCTCTACCGACTGAGCTACGGTGGCCTGCCATGCTGTGACAATCATTTTCTTCACAACAATGATGATAATATCAGACATCCGTGAAAAATACAAGTCTTTTTTTACTTTCAGGTGAAAAATAAATTCGCCAACCAAAAAATAAATTCAGGCTTCAGACTGCTTTTCCACTGCCGGCTGTCCTGTCCTGTTTCTCAGACAGATCACACAGAACAGAATCATCATGGTAAAGGTATTGTCATACAGGAAGTCAAACGCCCGCTCAAACATGCCGAAAACGCTCATTCCAATCACAAAAAGTGCCGGCAGCAGCTCTTCCAGCCTGTTCGTGCGCAGATAAGAGCGAAATGAAGAAACGACCGCACAGACGAACATGGCGATAAATGCGGCCATCGCAAAAATGCCGTGATTGTAGCCGATAATCAGAAATACATTATGCGCATGTTCCAGACAGCTTACCTCCAGGTCATAGGTATAGCCCTCATAGAATTTAAATGTCTCATACTGGTGACCGAACAAATTCAGATGATTGATCGTAAACGTCCAGATTGCTGTTCGCAGCTGTGAACTGGAAACCTCATAAATGTTGATAAAGTACGGATTCAGTTCGCTCTCCCCTCTTGTTTCCTCATCGATTTCCAGAAAATCCAGCTGATCTCCCGGCCATGCGGCCAGGATCTCATCCTCATACAGCAGCTTATAGATATACTGATCGTAATCTTCCTGTGTCGTGTAGCCCAGCTCCAGATACTGTGTGTAACGGTCAATCCTGGCCTGCAGGGCCTTTTCGTAAAAATAATCTGGAATCAGATAACTGGCTCCCGGTATAATCCGGCCGAGATTAAAGGTCAGAACCTCCGAAAAGGTCATGGCGTTTAAATCGATCATTTTCCCTTCATAATACGCCTCATATTCATTATCGTACTGATAATGACTCCCGAGGAAATTCGTGACTACGGAATACCTTCTGTTATAAATCGAATCAATATAATCCGGTCTGTCCAGTATCTCCGGCATATAACGCGCGCAGCAGTACGCAAGCGGAAACAAAATCAGGGAACAGATGCCGATCAGCGCGCTGTTTATCACTACGCGAAGCGATTTTTTCAAGACTTTCTCCCCTGCTCTTGTACGGAATACATAAATTCCCTGCACCAGGAAGGTAATCACAACCATCGCAACCACGGGAGAGCGGCCGCCGGCCAGATACATCAGAGCCAGATCAAAAACCGTCAGGAAATAAAATATCCCTCTCTTCCACTTCTTTGATCCCTCCACCTTCAGCCGCAGGCTCTTGATATACAGCGCAATATAGAACAGCAGATAGGACTCCCCGGCGAAGGTGACATACAGACGATAGGAACGATATCTCTCATCATTGATATATGGCACGAACAGGAAGGAATAGATCTGACTGACTACAAAGCCAAGACAAAGCCCGTTGATCATACCGTCCAGCATCGCTTTTCTGAAATCAGTCCCACCAATATCATAGACACAGAACGGTACCAGAAAAACCGCAACAGCCAGGTACCGATACTTCAGTTCATACGGCGACACCGCAATAAAGATGATCATGATATAGAAAAACAATGCCGCTGCAGACAGTCCCGCGCGCCGTTTGTTTTTGATATTTAAGACCGCCTGTCTGATCGAATCGAAAAGAATCGGAAGCCATACCATGAGTACCGGTCCCATCACATAATTGAAATAAATATAAAAGTTGAAATAGTTTGCCTTCAGAAAATAGATCCAGCATGCAATGCCTAGAAATATTCCGCAAAGCATATGCGGTTTCAGCAGTTTTTTGTACAGGTCAAATCTGAGATACAAATAAATTCCAACCATGACCCAGACGCCCAGTCTCTTGATATCGCACCAGTAATAATAATCTACAAGATCAGAGCAGGCCATCGCAAACGCCAGAAAGGTCCACGCAAAACGATCCAGCTTTGTTTTATTGATATTCGATAAACGAAATTGACTGAAACAAATTTTCATACAGAATCTCCTCTGACAGCATGTATCCTGTCAAGTATCAGACGCACCATACCCACGATAATCTCCCTGTGCAGAAACGTCAGCAGGAAAAAGACCGCGAACACGCCTACATAGGCCGGCAGCGTCTGTATGTATAAAAGCCCCATCTGTAAAAGGATCAGAACATAGGAGACGACATCCTTTTTCAGGTTAATGTCCAGCCGGATGAACCTGCGGGAATCAAACAGCCGTATCGCCCACATGACAAAGTAGCTTAACAGTGTGGCCCAGGCCGCTCCCATCGCGCCCAGCTGCGGGATCAGCAGGAAATTCAGCACAATATTGGCAAGAGCCGCCGCCACCGCGGACCCAAACAGAAACTTTGTCTCTTTCGCGGAGGTATAGACCGTTCCCAGGAAACCCGCCAGCGCATGGAAAAGGAAAGAAAATAAAAGCACCGGCGTATAAACCCAGCCCTCGTAATAATCATTGGAAAACAAAATCCAGGAAAGCAACTGTGTCCCACAGATAAAAGCGGACACTACCACAATATTGAGGGAGGAATATTTGCGGTAAATATCCGAGAAAAACTGCCTTGATTCCTCACTGCCGAAATCCTCCACCGCCGAAATCTGCCAGGCATTCATGAAAATGGTGCCGATCATGGCAAAGAGCGACGGAATCTTCTGCGACGTCGCGTAAACACCCGCCATCGCGTATCCATGGAAAAAAATGATGATATATTTATCCGCGGAATTGCTGATCCACCAGCTGATGGAGTTGGGAATCATGGGAATCGAATAGTGCAGCATCCGTTTCATCAGCGCCCTGTCCAGCTTCTGAGGCGGAATCAGATACCGATGGATTTTCGCCACACCCCAGATAAAGAAAATGCCGAAGAAATTAGACAAAATCAGCGCCAGGAAATAACCATGAATCCCGATTTTGAGCACAAGCAGAAAGACAATATTTAAAATCAGATAGACAAAGGTCACCAGAAACCCGTTCAGTGCAAACAGCCGGACTCTCTCAATCCCCCTGATAAAATAGGTGAGCGCCATCTGCATGGTAGTGGTGAAATAATAAAGAAGAAAATAGATATAATATCCCTTAAGTCCGTCAAATAAAAAATAGACTGGGGAAAATAAAAGCATCACAAAAAAGCCCAGGATCGTAATCCAGAACCCGATGGAAAAAATCTGTTCCTGATGCGCCTGGTCGTCCAGGACAAAGCGGAGTACCGCTTCCGCGATCAGCAGTGTAAAAAAAGGATACAACAGACTGATCGTGGTGGAAATCGTATCCACGACGCCATACTCCTGCGTCGTCAGCACAGCCGTGTATACAGGAACGATCAGAAACGATAATATCTTGGACGAAAAATTGCCGATGGTAATCGCGGCGACATTCTGCCCCAATTTTTTATATTGCTTTTTCAATACCACCTTACCTCTTAATCACCTTGCCGGCAAGCGGATAAATATACCGGATGACCAGATAAAAAAGCAGATACATTCTGCGGCGCATCATCAGACAGATGATCTTTTTGTATTTGCTCATATGCGCATAATCCATACGCTGCAGTCCAAGCTGTACCTGCGGATCGGACCATTCCTCCTTCAGAAAAGGTCTGGCTTCTCTGAAGCTGGTGTCCGAATCCCCGACACGTATCGAATTTAAAAAGGAAATCATGGCCTTTCTCGTGAGCAGCTGACTTTCAAATTCCGCTTTGATACCCGCTTCTTCCATCCAGGCCTCGATATAAATCTCTCCGTTTACAAGTTTTAAATCCTTATCCAGCGGCTTGTTCCGGTTGCTTTTCCACTTATTATATACATAGACATAGGGAGTCGCCATCACACGGATTGCGGACGCCGCTCTCACAAACATCAGGTTAAAAAGGCCGTCCTCATTGGAAAGAACCTTCTCATGAAATCTGATGCCATGCTCCCTGATGACACTCGTCCGGTACAGGACGCCGCAGGCACTCCCGAACAGAATTCCGGTCAACGTCCCGTCGTCCAGAAAGCGGTCTTTGAAATCGTCATAAGTATACTCCCCCGATTCGACCCTGGGGACCCGCGGCATTAGCTTATCTCCATATCCATAGGCATGCGTTCCGAAAACTGCGTCGCAGCCTCCCTCTCCCCGCTCTATCTCCCTGATCAGAAGCGCAAAGGCATATTCCGGTATCACATCATCCGCATCGAGAAAAAACACATAGTCCCCCTTCATATTCTGAAGGGCTACATTGCGCGTGGCAGAGACGCCGGTATTCTCCTTGTCAAAAAACCGGACCTGGCCATGCTGTGCCATGAGCTTTTCACAGATTTTCCTCGTTCTGTCCGTGGATCCATCGTTCACAATCAGGATCTCAAACTCCTGATAGGTCTGCCGTAAAACACTTGCCACTGTATTTTCGATAAACTGTTCCGCGTTATATGCGGGAATCACCACTGAAATCATGCTTTATCCCCGTGAGAAATCTCCTCATAAACAGACTTCACACGCTCCATTACCGTTTCAAGATCAAACTGTCTGATCTTTTGCATGTTATAAGCGCCCATAGCCGCAAGATCCGCGCTCTTTATCTTTTGCAGTGCTTCTGCGGCGCTCTCCACACTGTGCGGATCAAATAAAAACCCGCCCTTACCTTCATCGATCAGATCGGTATTCCCTCTGATTCTGCTGCAGATCACCGGATTAGCGCCGGACATTCCTTCCATCAGTGCCAGGGACAGACCTTCCTGAAAAGACGGAAGGGCAAACACATCCGCGCAGGCACCCAGAGACGGGACATCCGTTCTGTATCCCAGAAGCTTCACCCTGTCAGATACGCCAAGCTCCAAAGTCAGGTTCCGCAAATATTCCGTCAGTGGGCCCTGCCCCGCAATGGTGAGATAAACCCCTTCTGTCGCAGCGACGGCTCTGATCAGGGTTTCATGATTTTTTCTCTTAATCAGTTCCCCAACCGAAAGCACCCAGAGCATATTCTCAGGAATATCAAGTTCCTTACGCAGATCCTCTCTGTTGACATCACTGTGGCCGAATTGCGACAGGTCAACACCCACACCGGGAACGTAGACGACTTTCTTGGCCTTCATTTTCGCCTTCGCGAACGCATAGTCCTCCTGATTGATGGTAATCAGGATATCCGTCCAGTATGAACACAGCTTCTCAACCGGATAATAAATCAGCCAGTTCTGCAGCGGCGCTCCCTTGAAAAAATGGAAACCGTGCGCCGTGTAGATAACCTTCGTACCGGTCAGCTTTCCGGCTGTCCGGCCGACTACGCCGCCAATCGGGGAATGGCAGTGCAGAAATTCGTATCTGTTTTTGGAAAGCAGACGCTCTACCTGCCAGAACGCCTTCAGATTCTGTGTAAGTCTGGTGACATCCCTGACGAAATCAATCTGATAACAGCGAACGCCCATCTCATGCAGCCTTTTGCGCAGAAGTTTCAGTTCTTCATCAGAGCAGGTACTGCCTTCTTTGAAATTGCAGGCTACGTCCACAGTATATCCCAGATTCTGCATGAGCTCGATATTCGGCATATTAAACTGCTCAATCATGGACGCGACCGAGGTCAGCATCAACGCCCGTTTCTGTTGCTTTTTTACCTTCATGCTCTCTCTTCTCCAGTCGCCGACGCAGTCAGACGGACAGCCTCTGTGAGTGTCCGTACTCTGTAGTCTTCCTGATATTCACTCATACTCATATCATATGCGCAATCCCCGAACGCCTTTTGCGCCAGTATGCCGATCTTTCCGGGTGCTCTGCGCAGTGTTCTGACCGGCAGATCCGTAAGCGGCAGCATCAGCATCCTGTGCCCTTTCGCCTGCGCAATCATCTGCACCAGATCAGACGTATTCACGTATTCTCCATCCTGAGGGAAAAATACTCCGCTTTCCTCATGATCAATCATCAGCTTCACAAACTGGCAGAGGTTTTCAATATACAGCATGGATCGGGTATTGTTTACAATTGGAAATACCGGGAGTTTTCGGGCAATCGCGTCCAATTGCACATAATTGCCTTTGCAGCCCTTTCCATAAACCATCGGCGGCCGCAAAATGACCACCTTGAAGCTGTCTGTATCCATTTCCCTGATGAGCTGATCCGCCCGCCACTTACTGTCACTGTAGAAATCTGAAGGCTTCGGCTGCGTTTCCTCCGTAATCACTTTCTCATCACAACCGGAATAAACGATCATCGAAGACATGAAAATAAACTGATGAACACCGGCTTTCCTCGCCCGCAGGGCAGTTTCCACAGCCAGATCCGTATTCACCTCATAATACTGCTTCTGTCGCTCTCTGGAGACAGAGCTCACATCCTCATGCGCAATCCCCGCCACATGATAGACAACATCATAGCCGGTAAAATCAACCTCTCTCCACGCAGGGTTCTTCATGTCCAGCGTGTCAACCTGGTACTGATCGGGCGTCTGTAAAAGCCACGCCTCGACAGCTGTCCCGATATAAGAATGCGCACCGGTAATCAGAATCTTTTTTGCAGGGGTCGTTCCAGCCGCCGTATCTGTCCTGTCAACCTGCTCCCCCATATTCTCATCCGGCTCCGGCTTAAGCAGCGTATCCTGCAAAGTCACATGACGTTTCGCGTTTTCGTAAGCAGTTACAGCCGTATAAAGCAGTGCGGCCGCGCTCAAAAGTCCTTTTAGCGCATGACTCTTCTTTTTTGATTCTGTATCCGTCAGGCTGTCGCCCGGCACCTGTGTAAACACAGATACATGATCCGCAGAACGGCCTTTCCCCTTTAAATGACGAATCAACCAGGTGAAAACCGCAGCCGCAGCGGCAAAAGCCGCACACAAGACAGCCGCGCCAGTCTGAATTTCCTTTTTTAATTTGTCCGGTGAAACAACCGCTTTTTTCTCCGCACAGTCCCCGACCTGGTTCATATCCTCTGTCCGCATGGCGCCAGTGCCGCCTTCTACGACCCCGTCCGAATGCAGGACCGAACCAATCGTGCCCAGAAAGCACTTCATATCCATTAACAGGCCAAAATGCTCCAGATACTCCCCGTCAAATCTGGCCTTGACTGGAATCTCCAGTTCATCCCTGCCGTTGATCTGCGCCCAGCCGGTCAGGCCAGGCGTGAGCGCATTCGCGCCATATTTATCACGCTCCGCGATCAGATCTTCCTGATTCCACAGCGCGGGTCTTGGGCCGATGAGGCTCATCTGCCCCAGCACGCACTGGTAAAGCTGCGGCAGCTCATCCAGGGAATATTTGCGCATGAAGTGCCCTGTTCTTGTGATATACGCGTCCGGATTATTCAGCATATGCGTAGGCATGTCCTTCGGCGTGTCCGTCCGCATCGTGCGGAATTTCCAGATTTCAAAAAGCTGTTTGTCCTTTCCGACCCGTTTTTGCTTAAACAGGACCGGACCCGGTGAGTCCAGTTTGATGGCAGCGGCCAGTCCGGCCATAACCGGAGTCAGCAAAATACCGGCTGTCCCCGCAATCACAATATCAAGAGCCCGTTTCACAGGCAGATATCTTCTTTGTTTTTCGCTTAAATGATATTCCATATTCGCCTCATACACCTGTCAATCAGTAGGAAAGCATTGACCTTGCCTGCAATCATGAAATGACATTGTTCTGCTTACTCACGCTTCCACATTTTCATAATGATATGTCGGTACAACCGCCTGAATGGCTGCCCTGATGTCGCTTGTCTCATCGTTTGCGGTTTCATTCAGCATTTTCAGTTGTTCCATAAACTGCTCTTTGTCAAAATCAATTGGTTTCCCGATATAAATCATCTGATTGGCGGTCTTTTGCAGACCTTCCTCATTCATCAGCAGCTCTTCATACATTTTCTCTCCTGGCCGCAGACCGGTAAATTTGATCTCAATATCCTCCCCGACGCGGTGTCCGGACAGCTTGATCAGGTTTTCCGCAAGATTCAGAATCTTCACGGGTTCGCCCATATCCAGGACAAAAATCTCGCCGCCTTTGGCGTAAGCGCCGGCCTGCAGCACCAGAGATACCGCCTCCGAAATTGTCATGAAATAGCGAATGATGTCCGGATGCGTAACGGTCACCGGTCCGCCCTCCGCAATCTGCTTTTTAAACAGAGGGATAACGCTGCCGTTGCTGCCAAGCACGTTGCCAAAGCGGACTGCCACAAAGCTGGTGGCTGATTTTTCATTCATCATCTGCACCACCATCTCACATATACGCTTACTGGCACCCATGACATTGGTAGGATTCACCGCCTTGTCAGTGGAAATCAGGACAAATTTATCCACACCATTTTTATCAGCCGCCATTGCGGTTTTATAAGTGCCCATGACATTATTCTTAATGGCCTCTCTCGGGCTGTCCTCCATCAGGGGCACATGCTTATGCGCCGCCGCGTGATAAACGATATTTGGACGATATGTCTCCATAATGCTCTCGATCCGCGCCGTGTTGCGCACGGAAGCAATTAAGACCTTCAGATCCAGATCAGGATAATTGCGAATCAGCTCCTGTTGAATATCATAAGCATTATTTTCATAAATATCCACAATAATCAGCTGCTTCGGGTTATGACTGGCAATCTGACGGCAGAGTTCGCTGCCGATGGAACCGCCACCGCCCGTGACTAAGACAACCTTCCCGCTGACATACCCCAGAATCTCATCCACATTGATTTTGATGGGCTCCCTGCCGAGCAGGTCTTCGATCTCCACATCCTTGAGTTTGGCAATCGACACATCCTCATTGATCAGCTGGTACATCCCCGGCAGCGTCACAATCTTGCATCCGCTCTCCTTGCAGATGTCCAGAATTTCCTTCCTGGCCTGCGTGGAAGCGGATGGAATCGCGAAAATAATCTCATCGATCCGATACTGCTGTACCGCGTCAAGAATACACTCCCTCCCGCCGACGATCGGAATTCCTCTCATAAATTTACCCTGTCTGGACGGGTCATCGTCGATCATGCACAGGATCTTCATATTGACATAACGGCTGATTTCCACTTCCCTGATAATCGCGTTGGCCGCTTCCCCGGCCCCGATCAGCATGATATTTTTCATGGAGCGGGAACCTGATCCGCCCCTGGAATGCAGTGCCTTCAGGATACGACTGCCGAAACGGTACAGACTTGTCAGCCCGAACAGCATAAACCAGTACAGAACATGGTAACTTCTTGGCATATACAGTGGAAACGCGTAGGATACAATCAACTGGACAAGCGCGGAACACAGGGTCGCGCAGATGATTTTGATCAGTTCATCCGTACTGGCATATTCCCATACACTGCTATATAGTTTAAAAAGGGAAAAAATAATGAGCGTCGTAGCAATCGTCACAGGCAGAAGATACGCGTAATGATTCAGAAACATCCGGTCTATCTCGTTAAATTTAAACTCGAAGCGGATATAAAGCGCCATGAAGGAAGAGATCATGATAAACAGAACGTCAAAAAAGGCCATAATAAAAAGCCTGCTGGATAAGATATTGAATTTTTCCTTTTTCGGTTCCCGCATAAACAAGTGTCCTCCCACAACATCTCAATTTATCATAAAACTCGCCAAAAGTATAGCTTTTACCCTGATATTCTTCAAAATTCTGTTTTTCGCAGTTACTATTCAGGCTTTTAAAGATTACCGCCAGGATGTAAGGAATCTGTTAAAATATTCCGACAGTAAAAGGCACAGGCCCATGCAGGCCTGTGCCCGTTTTCATTTACAGCTTTACATCTCTCCGTCGTTTCCCGCCTTATTTTTTTTGCGGTGCTTTTTTCCGTCCTGACCAAGGATCATTTCGTCTGAGGTGGATATCATATGCACATCCATCTGAGGGAATGGAATGGAAATATGATTCTCATCCAGCGTGAGCTTCGTGTTCTCCGTAATGTGCCACAGGGAAGGCCAGTAATCATCACCCTTCACCCAGCAGCGCACAATCAGATTCACACCGCTGTCAGCAAGCTCACTGACCACTACCAGCATGGGTTCCTCTTTTAAGGTTGCCTCGTCATCTTCCAGCATCTTCAACAGGACTTCTTTCGCCTTTTTCAGATCGGCGTCGTAGGCAATGCTGACATTGACATCCACTCTTCTGTTCTCACCCTTTGTCACATTGGTGATGCTGTTGTCGCTTAAGATTCCGTTGGGAATGACGACGATTTTATTCTCCGCGGTGTGCAGATGCGTATAGAAAATCTGGATGTCATCCACCGTTCCTTCCAGGCCGGCTCCATGCGCGACGATATAATCTCCCACCTGAAAAGGCTTCTGCAGCAAAATCAGAACGCCGCCCGCCATATTGGAAAACGCGCCCTGCAGAGCGAGTCCTATTGCCACACTGGCCGAGGCAATCACTGCCAGAAGGCTGGCCGTGTCAAAACCGAACATCTCCAGAATCGTGAATGCCAGAATCACATACAGTACGATATTGGCCGCGGAATCCAGAAATGTGATAACACCTTTCTCCGCGTTGTGCCTCTCCAGGATTTTCCGCAGGCATTTACGCAGGAACTTAATCAGCTTCACACCAACGCCATAGGTAATGGCGGCGGTGATCAGCTTCATAAGTACATTCAGAATCATAGAAAATAATGATGAATTCTCATACAGTTCCAGAAAACTGATCATGGGTTCCGGGTCCTCTTTCCGTTTATAATTTTTCTGTTTCAGATTTAAAAATTATTTTGGCAGTTTGTTCACGCACCCGACAATTACTTCGCGGCCTGCTTTTTCTTTTTGGGCTCCGACTTTTTCGTGTAGGTAGCCGGTTTTTCCACTTCTGCGGCTTTCTTCCTGCCGCGTTTTCCTGTTTCCGCGGCCTTCGCCATTTCTTCTTTCTTCGCTGCCGCTTTCGTCTTTTCTTCCTTCTCCTCTTCCGGATCCGGTGTGATCTCGAAAATCGCGGCGGACTGCGCGGCCACCTTTAAATTAATGGAATAAGGCTGACCGTCCCACTCCTGCTTTTTCGCTTTTTTGACGCGCGGATTTACGTTGCCGCCGCCGCCGTATTTCTCAGCGTCGGTATTGAGAATCTCTTTATATTTACCGGCCCACGGAACGCCCGCCGTCATGTCTCTGTCAACGCCGCTGAAATTGGCTACCACAAAAAGCGCTTTTTCATTGGTCGCGCCCTTTCTCACGAAAGCGACAAAGCAATCCTGCCAGCTGATGCAGTTGGTCCAGAAGAAGCCGTCAGGATGATTGTCCAACTCATTTAAGGCTTTGCTGCTGCGGTAAAGCGCGTTCAGATCTTTCATCAGAGTCTTGACGCCGAGATGATATTTATACTGCAGCAGGTCCAGATTGACAGGACGCTGCTCGGAAAATTCCTGATATTCCCCGATATCCTGGCCCATAAAGAGAAGCTTTTTGCCGGGATGCATCATCATATAGGCATAAGTGATGCGCAGCGCGGCGAAACGCTGGTCCTCATTTCCGGGCATCTTGCCAATCATGGTGCCCTTGCCGTGTACCGCCTCATCATGGCTGAACGCCAGCATATACTGCTCGCTGTATGCGTACATCATGGAGAAGGTCAGCTGATTGTGCTTGTAGGAACGAAAATAAGGGTCAGCCTTGATATAATCGATAAAATCATTCATATAGCCCATATTCCACTTATAATCAAAGCCCAGTCCGCCTTCGTCGAGATGTCCGGTAACCATCGGCCACGCGGTGGACTCCTCCGCGATCATCAGCGTGTTGGGGTTACGCTTGTGCACGATGAAATTCGTGTGCTTAAAGAACTCGACCGCGTCCAGATTCTCCTTGCCGCCGTAAATATTGGGAATCCACTCGCCGTCCTTCCTGCCATAATCCAGGTAGAGCATGCTGGCCACCGCGTCCACGCGCAGGCCATCCACGTGATAATTCTCAATCCAGTACAGGGCGTTGGCAATCAGATAGTTGGATACCTGTGGTCTCGCGTAATTATACACCAGCGTTCCCCAGTGCGGATGGGAGCCCTTTCTGGGATCCAGGTGCTCATACAGGCAGGTCCCGTCAAAATTAGACAGGCCATATGTGTCTCTCGGGAAATGTGCTGGCACCCAGTCCAAAATCACGCCAATTCCGGCGTTATGCAGTTTATTGACAAAGGCAGCAAAATCCTGAGGCTTGCCGTATCTGCTGGTCGGGGAATAATAACCGATCACCTGATAACCCCAGCTGGCGTCCAGCGGATGCTCGCTCACGGGCATCAGCTCCACATGGGTGTAGCCAAGATCCTTCACATAGTCGATCAGCTTGTCCGCAAGCACAGTGTAATTCAGATATTCATTATTCTCCCCACGTGCCACGGAACCGAGATAAACCTCATAGACGCTGATGGGGCTGTCCGGGCTCTGGGTCTTTGCTCTGTTTTTAATCCATTCTTCATCGTCCCACTGGAAATTGCTGATATCCGTAACCACAGAAGCAGTATTGGGACGAAGCTCGCTGTAATAAGCATAGGGGTCGGACTTCAGATATGTCAGTCCGCCCTTCGCTTTAATCTCAAATTTATAGACATCGCCCTCTAAAATACTGGGGACGAACAGTTCAAAAATACCTCTGGTCTTTTTCATCTGCAGACGGGTGCCGTCCCAGCTGTTGAAATCGCCCACGATACTGCAGCGGATGGCGTTCGGCGCCCAGACCGCAAAAAAGGTGCCCTCCACGCCCTTTACGGTCATGGGGTGCGCACCAAGTACCTTGTACACCTCATAATGAATGCCTTTTTCAAATTTATCGATATCCTCGTCCTTCAACATGGAGCCGAATTCATATGGGTCGCAGAATTCTACGATATTCTCACCATAGGTCACGGAAAGCGTGTAAACACCTTTATAAGAAGGCTTCACCTCCGCCGCAAACCAGCTGCTCTCCTCATCTACCAGCTCCATCTCAATGGGCTTTTTCCCCGCGAACTTCACGCTTGCCGCGCTGGCTGTGGGAAGATAGGCCTGAATCAGATCCACGCCGTCAATGGTGTGCCGCCCGAGAATTCTGTGCGGATTCTCCGATTCCGAATAGGTGATCTCCTCAATGTCCGCCCAGTTCATCAGATCATATAATTTTGTGCTCATAACATAACCCTCCCTGTCAAATACCCCTTATGGTTACTCTTCACAGCCATTTCCCACATGTGCAAAAGCAGCTGCTTCGCATCTGACGCAGCAAAAAACGCTGCTCATCTTTTTGCTTATGAGGGGAAAGTGACTGCTTCACACTCACCTTGGAAGATATAATCAGTTCCTTACAAGCACACTACGCTTGGCGGACCTGTTTATATCTCCCAAGTCGGCTGTGAAGAGTAACATATTTATAAACATTTTACCAAATAAATCTGGTCAATACAAGTTAAAAGTAGTAAAATACATGAACAAGTTACTATTCACAGAAAGGACACCACCCATGACCGCAAAAGAATTTGACATGATAAAACGTATCAACAAATACGCCGAGGAAGTACTTGGCGACATAGATCCACAGAAAGTACAGGTTTCCAGACAGCTCGACGCCCTTCGCCCCATCTTTGAGGAGATCGCCGCCGAAGAACACATTACCCTGGAGGAAATGTTCATTAAATACATGGATCTGCAGAGTGAGGCCAGCCTCCAGGAAGAAATGCACCTGCAGCAGACCTTTGCCGACCAGGCAAACGATCCGGAAAATCCCCTGCTGTTCCGGTAGCTTGCCCGCAGGCGGCCTACATCCTGACGTCGTATCAGAACAGTTTTTGGATAAATCACGGCAAAATAAAACTCTCCGAACTATCGAAGAGTTTTATTTTATCATTTCATTATAAATTGTATTACAATTGCATCATTTGATCACTCTGACACGGAATACGCCGGGAATAGCGTTCAGCTTGTCCACCACCTGTGCACTCGCTTCCTGATCCAGATCAATCAGCGTATACGCCACATCGTCTCTTGATTTATTGACCACCTCCGCGATATTGATTCCCTCGTCCGCGGCGCAGTTCGTGATCGCGGTCAGCATGCCTGCCACATTTTTATGCAGTACAGCCACTCTGGCAGCCGTTCTGCAGGGGCCAACCTCGCAGCGCGGATAGTTCACGCTGTTCACGATGCTGCCGTTCTCCAGGTAATCCCTGATCTCTTTCACAGCCATCACCGCGCAGTTGTCCTCGCTCTCTTCCGTAGACGCCCCCAGATGTGGAATGACGATGCACCCCGGCTTTCCGCTGGTCACGGGAGTCGGGAAATCAGACACATATCTGCGAATTCTGCCCTCTTGAAGTGCTTCCACAACCGCCTGCTCATCACAGAGCACATCCCTCGCAAAATTCAAAATCACCGCGTTCGGCTTCATTAATGCGATCGCTTCTTTGCCGATCATTCCCTTTGTGGATTCCATAGCAGGTACATGAATAGTGATGAAATCACTGTGCGCATAGATCTCATTGACATCCGTAACATGCCTGACGTTGTGGCTTAATTTCCATGCGGCGTCAACTGACAAAAACGGATCATAGCCCATGACCTGCATACCCAGCTGCTCCGCGGCATTGGCCACCATGGCGCCAACCGCGCCCAGGCCGATGACGCCCAGGGTTTTTCCCATAATTTCCGTGCCGGCAAAGGCTTTTTTGGCCTTCTCGGTCGCTTTCGCGATATCCGGATCCTTCTGATGCTCTTTCACCCACTCGATGCCGCCGTTGATATCGCGGCTGGCCAGCAGCATGGCCGCGATGATGATTTCTTTTACGCCATTGGCGTTGGCGCCAGGCGTATTGAAAACCACAATGCCTTTCTGCGCGCATTTTTCCAGCGGAATGTTATTGTATCCCGCTCCTGCCCTTGCCACTGCCAGCAGGCTGTCCGGCAGCTCAAGATCGTGCATGACAGCACTTCTGACTAAAACAGCGTCAGCTTCGCCCATCTGCTCAGTCATGGCGTACTGCTCCGTCAAATGATCCAGCCCCACCTTCGAAATCGGGTTCAGGCAATGAATCTGATATACTTTTTCCTTCATAATCTCTCCTCCTGCTTATCAATAGACTATCACAGTCATGCCGCTCTCCACCAGCGAGTACAGCTCCTTCGCCTTCGCTGAAGGCAGATTCACGCAGCCATGAGAACCGTTCGTCAAATATACTGTGCCGCCGAAGGACGACTTCCAGTAAGCGTCATGGAAACCGCAGCCGTCATAAAAGTGCATCCAGTAATAAACGTAAGTCGTGTAATCCGCTCCGCGCAGAGTGCGTCCCTGCTGCTTGTATTCTATGTAATAAACTCCTTTCGGGGTATCCCGACCCTTTGATACATCTCCGGTGACACAGTCACTCTCCCAGATCAGTTCATCCCCCTGATACATATAACAATGCTGTTCTGAAATGCTGACCTCAATATACGTTTCCGAAATCGCACGGCCATAATCATTGTCAACAGCGCCTGACGGATAATAAGTATACTCCAGTGCAAGTGTACCACGGAAGCTTTCCGCACGCAGCGCTTCGATCAGCTCTACAGCCAGCTCACTTTCATTCTCCATCACACGGCCGTAATTGCCTTTTACGACTTCTACTGTCTCGCCGCTGTGCGTCACAAATTCCCAGCTGTGATTGCGGGTGCTGGTATCTGACGCGAGCGCGGCGACATAAGCTTCCACCTTCTCAGTATCACAGTAAATAACACCGTCTTTATTCAGAAGTGGAATACCATCCTCACCTGCCGCCAGAACACCCTGTATCTCGGCTTCGGTCATGGCGTACTCGCCTTCATCCGCCTCAAAGGTAATCTGATGGTTCTGCGTATATTTCTCAATCTGACTGTAAATGTCCAGAAGATATTTGTCATCCGAAGTGTACGCCTCTGTCGTATAGCAATCCGTCTCTGTAAGACTTACCGATTTTACACCAGTCTGCACTGCGGACAGGAGGACTTCGCATGCTCTGTCAAAATCCAGCATTTCCTCTCCCGTGTCGCTCAGCACATATCCATCTTCGGTATATTGAAGCGTCACCTTATTCTCATATTTGTCATCAATATCTGAAAACGGAGAAACCGTGAACAGCCATTCACCGAACGCTTCCTCATCCACGGTGACAACAGGGTTCACAGAATAAGAGGTCTGTGAAAAGGACGAATCTGTCCGTGCCTGAGCCTTTACGGCCTGCACCGATAACGTATAATCAATTCCTGTTACATATTCATTACAATCCAGTTCATATTCATTCCCCTCATCATCCATGATCGACAGTGTGGCGTCATACTCCTGCTGACACAGCAGTGAATTGACCTGATCCACGGTAAGCCCGGTACAGTATACGCCATTGATCCATGTACCATAGGGAAATGTTCTGGCGTAATGTCCCAGAAGCAGTACATAACCGAGCGCACATAAGGCAGCTGCCGCGAGCAGCGCCGCGCCAGCCGAATACAATATGAATTTTCTGGATTTCGTCATCATCAGTAGCATCTCATCAGAATTGCCAGTTTGTTCACGATATCCACCGACTTCAGCCCGCTGTCAAACTGCGGGTCCAGAAAGAGAGCCAGGGTATCATGAACAGAATTTTGGTAATTCAGCACCTTATCTACAGTTTTCTGAACGTCAGTGGGCATTCTCTCATAATACACGTCAGCCAGCGCCTTCGTCTGCTTATATCTTTCATTTTTGCTGGTAGTAAAAATATTCAGAACCGATTCCGCTTTCAGCCAGAAGCTCTTGCCCTGCCTGCTGAAAGCATCCGCATGTCTGCGGTAATTGATATAGCTTTTTTTGTCAAAAATGACGTCGCCGCCGCACAACAGGCAGATATAATATACCAGCCCGTCATGGCTGAGCAGGTCCTCATTTCCAGGTTTGGCCTGATAGAGACAGCACAGTTCATAAAGTCCCTTTGAAAACACCATCGTGCAGCCGGCCAGGCGCTGTCTTGTCAGGGCGCTTCCGTAATGAATCCGGATGCCAGGAAAAGCATTGTCATACCGGAAATTTAAGTCTTCGTCCACGACCCGAAGCGCGGAGGCATACAGCATAACCGGTTTATTTCTGCGTTTCAGGCCATATACGGCTCTCTTAAGCTTGTTTGGTTCCCAGACATCGTCCTGATCCGCAAAGGCATAGAAATCATACGCTTTCTCACGCTCCGCCGTCAGAGTATTAAAAAAACTCTTGCGATAACCAATATTTTCTCCTTTGATCAGACGGATATCCGGATATCGCTCCATGCATTGCTCAATCACTTCGCAGGTATGATCCTTTGACCCGTCATCGCGAATCAGCAGTGTGACATCGACATCCTTCTGTCCCATGATGCTCTCGATCTGCGCTTCCACATACCGCTCACCATTATAGGTGGACATGACAACCAAAATTTTATCCATGAACGCTTCTCATTCTCTCGCTTTTAAATCGTCCCCGTCAAACGCCTCACTGATCGGCGCTCCCGCAGGCACCATCGGCAGGACCTTGTCATCCTCCGGAATGATGCAGTCCAGTACCACCGGGCGGCCAAGGGAAAGGGCTTTTCTCAGAGCCGGTTCCACTTCCTCTTTTGTGGTGACGCGGATTGCCTCGCAGCCCAGTCCCTCCGCAACCTTACAGAAGTCTGCTTTGTCATGCAAAACCGTCTGACTGTAGTGCTTGTCATAGAAAAGGGTCTGCCACTGCCGCACCATGCCCAGCACATGGTTGTTGATTACAACCTCGATGATCGGGATATTATAGCGGCTTGCGGTCGCAAGCTCATTCAGATTCATGCGGAAGCACCCATCGCCAGCGATGTTGATGCAGACCTTGTCCGGACGGGCCATTTTGGCTCCAATGCAGGCGCCCATACCATAGCCCATGGTTCCCAGGCCGCCGCTGGTTAAAAGCGTACGGGGCTCGGTATAGGTATAATACTGCGCGGCCCACATCTGATGCTGGCCCACATCGGTCGTAATCAGGGCCTGCCCTTCCGTGATTCTGTCAATCTCCTGGATAATGTATGGACAGCTGAGCTGATCATCGTCATATTTAAGCGGGTATTTCTGCTTTAAGTCTTCTACGTACGCAAGCCACTCGGCGTGATCCTGCTGGTCCAGCACTGCCAGAATGTCTTTCAGCGCAAGCTTTAAATCTCCTACCAGAGAAGCCGCAGTGCGGACATTTTTATTGATCTCCGCCGCGTCAATGTCGATCTGAATGATCTTCGCGTTCGACGCAAAGCGCTTCGCGTCTCCGGTGATGCGGTCCGAAAAACGGGCTCCCAGCGCCACCAGGCAGTCACATTCGCTGACGCCCAGGTCAGAGGCCTTGGTTCCGTGCATGCCGATCATTCCAGTGTATTCGGGCGAATATCCGTTTATGACGCCCTTGCCCATCAACGTATCGCAGACAGGACTGTTGAATCTCTCCACGAACTGACGCACCTCCTGCCACGCGTTGGATAAAACGGCACCGCCGCCCACCAGCACGAAGGGCTTTTTTGCTTCCTTCAAAAGCGCAATGACTTTATCCAGTTCTTCGCAAGTATAAGAGACCTTTGGTTCCTCCTCTTTGATTTCCACAGTCTCATATTCGCACAGGGCAGCGGTCACATCCTTCGGCACATCGATCAGCACCGGACCCGGTCTGTCGCTCCTGGCGATCTGAAAAGCTCTGCGGATCGTCTGCGCCAGCTCCTTCACATCCTTGACAATGAAGCTTCTCTTGGTGATCGGCATGGTAATACCGGCAATATCAATTTCCTGGAAGGAGTCTTTACCCAGAAGGGAAACGCCGACGTTGCAGGTAAGGGCGACAATCGGAATGGAATCCATAAACGCGGTGGCGATACCTGTCACCAGATTCGTGGCGCCGGGGCCGGAAGTCGCCAGGCACACGCCCACCTTTCCGGTCGCTCTGGCGTAACCGTCAGCCGCATGGCTCGCGCCCTGCTCATGGCTGGTCAGAATATGGGTAATCTCCGGATGTTTATATAATTCGTCATATACGTTTAAAATTGCGCCGCCCGGATAACCGAAGACGGTATCCACGCCCTGCTCCTTTAAGCACTGCACAATGATCTGTGATCCATTCAGCTGCATAAATCTACATTCCTCTCTTCTGTCGTCTGTTTATATTGAAATCAAATCTTAATTGCAGTCTGTAATATGTGGATAGCCGCAAAATCACGCTCGCTGGCAATTAAGATTGCGCACACATACTCCTGCACATTTATTCGTTCGGAAGCTTTAAAATCGCGCCGTTTACTCCGCTGGTCACTAACTCTCTGTATCTCTTCAGATACCCCGTCACAGGAGGCATTTCCTTCGGTACAAAGTTTCTCTTTCTCTCTTCCCACTCTTCCTCCGGCACCAGAACATTCAGCGTATTGGCCGGAATATCAATGGAAATCAGGTCACCCTCCTGTACAAGCGCGATAGGTCCGCCCACTGCAGCCTCCGGAGAAACATGTCCGATGGAAGCGCCTCTGGAGGCACCGGAGAAGCGGCCGTCCGTAATCAATGCTACGGAAGAGCCAAGGCCCATACCTGCGATTGCGGAAGTCGGATTAAGCATCTCTCTCATACCCGGACCGCCCTTTGGTCCCTCATAGCGGATAACCACCACATCGCCCTCCACGATCTTTCCGCCGCGGATCGCCTCAATGGCGTCCTCCTCACAGTCAAAGACTCTCGCAGGACCAGTGTGCACCATCATCTCCTCCACGACAGCGCTTCTCTTGACTACGCTGCCATCCGGCGCGATGTTGCCCTTCAGGACAGCGATGCCGCCGGTCTTCGAGTAGGGATTCTCGACCGTCCGGATAATATTCGTGTCTTTATTGACCGCGTTTTCGATATTCTCCCTGACGGTCTTGCCAGTGCAGGTAATCAGGTCTGTGGAAAGCAGATCGAGCTTGGTCAGTTCCTTCATCACCGCGTACACACCGCCGGCCTCATTTAAGTCCTCCATATAGGTCGGACCCGCAGGCGCCAGGTGGCAGAGGTTCGGGGTCTTCTCGGACAGGGAATTCGCAATATCCAGATTGATCTCCACACCCGCTTCATGCGCAATGGCCGGGATGTGCAGCATCGTGTTCGTGGAGCAGCCAAGCGCCATATCCACAATCAGAGCGTTCATAAACGCTTTCTCAGTCATGATGTCACGGGGCCTGATATCCTTCTCAACCAGCTCCATGATCTGCATGCCGGCGTGCTTTGCCAGACGAATTCTCTCAGAATAGACAGCCGGAATCGTGCCGTTCCCGCGCAGGCCCATACCGATGGCTTCCGTCAGGCAGTTCATGGAGTTGGCCGTGTACATACCGGAGCAGGAACCGCAGGTCGGGCAGACATTCTCTTCGTAATAAGTCAGCTCCTCCATGGAAATTTTACCCGCGGCCTGTGCGCCCACCGCCTCAAACATGGAGGAAAGGGAAGACTTATGTCCATGCACATGACCGGCCAGCATGGGACCGCCGGAGACAAATATCGTCGGAATATTGACACGCGCCGCGGCCATCAGGAGGCCCGGCACATTTTTATCACAGTTGGGGACGCACACGAGACCGTCAAAGCCGTGCGCCATCGCCATGCACTCCGTGGAATCTGCTATCAGATCGCGAGTGACGAGCGAATACTTCATACCGACATGGCCCATCGCGATGCCGTCACAGACCGCAATCGCCGGAAACACGATCGGCGTACCGCCAGCCATGGCTACGCCCATTTTGACCGCCTCGACAATCTTGTCCAGATTCATATGGCCCGGTACGATTTCATTATAAGAGCTGACGATACCGATCAGAGGGCGTTTTCTCTCCTCCTCAGTCATCCCCAGCGCGTTCAGTAAGCTTCTGTGAGGAGCCTGCGCGGCTCCGGTTTTCACACTGTCACTTCTCATTTTTATGATTCCTTTCCCTTTATTCATACACCTTTACAGGTAAAAGCTTTCCACCACTATATAAACCACAGAATACAGGATAAAACAAATCATGCCTGCATTCAGCAGCGCGGTTTTACACTGTTCTCCGCTGAATGTCTGCCCCTCCTGTTCACGCAGGTAAAACTTTTTCTTCCCACGGATGAGAAATATCAGACCCGCAATCAGGATACAGTAAACCAGTCCTTCGGCGATCAGCAGCGCGGATATTCCCACAGGATTTTCCAGACAATACCGAAGCAGCGTCATGGAATCCGTCGCCGCGGCATAAAACGAATCCAGATCGACCAAAGACAACAGTCCGTTCAATACCACCGAAGACGTGATGTTGATCAGACCATGCAAAATCATCACATAATGAATCTTTCCGGTACGAATGTAAATATACGCGAAAAAGGAACCGATGGCAAACGCGTAAAAGAATTGATCCAGGTTTCCGTGAAAAAGGCCGAACATCAGCCCGGAAACCAGAATTGCCGCCGCTTCTCCATACTTCACAAGGCGATCCACCAGGATTTTCCTGAAGAACCATTCCTCAAAAACCGGAGCAATCAGGCCTGTCAGTATCAGTAAGACCAGTGGGCTCACCGATTCCACCAGATCATCCACAGGATTTTCAATCACAGTTCCCGCAAACGATTCCACAAATCCAATCACCATCTGACCGATCCAGTTGGATGCAACCACGATCAGATAGGTCACACAAAAGGCCTGCAGCAGTTGGGAAGCCTTCATGGAGTGCTTCTCCAAAACCGTTCTCTCATTCCTGAATAAAAGCTTTGCCCCCGTCGGTAAAATCAAAAGTCCCACAAGATAAAGTGAAACGCTGGACAAAACTGTCAACACTGTATAGCTGTCATAAAGCACTGGAAAATACGTATACAGAACCAGACTCAAAAGCAGCTGCACCGCGAGTACTGCCAGAGAAAACACCAGATACAGAAAGCCCATGCGGGAATATGCTTTTTGGGTGGTCATTCTAAAATCCTCTTTACCAGCAAAGCGCCCATCTCACTGCAGCTAACCTGCGTACAGCTTGGAGACATAATATCTACTGTACGGTACCCGTCCTTTAACACAGCCTGAACCGCTGCCTCCACCGCATCCGCCTCTCTGTCCAGGTCAAAGCTGTATCGCAGCATCATGGCGGCGCTTAAGACCGTGGCGATCGGGTTGGCGATATCTAAGCCCGCGATGTCAGGCGCTGACCCGTGGCTGGGCTCATATAAACCAAACTTCGTGTCGTTTAAAGAAGCGCTTGGCAGCATGCCGATGGATCCAGTCACCATACTGGCTTCATCAGAGAGAATATCTCCAAACATGTTTTCCGTCAGAATCACGTCAAACTGGGCAGGATTTTTCACAAGCTGCATCGCGCAGTTGTCTACCAGCATATGCTCCAGCGTGACATCCGGATAATCCGCAGCTACTTCCTCCACTACCTTTCTCCAGAGTCTGGAGGAATCCAGCACGTTGGCCTTGTCCACGCTGGTGACCTTGCCTTTGCGCTTGCGGGCGATGTCAAAGCCCTTCACGGCAATCCTGCGGATTTCATTTTCATCATAGGTCAGCGTGTCGATTGCTTTCCGCACGCCGTTCTCCACGACTGTCCGTCTCTCACCGAAATACAGGCCTCCGGTCAGTTCCCGCATAATCATAATATCAAAACCGGCCGCGCTGATTTCCTCCTTCAGCGGGCAGGCGGCAGCAAGCTCCTGATACAGAAAAGCGGGCCGCAGGTTGGCAAAGAGATTTAAAGACTTGCGCAGCTTTAGCAGACCGGCCTCCGGGCGCTTGTCCGGCGGCAGCTGATACCAGGGAGAGGTGGACGTATTACCGCCGATGGAGCCCATCAGCACCGCGTCCGCCGCCTTCGCCTGCGCAATCGCTTCCTCCGTCAGAGGTTCTCCACAGGCGTCAATGGAGGCGCCGCCCATCAGAATATCCGTATAGGACAGCTCATGTCCAAAACGCTCCGCAACAGCATTCAGCACAGCCTTGGCCTGCGCCACAATTTCCGGTCCGATTCCATCGCCCGGAATACAGGTAATTTTCATCTTCATATTCATATCCTTCTGAAATCCATATTTCAATCTTTCACTTTGGCATACACTTTTTCTATCTTACTCTAATTTCTGGGATTTTTCAAGTCACTGGATTATTCTTTCCCTGTCAATCCAGGAGGTTTGGTGTATAATTTTTGTACAAAAAAGCCCCTGCCGCGGGAAAAGAAATCCTTTTCCAAGCGACAGAGGGCTTATGTATCAATATTGTCATCCGGGCCGCTTTCTGAAGTGCTTTCACTGTGCTGACCGACCAGACTCCTTCGCGGCAGTTAATTTTTGCTCTCTTCCTGCAATCTGGTGAGCGTACTGATGACCGCCTTCACTACTTCCTTATTCTCCGGTGAAAGACTGTCATACAGGGTGAAATCATCACTGTATGCTTCCACATACTGCATCACTCTGTCACTGCCCGGCATATTATATTTCTCATTCGTCAGCGACATAATATAATCAGCAGAAACGTGATAATACTTCGCGAGCTTCACCAGCAGATCTGTCGGAATCATATCCTCATTGTTCTCAATCCTGCTGATCGTCTGCTGCGATGTCCCGATTTCGTTTGCCAGACCCTCCTGTGTCAGACCACGACTGCGCCTCAGCTCTTTTAAGCGTCCCATTTACCTGTTCCTTTCGTATTTCTGTATTTCTTCAGTGCCAGTTTTCAAGGTGCTATTCAAAATCAGGCCATGCCCTGTTCAGAATCGTATCTGTCATTCCGAGAACCGCATCACTGCTGTTCGCCGTTTGCCTTCTCAATCTGGGCGATGGCGCTCTTCTGCATGGGAATACGACAGTTTCTGTTATTACCAAACTCCACGATCACCGTATCCTCCGTAATGTCGATAACCGAACCGTAGAATCCACTGCTGGTAAGGACATAATCGCCGATCTCAACTGCGGCGATCATGGCAGCCACCCTCTTCTGCTCTTTTCTCTGCGGTCTGAATAAAAACAGATACATTGCTCCGAAAATAACCGCATATACAACAATCATGGCAATCAGGCTGCCGGTGGAAGATGCCGTATCACTTGTCAATAAAATAGCCATAAATTCCTCCTAATGGTAAATATCGCGGCCAGCACATTCCCCGCCGCAAATCGCTTTCTTTACTATACTCTTTTCAAAAGAGGTTGGCAAGAAGTTTCTCAAATTTTCGAAAGCTTTTAGATTTCTATAGCCGCTCTTTGTCAATCCTCGCCGTTTTGTGCCATTCTGGCCAGCTTTTCTTTTTTATAGGAAGAAAAGGTGCCTTGATCCAGCGCGTCCCTGATTTCCGCCATCATCGTATTATAAAAATACAGATTATGCGTCACCAAAAAGCGCATGCCCAGCATTTCCTTCGCCTTCATAAGATGGTGGATATACGCTCTGGAATATCTGCGGCAGACCGGACACTGACAACCCGGATCTAAGGGTCTGTCATCCAGAGCGAACCTGGCGTTCGAGAGATTTAGCTTTCCTATATTCGTGTAGGCGTGTCCATGACGGCCGTTGCGGCTTGGATAGACACAGTCAAAAAAGTCGACGCCTCTCTCCACGCTCTCCAGAATATTGGCAGGCGTGCCAACGCCCATGAGATAAATAGGCTTATTGACCGGCAGATGCGGCACCGTCTCCTCCAGCACATGGTACATTTCCTCGTGCGTTTCCCCGACGGCAAGGCCGCCCAGCGCGTAGCCGTCCAGATCCATCTGCGCGATCCGTTCCGCCTGATCGATACGGATATCGTCATAAACCGCGCCCTGATTGATGCCGAAAAGAAGCTGTTGCCGGTTGATTGTATCCTCCTGTGCATTTAACTGTGCCATCTTTGTCTGACAGCGGGCAAGCCAGCGGGTCGTCCGCTCCACGCTGTCCTTCACATAGCGGTAATCCGCCTTCGAATTCGGGCATTCGTCAAAGGCCATGGCAATGGTGGAACCCAGATTGGACTGGATCTGCATGCTCTCCTCAGGTCCCATGAAGATCCGCCGCCCGTCCACATGGGACTGGAAGGTGACGCCCTCCTCGCGGATTTTGCGCAGACCGGCCAGCGAAAAGACCTGGAAACCGCCGGAATCGGTCAGGATCGGCTTATCCCAGGACATAAAGCGATGCAGTCCGCCCAGTTGTTTAATCACCTCGTCGCCCGGCCTGACATGCAGATGATACGTGTTGGAAAGCTCTACCTGCGTCCCGATCTCCTCTAAATCCGCGGTAGATACGGCACCCTTGATGGCCGCCGCCGTCCCCACATTCATAAATACCGGCGTCTGTATATCGCCATGGACGGTGTGCAGCACCGCGCGCTTCGCCCGCCCTTCCATTTTCAGCACTTCGTACATAAGTCACCTCAGTTGTTATTCCTTGATTCTGAGGTTTCATGTTACCATACCTCTTCGTTTTTGTAAACCGTTTCCAGGTCAGGTTTCCCATTGTGCTCAGGATGATATCCAATGCCCCAGTTCAGGCTTTTATCATACGTCATGATCCGTATCCATTCAGTATGTGATCCCCAGGCCGGTGTTCGGCGAAATCAGGGAAATCATCATATCTATCGAAAATAAGATCGTCAGCACGATACAGAGCATCCACCGCAGATGGGAGCGATCTGACATTTTCCGCAGTAATACAGGCGCCGCGTAATAGACCGCAAACATTCCGAAAACGCCAAAAAACATGGTATCCTGCGGACAGATCCGGCCTTGCAGATTAAGCGGGAAATTACTGTAATCCCACCATTTCATGTGATAAAAGGTTTCCAGCAGAAAGCCGGTCACATATTCTACAATGGCACAGAGTAAAACACAGCCGGCATACACCACGGCCGGTTTATGCCTGACATCTTTCAGGAAAGCCACCATCAAAAGTCCAGCGGTTCCGTATATCGGCAGCCATGGTCCATGCAGAAAACCCCTGTTCAAAAACATGCCATAGCGGATTCCCACAAATATTCCTTCCCAAATCCATCCCACGAAGGAAAACACAAAAAACACCATCAGAACCGCGTCAGGATTGACTGCGTCTATTTCCTGAATTCTGATCACCCTGTCCTCTTTCATCGTCGTATTGTCCGCAAACGAAGCGTATCACTGCAGCACGCCGTCGCTCTCCCTCCCATCTTTATTTCACCACATTATTTTTTGACAGTTCTGTGGGAAATATACATGCTTTCTCAGGCTTGCCTTTCCTTCTGTGACAGGCTATAATAATGTCTGGCAAATCGTACAAATACGATATATGCGGGAAGTCCGGTATAAAAACAGGAGGTACTGATCAATGGCGGGGAATTCTTTTGGAAATATATTCAGAATCACAACGTGGGGAGAAAGTCACGGAAAAGCGCTTGGCGTAGTGTTGGACGGCGTTCCGGCGGGACTTGCATTGTGTGAAGAGGATATCCAGGTTTTTCTGGATCGGCGCAAGCCCGGGCAGTCCGATATTTCCACTCCCAGGAAAGAGGACGATCTGGTGGAGATTCTCTCCGGCGTCTTTGAAGGAAAAACGACCGGCACTTCCCTGTCCATGCTCGTGCGCAACACCTCCCAGAAAAGCCGCGACTACTCTCAGATCGCGGACTGTTACAGACCCGGACACGCCGACTATACCTTCGACGAAAAATACGGCTTGCACGACTACCGGGGCGGCGGTCGCTCCTCCGGCCGGGAAACCATCGGCAGAGTCGCAGCCGGCGCCGTGGCCTCGAAAATATTAAAAGAGATGGGAATCGATGTGTACGCCTATACCACCGCCATCGGACCGGTTTCGATTGACCGCACACATTTTGACAGAGCTTCCATTTCGCAGACTTCCACCGCCATGCCGGACATGGCCACAAATGATGAGGCTGTCGCGTATCTGAAAAAAGCGCGGGAACACTACGATTCCGTAGGCGGCGTCATGGAATGCACCGTGATGGGGCTCCCCGCCGGCATCGGCGATCCGGTCTTTGAAAAGCTGGACGCCAACCTGGCAAAGGCCATCATGAGTATCGGCGCCGTGAAGGCTGTGGAAATCGGCGACGGCTGCTCTGTTTCAGCCCGCTTTGGCTCCGAGAATAACGACGCCTTTTTCGCGGATGAGGACGGTATTCACAAAAGGACCAATCATTCCGGCGGAACGCTTGGAGGCATCAGCGACGGCGCGCCCCTGATTGTCCGCGCTTACGTCAAACCTACGCCTTCCATCTTTCAGACGCAGAATACAGTTAATCGGGCAGGGGAAAATATCGAGATCGCCATCAAAGGCAGGCACGATCCCATCATTGTTCCCAGAGCGGTCGTCGTCATGGAGTCCATGACAGCTATCACAATACTGGATGCTCTTTTAATGAATATGAGCGCGAGGCTGGACAGGATTGTGGACTTTTATGGCAGCTTATAGAATATCACACAGTTCGGCTCCCCGACCGGAATCTCCTTCGCGCACATGGCAAGCGTCCCCTTCTCCAGATCCACGTTAAAGAATGTCATAGTATTGGATTCATGGTTTAAGCTGACCAGATGCTTATTGTCCGGAAAGAGCATGGCGTCCTTCGGATAAGACCCGCTGATCGGCAGGCACAAAATCTTGGAAAGAATGCCCGTATCCTTGTCACGGTTAAAAATCACCACAGAATTATCACCGGCGTTGGAGCTGATCAGATACTCATAATCCATGGAGAAGTTCAACGCGCTGGCCGCGGCGTTGCCGGACGTGTAATCGTTCAGTGTGGAAATCGTCTGTACCTTTTCAAAATAAGGCAGCCCGTTTACCTCCGTATAACTGTAGACGGTAATAAAGTTTTTCATCTCATGGACGATGTAGACGAACCTGCCGTCCTTGCTGATCTTGATATGTCTGGGGGCGGAATCCGGCTCGGAGCGGATCACATCCACCTGCTTCACGGTTCCGTTTCTGTGATCGACCTGGTAGACATTGGTGTGGTCCAGTCCGGAATCGGCAACGAGCAGATATTTATTGTCCCACGTCATCTTGGTGCAGACAATGTGGGCACGGAAGCTTCTGTCCGCGATGCTGCCCATTCCCCTGTGATAGAGCTCATCCGTGATCTTTCCGATGGAGCCGTCCTCATTCAGACGAAGCACGGTCAGCTTGCCGTCATGATAACTGCCCACAAACAAAAGCCTGTCCGCGTAATCAGTGGAAAGATAGCTGCCGCGCATTCCATTGATACCGGCGTGATTTAAAACCTTCAGATCTCCGTTTTTTAAGATCTCGTAAGCCTCTACGCCCGTATCCGTGATGGAATACAGATATTTATTGTTTTTTGAGAGTGTCAGATAGGATGAATTGGTGATCTCCACTTCCTTTTTGGGATAAAAATATCCCTTTTCCATATCCACATCAAAAATCTTGATGCCAAGGTTGTCTCCCCTGGTATAGGTGGAAACATACGCAACATATTTATCATTCGACATGACCATGCCTCCTGTTTTAAGTTAGACAAGATATTTCCTGCTGAAGGAAAGCAGTCAAAACGGCGTCCTGCCGCACGGTTTCCTTCTGTCTGTCAGTTTAACACTCTGTCCTTTTTTCGTCAATTGCAAACTGTCCGCCTCACAAAGCTTTTACATTTGACTTCTGCATTTGTTTCAGGCTGATTTGTGAGGGTATGAAGCCAGAGCAATCGGTAAAGCATTCCGACGTCTTCCCACATTTGCAGCTTTTTGCATGACATACCTCCCGCACCCATCAGAGCCGGGAGGTATGTAAAACGCAGTCTTAACCTCAGATATAAGAACTCACTCTCTTAAAACCGGATACGGCGGAAACGGATAAGGCGCGGTCTGATCCGGTTCGATTTCGCTCCTGTTTCGCACAGTTTCGGGCGGTGCTGACGCCTGACAGCCGCAGTCGTCCGGTTTTATACCAACACTCTGCTCCTCTATGCTGCAACTGCAGCCGCAGCCGCTTCCCCGGCAATTACAGGAACTTATAAAAAGTAAAAACAACAAAATCTGAAAACAGTCCATGAAGATCCTCTTAACAGTCTTTGCTTTTACTCTATGCAGGATTCTGCTTTTTGTGCCGCCTGCCCATCCCCATTTTCGCTCACAGCCTCCAGCACATAGATCGCCCTCGCGGGCAAAAGAAGCGTTTTCCCAGGCTTTAACTCCTCCGGCTCAAGCTGAGTTGTGAGCGCGATCCGCCATTTCATCCCTTTTCGAAGCAGCGGCAGGGCGCATTCATGATCCTGCCAGTGCATGTTAAAGGCGATAAACAACAGGCTGTCCTCTTCGCCTGCCCCATTCTGCGCGTAGGCGCCGCAAAGCAGGACACCGAACTCTCTGTGAACCGGCTCCGTAGACGCCACATAGGCCTCCAGGCCATGGAAGGAAATATCCGGATACCCCAGCCCCTTTACATCCGCGCCGGTGAGCGGCTGCTCCATATGCAGGATGGGATGCTTTTGACGGAAGGCAAGCAGATCTTTCACAAACTGATGGAAATCGGCGTTCTTTTTCAGATCGCGCCAGTTCAGCCAGCTTGTCTCATTGTCCTGGTTATAGGGGTTGTTATTGCCCTTCTGCGTTTTGGACATCTCATCGCCCATGAAAAGATAGGGCGTCCCCTGGCTCAATACCAGCATGGTGAAAATATTCCGTTTCTGCTTCTCCCGCAGGGCAACCACGGTCTTTTTGTGCGAGGGACCCTCCTCTCCGCAGTTCCAGCTGTAATTATAATTCGTCCCGTCGCGGTTGTCCTCGCCATTGTCTTCATTATGCTTATAATCATAGCTGACCAGGTCATGCACACGGAAACCGCTGTAATCCGCGACGCTGTTCAGATACGCGATGGAATACCCATTGCGCCGGAAAATACCCATCATCTCGCCGACTGTTTGCTCATCGCCTTTCAAAAAGCGCCGGTAAACCTGCATGGCAGACTCATTGAACGCGCCAAGGCACTTAAAAGACGGCGCAGCCGACCTGCTGTTTTGATGAGAATCCTCGAAACCGTAATAGATCAGCTTCCTGTCCGAAAGCAACGGATCATTTAAAACCAGCGCCATATTGATGTGGTCCGCCAGAATCTGAAATCCGTCCACCTGGTACTCTGTCGTCCAGTATTCCAGTATGGGCCGGATGTCACATTCATTTACCGTACGCGGGAAATAAAACTGCATCAACAGTTCCATGCCCCTCAAATGACATTCCTTCACCAGCGTTTTAAATTCCGTGACCGCGTCTTTGCCCGCCGCGTAGGAAGCCTTCGGCGCATAGTAAAAGCCTTCTTTGTAGCCCCAGTAGTTCAAAACCGGCAGTTCTTCCTTTTGCTGATAAGAGCTTCCACGGCCTGTCTGCTCACACGCCGGCGCCTGCATTTCAGCCTCGATAAATTCATAAGCAGGCTGCAGCAACAGGGACGTGATACCTAAATCCTGAAGATAATCCAATTTCTCCACGATCCCCAGAAATGTTCCCTTATGTCTGACGTCGCTGCTTGCATGCCTCGTAAATCCGCGCACATGAAGACCATAGAACACCGCCTGCGAATACGGTACACAGGGACGTTTTGCGCCCTCCCAGTCAAACGCTTTCTGTAAGAGCACACTCTTCATCTGTGAAGCCAGAAGCGCCTCCCCATAAGAATGCTTCACGTACTGCACACCATACCTGTCCTCCACCTCAGTTTCCCCTCTGTAAAAGGAGGCCAGCTGATACTCAGACGGTACATTCTCTATCATCATGGAATAAACGCTTCCGCAACGGTCGCTTTCCGCAAACTCAACCCTGACAGCCTTCCCGCCATCACGACCAGAGCGGAGTATCACGCCGCAGTCCGTATTTTCTGAAATAAAGGAAGCATGGATGTTGCGTCCCTGCCGCCTGATACCCGCCGGATAAGGAGTTGATGGTTTTGTAGTAAAAAGTGTGTTCATGAGCGCTTCTCCTTTGCATGGTCTTGTTTCATTTTACCATAACATGCACAAAAAGAGAAAGTATTTCTTATATTTTTCGTAAAAAATATATGATTTAACAATTTTCTTTATCAAGTATTTTCTTGACACTCTCTGCGCTGAGAGGTATCTTAATAGAAACAAGCCCCCTGAAAGAAACTGTGACTATGCCTTTACCAAGTGAAGGCTCACGGTTTTTCTTTTCAGGTAAGCCAAAAGTTAAATTGAATCATAAACGGAGGATATTCGCTATGGATTATGAAAAAGAAACTGTCGAGGAAGAAATGACCGTCACGCTGGATCTGGAGGACGGCCGCACTGTGGAATGCGCCGTGATCACGATCCTGGAGACGGGCGGCAGAGATTATATCGTCCTGCAGCCGCTGGATGAAAACGGGGAGAACGAGGACGGTGAGGTCTGGTTCTACCGCTATTCAGAAAATCCGGATGACCCGAATGAGGAGCCGGAGCTTGGCTACATCGACGATGACGAGGAATACGAAGCCGTCGAGGACGCCTTTGAGGAATTTCTGGATGACGCCGAATTTGACGAAATTGTGGAAGAGCTGCCGGAAAACGAATATCTGTGATTCACTTTTTCTCAACGAGCCTGTGCAAAAACATACTTGGCCGCTTTAAGTGCCCCTCTTCGCCGCTGATGTAATAGATTTCCAGCGTTTTCTTCGCCCTGGTCATCGCTACATAGAGAAGCCTTCTCTCCTCCTCGATCTCTTCGTCGGACAGATGGCTGCCCCGCGGCATCCTGCCCTCGTTTAAGTCGGGCAGGATCACAGTATCATATTCCAGCCCTTTGGAACCATGTATGGTCATTAAATGCACGCCTGTCCGGGGCTGGTTGTTTTTATTTTTACTCTCTCTTATCTGTTGCTGACGCTCCGATTCCACATAATCGAGCCAGTCCCTCACATCCGGATACTGCTCCATCTCCGCCGCGATTTCCTCATACTGTTCCAGAATTTCCTCGTATCGCCCTTCTTCCTGCGCCAGGTTGTTTTTCAGATATTTGTCATAACCAATCCCAATCCAGATGTATTTCATGGCAAGCGCGGGGCGCATACCCTTTATATGCTTTACCTGCGTGGCAAGAGGCGCCGGCAGATAAGAAAAATTGACGATCTGTTCACGCGTAATGAAGCGGTTGGGTTTGTTGGCGACGCGCAGGATATATTTGCGGTCGTTTAAGCCCTGACCAAGCTTTAAATACGCCTCCAGATCCAGATACCACTCTTCCTCAAAAACGCTTTTGGCCGCTTCGCGCATCTGATAAGAAATGTTTTCTTTGCGCAGGCGGCGTGCCATCTCACCCAGTTCCCGGTTGGTGCGGCAGATCACGGCGCACTCGTTTAAGTCGGGTTGTTCTCTCAGAAAAGCAAAGATTCTCTCGTTCATATCCAGCCTGTGCTGAAAGGATTTGATGACAACGCCCTGTGTCACGTCGTCCTTTGGCCGGATTACCTTCTCAAAACGGGTTTTATTGTCCGCGATGACTTTCGTGGAGGCTTCCACGATACACTTCGCGGAGCGGAAATTCTGATCCAGCAAAATCTCCGTCGCCGGACTGTAATCAGTCAGAAACTGCCGCATCAGGGAAACCTCGGCTCCGCGGAAACGGTATACTGACTGGTCGTCATCTCCCACTAAAAAGACGGATTTCTCCGGGCCGGTCAGAAGCTTTAAAATCTCATACTGCACCGGATTCATGTCCTGACATTCGTCCACCAGAATAAAGGGAAAAGCCCTGACGATACGTCTGCGGATCTCCAGGTTGCTGCGCAGCAGATTCAGGCAGGAAATCTGTAAATCGTCAAAGTCAAAGTATCCCTCCTGCTTTAAGGCATCGGCATATATACAATATATCGCCTTGACATCCTTAGGCCCGATCTCATCCGAGACCGGCAGCTTTTCCAGGTCCATGCCCAGATTAATATAAAGCCCCAGCAGCTGATCCACCGCGTCCAGGATTCCCTGGGGGGTATCCTGCAAAACCGTTTTGCAGGCCGACCTTAATATGCTCTGCTTCACATTCGCGGGAATCAGAGTGCGGGGAAATGTGCGGGAGTATGTTCTGAGAATAAAATAAAAGAAGGAATGAAATGTACCGAACCAGGGATGCTCCTGGGGCATCTTTTGTGAGAAGCGTTCCTCCATCTGGACCGCGGCGGCCTTCGTGAAGGTAATCACCAGAATCTGAGAGGCGGGAACCTGATGTGCGGCAATCAGGCGGCAGACACGCTCGGTGATCACCAGCGTCTTGCCGCTGCCGGGTCCCGCCAGCACAAGAGCGGGACCCTTATAATGGTCGATGGCCCGCTCCTGCGCCTGGGTGAACTGATTAGCCAATGGCAGCCTCCAATTTCGCGATTCCGATCCTGATTCTGGATAAGGATTCTTTCTTCCCTAAAACCTCCAGAATCTCAGTTGCGCCTGCCGGTGTGGTCTGTTTGCCGCTCGCGGCGGTACGGATGGGCCACATCACAAAGCCATTTTTGTACCCCTTCTCACCCGCGTAGGCAAGTAAAAGCTGATACAGGGCGTCATTGGAGTAATCCTCCTGCGCCTCCAGCAGAGGCAGAACATCCTTCAAGACAGACAGGGAGCTTTCCGGTGTGGTCTTCATTTTCTTGTGCCGGTACATTTCCGTGTCGTACCCCGGCAGCGTCTCAAAGAAGTCCACCATCTCCGTAATATCCGGATAAATCTCGATACGGGTCTTTACCATGGCGGCGACCTTTTTTAAGTCCTGACCCTTCGTCAGAGCCGCCTTCAGATAAGGTTCCGCCTGCTCATAGAAGGTGTCAAAGTCCATGGCCTTGATATACTCGCCGTTCATCCATTTCAGCTTCCCAATGTCAAAGACGGAAGGAGACTTATTGATGCGGTGATAGTCAAACTTCTCGATCAGCTCGTCCATGGAAAAAATTTCCCTGTTATCCTCAGGAGACCAGCCTAAGAGCGCGATGTAATTGACAACCGCTTCAGCCACAAAGCCCTGCTCCAGAAGATCCTCAAAAGAAGAATGGCCGCTCCGCTTGGAGAGCTTTTTGTGATTCTCGTCCGTGATCAGGGGCAGGTGAATATATACCGGCACATCCCAGCCGAAGGCCTCGTAGAGGCGGACATACTTCGGGGAGGAGGAAAGATACTCATTTCCTCTGACCACATGGGTAATGTTCATGGTATGATCGTCTACCACGTTGGCGAAATTATAGGTGGGGTAGCCGTCCGACTTGATGAGAATCATGTCGTCCAGTTCGGAATTGTCCACGGTGATGTCCCCGTACAGCTCGTCGTGGAAGGTGGTAGTGCCCTCCTTCGGATTATTCTGACGGATGACAAAGGGTTTCCCGGCGGCCAGATTCGCCTCCACTTCCTCTTTGGAAAGGGACAGGCAGTGCTTGTCATAGATGGTGATTTCCTTGGTCTCGCCGTCCATCTCGATGGTCTGCTTAAGGCCCTCTAAACGCTCTTTATCGCAGAAGCAATAGTATGCCTCGCCCTTGTCGATCAGCTCCTTCGCGTATTTCATGTAAATGCCGGTCTTCATGCGCTCGCTCTGCACATAGGGACCGTAACCGCCGTCTTTATCCGGTCCCTCGTCCGGAATAAGGCCGGTTTTCTCCAATGTTCTGTTGATGATATCCACAGTGCCCTCGACCTGTCTCTCCTGGTCGGTGTCCTCGATGCGCAGGACAAAGGTGCCGTTTTCATGCTTCGCGATTAAATATTCGTATAAACCGGTGCGCAGATTGCCCACATGCATTCTGCCGGTGGGGCTGGGTGCGTAGCGCGTTCTGATTTTGGTCATTCTTCTTTTCCCTCACATTTCCGGAAATATCAGAAAAAAGCACGTCGATACCCCGACGTTTCTCTTCCTCTTCGCTCTATTTCTGATGTCCCCTGTTTTCGAGCAATTAAAATCCCAATCACTATACCTCAAATTCCGCTACATCTCAAGTAGTATCAGGAATTTTTTCATCAGATTTCTCATCGGGCCAGAGATTTCCCGGTATCTTTTTCTCTGATGTGCTGGCAAACTGCGTCACCGCCTTCGTTGCCTGCGGAATCGTGATATTGGTACCCGCACCGGCCACGCAGCCGCCCGGACAGGCCATGCCCTCGATCAGATACCCGTTGAGCCGTCCGGCCTTGGCCATCAGAAGCGCCTTGCGGCAGTCCTCCAGGCCCTGGGCGTGCTCGATCTTGACCTCTGTCCCCGGATAATAGGTATCGATCGCCTTTTTGATGGCTCCGGCAACGCCACCTGCCACACCATAGCCTCTGCCCAGGGAAGTCGCACGATTCAACTTTTCCTCCTCAGCCTGCTTATGCATTTCTTCCAGGAAAATACCCTTCGCTTCAAAAATACCCGCCAGCTCCTCAAAGGTAATAACAAAATCCACGTCCGAACGCACTGTCCGCCTGCTGGCCTCCAGCTTTTTGGACACACAGGGGTCGATGAAGACAACCGAGGCCGACGGATGCTCCTGCTTGATAATGCGGGCAGTCGCCACCATGGGCGTCAGTTCATTCGATATTTTATCAATGGTCTCCGGAAAATACTTTTTGGCAAGTACGGACCAGGACGGACAGCAGCTGGTCAGGGAAAAGTTCTGTTTGCCGCTCACCACCTCATCCACATAATGACGTGCCTCCTGCAGGCAGCCGTAATCCGCGCCGAGCGCCGTTTCATAGACATCCGAAAAGCCCAGCTCCTTGAGTGCCTCTTTCAGCATCTCGGGTGTCACCTTCGGCCCGAACTGCCCCACAAAGGCCGGTGCCACCTGGGCGATGATTTCGCGCCCACTCTGCAGCGCACGGATCAGCTGGAAAATCTGTGATTTATCCGCGATTGCCCCGAACGGACAGCTGACCATACACATGCCGCAGGTCACGCATTTCTCCGGATCAATGACCGCTCTTCCATGATCGCCTGTCCCGATTGCCTTCACCCCGCAGGCTTTCATACAGGGGCGCTCAGAATGGGAAATGGCGTCATATGGACAGACCTCCTTGCATTTGCCGCATTTGATGCACTTTTCCTGATCGATGTAGGATTTGCCGTTTTTCATGGTCATGGCACCCCTGGGACAGACCTCGCGGCAGGGATGCGCCGCGCAGCCCATGCACTGGTCCGTGACCTCGAATTTATTCTCCGGGCAGGCATGGCAGGCGGATGGGATCACCTGCAAAAGCGGCGGCTCATAATATTTCTCATCAATATTGGATAACTCCACGCCCTGGCTGACATTGACCGGCACATCCTCCGGCCTAAGACTCATGCCAAGCGCCAGGCGCAGGCGCTCGCGCACGACCTCACGCTCTCTGTAAACATTCTCCCAGTAGGGGTTGTCCTCGCTCTCCACGATCGTATAGGGCAGATTTTCCATATCCGCGGCCAGGTCTTTGGAATTATATGCCAGATTCGCGATTTCCTTAAATACCCTGCGGCGGTTTTTGCGCACCTCGGTATCGATGCCTCTCATGCTCATGGCAGACCTCCTGAAATCATATCATTTTTACCGCCCACATTATACAGGATAGTTAAATTTTTATCAATATATATTTTCCGGTTTTATTCGATTATCTCATAATAAACAGCGCTGAAAGGCGGCAGATCAAACGCAAAATCTCCCGTTTTTCCGACCTTTCTGTCTTTGCCCTTCTCCACCGTTTTCCCTCCGAACCGCTCCCAGTCACTGTGAAGTAAAAGCTTCAGACTCCTTGCCTTCGGCACCACAAGCCTGTAAGTCTTCTGTTCCAGGTCCGAAAAATTAAAAATCGCCAGGATTCTCTGTTTCTCACTCCTGCGTTCAAACACATACACGCGCCGCTCCTCCTGGTGACAGTCGAGCCACGCAAAGCCCTCCTGCTTAAAATCCATCTGCCAGAAGGCATCATTTCTTTCATAAATCTGATTCAATGCCACCATAAAATGATGAAAGGCGTCATGTGCCGGATACGTCAGGATATCCCAGTCCTGCCCGCGCTTTTCATCCCACTCACGCAGCTGGCCGATCTCTGATCCCATGAAATTCATCTTTTTGCCGGGGTGGGCGTACATATACATGTACAGCGCCCGCGCCTGTGGGAATTTCTGCTCGTAATACCCGTTCATTTTCTGTAAAATCGTGGCCTTGCCGTGCACTACTTCATCGTGGGAAAACGGCAGGATGAAGCGCTCATTATAATTATACATCATGGAAAAGGTCAGCTTATGGTACATATCCACCCTCAGATACGGGTCCACTTTAAAATAAGTCAGTGTGTCATTCATCCAGCCCAAATCCCACTTATAATCAAAGCCAAGCCCGCCATCCTCTACCGGACCCGTCACTTTCGGATAAGAGGAGGAATCCTCCGCGATCAGGATGCAGGACGGCAGACGCTTTTTCAGCCCCAGGTTCATGGATTTGATGAACTGCACGCCGGGTACATTTTCCCCGCGATCGGAATTTCCTTGCCAATAAATGACATTGCTGATGGCGTCCATGCGCAGGCCGTCAAAGTGGAATTCCTTCAGCCAGTAATAAGCGGAGGACTGCAGAAAGGAGCGCACCTCTCCCCTCGAATGCATGAAATTGCAGCTTCCCCACTGATTATAGCCAATATCACTGTGCGGATATTCATACAGCGCTGTCCCATCGTACTGCAAAAGCGCGTAATCATTACAGGCAAAATGTACAGGTACAAAGTCCAGGATCACCCCGATCTGATTTTCATGCATATAATTGATAAAAAACTTAAGATCATCCGGTTTCCCATAACGGGCAGTCGGGGAAAAGAACCCTGTCGCCTGATAGCCCCAGGATTCATCGGAAGGGTATTCGCAAAGAGGCATGATTTCCACGTAATTATAGTGGTTCTCCTTCAGATATGGAGCAAGCCTGTCAGCCACCTCTCTGTAATTGTACCAGTCCTCCTGCCGCTCGCCCGCCTTTTTCCAGGAACCCATATGCATCTCATAAATATTGAGCGGCCTGTCCGACATGACGGTGCGCTTTTTCATCCACAACGCGTCATGAAATTCGTCATCCTGCAGGACGGAAATGATGGAAGCGCTCTCGGGCCTAAGCTGCGCGTAAAAACCGTATGGGTCACAGTGGTCGATTGTCCGGCCATCCCGGTAATGAATCCGGTATTTATACATCATACCTTCCTCAGCCTGAGGCACGGTCAGTTCCCAGAAATTGCCGTCCAGAACTTTCTGCATCGGGGTCTCCTGCCAGTTATTAAATTCCCCGATCACCCCAACTACCGCCGTGCTGGGGGCAAAGGTGCGAAAAACCGTGCCGCCCTGCCAGATCGTGTGCGCACCCAGATATTGATATGCCTCAAATTCCTGCCCCTGATAAAATCCGAATAAATCCATAAGATATCTCCTTTTGTCATTCCTGATTTCAGCCTGTCTGCCCTCAGATTGCTGTATCGTCTTTTCATAATCCTTATTGCAGGTCTGCATACCAGGCAAAACTGAAAATCATGCCAAATGTTAATAGACAAGAGTTGCTTTTCCAACTATAATGTATTATAAATGAAAACAAAAAAATATCCACCGACAATTCGTATAAAAAGTAGGATAAACAACTTTTTTGACAGATTGTCGTGGATTCAGGATGAAAAAAGATGGATATCCGAATCAAAAAGACAAAAGAAAGCATCACCAACGCGTTTCTGGAACTCAGAAGCCGCAAGCCGCTTGAAAAAATCACCGTAAAGGAACTGTGTGAGAAGGCCATGATCAATAAGTCCACCTTCTATTCCCACTATACGGATGTGTATGATCTGTCCGAGCAATTGGAAAATGAGGTGGTGGAAGCCGTCCTGTCCAACATGAGTGAGCAATCCGGATCCCAGAGCTCCGATTATGTCACGGAGCTCTTCCACGCCCTGCTCTCCTATGACCACCTGATTAAAATTCTCTTCTCCGGGGACCGGCAGGGACGACTCCTGTCAGTGTTAAAGCCGCAGCTGCAGAAGCTGTTCCTGCCGCTGTATCAGGAACACAGCGACAACCCCGAAAAGGCCGCGATTCTCCTGAATTTCTGCATCAACGGCTGTTATTACGCGTTCATGGAAAACCGCTCATACGGAGATGAGTTCGTGATACAGGTGCTGAGCGAGATCAACGATACAATTGTGAGCATGCTATGATGCAGGCTGTGCAAAGCCGGCAGCGATCCATTACAGAAAAAGCCCCTGTACGGTCAAACAACGATATGCCGCACAGGGGAAGATTTTACTTTATGATTCGCAGTTGTCAAAGCCCGGATTGAAGGCATAGAAGTTCTTTTCATTCAGTTTATCCTGGCAAAGCCTCAAGGCTTCACCGAATCTCTGGAAGTGCACGATCTCCCGCTCTCTCAGGAAACGCAGCGGAGCGATGACGTCCGGATTATCGATCAGGCGGAGAATGTTGTCATACGTGCTCCTGGCCTTCTGTTCGGCAGCCATATCTTCATAAAGATCCGTCAACACATCCCCCTTGCACTGGAACTCACAGGCGTTGAAGGGGATACCGCCCGCAGCCTGCGGCCAGATACCCAGCGTATGGTCCACATAATATTTGTCAAAGCCGGATGCCTCGATTTCCTCCATGGAAAGATCCTTGGTCAGCTGATACACGATGGCGCCGATCATCTCTAAATGGGCCAATTCCTCCGTGCCGATATCCGTGAGTAAATTGGCGACCTCACGATAAGGTGTGGAAAAACGCTGGCTCAGATATCGCATGCTGGCGGAGAGCTCGCCGTCCGGACCGCCGAACTGGCTGATAATCGCCTGCGCCGTTCTGGCATCGGGCTGACAGATTTTGACAGGAAATTCCAATCTCTTTTCATAACGAAACATCAGCCGCACACTCCTTCCCACGCGTTCGGTTCCTCCGCCCAGGTAAACACAGTGTTGCCGTGAGAGCCCTGCGCGGTGATGGGACCGTATTTGTCCTCATATTCTCTGACCAGGTTTTTCTTCACACCCACATAATACAGATAATAATCAATGGCGTTTTTATCATGAGGATGCGTATCCAGGTAGAGCTGCATATCTGTCAGCAGAAAATCTACCATCCCGATCGTATTGAGTGCCTCACACTTTTTAGCGTTATCTGCCATTGCCGCAGCACCTCCTTCCTGTGAAGGGTTTGTCAAGCTCCGGGAAAATGGTGCCGGCACGGTATCCCTGTTCCAGATTCTCATAAATTTTGGTGATGTGCTGCCAGGACACATAGGCCATCGCCAGCGGGAAGCGGTTGAACTGCTCATCAAAATGATAATCCTGCATATATTCCTCTCATAAAATGATTTTCATTTTAATAGTATTGTATGTGAGGGCAGAAAAAAAGTGCAGAAAAAAGGCCGTTTAAGAAACGACCAATAAAAAATTATACACAAATAAGCCTCATACCGGCTTTTCAAAATAAAAACACGAAGTATGAGAGTAAAACAATTTTTATAAAATACTAACCAAAGAATGCTTGTTCTATCATATAATTTTTAATTACAATACAAAAGAGCAGAACAGATACCCCAGCCCGATCCCCACTGCCAGGCCAAGCAAAGCCAGTATCACTCCAAGCAGAATCGCCCTGTGTTTGTCATTCACTTTAAAATTCCCCCGACACTCTCTATCCGTTATACCGCAGCATGAAAACCGCGGATTCAAGTCACATTCTGTCTCCGGATATCCGAAGCACAGTCTCATGCTACCATTGAATCGTGAGGAAAGTCAACAGAGAGATTCTTATAAATTTCTTAAGAAGTTGTATCAAAGTTGAATCATGCAAAATCCTTTATTTATGGGAATTTAGAACAATTTTAACTCTTGCACCATTTTGATGTTGTCCGAGATTTGTCCGAGATGGGAATTTAAAAAGCCCCTCCTCCATACCGGAAGAGGGGCCGATGATAATTTTATTTTATATAGTATTTTCCGTTATAGTATGCAGCAATCCAGCCGGACGGGATTCTCATCCAAATATCATTGCCAACCGCCTGAGTCTCTTTGCATGTGACCTTAGTCCCCTTTTTGAGTTGCCCGGTCTTGTATGCGTTGGCTTTTGCGTTGTCGGTCAGATTGGCATAAGCCACTTTAGCATAACTCGTTCCGGCACCCTTGCGGACATTCAGACGGTCAACCTGTAATGTGTAGACAGTGCCGACTTTGTATGTTGGAGTTGTCGCGCTGTCGGAAGTCGTGTTAGAAGATAATGGTGTTTTGAACCATGCTTCATTTTTGCTCCCACAGATACGGTTTAAATCGCAGTTGCCAGAGATACCAGCGCAAGTACCTTTGGAAGTATACTGATGGAGATCCACTCCATTGTGTGCGCTATATGTGGCATTGTAAGAGCCTGTATTATTTCCGTATCGCGCCTCCCACCATGCGCAAGTGTCAGGTCTTGCGTTGATGATACTTGCATACACGGCTTGCTGTGAGTACATATGATAAATCATGGTTTTCTTGCCTAAACCGTTGAGATAATCAAGCGCACTTTTTACATTTGCCGCTGTATTGCCAGCCTCTACATCGAGGATATAGCCAACAAAATACTTGCTGTTTTTCGGCACTTTGGAATCACAGGTTGACACGAGAAATTTTGCTTGTGCCAACTCACTCCCATAATTGAGATAGGTGTACAACCAATAAGGGATTTTCCAAGTCTCGCACCCGTCAATAAAATCTGTCAGAGTAGGGTCAACGTAGTTTGTGCCCTGCGTAGCTTTGCTGATTAAAAACGGGCAGTTGCTACTCACCTGTGACCAATTTGTAACCGGGTGATAATGTGAAATGTCAGGATATAACGTTGCCATAATCATTCCTCCGTGTTTTCTGCGTTCTGTCCGATACCAACCGCCGCCGCGTCTATGTACGCTTCGCATCCGGCATAGATAGCCGCAGACAGTACCGCACATACAATTCCAACAGTGGCAATCGTATCATTGTTGGAATTCAGTCCGGCAATACTCGTACCGATGCTCCCCAAAAATGTGGCCAGCGAAATTAAAAATTTCCTGCTTGTCAATTTGTCTTTGATGCTCATTTAACCCATTGCTCCTTCCCGGTCAGGCTCCGTGTCCTGCGCCATTTTGTCTCGCTCTAATTTGATGATTTCTTCCTGCTTTGTTTCATTGTATGACTTCGCCGCGTAAACCGCGAATGATACCGTTTCTCCAACAACCGCAGTTATGAGAGTATACAGAGAGGATAAGTCCCCCAAATGCCACATAGCCACCATACTGTAAATTTCCACCACGGTGCAGTTGATAAAGATGTATGCCATCAGTATTTTGGTTGTCGTGGGCGGTTTAAACAATCACATGGACTTCTTGACGGTTCTGATTTCAGCCCTCTTATCAAAGACCTCCTTCCGCTGTTTTGCCTGCTCTAACTGTCGGTCATAACGCTGTTTCTGTTTGTCAAAACTATACATTTGTCACTCCTTACAGAAAATCGTTCTTTACCTCCCGCTCCCTGTATACGCGCTTGATGTTCTCGATTGCAAGTGTGGCGCGGTTGTTCTTGTACTTCGGATGGTTCATACAATAAGTTTCGTACTCGTCCATCACAATCATAATTTCATTGAAGTCTTCTTTTGTGTGGTCGAGCTTGCGTATCAGTTCCAAGTTAAAGTCCAGTATCTTCTCGCGCTGCCTGTCTGCGTTGCGGTCATCCTCTACCTGTATGCGCTGTTCAAGCTGTTTTTGGATTTTCGTCTGTTCTTTCTTTACTGTGTCCAGTTCTTTCTTTACCGTTGTCAGCTCAGCCATAACCTCTGCGTTGATAGCCTTGCCAAAATGCTTTGCAAGCCAGCTCCACGGGTTGATTTTAATGGGCACAATCTCAATAAGCGTCAGCAGGATAAAAAGCCCACCGCCGCTTGCTGATATGATTTCAGTTACGCTCATACATCTCCCTCCAGATTTTTTCTCAGCCCCACCGCCACGCTCATCTTGCCGATTTCAGGCAGCGACTGGATATCCTCCGCACTTAAGTGCTGAGAAAGAAGCATATACAGCCCGTCGATTATTTCCGACTGCAGGTTTATAATCCGATTCTGCGCGCCGATCATTTCAGTTACTGTTATGTCGCCTCCCCTTACTCCGCGTAGGTTTCGCCGGTGATCTCCTCGTATTCCTCTGCGGTAATCCAGCCCTTTACAACCGCATTACGGACCTGAGATATGGTCCACAGGTCCTTGTCGTAGTATCCTTTTACTTTGTTGTACTTCGCGCTCATTTACTCTTCCTCCTTTACGGCTTCATCGTCTTTATCCTCTTCCAACTCCACATCGGTCATCATGGCGATGTAGTCCTGGTTCGCGGCCAGTTTTTCAAGCGTGGCCTGTGTATCCTCCATTTTCCTCTGTTCCTGAACGGATACCCTGAGTTTCGTAAAGATGTTCATTCTCTGCTCCTTCCTGCCGCCACAGCGACTTGTAATACTGTTCCATGCGTTCAATGACATGCTGGCAGTTTCCGCATCTTGCGTGTGCTTTCCATGCCTCAAAGCAGTCATTTACTTTCCTTTTGGTGATTTCCCCGCGCTTTGCCTTCTGGACAAGCCTGTACAGTTTCTTTCTCTCTGCCCTGACATTCTCGGAATTAATCAGGCGTATTACCTTCCCTGTCTCCGTCAGCTTGTGGGTAAAGCCCAGCATTTTGATTCCGTCTGCCATTGGGTAAATCCTTGTCTTTTCCGGGTGCGCCTCGAATTCAATGGACGCAAGATATTTTTTGATTTCTTCGAGGCAGTGCTCCAGATATTCGCGGTCATGGTGGATTAAGATGAAATCGTCCATGTACCGGAGATACCATCTGATACGAAGTTTTTCCTTGATGAAATGGTCGAAGCCGCTTAAAACCGATATTCCTGCAATCTGTATCATCTGACTGCCGGGGTTATATTCGTTTTCTCCCTTGTACTGGTTGTGCAGTATCATCTCCACCCGTTCATAGATTGCAGGCGGCAGGCTTTTCTTAAAGCAGTCCTCTGCAACCCTGTGGGACATGTTCGGGTAGTATCCCTTAATGTCTCCCTGCAAGACCCATGCATCCAGCCCGTACTTGCGGTAAACCTCATGTAAAAACCGGTCTATGGTTGCCCGCGCGAAGTCTGTCCCCTTGCCCTTCTGGCAGGCCGCGTTGTCCCTGATAAACTGTTTTGTCATGGCAGGGTAAATCACGTTGTCATTTAGGCTTCGCTGGTATACCCTGTCGCGGAATGCGATGCTGACCGCTTCGCGGGGCTTCGGGTGTGTGATCTGGATTTTCTTCTGTGGGCGTGGCTTATAGGTTCCGGCCTTTAATTCTTTTTCGAGTTTCAGGGTCTCTTCGATGCCGTTGAGGTAATAGTGCGCAACGGAATCCTTCCAGATCACGTTTTTCCTGCACCGGCACATGGATTCATACAGCGCCTCAAACCCGATCACTGACTCCAGCATTTCATCATCATTCATATGGGATTATTAAAATTTCCACCGCGTGTCTAACGCCCATATACCTTATGGCAGATGCTTGTATCGCGGCGGTATTGTTCGCCTTTTCAGGCCGGGAATTCGGCTCCTTGTGTCATAATATTCAGGCACACCATCCTTACGGGACAGCTTTATGTGCCCTTGTTCACACAATCCGGGGCGGAACGATTCGCGTTGCTCGCGTTGTTGTTGTTGACGTTGCCCGAGCTGTTGACATTCCAGGCGTTGTTCGCGTTGCCACGATTCGCCGAGCGCAACCGCACGTTCTGCGCTTACAGCCTACCTCCCTTTATACTCACGGCAGGTCTAAATGACCATACCGCCTTGTATCTGCATCTCTCCACTTAACAAGCAGTTCCCTGGCCTCTGTGGTCCGCCTGCCCCAATACTTAATCCTTCTTGCTTTAAGGTGGAACAGTCTTTTTGCCATCTGCATAAGCGCCAGGAGATCATTACATCTGCGAATGGAAATTTCCTGTAGTCGCCTCCTTTCGACATATTTTGTCTGGCTTACTTTTCCCTGATTATCCGTTACCCTGATTTCGTTTGCCTCCCACGCGAAAATGAAGATATCTTTCGCGGTCCGGATAATGTCATTTGTCAGGGCGTTCTGGTATTCTGGCAGGAATACCTTTTTATTGCAGCAGATCCTGATCGTATAATTCACAAGATCGTTTGCTTTTACAAATACCTGCATTTTTCTGTCGCCGCGTTCATTTTCCGGTACTGACATCTGTTCTCCTTTCATCCATCTCCGCCATCCGTGGGTGGCGGAGATTATATATAGATTGTTGGATTAACAGACGACACAAGCCGGGGCGGAACGATTCGCGTTGCTCGCGCCGTAGCTGTAGACGCCGCCCGAGCTGTAGACATACCAGGCGTGGGACGCGCCGCCACGAGTCGCCGAGCGCAACCGCACGGACTGCGCTGAGGTGTGGCTTTCCAGCGCGTATGTGATTGGGAATGCGCCGGTCACATTTGTCTTAATGGTCGTGGTGGAGCCTGTTGCGCGCTTCCAGTAGTCCCATGCGTCACCTTCTACTCCTGATAACTGTGGCGTGATAAACAACTGCTCCAGTGATGGCAGGAAGAACGTGTCGTAGGTATCTTCCTGAGTGCCGATTTCTGAATCTGATACGGTGTTTAAGGCAGTTGTTACCTTGACCGGTTTTAAGATATTCAGGAAATCTTCCTCAAACCCAGACATGAAGCCCGGATAAGTACCCAGCTGAGACGGCGGGCGGTCGAAGTTATTCTGTGGACTCCACCAGTTCCCGATTGCCGCAGAGCTGTTTAAATACTGCCTGTAAGCCGACTGGCTCCAGCGGTTATAGCCGTATCCTGCACGCTGTAAATTGTTGATTCCGCTGTCCGCATACTTGATGGTCGTTGTCGTGGTGCCGAGGTCTGTACCCTCTGTGCCCTCTGTCAGTTCCAGACCGGCGCCCTCCAGGGACGATGTACTGGACGGGCTGGAGTATGTCCAGACGCGCCAGTTTGATACCGCAGTATCCGGTGCCGCCCACGAATTGTTTTCAGATGCGACGCCGATTCTAATCTGGCCGCCCGCCGGGATGTCTACCGTAGTGGTAAAGTAATACGATGTGCCGGATACGCAGTTATTTCCCCACGATGTACCGATCGTGAAGTAATACGTACCGGCGGGTAAGGCCTCATCACAGTAATACAACGCCTCTGACTGGTCGAACATGATTGCGTATCTTGTTGCGTAATGTGCCTGTAAAAACATGCCCGGCACGACCTCGCCATCCTCCAGCTCCACGTCGTCAAAATGCACCACGTCAAACGGCCACTCATAGGTCGTGTTGGTCACCGTGTCTGTCCAGTTGACGTTGATCTGGTCGCCAATCGCGAAGATCTTTGATGCGTAGCCCGACCGGACAATCCGCTGGATGCTTGCGTAATCCGTGAGAGTGGACTGCAGGCTCTCGTTTGCTATCGCCGCGAGGTAAGCATTTGTCTGCTGGTGAGCTTCAAGCAGGCTCTGGATAGTTGTGTCTCTGGGGAAATTGATATCCCCGATGGAAGTTAAAGCCATGATAATCCTCCTTTATGAATCTTCTTCCTGATATATTGTTGCATCGAGTCCGTTATCGGACGCGTTGACGCTTAGGGCAATAAACCCTGACGGCATGATAAGCCCCTTCATTGCAAGGGTATTGTCATGCAGCTGCTTTATGGACGCATTGACATTATCGGCGTGGGCCTTGTCCGTTGTTTCGATAATGGATATCGTCTCGGAAAACACAGGCGAGTCATTTGTATAATCTTTCATTTAATCGTCTCCTTCCTGATATACGGTTGCGTTCAGGCCGTTGTCGTCCCCATCGACAAAGAAGGTGATGTAGTTGTATCCGACTGATTTCAGGACCGCCTCTACCGATTCGGCTGATTCCGCAGCAGCCTCCTCGCTTGCCTGTGCTGCTTCTGCGGATGCTGCCGCTGCTGTCTCACTGGCTTTTGAAGCCGTGGCACTTTCCGATGCTTCACCGGCTTTTTCCTCAGCCGTTTCCGCCGCTTCCTCTGCGGCCTTCTGCGCTGTCTGCGCGGCGCTTGCGGACTTCTCTGCGGATGTTTCTGCACTTGTGGCTGCACTTGCCGCTTCCTGGGCTGTGGTGGCGGAGACCGCCGCCGTTGACTGGGATCCTGCCGCATTCGTCGCAGATGTGGACGCTTCGGACGCCGCCGTTTCTGCTGCCTGCTGTGCTGTCTCTGCTGCCGCCTGCGCGGCCTGCGCTGCGGTCTCAGATGAATTTGCGTTGGTCTCCGATTTGGCGGCCGCTGTAGCCGAATCCGCTGCCTGCGTAGCACTTGCTGCTGCTTCTGATGCGCTCGCGCTTGCCGCTTCCGCCTTTTCCCCAGCTGTTTCGACGGCCGCCATCACAGCATTATACTTTGCGATGTACTCTTCGGTTTCCTCGCCTGCCTGTGCCAGCAGCATGTAGTTCTCGCCGTCATCTATGGGCTCAATCCCTGTTACGTCCTGGAGTACAATATAGCTACTCCCGTTATACTGCACAATGTCCAGCCGCACATAAGTGGTTTCTGGATCATATGTCCCTTTTGGTGTCATGGACGCCTTGCCGAGTGTCGTTCGCGTTGCCATTAAATCACCACTTCCAAATATCCATTATCATTGATTTCAAACGTCAATCCGCTGTACCCTTCCGCCGTAATCATGGTCAGGATACCGGTCTCGGGATCTATTTCAAACCCGCAGTACAATCCCGTTGCGATCAGCTCCTGGATGCTTGAGAGCATCTGCTTAACCCAGCCCGTCTCTGCAGGTGGTGCCTCGCCAGGATCCTTCATCGCCGTCATAATCCGTGTCGGCCATGTGCAGGATTTTACTACCACATCGCCGGTCAGATACTGCAGCTCACACTCCCCGCGCCCCGCTTTTGCAAGGTCGGCGGATGTCACCAGCCATGTAAGCCCTGTGCCATCCAGTGTCGCGGCGACGGGGTACGGATTACAGTCCCCCGGTCGCTGATGTAGCAGAACAAACGTCCCGCCGTCTCCGAAATCATCAATAAATTTGGCCACGTCAAATGTAATTTGCGTGGCCTCGTTCTCCAACCTGTGTCCGAGTGGGATTGGGGTATTCCCCGCACCCGGCACAAGCGGTTTTACAGTTATATATCTCATGGTGCCTCCTTATCAGCTCACATTGGCGCCGCTGACGTAATATGTGAGAGTCTTTGAGTAACCGATTGCGTCCAATTGATATTGTGCGGTTGTGCCGCCTAAATACATCGTCGCAATTTCATCTGCGCAGAATGTTATAACGCTGCCAGACGCAAGCCCCGTAGAACTCAGCCCTGTATTCGAGTACAAGGCTTTATTCGCCGTTACTTTTATCAGGTTATACGGATCTGTGTATTGTTCACTTACATAATTCCACGCCTGCAATACGTATGACACGGCAGTAAGAAGCCCACAGAATGACAGAGAGCCATCTTTCGGGTAGTTGGTAAGGGTTGATGTTTTGTGTACTGTCGATCCAGTCGCCGTCGTGTAAAGAGTGCATGTCAATGTTATTTGAGGCAAACTAAACGTACCTGTATCAAACGTATACGAGTGAGATGTTGAGGTACTTAATACAGCGTTTATGACCAGCCTGCACACATTGGCGGTCCAGATCGCGTAAAATGTTGTGTTTGCAGACAGCGTAACGCTTGCGCCAACCGCATACTGAGTTCCGGATGCGGATCCACTCGCCCACTTGGAAAACGAATAACAGCTTCTGGTAAACCCATTGCTTGCCAGAGTAAATGTCGGGTTGCTATAGTTGCCTGCAGAGTTATAATATCTTGTGTCGGTCTGGCTGCTCGTGGATCCGCTGGTAGCACTGTTGCCGTTGTAAGACAGCGTGATCGTGCAGCTATACCTTGCATATAATGTCGCACTTGCCGTGAATGTCGTGCTGCTGATACTGCTATAGGCAATAGAGGCGTTGCCCGCAGTACCCGTACACCAGCCATCGAAAGACCAGCCGCTCTTGGATGCTGCGGTCAGGGTAAACGTCGGGTTAGAGTAATTTCCATAAGCATTAAAATACCGTGTACCGGTTTGCGTAGATGCCGTGGTGCTGTTGTTGTAATAAGTCAGCGTAATAGTCTTCGAGAACTTCGCATACAAGGTTGCATTTGCTGAAAACGCTGTACTGCTTATACTCGTATAAGACACAGTACCCGTCGCACTCGTAGACCCGGAAATCCAGCCCAGGAAGCTCCAGCCTGATAACGACGGTGAACTGATCGTGAATGTCGGATTCGTATAATTTCCACTATTATAGTATCTTGTGCCGGTTTCCGTAGCCGCCGTAGAGCTTGTACTGTAGTATGTCAGTGTAATTGTCTGATAATACTTTGCATATAAAGTCGTGTCTGAAGCAAACTCAGTATCACTGATGCCGGTATACGCAACGCTTGCGGTTGCCGACGAGGACGTACACCACCCGGAAAAAGTAAATCCCGACACAGTGGCCGGGGTTAGTGTAAATGTCGGGTTTACGATATTTTCATTATTATAGTACTGCGTGCCTGTCTTAGTTGAAGCACTTGAACTGCCGTTATAATAAGTCAGCGAAATCGTCTTCTTAAAGACGGCGTACAGGGAGACGCTATCATCTCCCATTGTCTTTTCAGTCAAAATATCAGAAGATGCTGTTGCGTCCTCTCTCCATCCAGCAAAGATGTATCCACTCTTCGTCGGCGTGAAAGTCGTTGGAGACAGGCAGGTTGCGTCACTCTCCACTTCTTCCGTATATGTAATGCCGACATCCACATAGTATGTCACAACACCGCCCGCCGAATATACCAACTCGGATCCCAGATACATCTTCTTTACTTTCGATGAACCAATATAAAAATTTTTAAGCCTGTTCGAGCCCAGAAAAATCATGTGTCCTCCTTAATCGGCAATAATGTAAAACACATCATCCTCCGGTTCATCCGGAAGAACCGAGACTTTAACAATTTTTCTTACAACTGTTGATATTACAGCAGTATCGTTCAAAATTTTAATATCTTCCCTCGCAGCGGCGTCAACTACTTCATAATTATCTTCATTTTCGCCGACCTTCTTTTTAATATAGGATACTTCCGTCATGTCTTTTCTCCTTTACTCGCTTGTATCGGCTAATTCAAAAATCAGTGTTTTACTGGCCTCATCATAGGACAAGGCCGGTATAGTGCTCTCCAGCGTTTCTATTTTCGACTGCATGTTCTGCATATCTCCTACTGATGCCGATGCCGCCGAGGAAACCGTAATGGAAACACTTTCCGAATTGCTGACAGTCAAGGCAATCTTGACATATGCGCCAGATACACTAATTCCACTATATGCAGTCATTTGACTGGTTCCGGAAGTCTCAACTGCAGCTGCAAACAGAATTTCTCCATCATCCGGATCACTGGCATATACCCCTAAAGAGTGTATATAGTATCCGGTTTTCAATTCAGTATTTGAAAACGAAGCTTCTACCTGCACTGTAGTATTGTCTTCTCTGGTAATCATTGAGACGGCACTGGTCTGTTCTATTCCATCGAGCGCTTCCAAATTTTCCAAGTCACCTTCGTCATAAACTGTAGAAGACAGACTTACATTTGTAAATTCAATCTGACTGACTTCACCAGCCAGAAGTTTTGTCATCAATTCCTGCCCTTTCACAGTCGTTATAGCTTTTGAAAAATCCGCCATTTCTTTCCTCCTCTATATGGTGTACATCTCACAAAAAGATACGCATCCGCCCATGATAAGACTCTCATCACTATTACAATCGATTTTGTTTGGTGCTGCATACACAATATTTACTGGGATCCATTCCTCCAGCATTGTTTCCAGTTCCGATATTTGATCCTCACTTTCAAGATTGGTTACGATTGTCATTGTGTAGCCGGTTTCGAAGTTATGAGATACAGTAAAATCTGTGCCGCCGCATATCGCGACAAGCTTCTGCAACAGCATCTTCATGGTGTATGGTAATTCAGTAAGCCATTTTGTCAGGACCCTTGTTCGCCGGGTTTCCAGATCATCACTCGCTTTTGGCTCAATACTCATCACATCCTCATACCTGGATATTCCGTACTCATCAGCTGTAGCAATAAAACGATTATTTAAAGTACTGTCTGCTGCATTCCAGACAAGGACAAATTCCGGATTTTCCGCTTCTAGAGTTGCAGCGGTTTCTTTATAATCCTGCAGATATATGGGAAGATAATTTACCAGGTTCACATCTCTCGTCATGAATTGATTCCTCCAAGAACAGGTATTTCATATTCATCCAGCGTCAGGTTATTTTCATCGCCGTTAATAGCCGTATCCGCCACATCTACAACACCTGTAACTGCTAATATTCTTGCTTCAATCTGTGATATACGTACCGTCAGGCTGTCAGAAACAGCCCAATCTTCACATAGCTCTTCCAGATAATCCTTAACCGCATCAGTAATGGCATTTGAGAGGTTACTCCAGCTATAACCGCTTTCATACGAAATTGTCACTGTGATATTAAGTTCAACCTCCTCCACACTCTGAACAGTTACTACATGCCCAATCGGAGCCAGCCCATAGCCCTCCCCAGCGCTGTCCGTTGGATCCAGTTCTTCCTGTACCGTTTCCACCAGAGTATCGCTTGCGGCACCATATGTGCTGTTTATGATCGTAACCAAAACCGTACCGCCGGTTACCAGTTTTTTCTCCAAGGCTGCGGTATACACTGCCTCCAACCATGCAGCCGGCTCTTCGTCAAGAGTGTCTATCACAGATGCATACCATTCTTGTACTGCATCTGAAGGAATCATATCAGTTGGTGATATATCACTATTCCATACGCGCTTGACTTTTACACCGCCGACACCTGCAATATCATTGACGATGCTTTTATATGCAGCAACATTTCCTGCAAATGCTACATTGTTAAATGAGGAGAGGTACTCTTCCCTGAGATCTTCCGTATCCTGCTCATCTTCGCCCGGAATGAGAACAGCTATTAGTTCCGCCGTTTCCAGTCCATCTATATAATCTATAGGGACCATAGTTCCTAGATACTGGTTTCCAACAATCCCTGCCGTCTCACATTGAACCTGATAATAACTGGTAGTACCATCTTCTGAAATCAAATCCAATACCACGAAATTGAGATCATCGATATTGAATCTCTGGCCGGTCAAATCCAGTCCGGAAGGTGTAAATTCTCCCTGCAATATCGCATAAGTGGCTTCATCCGGTATAATACCCTTTTCAGCGCATAATTTGATCAGGTATTCTCTGGAAGCCGTATCACCGAACATTTCCAGGAGGATATTATCCAATTCCAGATACAAAATCTGTAATTCAATCGCCGTTGGAGAATGAGTATCCCAGATCACGGATCCTTCCCGTTTGTCAAACTTGCTGGATACGCGGTCAAGCATCCTCTGAAGAATTACGTCATATGTTACCTCTTCATACATCAGATATTCACCTCCGTCTCACTGCTTACATCTCCATAGATTGTGTTTACAGTAAATGACACTGCAATTACGCCTCTCCTGGAGGTATCAAAAACAAAATCACTCACACTGTTTATCCGGTCATCCCATGTGAGCGCCTCTGTGATCCGGCGCTCCAGTTCAGGGACAACATATGATATCGGCTGGCCAAATAATCCCTGCAGTTCTATCCCGTAATTCCACGAATACATGATATACTGATATCGTTCTGTATTCAGTATTTTATAAATAGCCTGCTTCATGGCTTCCTGACCGTCCGTGTATCCGCGGATCCGATTGGACGTCAAATTCATTGCATAAGTATGGGTTGGCTGCGTAGTGGTTTCAAAATCCGTTGCCAGGATTGTACTGGTCGATGGTATCATCCGATTTTATCCACCACAAAATATTTCTGACCGCCCTGCTGCCTGAGAAGAATAACTGCATCTCCAGCCGCCAACCCGTTATGGATGGTGATCGTTTTCTCCCCTGAAATACTGTGTGCATGGCTGTCAAAGGCCGCCTCATCGCTTCCGCCGCCGGTTTCCTCCGTCTCCCATTCAACCGTAACTGTGGTTTCATAATCGCTGACATTGCGGGACAGCACAAGCTGATTGGTACCAAGCGTCGTTTTCTGATCAATCCTGATCTGTAAAGGGGACGCTGATATAACCGTACCATAGCAGACAGTTGTTGGTTTTGATGCGTTCACGGCATCCACTGCCGCGGATTTTATTGTCTGAATTAATTCCGTTGCATCACTCATGCCACAAATTCACCTCCTCTAAGTGTCAGATCCATGAAATGGGAGTCCAGATAGAACTTGTGAACGCACTTTTCCACCATCATGAATTTCATTACCGTCATATCTCCGAGATTCAGGTTAATAAGTACCAGTGATCCCGCCCTTACTCTTGTGTCCCCCAGAGCATTTGTGATTTTCAAATTTCTGGTTTTGGAATCATAAAGGGAAAGCAGCGCGTCCGCCTTGGACTGGCCGTTCTCCCCTTCGGATAAGGTATCAAAATACTGAAGTATTCCCCATTTATTGATGTTGGCGGAGTCCTTCGCAATATATACTTCCCGATATCCGGTGCTCTCATTGTCATATGTAAGCTTGACTTTATTGTACGTCTCATCATCGATGGATGACGTATAGGAAAAGTTTTCGCCTGTTTCCTCATCAATCATCAGATAACCGGAGTTGTTGTCGCCCACATACATGGAAGAGATATTTTTCAGCGTAAGTGCTCCGCAGTCATCATACAGGACATACATTTCCTTTTTATTGGTCAGTTCCAGATCCAGCGCGTTCTCGATCATATCAAAAAGGCTTGAATTTTCTTCTATTCTGCTCTTGATGATAAATGATGTGTCTTCTATCTCTCCAAGATTTAACTCAAAGTCTTCAGCAACCATTTTGATAAACTGAGACGCCGTTTTATTCTCATAGACATACGTATCCTTGTTCTGAAGATAGCGGAGCTGGTCATACGCCGTCACTGTGATTATCTGGCTCTTGTCTCTTTTCTGCTTGAACACGAAGCCATAAAACAGGCTGTTTCCATCTACCTTCAGACGGACCGCAGAGCCCTCTGAGAAATCAATGATATCATCCCTGATGACATTAAATGTCAGCTTTCCAGGCGTGCTTCTGCGCTGAGTGGTCCACTCTATGTCTTCTTCTACAACTGGTTGGTAAACCACTGTTCCGGATTCATTCGCCACAAGAAGTTCAACACTCATATGCACCTCCTATGTCGCGGGGATTGTAAGCACAGTTCCCGGATAAATCCAGTGACCATTGCTGGAAGATGCCAGCCCATGCTCCTGCGCTGTTGACTCTATCAGGCTTGAATTCGCGTCATAAATTGCCGTATAATCACTGCCACTGTTATAAAACATTTTCGCGATATTCCACAGGCAGTCGCCGCTCTGAACTGTATAGGTCTGAGGCGTTTCAACTGATCCAGCACGATTTGTTGTAACTGTGGCCTTCGCAGTAGAAACTGTCACATTTACAATCTTTGTACTGTATTCTCTGTACTGTTTCAATTTGATCTTTACTGTCAGATCAAAGCCATTGCCGGCGCTCTCCGTGATCTGATAGTCCTCCATTGATACCTTAATGTTCGTGGAATACAAAACCGTGCCATTCGGGCGCGTCCTGGACACAATGAACTGGAAAGATTTTTTATTTGTTTTCAGGGATTCAAAAATGTCCAGAAAATAACTCGCACCCTGGAAACCGGAATTGTATGACGCGAACGGATATTCCACCTGCGGGATCTCACATTCAAATTCAATGTCAGTCAGCCCCGCAGCCTTCATGATATTAATCTCGCCCTCGTTAATCAATGTCACAGTCTCGTTCGCATTATTGATCTTCAGCTGAAGCTTTTCCGGCGCGATCGGCAACATGCACGTATCCAGATAAAAAACATATCCGCCTTTTGCCATTAGTAATGCACCCCCTCCGCGACCACTTCAAGTGCTTCCTTCGCTGCGTCAGTAAGGCCATCAATGACGCCATCCAGATCCATTGACGAAGATACATTGTTGTTATTGGTCTGGTTCACTGTGACGTCTGCCAGCGTAAACCTGTTTACAGTCTCCTGTTCAGCGATATCTCTCAAATATTTCAGCTGTTCCTCGGTGCAGTCAACGCTGTCCGCTACAGTGCTGGCGCTGTCAGCGATATCAGAAATATCACTTGCGTAGACATCCAGATAATCTGTCGCGGAAGTTATGTCGCTGGTTCCAAACAGATCTGACATACTGAAATTGGAGATTGTGTCTTCGACGCCTTCTCCGAATGAATATCCCGCGTTCCATACGTCCGAATAATCAATACTGGAGCCGATTGTAGGTGCACTCCTGTCGAGTGTAATGGCCGTTTCATTCTTGCCCCATGATGTGAGGCTGCTCTGAAGAGACTCCAGGCCGGATGTCCAGTCTGTCCCGAAGATCGCGTCAATAATAACGGTGACAACCTTGCCCAGTTCCAGAAACCAGGAAATGATATTTCCGATCAGGTTTGCGCATGCGTCTCCAAAGCTGTCGAAGCCGCCAATACATACATTTGTAACCCATTCGGATATGGATATAATTCCATACGCAAGTGTCCAGACAAGTTGAATAATGGAATTGATTAAGCCAATGATTGTATTCCAGATAAGAGCTGCCGCAGTTGCAATCACGCCACAAATGATACCCGTTGCGGATACAGTTGAATCCGTAAGATGATTATAAGCTGCTACCGCCAGGTAAATTACAGCAATTAAGGCTATAATACCCGCTATCACCCATGTAGTGGGAGACGCCGCCTGTGCTGCGTTCAAAGCCCACTGCGCAGCAGCTGCCGCAGCCGCATAAACTTTTGTGGCAGCCAGATAGCCATTGTAAATTAACAATGCCGCGGCAACCCCATAAACCACCGGAGCAATATACGTCCAATTGTCCTGTACCACCTGTGCGACTGAAAACAGGGCATCCATCAATGAAGCCAGAATTCCCATTACAAACTGCAGTGCAGTAGTAAATCCATTGACCACACTCTCTATAGTTGACCAGTTATCATTGATAGCATCAACGAACAAAATCACATAAGGGTACAGCTGCCCGCCAATCGTCTCCTGGAGGTCACCAAAAGCATTGTTCATCTGTATGATTTTTCCCTCTGGCGTATCGCTCATGGATTCATACAGTCCGGACCACGATTCTTCAATCACCTGCGATATCGCAGCCGCAGCCTGCATATCTGACGTCATATCCACATATTCTTCACCCAGAGTTTCAACGATCTGCTGCTGTGTGACGGTGTCTTCTATGATAGCCTTCTGCGCGTCTGAAAACTCAAACCCTTTTTTCGTCATGGCGTCATAGGAGCCGGTCATGATTTTTCCCAGGTTGGTAGCGTAATCCACCATTGCAGTCGAATCGATCTCACCACCGCCGGTCATGCCCATCGCGTAGTCAGCCAACGTTTCCATCATGGTTGTGATAGCATCTGTATCAGAAAAATAAGTCGCAAACTCGGCGGCCGCGGCTGTCATTGCCTCATCGCCATAAATGCCTTTTGACTGGATTTCGGATGCTTTCGCTGTGATTGCATCATATTCTGCCTGAAGGGCCTGCGCTGCCGCATCCCCACCATCACCAAACTGAGCAACATAGTCAGAATCCAGCGTATTTCTCAGAACTGTGACCAGCTGATTTTCCGCGTTCAGCTGCGTATTGAACGCTTCTGTGCAATCCTGAATCCAGCTGATGGTCTTCCTTATGCCTGAAATGCCCGTATACGCTGCCAGCGCACTTGAAATCATATTTTTAAGCTTGCTGGCCTGATCAGCGCCCTCCTGCATTTCATCATTCCATTGGTTTTGCTGGTTTTCCACATTGCGGATGGCAGTTGTCGTCTGTTCAACTTCATTATGAATCCCTTCAATACCGCTCACACTGACAGGGGAACTCATCGTGTTTTCCAGCGAATCCATCGCAGCAGTCGTCTGATTGATAGAGTTTAATATCCTGTCTATCGTTCCTGTGAAGTTGTCCCGCAGTGAAATTGTTGAACTGATTGTTGCCATATTATCGCTTCTTTCTTGACTTGCCCTTTGATTTACTTTCGGCTTTTTTCTTATCCTTCGCGTCCTTTTCTCCTTTGATCTGGATAGCAGCAACTATGAACGCTTTCTCTTGTATATCCATTTCCAGAAAATCAGATGGACGCATGTGAAATTTATGGAGAGCATAGTAGGCGTAATTCGCTTCCCAATCCCCTCCATTGATCAGTTTTTTGCTTCGTCTATCTTCTCATCAAACGAAACGTCAAATCCCTGGAGCTTTTGCACATACGCCGCCAAATCATTGTACTCGCCCGGATCATCTACCATTGCCATGAGCAGATCTTCCGGAGTCTTGACGCCATAGGAATCCTGCAGCTCAGAATCATACAGATCCGGACATACGACTGAGGCGACGATCATCTTTTTCAGATAATTGCCCGTATTCGTCTTGGACCTGTACATGTTCGGCTTGCCGGTAATCGGCACTTCTTTCGTGCATGCCTCTCTGATCAATTCGTTTTCTTGTGATGTGATATGCTTAAATTCCCATTCCAGCGGCTTCCCGTCCTCATCACACAATGACTTTGTGGCAGGATACATCTCATTTTTCTTCTCGATCTTGTTGGCTCGCATAAATTTGGCAAAATTAGACATTTTTCAATTCTTCCTTTCAGTTGTTCAAACAAGTGTTGAAAGCCCCTCGTGCGGGCAAAATCGGCGCTCACACAAGGGGTTGCTCTTTAATTCGTCAGGAAACCATCCAGCAGAGTGAAGCTTTCAGGCATGGAGAAGTCATCAAATGTGAAGTTCATATCTTCATCCAGGTAGTCTCCATCGGCGTCAAACTTTGCCAGCACCCCGCCGTCAACATTACAGTCGGACAGGATAATTGTCTGGCGCCCCACACTGGAAGTCGGATCCTCGTTCGTAATCTGAATTTCAAAATAAGTATCCTCGCCAGTATTTTTATAATCCAGCAGCATCTGACGAAATACGCTGGTATTATAATGGAATGTCGCAGATCCGGTGCCGCTCCATCCGGTTGCCTTATTGCCCCTTCCTGTTTTGCCCAGGATCGGGACCTCGGTCTTTTTCTTCTCAAAGGTTGCTTCCAGGTTAATTGCCTGCATGAAATTATATCTGCGTGTGCCAATCGTCACGAAGCACTCCGCCAGGGACGCGCCGAGAGTATCCTTTGATTTCATTACTACATTATCACTCATTTTTATTCACCTCCCTGTCAGTTCACAGATACCGTCATATACAGTTTTGACATTGCATTCACAATTGTGATCGCGTCTGTCACTACAACTGCATTTTTGGCTTCTCCCTGAGTCACTGTTACATCCTCTTCGTCAAAGTCCTCGATCGCACGCAGGTCGAGCAGCTCATTATGGATTTTTACAATATCATTCCAGAATGAAATCCTGCCCGCAGCGTCGTTCGGTACAAACCCCAGGTACTTCGTGACAAAGATATTGGCTATATCAACCGCAATCTGATCAATCACTCTGATGGTCTGGTTGCTCTGGAAGATTTCGCCGCATTCATCTGTCAGTGTGACCAGCGTGTTGATATCATCCAGCACCCGGATATCAGAGCCAACACGATGCAATACAAATTCACCGGCTGAGAGTGCTGTCTTTAACTCTGTCTGCGTGTAATCCGCGCTGACGCCGAACTCGCCGTCATACTTTGTATTCTGGCAGGATTTGTTGACTGCGCAGCCTGCTTCCAGGCCGGCCACCCAGTACACAAGGCTGGACTCACTCCATCCATCATCCGTTATCGGGTTCTTAACACTGATCACACCCAGATAATCAGCTGAAGCATAATCATAGACTACTGTCTGGAATTTAACGCCGATCTCATCCCGCATACGCTCAGTCCAGGTTGCAAACAGGGCTTTAACGGTATCGTCTGTAGTTGTAGTCGCCACGATATTCATATCCGTGTACGACTCAATCTTATCCAGAAACGTCTGATATGCATCGCCGTCCACACTCGCGTCTTCGCCATTCTCCAGCGGCGTTCCGGCAGTCAATGTCAATGTCATGGACTCGTTGAAAGTCACATAATCATTGTCTGTCAGCTCTTCCACGCTGGATGCCGTCTGCTCATCCACCTTCGACGCGCCCAGGTATGTAATGACATCATACTTGGCTTCATCGTCCGCGTTGGACTGAATAACAATCGTCAGGTCATTTCCTCTTGTGCCGGCATAAAGCGCAGTCGCATAAATATTGTCCGCCTTTGTGCCGCCGGAAGTCAGTTTATATGCATACAGCGTTTTGCAGTTCAAGAACAAGTCGCGCAGGCCCTTCATCTCATCTGCGGCGTATGAATATCCGAAAATCTTTAAGCTGTTTTTCTGGAACTCTTCCTGGGTGACCTCAAAGATTTCTCCATCCGGTCCCCAATTCAGTTCCAGAGGCATAGCTACGACGCCTCGATCTGAAAGCGCAACTGATGCGGATGCCGTGGACACAAAATTGATGTATGCTCCAGGAAGCACCTTATTTTGTGAAATAAAAGTTCCACCACCATAAGCCATATTACTTCACCTTACCTTTCAAAAAATTTTCTATGATCTGCTCCACCTCGGAAACTGTATAAAGCTGATCATTTTTCAGCAGCGCATTTAAAAGATCTTTCCGGTTGGCAAATCTTTTAGAACCTGTCAACTGGCTCTTTGTAAATGTGCGTGTAGACTGCTCTGCCACCTGTTCGGTGGATTCTGCTTTTTTTCTTGCCATTTTTATACCTTTCTACTCTACGTTCTGAGACAGTTCAAATTCTTCCATTGCGGTCTCTTCCTGCGCTTTATACGTGAACAGGTCATAGTTGATAAAAAATAAAAGCACATCGTCTTCTATTTCATAATGCATCTGTGTTCCTCGTATCGGGTCACCGTCCGCCGTGATCCATTCCAGGCAGTCTTCCAACTGCTCACATACCGAATGGATTTCTGTGCGCGGATTCAACTCATCTGCCGGAAAATAATGAATGCAGAAGGAGTTTTCTTTGAAATACCGCTTCCGTCCGTCCTTCGTGCCCAGGAAGAGTTTATGCGTTGGATTAATGCTGAGAATAAAAAAACAGGGTTCTTCAAGTCCCTGCTCCTTTTTCTCAACATATACTTTGTAATCGTCGCCAAACTCCGTATTCAAGGCGGCGCTGATACCCTCAATAATGGAATTGATCATTTCATGCACTCCCTTAAAAACTTCGTGACTTTGGCTTCCAGCACCTGCGGGGCGATAGACTGCAATTCCTGTTCGGAAATGGTCATCATAAACTGGCCTTTTACCCATCCTTTATGGTTGGCTGTCCTGTGTCCAAATTCAACATAGGAAGCATACTCAGTCGGATTGATAACTTCCACCATATAGGTATCGCCTTCCTTCTGGATTTCCCCAACGGTCCAACCGCGGCGGAGGGTGCCGCCCTTCTTTCCTGTTTTAGGTGTAAAAGACACTTCTTTCCCGTCTTTGGTTTTAAACGAAACAGGTTTGTCGTATTCCCCGACAGGCGTCCTTTTTTTCACCTTTCTCAACAGGCGGGCGGCCAGTTCCTTCGCACAGGATTTCACAAAAGCATCGCCTTCCTGCGCAGCCTTTTCCAGCTGTTTCTGCAGCTTTTTTAAGTCCGATGAAAAACTGCCCATCCTTGCCATTATGCCCACCCTTCAAACAGTTTCAACATGATCTCCTGATGATCAGCATACACCGCCGGCTCTCCGCTCATGGCATAAAAGCCTGTCACGCCGTTCTGGGTGACTGTGAGTTTCGAACCAGCCTTAATTGTAACCTCCGGAGCAATAAAAAGCTTCAGACCCTGAGTCAATGCTGTCGCCGTGTCTGTCTGATCCACTGTATCCAGCTTTTCAAATGACAAGTTGCACGGCTGCTCTGTCAGGGTTTCCACTTCCTGCTGCCTGGTGATCTTCGTGGAGTCATCCGTAACGTCCTGGTATTCTGTCACTGTACACAATCCACTGTAATATAATGCTTCATGTGCCGCCCTCGCCGCCTTTCTGGCGGCTTCCAGGGCGCCCATCAGTTCCACCTCAGTCGTCTGTACGAACCGAATTCATCCCGACCGTCTGTCAGCAGATGGGAAATGAATGCATTCAGACGCTGCTCATCCGTCTGTGTACTTTCCCCCGTGGCAAAGGTTGTATTTTTGTCGCCTTCCTGCAGCTGCTTGATACCCACACCCAGATCAAGCATGGACAGGCTGTCCGGCATGAATGTCTTCTTTGCCATGAGGAACTCCCCCAGCACCATATTAACAGCAATCGGCCTCAATCCCTCCGGGATTTCCTGCCAATTAATGTCATTTTTTATGGTGCTGGTCACCTTGCTGATGCAAAAATTAAGGAGCATCTCATCATCGCCCTGGACCTCATATCCAAGCGTTGAAAGAAGCCCCTTGACCGCCTCTAACATACTGGTCACCTGCTACTTCGCGCTTTTGGCACTTGCGGCTGTATCTGCCTTTCCGGTAACGGTATGCCCCATCGCTTTCAGCTTTTTCATAAGTTCTTCGTCGTTCGTGCTGATAACGCCTTTCACGAACTTACACAGCGGCTTTCCTTTTTCAGCATCCCAGACCATGTTGGGGGTTTTCTCTTTCTTTTTAATCGTATACATTCTCTGTCACCATCCTTTCTTATGCAGTCGCAAGGCCAGTGATCGCGCCGTGCAGGAATGCAGGACCATGTGCCAGGCCGATCTGACCATAAATCTGAATCTTGTCAGATGCGCCGGTCTTCGCAAGGTCTTCCTGGAACAATACGCCCTTGCCGGGCACTGCCTGGAATACCGGAGCAATATGAGCCACATCCGCAATCAGAATGGAATCATTCGGCATAAGCCTGTCCCAGACAACTCCCATTTTGAAGAAGTCGGTCTCAATCTGGGTGATATTCATGCCGCCCACATTCTGAGTGGTCTGCATCTGGGCGTTGAACTGCTCCGCATAAAGCTTAGTAATCAGCTGTTTCTGATACGCTCCGCAGAACAGGACCATATTGCCGAAATATGCACCATTGTCCGCCATTTCACGGAACAACTGGTCTAACATGTCTTTGGTCAGGGCCGCGCTCGCTGCCGCAATGGACGTGCCGCTGTCGGAAGTGCAGAGCTCCAGCATGCCACGGGTCTTATTCGCCACATCTGCGCCAGTGGAAATCTGATAGGTACCCTGGATGAAAGAATACTCCACATCACGGGCGATCTTAATCAGCTTCTGCTGAATCTGCCAGGACTTTTCATCTGCCGGGTTTGCCTGCTGACCGGCCGTGTTGATACCGGACATTCTGCCGGAATTGGACTGCTTCGCATAGGTCAGATCGATCACCTCCTGGTGGATCTGAACCACGTTCTTTTCCTGCTCTCTCGCAATGTGGCTTGCCGCCGGCGCCGTTGCAGATGCGCTCTCAGAAATCTCCGGCTGTGCTGCATCCGGAAAATCATACAGAACCGCAGTCGGAAATTCAAAATTGTCAGTCTGGCGCCCGCCGGTCAGACCGCCGATCATAGATAACAGTGGCGTCTGAGTCGGATCCGCCGTAAATAATTCACCCGCATAGTTGGGTAAATTCCAAGTAGTTCCAATACCTTCTACCTGTGCCATAAAAATTCACCTTTTTAACCTTTCTCTTTTTTACATCAGTATCACACCATCGGCTGCAGCTTCCTGCTTAATTTGAATGGCCTCCAGCTGATTGTTATTCTTGCGGGCTTCCGCAAGTCTTGTCTCATACCCTGCCTGTTTGGAATCGGGTACGGTGGTGGAAGTTCCGGGTTGGAATCCCTTGAACTGGGTCTTTGGCGGTTCTTTCGCGTCAAACAGAAATTTCGTATCCTCAGCCGCGGACAGTTTTTCAATCTGATCCTGCAGCCCTTTGATATTTCCATCCTTGTCGAACTTCGCGTCATCCAGATCCAGCAGTGCCTTGACTGCCTTCACATTTTTGGCGTTCGCACCTGTCAGTGCTTTTTCCACCGCAACGTCCAGCTTCAGCTGATTCATTTCCGCTTCATGGGCCTCTGCAGCTTTGGTGTTAGCCGCCTGCAGTTCCGCGATCTGCTTGGTCAATGCCTCATTGTCGCCTGCTGATTTTTTCAGGCTTTCCAGCTGCGTATCACGCTCAGACACCTGTGTCTGCAAACTGTTGATCTCCGTCTGCAGGGAGGACTTTGCATTTTCAATGTCTTCGCCATTGTCCTTCATGATCTTGTCAACCTGCTCTTTAGTAAGACCCATCTCTTCCAATTCTTTTCTTTTCATAACCTTCTCCATCCTTTCAAATACGTTTTTTACGGGGTAACTCCCATATGATCAGCTGGTTGTGTCGGTTTTACGCCTTGCCACACCCGGCAATTAAAAAAGCACCCGAAGGTGCTATCTTACGATTATATGATTTTTTTCAGTTCCTCCGGCAACTGTGTTTCAAATATCCAGTCACCATCCAGATGAATTTCACTCGGAATAATATTATCAAATGTAATCACCTGATATACGCCATCTTCTTTCAGTATCTGTGCAGATAAATCATATACTGTTACAGTTGAAAAATCATCTTCCCTTGTAGGCCGTGTGAGGTCTAAATCCTGGCAGATAACAAGTGAATAGCTCACCTTTTTAATTTTTCTTCCTTCTCCCAATATTGGCACAGTCGTCTCATGCTCATATATCTCCAGTCTTGGGGTACATCTGGCGAAAAGGCACCGCCGGCCATTCATTCGGCTGTACAGTTCTCCCCGCTCAAATTCAACGCTTCTCAGTAATGTTTTTCTTGTTATGTTTGGCATTTTTATGATCTCCTTTTCGTTCAAAACATAAGTAGATAATGTAAACTGCTGTTGCGACCATGCTAATCACACAAACAGCTAATTTAATACCAAAGTATAGTTCTATCATTTTACCTCTCTACTTAAAAGCGCCTCTGATTTCTCAGGGGCGCTCTTGTAAAATCAATACCACATTATCAAACACTCTTTTTCAAAATTATCCGTCTCAATCATTTTCAACAGCCGCCTCTTTGCATGAGCTATGTGTGATCTGCACCATTCGTATCCAGCCGGGAAGTCATATTTTTCAAATTCCTTCTTTGACACATCCAGAGCTAAAGGCATTGCCGTTTTACAATCTTCAACATAAGCATCACAAGTAACTGTATTTTCATTTCTTTTTATGTGCTCTAATTTTATCATTGTATTCGTCAGCCTCCTTTGCATAATTATATTTCTTGGATGTCAATTTATGGGCTTCATCCTGGGACATCCCATTTTTAACATATTCGCTTTCCATTATTTCATGCTTTATCAAAGTTATGTCATGTTCCTGAATGTTTCTCCCATCAATAAGCCGCTGCCATGATTGCGCCATATCGTAACTTGAATCAAAATAAACCTGTTCACCCCGACCCAAATCATGTTTCTCCATAAAA
>JAJQFS010000025.1 GCA_021200995.1 Lachnospiraceae bacterium | reverse complement strand
ACAGTTTGTTAAAGTACGCCATTTTTTGGCTGTCCTCTACTTTCTTTCACAGTAAAACACCTCCCCCGCGGCATCCCCGCGGGGGAAATTTTTTTGCCCTGCCGCAGATAGGGAATCCATCCCTCACGCTGAATTATCGAATTCATATGAAGTGACTTATCAGGCACTAAGTCTACACATCGCCTTTTCCATTAAAAAACTATAAAATGAGTGACAAAATACCCAAAACAGGATATAATCGACATGACAATCTACAAAAGAGAAACGGCGCCAGCCGAAAAACCACATCACCGGAACAGGAAATCATGAGGCACATAACGAGGAGAAGCTGAAAACGGAACACACGCCCGAACGCATCAAAGCCGAAGCCACACACGGAAACAGGCATGCACCACGCGCGAACACACGGCAGAAAATCAGGAAAACCAGGCAACAGAAGCACCATTTCTCTGCATCATCATGCACATAACAGGGCATAATAATAGCGCCGTGACAGGAAAAGGAACCGATCCTGCCAGCCGACGCCGGGGCTTTTATGTGTATGGATACTCTCTAAGTACCCTGCTTACAGAACATTTCACTCGTTTTTCCTGTATTTAAAGCGTTTTTGAAGACTTTGATCAGTTTGACTGACCACTTTTCTGACCACTGACCGGGCTTATTTCCTGACTGTTTTGACCACTGATCTGACCACTTTTCCAGGTTCGCAAAATGTCGGTTTCACGGTCTGCGTTCCTGAAATCCATGCCGCAGGTTAACTTATTTACCTGGTATTTTTTGGCGTCCATGGAGGGGTGGACGTAGCGCTGCATGGTCACTTTCACGTCCGAGTGGCCCATGATCTCACTCAGGGATTTGACGTCCACGCCGCTTTCAATGCACCGCGTCGCGAAAGTATGGCGCAGCGCGTGCCAGGTATGCTCCGCGACTCCTGCCCGTTTCAAAAGCCGCTTGAAGCGTGCCAGGCACGTCCGCGGCTCCATGAAATGGCTGGTGCCGGTGATCACGTAGCGGGGACCGGGTTTTCTGCGCTTATTTAAATAAGATAGAATTGTCTCCGGCAGGGGGATGGAACGCATGGAGCACTCTGTTTTGGGGCTGGAAATGATCAGTTTCGTGCCGGTGGCTGCCCCGCCGTCCACGTCCGCGATGCGGCTCACGGTTTTCTTAATCTGCACGGTCCCGTTCTGAAAATTGATGTCCTCCCATTTCAGGGCGCAGACTTCGCCGATGCGCGGGCCGCCGTAAAGTGTCAGCCACACGCCGAGGCAGAAGGGGGTATCTTCCTTTAATAATTGCGCTTCCAGCAGGCTCTGTTCCTGTCTGGTGAAAACGGCTGTGGGCGACTGGCGCACTTGAACGGCAGGGCAGGGCGGGGCAGTCTCGATCATGTCATGGAGGCTTGCCCAGGATAGGATCTGTTTCACGATCCCCTTTAAATCCGCCACAGTTTTGTCCTTCATGGGGCGGCCAGTTTTGACGCTTCCGCCTGCTTTCTGGGCCATCAGGAAGGCTGAGAGGCGCTGCGGTGTGATCTCGGCAAGGGGCAGGTCACCGAGGGCGGGGAGGATGTGGTTGCGCACCATGAGGGTATAGTAGGAGAAGCTGGAGTCTTTGACCACGGCTTTTTTGGAGTTAAGCCAGCCTTCGGTGGCGTCACGAAAGAGGGGCGAAGGGGCGGGGGCTGGCGGCGTCTGAGCGGCGGCGGGACTTCCTGTTGGCTGGAGAGCGGCGGGATTTCCTGGCAGCTGGATAGCATTGTGGTTTCCAGTCAAATGGCTGTTGTCGGAACTGCCCGTCAGTTGGTCTGTACTTCTGATGGAGTATTCAGCGTTGTATGCGACTCTTCCGGTTTCCAGCGCCAGATAGTATGCTTTTTTGAGACTCTTTGCCTCCTGATAGGTCTTTCCATAGAGAAACTTATAGTTCGTCCTGCCATTGACAGGACTCCCCTGTACGACGCGCGCCTCCCAGCGGCCGTCCTTTCGTCTGCGGATGTTTTCCCCGCGTCTGCCCATGCCGAATGTGCCTCCTTGCTGATTTCCATTTGCAGACCCCTTTTTCTGACCACTGACAGATAGCTTTCTTTTTCGCTTTCGACGATATATCATCAATTTACCGTCAAAATGCCAAAGAAGCTGCCATTTGTTTCCAGCATGAAATGTGAAAAACTTTATTGACTGATCGCGTAAAAGGGAGTACAATCACCGTGAGTGGGAAAAAAGAAGGCGATTTTCGTCGGATATGCCTGCTCTGTAAGCAGGGTACTTACAGAACATTTTTTGTGGTCAGTCGTCAAAAAAGTACCCAATCGGGATATCTGCATAAACGGTTATCCGCATTTTACGACGCCACGGTTTTCTTGTAAAGGCAGTGACTGCATGGCAATAAAGAGTATAACGAAAAAAATCAGGCCAGGCGTTCGCGTCGGCCACCTCACAGTGTCAGCCGACACCGGCAGACGCAAAAATGGATATATCATCTGGGACTGTGTCTGCGACTGCGGCAACACAATCGCGTTGGACAAACGCACACTTGAACGCGGCACGATCACCGACTGCGGCTGCATCACGAAAATCCGTCCAGGACAGCGCGATGTGACCGGACAGCGCTTCGGCATGCTGACCGCGCAGTACTGCACCGGCCAGAAGGACAAGACCGGCGCCTATTATTGGCACTGCGTCTGCGATTGCGGCGGAGAAGTAGACGCTTCCCTCCATCAACTGCAGGCCGGCTATCGCAAAAGCTGCGGCTGCCTGTCCCATCCGGCGCTCAAGGATTACATCGGCAAACGCTTCGGCAGGCTGGTCGTGACGGAGTACGCGGGCAAGATAAACGGCATGCACCGCTGGAAATGCCGCTGCGACTGCGGCAATGAAACCATCGTCGGCCAGACCCTTTTGCAGACCGGCAGAACCAGAAGCTGCGGCTGCATCCGGCCGGAGGTCGTGCGCGAGAACTTAAAACTGATCGACGGCACCTCCGTCACCTTGCTGGAAAGGAACGCCAACCGCCTCTGCAGCAACAACACAAGCGGTTACACGGGCGTCTACCGCCAGCGCAAGACCGGCCGCTGGGCCTCCCAGATCTGTTTCAAGGGCAAGACCTACTACCTGGGCGCGTATGACGAGATCCAGGACGCCGTGAAGGCGAGAGAACGGGCGGAGGAAATGTACAGCGAGTTTCTGGAGTGGTACTACGAGGAGTATGCGCCCGCGAAGAAAGCGAAGAGCGCTCTTGCAGCTGCATCACAGGCGGCTGTAGGGACAGAAGTGACAGGCATTATATAAAAAAAGAACGGTAAAAAGGAAAAAGGAACCAAAGAAAGAATGAACGAATGGATAGAATATCTGGATGATAACAGAGCCGTGATACACTTAGGAGAGCTCTTCAAGCTTCTCCTTAGGCACATCGGTATCATCCTCCTGACGACACTATTACTGGGAGGAGCCGGCTTTGCGTATTCCGCGTTTCTGATCACGCCGCTTTATCAGGCGTCCATCAAAATGTATGTCAATAACACCGTGAATTCCAGTTCCTCCACCAGCATCACCAGCTCAGATCTCACGGCCGCGCAGAACCTGGTCGACACCTACGCGGTGGTCCTGACCAGCTACCCGACGCTCAGTGGCGTGATCGAACAGACTGGCGTTCCTTATACATATGAACAGTTAAGCTCCATGATTTCCACGGCCTCCGTTGACAATACGGAGATATTCCGGGTGACCGTGACCAGCGCGGATCCGGTGGAGGCGGCAGAGATTGCCAACGCCATCGCGGAGATCGTGCCGGATCAGATCATGGAGGTCATTTCCGGCAGCTCCGTCAAGGTGATCGAGTATGCCAGGGTCCCCACTTCCAAAAGCTCCCCCAGTATCAGCCGTTACACCCTGATCGGCGCCATGCTCGGCTTTATCCTAAGCTGCTGCGGCGTCATGTTGTACTCCCTTGTGCAGAACGGCCTGAGTACCGAGGAGAAAATCCGGCGCGATTTCAAGGACAAGGCCATCCTCTCCGTCATCCCGCAGATGGGTGAGCCGGAAAAAAAGAAAAAAAAGAACAAACAGGCGGAAGAAAAGGCTGAGCTCTGCGGCCAGCTGAGCTTTGCCCCTGCGGAGGCTTACAAGCTTTTGCGCGCCAACATCACCTTCTGCTTTTCGGATGACAGGCCCTGCCGGATCATCGGCGTGACTTCCTCCGTCCGCGCGGAAGGAAAGAGCACGACCGCCGTCAACCTTGCCTATACCCTGGCACAGACCAATCAGCGCGTCTGCCTGATCGAGTGTGACTTCCACCTTCCGACTGTCTCCAAGACGTTGGGCATCAGGCAGAAGCCGGGCATGACCAACTTCCTCATCGGCCAGGCGAGCGGCAAGGATGTGTTGCAGAAATATGTCTCCAACGGAACGCGGATGTATGTGATTACCGCGAGCGATATTCCGCCCAATCCGTCCGAGCTGCTTTCCTCAAACCGGATGCAGACCGTACTGCGGATGCTGGAGGAGACCTTTGACTATGTGATCCTGGACTTGCCGCCGATCGGCATCGTGGCGGACGCCCTCGGCGTGACGAAGTATACGGACGGCCTGCTCTTTGTCGTCAGGGAGGACATGTACGACAGACGTCTGGTGGGGGAAGCCCTGCGCACGCTGGATGGAGTTGATGCCAGAATTCTGGGAATGGTCATCACCCATTCCACCACCCAGCAGAAGGAGTACCGCCGGTATGGAGGAAAATACGGCGGCAAATACGGGAGTAAGTACGGTTACCAGTACGGTTATGGCTATGGAAGCGGAACCCAGGAAAACACCGGGCTTAACAGGGCGGAAAAACCAAAGACGGCATCCGCAAGAACGGTGGAGCCACAGGCCTCAAAGAATACGGACAAAAGAGAAAGCGGGGAAACAAAGCCGAAACGCAACGTCACCCAATCCGTTCAGGCAGAAGCTGTAGTGAACAATCGCGGTGATGTTACGGCTGACGCCCCGAATGTGGAACATCAGGACAACATGGAAATGGATGCAACATGAGAATCTGTCATCCGGCCTGACTGAGGCGATTGCTGTGAACTGGCTGCCAAACCTTGCAGAGAAGAACTTTATAAGCCTGCAGCAGACACGAGGAAGAGGATCTGTTGCGGGCTTATATGACATGAGCTGCAGGCAGGAAAAACTTTTGGGAGTATGCCCTATGAACGGCAAGAAGAATCTTCTAGTATACGCGCACTCCCTTACGTGCTATTAGAACAAAAAATAAACTCAGTTTTTCCTTTGTAAGGAATAGACAAAAACGAGGGATTGGATTTGTAAGGATTGCACAAATAGATGCAGATGGAGATAAAGGGCTGTGGTGATGACCACAGTTTAAAGATAAGAAAAGCAGAGGAGTTCGAGTTATGGAGAACTTAAAGGGAAAATACAATATCGCTGTGGCTGGTACGGGATATGTAGGATTAAGCCTTGCTGTATGTGGTATACATATGGGCTTGTTGTCGTTGGCGGGATAAGAGCTGGATGCTGATGAATGTACAAATTTTTTGTTCTAATAGCACGTAAGTGAGGGAGTGAATTCAGATGACGAAAGCAGAAGAAGCTTTTTTGGTAATTCTAAAAGATGCAATTCATCCAAATGACAAGCCATCCGAACTTCCCTCATATGATTGGGTATCTATATTCGATGTGGCAAAAAAACAAAATCTGTTTCCGCTGATATATGATGCTGCGATTCAATATTCATCATTTAGTGAATTTGACAGTGCTAATCCGCAGTACTTTTCGGCTGCCACAGCTGCCATGACTGTGCAAATGAAGAAGACAGAGCAGTTCATTGATTTATATCGTTCATTCTTGTCTTTCGGTTTTGCACCAATAACGATGAAAGGAATTATCTGCAGGAGCCTGTATGGAGAGCGGGGCGATTTCCGGCCATCTGGTGACGAAGATATTCTGGTAGATAAAAAGGATTATGAGAAAGCCGTAGAGATATTAACCACTTGTGGCTATGGGAGTGATGAGCAGCCTGATAAGGCTCTAAAAGTCGTTCAGGAAGTAACTTTTTATAGCCTGGGCAGAGACGAACCTCTCACAGTGGAACTTCACTTGAACCCCTTTGGCTCTAAATCCATTGTACGAGACAAGATGAACAATTGGTTCGAAGGTGTCTTTCAAAGCAATGAGACTGTGATTATACAGAACACCCCAATCAGAACGATGACACCTACAGATCATTTCCTGTTTTTAGTTTTTCATGCTTTTAAGCATTTTACTGGCGGTGGTTTTGGCGTGAGGATGATGCTAGATATTCTGCTTTTTGCCGAAAAATACGGAGACGGGATTGATTGGAAGTACATTGATAAAGCACTTGATGAAGTTGGAGCTCATGGCTTTCTTGCTGATTTGATGCGCATATCAACGGCGTCATCAAAAAGCATGAAAATACGCGGGAGGAAAAAGAACTGGA
>JAJQFS010000077.1 GCA_021200995.1 Lachnospiraceae bacterium | reverse complement strand
CCAAGAAATCGAGTGGTTATTTGGAAAGAGGTTGTGCTGCCCTTCCGAAACTGATTTTTTACAGTTTAACATAAATCATGAGGCGATTCAAGGAAATGCGCCAGAAAGAAAAGGATTTATCTTTGAATCCTGAGCTGAGAGATTTAACGAATAAAAAAGTATAGAAAGGAAGTTTTATATTATGGAAAGAGATTTGAAACGCAGAACCACACATTATCCCGTGGTGCAGTTCAAAAAGGACACCTGGGAAATTGATGAGTTTGACATTTCCAGCATATATCTTTTGGTAGGAAGTGAAAAGGCTATGCTGATTGATTGCGGGATTGGACTCGGGGACTTGCTGGGTACCGCGAGGATGTTGACAGACAAAGAATTGCTTGTTGCGGTTACCGGAGACCAGATTGATCATACTGGCAATGTGTGCCAATTTGATGAGATATGGATGAACAGGGAGAGGAAGGAGAAAAGTATCCCGGAAGAGCTTGCACTGCGCCGAAAGATAGTATCAGATATTGCGTTGCGCCAGCAAGGTAATATTGGCAGTGGCATGTATGGTGTATATCCGCTGTATGCTTATAATCCTGAAAGAGATTTGGTTGTTCCGGAAGAGCCTGTGCCGATGATCCATCCTATTACGGATGGAATGCAGTTCGACTTGGGCGGAGACAGGATTGTAACCGCGTTTCAGTGTCCGGGACACGTGACGGGGCAGATGATGTTTCTGGACAGTTTTTCCAGAAGCCTGTTCTGCGGTGATGCTCTGAATTATTATCTTGAAATTGGGACAGCTCCAATAGAAGAGACGATTGCTTATTTGGAAAAGATGCAGGAATTGGAAGACCTGTATGATGGAATATACAATGGAAATCATGATTTTCGTGCGCCAGGAGCATCTCTGGGGAGTGATTGCTTGCCAAATGCGCTTGCGCTTGCGCGACAAATCAGGGACGAAAATTGCAATATTTTGGAGGTTCCCAGCTTTAAAGGCTCAGCTTCCGGCGATCGCAGCCATAAGGTGTTGCAGAAGTATAGAAATTTTGTGTGTTATCGTCCGTTTGATATATAGGACGAAAAAACGGAGGGAAGAAAAAATGGGTATGAAACTGACGAAACTTTATCCAATGGTACAGTTCAAAAAGGATACATGGGAGATTGACGAATTTGATTGTGCGAGCTGTTTTTTACTGATTGGTTCTGAGAGAGCCATGTTGATTGACTGCGGTTTTGGAATCGGGGATCTGCGGGGGGGGGCAGTGGAAATGTTGACTGATAAACCAATTACGCTGGTGATTTCACATTCTCACGGCGATCATTACGGCGGCGCCTGGCAATGGGAGGACGCGTGGGTTTACGAAAAGAGTCCGCTGATCACAGGGGAAAAACCCATGCAGGAGCAGAAAAAAACTTAGAGGAGATTAACGCGTCGCGAAAAGATGATATCCGACTGATCGCCAGTCGGCAGAAAGGCCATATCGGATATGTACAGTCCATGTTTAATCTGTATGGATATGATATTGATAATATGTATGAACATACGGAGGATGAGCCAAAACCAAATTATCATCCAATCCATGACGGTATGGAATTTGACCTGGGTGGAGGACGCGTTGTAAAAGCATACTATTGCCCTGGCCACGCTATAGATGAAATGGTATTTCTTGATGAGTATACGCGCACATTGTTCAGTTGCGATGCGGTTAATTATAATACAACAATGGCTGCTGTCCCTCTTGAAGAGTGCATTCAGTATCTGGAGCGATTGCAGACGATGTCTGATAAATATGATGATTTGTACAATGGTCACCATGATTTCAGAGCGCTTGGAGAGCCATTGGGGGAAGACTGTTTACCTAATATCATTACGTTGGCGCGTCAATATTTGAGCGGCGAATATACTACTGCTCTTGTGCCAAGTTTTTGGGATGGTCAGCGTACGCCTCGTGAAATGCTCAGACTGGGAAAAAATTTCTTTGGATTTCGTTCGCCTCGCGAGGAACCAGTTCACCTAAAATGATAAAACAGGATATAGCTTATGATGGTATCTGTGTTTTCAAGAGTGATTTTATGAAGAAGGGTAACGGACATTAGGATTTGCTATGGTGACATATTTGATTTATAGACTCGAAGCGAAAGTATTTATCTTACGAAATTGGAATTTCATAAACACAGAAAGAGACAGCGACAAAATGCTGCTGTCTTTTCTGCGCTTTAAAGGAGGAAACCCAGTAGACTGCTTCTACTGGGCTTTGTTTATGAAAAAGAATTTTGTTGTCCTGTTCTGATTATTATCATAATGGAGACATTTGGATAATTTTTGTAGTCAAATTTAACATTCAGAAAATAAATTATGAACAAAGTGTGAACGCAGCGCAATCGCCTCCCGGGACAGGAAATGCTTCGGATTCCAGGCCAGAGAGAGCGGAATTAATAACGGCGGGTCGATGGGACGTCTTTGAAGACGGATGCTGTCATCCGTGTAATTGAGAGGCAGGATGGCGATCTGATTATTTAGCTGTGCCTGTAGCGCTTCCAGCATCGGATCTAAGGAGGGATGAAAGGCGCCGGACAGATTGCGGCTGGCCAGAGACAAGCTGGATCTGGTGTCTGTCGGGTCAGATCCATCTATGGCGGGCATTGAGGAAGGCTTTGTCTGGCGTCCCATCTGCTGTTCCAGATAGGAGAGCGCCAGCTTTCGCGGTACTTTTTCATACTGCAGCAGGGCGTGGCCATTGGGGCAGAAAATGCCGAATTCCAGACTGCCGTAGTCAAGCGCTCCAAAGCGTCCGGTCAGCATTTCCGTATAGAGAATGCCGAACTCACATTCTTCCTGTTCCAGCAGTTGGATCACATGCAGAGCGCTGCACTGATCGATGGAAATTTTTACCTGCGGATTGGCCGTCTGATATTCCTGCAGAATCTGCATCGGCAGCGGAACGTACAGGCCGAAGGCAAGACGGATGAGGGAGCCGGAGCGCTGAGACAGGGCAGACAGGTCTTCTCTCAGCCGGTTTTCCTCTCTGAAAAAAATTTCCGCGGTGTCCAGAACCCGCAGCCCTGCCTCGGTCAGTGTCGTGCGGTTCCCACTAAATTGCAGCAGTTTCTGGTTCAAGTCCGCCTCCAGGGCGTGAATGGCTTCGGTGACAGAGGGTTGGGATACCTGCAGTTCTTTGGCTGCACGGCGCAGACTTCCGCAGCGGTGCACACAGGAAAGATAGTTGAGTTGTGTCAGTGTCATGGCAGCTCCTTTCCTGCGCGGGAGAGCAGAAAGTCCTTTAGCAGCTTCAGCGCACGGGCAATGGGACTGTGCGGGGGCGTGACAAAATCGTAGCGCAGGGTCAGGGGAGGATCGAACGGATAGACAAAGATTCCATCCCCAATCCGATGCAGATCCATAGGATAGACAGCCGATCCCAGACCGGCTCTGATTAATGGCCAGGAAGCGTCCGGATAAATATTGGTGACGCTGCTTTTGGCCGGCCGGACGTCAAAGGCAAGAAAATACTCTTTCAGGGGCGCGGCCATGTCACCGGTATTGTTGAGCAGAGTCAGTTCTTTTCCGGCAAGGGTACGCGTGGATATGACGGTTTCTGCCTGCGGTTTCCCACAGTACAGGCCATATTCAGCTTCGCAGTATGGCTCGGTGGAAAGCCCCGGATACTGACTGTCCTGGTGAATGACAATGCCAATGTCAAGTTTGCGGCTGTTTACAAGCTGGCGGATCGTATCGCCGTCCCTTCTGGAGACGGCTACCTGAACCTGAGGGTATTGCTGGGAAAAGGAATCCAGCGCTTCCATAAAGGAGCCGGAAAAGGCCATGTGTTCCACCGCGATGCGCAGTGCGACAGCCTGCCCTGCCAGTTTGTCCAGCTGCTCCTGGAGAATGTCCAGCTCATTTAAGATGGAGCCGCAGCAGGCAAGCAGTGCTTCCCCTGCCGGCAGCAGAGTGAAATCGGGGGCGTTACGGTCGATTAAGGGCAGGCCAAGCTCCGCCTCCAGCTTTTTGACGGCCGAGGAGAGCGCGGAGGGCGAGATATAGAGCTCCTGTGCTGCGCGGGAGTATTTGCCGTAACGGCAGAGCGTATGAAAATATTTGAGCTGGTATAATTCCATTTTAAAAGGCTCCTGATAGGTTTTTCCTATCACTATTAAATACCATGCGTTTGCTTTTTGCAAGCAAAAAATTGATAATGATAATGAAAAACAAAATGGCCGCACTAGTCGGACATACAGGGGTTATCATATAAACCTGGTCTGCGGCGCATAAGAATGTATTTTCGGAAAGGAAAGGGTGAAAAATGGCTTATCAGAACACATTTGGCACAAAGGTCTATGAATGGCCCTATACGGTCGCCTACGGCAGGGTGAACCACGTGGACCTGGATGTGCTGGTAGTCGGCGGCGGCCTGGCGGGCTGCATGGCAGGTATCGCGGCGGCCAGAAAGGGAGCGAGAGTGGGCGTGGCGGACAAGTCCACGATCAAGCGTTCCGGCTGCGGCGGCGCCGGAATGGACCACTGGAACAATGTACTGGAGTATGAGGGCGCTCCCATGACGCCGGAGGAAAACCTGGAAAAAGGAAACACTGCCGGCCGTCAGGGCAACAGGGATTATATCGCCTTAAAGGGCACCTGGGACGCGCTGATGGTGCTGGAGCAGCTGGGGCTGCCGATCCGGGATGAGGACGGCGACTTTGAGGGCGCTTCCACGCTGGATAAGGAGAGGAATCTTTTGAAGGCGTATGATTACCGGGAGCTGGTGGCGGTCAAGCTGCGCGGCGGCCAGTATATCAAGCCGGTTTTATACAGAGGACTCCGCAACGAGAAAAACGTGCAGCTTTTTGAGCGTGCGATGGTCACGCGGGTGCTGACCGAGGGCGGTAAAAGAGGCGCGCCGATCTGCGGCGCGACCGGATTTTCCTTAGAGACAGGGGAATTCTATGTATTTCACTGTAAGACAGTGATCAACACCTGCGGTTATGCCTGCACGCTGTGGACCTACAGCACGGAGATTACAGGCAACAGCTACCGCTGGGATCCGAACGAGATCGGCGAGGGGCTGGCCATGAGCTGGCTTGCCGGGGCGGATATTTTCGGGATGTATAAAAACGGCCACACCCGCGCGGCGCATCCGATGGCCTGGCCCAGATTCGGCGTGGGCAATCCCACCAATACCTGGTTCCCCTGCACGATGGTGGACAATAACGGCAAAGAACTGCCCTGGGTGGACGGGGACGGCAATCCTATCACGACACAGGAAGCCCGCAATATGCCGACAGACCGCCAGACCTACTGCGGCAGCGTGATCAGCGATGTGTATAAGGACATCAAGTGCCCATCCCTGGATCCGAAGGTGCCCGAGATGATCAAAAAGGGCGAGTTGGTTGAGCCGATCTGGGCGGATCTGCCGTCCATGTATGAAGCGGAGCGCCGCAGCATCTGGGGCATGATGATCGGCAATGAGGGAAAGAGCAGATATAATCTGTTTGACAATTACACCCGGATGGGCTTCAATCCGGACACGGACATGCTGATGTGCCCCATCCAGCAGGACGCGAACGGGTATCTTTCCGGCGGCGCCTTCCAGGGCGAGGGTAATTACATGAAGGCCTGGCGGTCGGAAAGCTTCGGCAACCAGGGCGAGCCGCTGGTGGACTGGGATCTGATGACGACAGTGCCCGGCCTGTACGCGGGCGGCGCGGCCTCCGGTCTGGAAGGCTGCAGCTACGCCTGTTCCTCCGGCTGGTACGCGGGAGAGCGCGCGGCTGAATACTGTGAGAAGCATTCGCTCGCGGATATTGATCAACAGCAGCTGCAGGCGGAGATCGACCGTGTCTATGCGCCGGTGAAGCGGGCGCAGGAAGGAGACTTATCCAACTATATCAGCTGGAAGGAGCTCTGGGGCGGCAGCGCCAGAGTCATGCAGCAGTGCTGCGGTGATAACCTGACCGTACCGATTATCGATCTGGGTCTGACCTGGCTTGACAGTATCAAAAAGAACGAGATGCAGCATACCTATGCCCGCAACCCGCATGAGCTGGCGAGGGTGATGGAGGATGAAACCAGAATCACCGTTAGTGAGATGTTTTTAAACGCCTGCCGCGAGAAGGTACAGTGGGATGCGGAGGAGAAGAAGAAAAAAGCGAAGGAGGCAGCCCTGCATCCTGAAAAGGCAGCTGAGGCGAAGCCGAAGGGCGGTCAGAGCGGCACTGTGACCTGGGGCGGCAAAAATCCGTATATTATTCAGCACCTGGATGAGGATGGTAAGGTTGTCACACATGATCTGGAGGATAATTACTGGCTGAAGGCTCCGTACGCGCCGACTTATCTGGAGAATTATCAGGCTGCCACCGGAAGGAAGGAGGGATAAGCCGTGGAAGAAAAGAAAGTATATCTGGTTCCAAACGTGACAGGGCCAACCGAAGCGGTGACCATAGATCCCGACATCTGTGTCGGCTGCAATGCCTGCGCCGATATCTGCAGGGTGCAGACGATTATGCGCAATCCCGTGCCGGGCCAGCCGCCGATCGTGGCGTATCCGGACGAATGCTGGTACTGCAGCTGCTGTCTGGAGGTCTGCCGGACAGGGGCGCTGCATATGAATTTCCCGATCAACCAGCGCATTCTCTTTAAGCGCAAGGAGACCGGGGAAATCTTCCGCCTGGGCGAGGATGGCCTGGAAAAGACTTATTTTCATACTCCGTACGGAGATATGACCAGAGACATTCCCGAACGGGCGTGCGAAGCCTGTGAGAAGGTCGGTCAGAAAGGAGGTCAGAAAGATGAGTGATTGGACTTCCGATATGGAATTGAAAGCGGAAAAGCTTGCAGATGTGATTGACCAGTACAAAGAAATTCCGGGAACATTGATCACGGTTTTACAGGAAGCGCAGCGCATTTACGGCTGGCTTTCGCTGGATGTCATGCGCTCTGTCGCGGATGGGCTGGATCTGCCGTTGTCGCAGGTAGCGGGGGTGGCGTCCTTTTACTCCTTCTTTAATCATCAGCCGTATGGAGAATGCATCATCCGCATGTGCAAAAGCGCGCCCTGTCATGTAAACGGTGCGCAGGAGACGTTGGAAGCGTTTGAAAGAGAGCTGGGAATCGAGGTCGGCGGCACAACCGCGGACGGCAAATACAGCCTGCTTTTGTGCGACTGCCTGGGCGTCTGCGATAAGAGTCCGGCCGTCCTGGTCGGGGATCGTGTATATGGCCCGGTAACGGCGGATGAGGTGCCGGCATTCCTTAAAAGATTAGAGGAAGGGGGCGATGTTTGATGGAACAGCTGTTGTTAAAGAGAGCCGGTAAGGTGAATCCGGTGTCCTCTTTGGATTACGCTGCCGCCGGCGGCTACGAAATGCTGAAAAAAGCAGTCGCAGATCCGGAGTGTATCATTCCTCTGGTGACAGCATCAGGCTTAAGAGGCCGCGGCGGCGCTGGCTTTCCCACCGGCCAGAAGTGGCAGATGGTGAAGGCGGAAGCGGCGGACCAGAAGTATATCGTCTGCAACGCGGATGAAGGAGAGCCGGGCACCAATAAGGACCGTGTCCTGTTGTGCAAAGATCCGCACGCGGTGTTGGAGGGCATGGCCATCGCGGGGCTTGCCGTTGGTGCTGATCATGGTGTCCTCTATATTCGCGCGGAGTACCCCTATGTACATACCATTCTGCGCAAAGCGATCGCGGACGCCGAGGCGCATGGCTTCCTGGGAGAAAAGATCTTGGGCAGCGGGAAGAAATTTACCGCTGAGGTCCGCACCGGCCAGGGCGCTTATATCTGCGGCGAGGAGACGGCCCTTTTAGAGAGCATCGAGGGCAGACGCGGAGAAACCAGAATGAAGCCTCCCTATCCGACTTCCGCCGGTCTGTGGGGAAAGCCCACGGTTATCAACAATGTAGAGACGATGGCCAGCGTGCCGATTGTCATGGAACTGGGAGAGAACTACCGTAAATACGGGACGGAAAAATGTCCCGGCACAAAGCTCTTTACTGTCAGCGGCCATGTAGAACGGCCGGGCGTGTATGAGGCGCCATTGGGCACCACCATTGGAGAGCTGCTTGCAATGGCAGGTGGTATGAAAAATCAGGCAACGTTAAAGGCGGTGCAGACCGGAGGCTGTTCCGGCCCGATTGTGGGTCCGGATAAGTTAAATGTGCCGATGGCAATTGAGGAATGCGCGGCGGCGGGCTGCTCGCTGGGTACCGGCGATCTGATGTTTGTGGACGAGAGTACAAATCTGGTGGATCTGTGCCAGAATATCGTGGAGTTTTACGCGGGTGAGAGCTGTGGGAAATGTGTACCCTGCCGTCTTGGCCTGCACAAGCTCGATCAGATGCTTAAGGATATGCTGAACGGAAAGCTGGGTGAGGAGAGCATTGATGAGCTGTCTGCTCTGGCGGACCATACCAGCCGCTGTGCGCTGTGCCCGTTGGGTGCGGCCGGCCCGGCCCCGCTACAGTCAGTGCTTCGCAATTTCCGCGCAGATTTTATTGCAGATCTGCCGGTAAAATCAGGGGAGGAATATTGTCATGGCTGATGTGCATTTTAAAATCAATGGAATGGAAGCGACCGCCCCGGACGGTTCCACAATCCTGGAGGCGGCGCAGGCAAACGGTGTAGAGATTCCTACCCTGTGCTATTTAAAAGATCAGAATAAGATTGCGGCCTGCCGCATGTGTCTGGTGGAGGTAAAGGGGGCCCGGATTCCCCAGGCAGCCTGCATCACGCCTGTCCGGGAAGGAATGGAAATAGAGACCGAGTCGGAGCTGGCAAAAGACAGCCGCAGGCGCAATCTGGAGCTGATTGCCGAAAATCATCATCTGGACTGTGAATATTGTCCGAATTATCAGGACTGCGAGCTGCACGCGCTCTTTGTCCGTTATCGGGTCGATACCAGAAAGTACGGGGACTTTGCGAGAAAGCCGCAGTACGACGAAACCTCCCCGCATCTGGGAAGGGACGCAAGCCGCTGTATTCTCTGCCGCCGCTGTGTGTCCGCCTGCGCAAAGCAGTGTGTCAACGCGGTTGCGGTGCTCGGCAGAGGGATCAACTCTGAAGTGGGCGCGCCGGAAGGCCTGGGCAATTCCGCCTGCATTGGCTGCGGCCAGTGTGCCGCCGTCTGCCCGACCGGCAGCATCTTTGTAAAGGACGATACACATTCTGTCTGGGTCACAATCAACCAGGGGAAAAAGCCGGTGATTGCGGTGGTGGCTCCCGCAGTGAGCGTGGCCTTAGGGGAGAAGCTGCATGAGCAGACCGGTACAAATGTTTCCGGAAAACTGACAGCCTTCCTGCATAAAGTCGGTGTGAAAAAGGTCTACGCCATTGCGCAGACAGACACAGCGGCCGAGAAGCGGAAGCAGATAAAAGAGATGGCGTCAGAGGGACGCACCGCTTTAAGCAGCGATTGTCCGGCCTTTGTCCGCTATGTGGAGAATTTCTGCCCGGAATTCAAGGAGAATCTGATCTGCGCGCCGTCCCCGGAGATGGTCTGCGCGAAAAAGGCAAGGGAGGCTTACGCGAAAGAGAGCGGCGTGAATCCAAAGGATATTATGGTGGTCAGCATCTCTTCCTGCACGGCGCAGAAGCTGGAGTGCCTGCGCCCGGAGTATGAGGGCGTGATCGACGCGGCCATCACCACCGGTGAGTTGTACGATATGCTGCACCACGCGTGTCTGTCCCGCTACACGACGCTGGATGTCTGGCGTAAACTGAAACCCGAACCGTTTGATCCGCTGACGGAAGTGAAGGAGTGGGAAAACGCAGTGGAGGACGACGATAAAGTGCAGATAATCCCGGATGTAATTCCCGGTGATCTTTCAGGAACCGTCAGAGAATTTACATTTGAACTGAACGGAACGACACTGAAAGGAAAAGCGGTCAGCGGTATCGCGAACGCGCAGAAGCTGCTGCGGGATTTGAAAGATGGACACGCTGACTTTGACTATCTGGCCGTCAGAGCCTGCCCCGGCGGCTGTGTGGCCGGAGGCGGCCAGCCGAAGCTGACTGGCAAAGAACGGAATTTTGAACACCCGATTGAAAAGAGGGCGGCGGCTTTATAGTGTCGGCCCGGTCTGAAACAGAAAGAACCCGGAGTCTTGTTCTGAAAGGCTCCGGGTTTTTTCCAACAATAAGAAGGGTACAGAAAAAAGCTGTTTCTGAATTTCCTGAAGCGAAAAGGATCAGAAGTCGTCTTCTTCCTCTTCTTCATCCGCGGAAACGGTGGAGCATACCTCGATGCTCTCCTTCGCGGTTTCCGCTGCGCTTTCCAGGAATTCATCGATTCCGTCAGGCTCCACATCCTCACGCTCACTCAAAATCTGTACCAGCATCGGCAGGTTCATGCCGGATACAATGCGTGAATCGGTGCCGTCTAAAGCGATGAGCGCCGCGTTGTAGGGCGTGGCGTGCGGGAGGTCTGTCAGGCAGATGACCTGATATCCTTCTGCAGCAAAGGCATCATACTGCGCGCGGATCTCGGCTGCCAGGCTCTCTAAGCCGGCGTCGCCGTACAGGCCGATGGCTGCCAGGGCTTCCTGCGGGCCGTAGACCATCTCGCTGGCCTTTTTTAAGGACGCGGCGAAGTCAGAGTGGGAAATTAAAATTACTGCGATCATGTTGTTTATTCCTTTCATGTTAAAAATATGATTACGGCTGGTGTTGGCCGGTCGCTTCCATCAGGTTCTGCTTCTCGTGTTTCTCGGAATTAATTTTATAATACTGAATCAACAATGAATCCATTAAAAAGATCATATTGATGATACCGTCAATATTGCGGTTAGTCTGTTCGTGGTGTTCATCGCTCGAGGGCGCGTAGAAGGTGACGTCGGAGAGCTTGGCCAGCGAAGACTCCACATGGCAGGTAAAGGAAATGATATGAACACCGGTCTGTGCGCGATATTGCCGTGCAAAATGAACGACAGATTCGGTCTCTCCGCTGACGGAAAACAGCAGAAGGAGCGGTGTCTGCTTTCTGCTCTCCATCATCTGCGGGTTTACACCGTACATCTGGTTCTTATCGGAGTGAACGGCAAAGATATTATTGTGCGACAGACGATGATAGGCCAGCTGCGCCATGCAGTCGGAATATCCCTCCCCGTAGCAGAGGACGACAGAGCAATTCTCCAGAAAGGACGCGGCCAAAGCCAGATCCTCGTCAGAAAGGTTGCCTGCGCAGGAGGCCAGGTGGGAAGAAACAGACTGGTAGAGCGTGTTGTCATTCTGAAAGGTCAGAAAACGTTTGCTGAGTTCTTTGTTGTATAAGGCGTCTCCCAGACTCGCCATGAAATCACGGTAGGATTCATAACCACATTTACGGACAAAGCGGATGATCGAGGCCTGGCCGACTCCGATGTCTGATGCCAGAGCATCCAGCGTGACAGTGGATAAATAGCGCGCATCTGCGTGTCCGGACAGGTAGTCCGCGATTTTTTTTCGGATTTGGTGAAAGTGGGGTAGAGAGAGTTGAGCTTTGCATCCGGTGTCAGTGTCATAGATCAGGCCTCCTTTTCTCCAAAATTTCAAATCTCTTTGGAGAATTATATCATACGGATGGAGAAAAAAACGACTGGAATTATTTCACAAAATTGCGACGTGAAATTTGGGAAAAATGGAGAAAAGCACGGAAAAAGTAAAAAAAGTGTAAAGATTCGATTGACATTTTTTCATAAATGGTCTAATATTTGAAGTAATTACTCCAACAAGTAAATAAACATTGGAGAAAGCATGGAAAGTTCCAAATCTACCAAAAAGGAGGAAACTGTATGATTACATTAGTCCGCTGCGACGACAGACTCATTCACGGGCAGTGTGTCACCACCATCATCCCGAAAAACGGGATCAAGAGAGTTGTCGCAATTGATGAGTACACCGCGACGACGCCTATGATGAAGAAAGTTTTTCTGGCGGCGGCGCCCAAGGGAGTCAGGGTTCATGTCGCGACAATGGAGGAAGCGGTGCCGATGCTGGAGAGATCCCTCGCTGATGATGTTCCGACTCTGGTGCTGATGCGCTTCCCGGAGCTTTACGAGCAGGTGCTCGAGAAGGTACCGAATATGCCGAAGGAGTACAATATCGCCAATGCGCCTCCGGCGGACGGCAGAGTGCAGATCGCTTCTGCCTGCTACTTAAGTCAGGAACAGATCGCGTCTGTCAAACGGATGGCGGATGCCGGTGTTCATATCTATTTCAATCTGATCCCTTCGCAGCCAACCACCGAATGGGACAGTATTAAAAGTAAATATTAAAGAGAAGGAGAAATAAAATTATGAGTATCACTGTATTACAGGCCGCTATTCTTGGCGTATTCGCCGGTCTGATCGGTACAGAGCTCTTTCCGATCGGTTATTTAGGAATGGCCATCCTGGGCAGGCCGCTGATCATCGCGACGATCGCGGGCTTTGTTGTAGGGGATGTACAGACTGGTATTATTATTGGCATCACGCTGCAGTCTCTGTATCTGGGCGCGGTCGTCATCGGCGGAGTTTCTTCCCTGCCGTCCATCGGTCTGACATCCTGGTTCGCGGTTCCGCTGTGTATCGTGTCTGGTCTGGACGCGGAAGAGGCGGCCGCCCTGTGCGTGACCATCTGCCTGGCGGGTTCCGCAGTAGAGACCGTGCTTGGTTCCACCAATAACGTATTAAAACAGTTCATCCTGCATGCGAGTGACACCGCGGTCAATAACGGCAATCTGAAGGCCGGTTACTGGATCCCCTGGACCAGCAACATCCTGGTCTTCGTGGAGAACTTCGTGATCGTAATGCTCTTCGCATTACTGGGCCAGGATGTGGTAGTTGCTCTGGTATCCGTTCTGCCCGCATGGGTAACCGGCTGCATGGGCGTCTTCACAAAGATGCTTCCTCTGCTGGGCTTCATGATGCTGTTGAGCGTTATGCTGAAAAACAACCTGCAGTGGATCCTGTTTGTCTTCGGTTTCGCCCTGGTCAAGGCGGCCGGCCTGGACATTATCACTGTCACCATTATCTCACTTGCGATCGCGTATCTGATGTATCTCATGTCTTCGCACAAGAGTGAAGAAATCGCAGAAGAGGAGGAATTCTGATGGATAACAATGAAAGACTTGCCTCTTTAAAAAATGATAAAAGCTTTATCAGACGCATTTACTGGCATCTGATGTATGAAATCGCCGTCTGCTTCACAATGGAGCGAATGATGGGTTGTTCCATGACACTGATGATGATCGACGCCAGCAAGGATCTGTATCCGGATGATCCCGCCAAACAGCAGGAGCTGGCACAGCATCACATGGTATTCTTCAATACGCAGCAGACCTTCGGCGCAGTAGTGTGGGGCATTGCCCTCGGCATGGAGATTGAGCGCGCCCGCACCGGCGAGGTGCCGGACGAGATGATCCAGTCCATCAAGACCGCTCTGGCTGGTCCTTTAGCAGGTCTTGGCGACACCGTATGGCAGACTCTGTTTGTTCCGATTTTACTCTCCATTTCCATCGGCCTTTCCGAAGGCGGCAGCATTGTCGGCCCGATCTTCGCGGTTGTGGTATATGTGGCTGTAAACTGGGCATGTTCCTATTATCTTTTCGCGGCCGGCGTCAAGATGGGCGTGGACGGTGCGAATGCACTTTTGAGCGGCGACTTAAAAGAGCGTGTGCTTCCTGCAATTGAAACCATGGGTATCATCGTGGTCGGCGCTGTTCTGGCAAACAACTGCTATCTGGAAACCGCTCTGGTCCTGAACGTAAACGGTGTAATGGTTGATCTGCAGGCGGATGTGTTTGACGCGATTTACGGCGGCCTGATCCCGCTGATCGGTTCCGTGATTGTGTTCTGGCTCATCAAGGCAAAGCACCTTTCCGCCAATAAGATCATGCTTGGCATGCTGGTAGTTGCCATTATCGGTTATTTTACCACGATTTTGGCATAAAATTCAGACATAGAATACGTCTCATAAATGTGTTCGAACCGGGTCTTCAAAGGGTTGGCATTTGTTAAGATTCTGGTCTATGGCCGACAGGGTTCGATAAAAAGAATCCTGCCGGCCTTTTTTACGGGCACTTTACAAAGAACGGATACATTTTACAAAAAGAAAACCGCCATGGTGTTATCATTTATTATGTAAGGAACAAAGATGGAATTTCAATACGAATTACAGAAGAGTGAGTACGAGGACTTTTACAAATTCAGGATCATGCACAGCCCGGAGATGCGTAAACTCCAGCACAGGGTCTGGATGGTCCTGCCTGTGGTAATGGCGATTTTGCTGGTGGGCATCCGCCCGAAGCCGATTGGAGCATTTATCGCGGGAGCCGTGGTGCTCAGCCTTGTGTGGATCGTGATTGTCAACTGGCGCGTGACTGTGAGAATTCGTGAAGGCGCCGCGAAGGAAAAAGAAAAAATAAAGGATGACCAGCTGAGACAAATCACGGTGTCCTTAAACCAGAGCGGCATGCGGGTTAATGGTCGGCCAAAGGAAGTGCGCAATTACGCGATCTTCGGGAACCTGGTGTTAGTAGCGCTGACGGACGATACCACAGTGATTTTGCCGGAGAGAATCTTTGAGGGCGATACAGAGAAGCTCCGACAGACACTGCGGCTATTAGCGGATCTGTCCGGTGACGATGGAAAGACAAAGAAAATAGGGGTGAAGGGAAAATGAAACTGATACTTCGTGCGGATGATGTAGGATATACGCCGGTCAATAATATCGGCGTTTTCAAGGCGATCGACGAAGGGCTGGTGACCAGCGCGGATCTGATGCTGGACTGTCCGGGGTTTGAGGAGGCTGTGGTTTTCTTAAAAGAGAGACCGTGGATCAGCGTGGGATGGCACGCGCATTTCTGGGGCCGTCCGGTTCTGCCGCCAGAACAGGTGCCGTCCATGGTCAATGAGGAGGGCAGATTTAAGTGGCGCAAGGACCGCAAAAAGCAGGAAGAATGCGTCTATGAAGAGGTGCTGGCCGAGAGCCGCGCGCAGCTGGAGCGGACATGCCTCCTTTTGGGCCGCGTGCCGGATTATACCGGTGCCTTCTCAAGAGAGGGGAAGCTGTCTGTGTTTGAAACAGCCCGGCTGAAGGCCTGCGATGAGTTTGGGATTCCATATGGGTTCTGCAATGAAGCGAATCCGGATAATATTGATCCAAAATATGCCGGCCTGGATATTTTAAAAACTGACCAGATCAAGGACAGCTGTTATGACGCCTGCTATGATAACGATTATCGTGTGCGCCTGTCTTATGATCCGCTCCAGTATCTGAAAAAAGTGTACCCGGAAATGGCAAAGCATAAGGTGGCGATCACGGCGTGGCATCCAGGTTATCTGGATGAATACATTCTCGCGGAATCCTCTCTGCATATCGCGCGTATTCAGGATCTGGAAGCGTTGTGCAGCAGCGAGCTCCATGACTGGATTAAGGAGAATAAGATTGAACTGATCAATTACCGCGACGCCATTTACGGGACACATTCGTATCAGAATCACCTGAGGGAAATCGGAAGTGATCTGTATGTCCCCTGCGAATGAACGAACAACGTGATTTTACCGGTCACAGTTTATAAACAAGCACAGACAAGGAGGACATTAATATGCCGGGAAATTTAAAAGCAACAACCCCAAACAGGTACATTAAATCAGACTTAAAGAGCTACAAGAAAATCTGGGAGGAAGAGCATCCCTGCCGCTGGTCCTACATGAAAATCCTGCGGGAATTCAGCACGATCAAGAGTGTATATCCGGAAATCAACCCATTCTGTGAGGTATACCGGATGCGGGATAACCTCTACGCGATCTTTAATGAATCCTTTGACGGAGCCGGAGACGTATGGATGTTTCTGATCGACGGTCCCCAAAAGGCACTGCTGATCGATACCTCTTTCGGCGTCGGCGATTTAAAGGGCCTCTGCCGTAAGCTGGTGGGAGACAAGCCGCTGATTGTGGTCAATACGCACAATCACTTCGATCACTGCTATGGCAACGCGCAGTTTGAGGAGACATACTGCTACGAGGCGGAGGTCTTCAATATTCAGCGGACGAACAACCCGCACATCTGGGATTATCTCTTCGATGAAAACGGCGAGGGAATTTACGCGGGCGGCTTTACAAAGGAAGACATCATTCCCTGGCATGAATACAGGGTAATCGGCGTTCCTGCCAATCATATCTTTGACCTGGGAGACGGCTACGAGGTGGAGCTGATTCCACTGGTGGGACATACGAGCGGTCAGTCCGGCTATCTGGACCGCCACAATCGCATTCTCTTTACGGGGGATACGACGGGCCTTGGTATGGCGGCGCCGGGCGACGAACATCCGGAAAACTGCACGGTGGAAGCGCAGGCAGAGTGCTATCGGGCTATCTGGGCACGGAAGGATGAGTATGACGGCGTCTTCCCCAGCCATGGCGCGCTGGACCAGACGAAGACCGTCGTGAAATATCAGCTGGACGCGCTGGAGGCGGTCTTAAAGGATCCGGACAATTACAATGAGACCAGAGTATTTGAGAGAAACGGCGTGAAGCATGAATCCCGCCTGAAATACATTTTCCAGGGGACGGGGCTTCGCTACAGCCCGGACAGGGTCTATAAGAGCCAGGTGCTCGGAGAGGGGAAGTAAATGAAAATATCGCAGGTTATCGAGGAAATCAAAAACCTCCGTCATGTAACGGTGCGGGAGAATATAAGAGACACGGTCAAATTCGGAGATCCCGAGCAGGAGTGTACGGGGATCGCGCTTACCTGCTGTGCCACAGTGGACGTTATCAAACAGGCGGCCGCGCAGGGATGCAATTTTATCATTGGCCACGAGTCAGCGTTTTGGGGTGATGAATTTGACCCGGATCAGGAATTCGGCGGCGATGAAATCCTGGCCAAAAAGCGCGGGCTGTTAGAAGAAAACGGCATCGTGCTCTGGCGTTATCATGATTATATGCATGGCGGCGGCGGTAAGCCGGGTACAGTGTCAGTCAGTGAAAATATCGACTATATTTTCTACGGCCTGATGAAGATGCTGGAGTGGGAACCATATGTAGTCGGCGATAAAAAGAAGCCGCTCCTTTATGAAATTCCGGAGACAACGGTGGAAGCTCTCTGCGAGGAGTTAACGCGCAAACTTGGACTGGGCGGCCTGCGCATTGTAGGCAGTACGACAGGGAAGGTTTCCAGAATATATGTCTGTGAGCATGTCATGGGTCGTTTTGACGCGCAGATTATCCGCAAGGCAGCAGATTGTGATGTCCTGATCCCGCTGGAGATCGTAGACTGGACGGCTTCCGCCTATGTCAGAGACGCCGTGCAGTGCGGCAAGGTTAAAACCATCCTGGAGATGGGACACTTCAATACCGAGGAAGCCGGCATGAAGTACATGGCGGAGTGGCTGCCAACCGTACTGACCGAGGAAGTCCCGGTGCATTTCATTCAGTCAGGGGACAGCTTCAGCTACTACGTACGCTGAGCGAGCCTCATTTAAAATTGGTTGTCATTATAATACTTCTCTCTTATGAAAGAAAGCGCGGCTGGGGTTCTGGCGGATCCCGGACGTGCTTTCTTTTTATGTCTTTAGCCCTACTCATGGTAATATCAGTTTTTAACCGGCAAAAAGCTCCTGTTTTCGCAAATTGATAACGAAAAACAGGATTTTGATACTTGATAAAATTGAGCAAAATTTCCTAAAATGTCCGTATCAGGCGGGGAAAATTGTACAGAATGACAATCCCGCAACACAATTTCTAATAAGGAGGAAATGGAATGAAAAAACTTACGCGTAAGGACTTTCTGAAAGTCTCCGGAATGGGACTGGGAGCTGTCAGCCTGGCGATGCTGACAGGATGCGGCAGCAGTTCTGAGAGCAGTTCGAGCAGCAACGCCTCGGAGAGCGAAGCAACAACGGAAGCAACCTCGGAATCTGCAGGCGAAGAAAGCACACTGACAGGATTGGCGGCGCTTCCGCCATCGGATGTTTATAAAGGGGAGGTCCAACAGCAGACTTTTCCGCTGGTGGATGAAAAAGTCACCTTGAGAGTGTGGTATCCATATGCCAGCAACATTGGTTCTTTCCCGGATCTGAATGACGGAGAATTCTGGCAGTGGTATGAGGAATTAACCAATGTGCATATTGACTTTATTATTCCGGCGTCAGGGTCGGAGGCGGATTCCTTCAATCTTCTGTTTGCGTCCAATGATATGCCTGACATCGTGATTCAGACTGTAGGGAATTATGGTTATCGAAACGGACAGGATGCGGCGATTGATGATGGCTACTTTGCGGATATTGCACAGTATCTGGATTATGCTCCTAACTATGTGAGCTGGCTGAACAGCGATGAAACATTTGCCAGAGCAGCTTATTCAGATACTGGTAAATTGTATGGCCTGTGGGGCGTATGGGCTACGGACAGCGATACTTCCTACGCGAACTGTGGAATGTCGATCCGGGAGGATTATCTGGACGCGTTGGGCATGGATGTTCCCACCACCTATGATGAATGGGAAGAGATGCTGATTGCGTTCCGGGATGAACTGGGAATTGAAATCCCGTTCTACACAAGTAAATACGGCATTGATAACGGGGAATTCATGGCCGGATATGATACTGCGCCTTATTTTTATCGTAGGGATGAAGTCGTGCAGTATGGACCATTGGACGATTCCTATAAGGAATATCTGGAGTTGTTGCATAACTGGTGGGAGGAAGGACTTCTGGATAAGGATTTCTCCACTCGCTCCTCAACCGGTGTTGGCGGCGACTATGATGTGCTTTTAAATGATCAGGTGGGTTCGCTGATTGATTTTGATACGCACCTGGGATCCATTTATCTGTCCAGAGGCGCGACGAACGAAGACTTTTATCTGATTGGCGCTCCGCAGCCGAAGAAATCTGCGGACAGCGTGGATCCGGCCTGGAGATGGACCAATGTTGGCAGCGAAAGTATGTATGGAATTACCCATCTGGTTGCCGCGGACAGTGAGAATCTGGAAGTTGCAATTCGCTGGCTGGATGGCTTTTATGGAGACGATGTCTGCCAGAACGCCAACTATGGATTGGAATCGGAAGAGGGAATTGTCTGGTATGCGGATGAAGAGGACGGACACCGCATTAAAAGCTATGAGTTTCGCTATAATAACCCGGACGGCCTTGACTCCTCTGTCGCAAAGGTAAAATACTATGTCCATAATCCACCGGTACGTCTGGAAGCGGCGGAATGTGAATACCTTGGGGAAGCTTCTCAGAACGCGGACGAGGTCTGGCGGACTTATGAAGCGACAAACGCTTTGCCGCAGCGACTTACGATGACAGCAGAAGAGGGAACCCGTTATGCGACTCTTTATGCAGATATTGAGACCTATGTGCAGGAGTGCAATGTAAAATTCATCATGGGCCAGATGTCTCTGGATGACTATGATTCCTATCGGGAAACTTTGATTGAAATGGGTATTGAAGAGTGTATAGAGCTTCAGCAGGCAGCGCTTGACAGGTATAATGCGCGTTGACGACTGATCTGTGATACAAGGCAGTAAGTTTTAGATTTTTTTCGGGTCAGGGCGGCGAAATGCCGCCCCGGAACCTGAGCGTTTTATCTACGGAGGAGAAATATGAGAAAACAGAAAGCAATCACTGCTCCCCCTAAAGGAAGAAAGGGCAGAATCAGGCGGGATCTCAGAAAAAACTGGGTTGTTTATCTGATGGCACTTCCGGTTGTGGCGTATTTTATTATCTTTCATTATATCCCCATGGGTGGGATTGTAATGGCGTTTGAGGATTATAGTATTAAAAAAGGCATTTTTGGAAGTACATGGGTGGGATTTTATCAGTTTCAGCGTTTCTTTTCGTCTGTTTATTTCTGGAGACTGATGCGCAACACGTTGCTGATCAGTCTGTACGGCATTCTGTTCTCTTTCCCGCTTCCTATTATTTTTGCCTTACTGCTCAATGAGGTACAAAATCAGAAGTTTAAAAAGTTTACGCAGACAGTATCCTATCTTCCCTATTTTATTTCAGTGGTAGTGGTGGTATCTATTCTGAGTGACTTCTGCAAGTCCAATGGGGCGCTGACACAGCTGGCCACCATGTTCGGATGGAGCGGAGGAGCGCTGATCTCCTCCCCGCAGTGGTTCCGTACCCTGTATATCGGTTCCAATATATGGCAGCACCTGGGCTATAATTCTATCATTTTTATTTCTGCGCTGACAACGATTGATCCGCAGCTATATGAAGCAGCGAAGATCGACGGCGCCGGCAGATGGAAACAGACATGGCATGTGACGCTTCCGGGATTGATTCCCACAATTGTCATTATGCTGATCCTGCGTCTGGGACAGACGATGAACGTGGGCTATGAGAAAATACTCCTGATGTACAGCCCGGCTACATATGATACGGCGGATGTGATTTCCACCTACGTGTACAGGGTCGGTTTGATAGACGCGGATTATTCATACTCGACCGCAATTAATTTATTTAACTCGGTGATTAATATCATTATTCTGGTGATAGCCAATGAAGTCAGCAAACGGGTCAGTGAGACCAGTCTGTGGTAAAGGAGGTGCTGAAGATGCTTAAAGGAAAAGGATCTCTCATTTTTAAAATATTTAATACAGCCTTCCTGATCTTATTGTGCGTGATCTTTCTGCTTCCGATCTGGCATGTGGCGATGGGCTCTATCAGCGATCCGCTGCAGGTGGCCGCTTACAGTGGCCTGATTTTAAAACCTCTCGGTGAGGCGACGCTGGGCGGGTATCGGCTGGTCATGCAGGACAGTTCAATCTGGACTTCTTATCTTAATACTATTATTTATGTAACGCTGGCTACGTTGTTTGGCCTGGTACTGACGACGCTTTCCGCTTATGTGATGATACAGAAGGATCTGTATTTTAAAGGCATCTTTATCCTGATGGTCACATTCACCATGATCTTCAGCGGAGGGCTGATTCCTACTTATATTCTGGTCAGAAATCTGGGGATGCTGAACACACGATGGGCGCTGATTATACCGGGGGCGGTTTCCGCTTATAATATCATTATCATGCGTACATCGTTCGCGGCGATACCGGAAGAGCTGACAGATGCGGCCAAGATTGACGGCGCAGGACACATGCGGATACTGCTGCAGATCATCCTGCCGGTGAGTAAGGCCATTATTGCGGTAATTGTATTATTTTATGCCGTACAGCACTGGAACGCATGGTTTAACGCTTCTATTTATCTGACCGACAGAGATCTGTATCCTCTGCAGCTGAGACTGCGGGAAATCGTTCTTCTGGTCTCTGACAACAGCGCGATAGCGGCTGACAGCGGGGACGATGTACTTATTTACCGGCCGCTGATTAAGTATGCGACGATTATGATCTCAACAATACCGATGATGGTGATTTATCCGTTTGTTCAGAAATACTTCGTGACCGGTGTGATGATCGGCTCAGTGAAGGGATGAAGATTCAGCTGGAGGCTGTCCTGACCTCATATAAGTGGAGCGATATTCTGTCGGTGTACAGTTTTTGTAGCGCTTGAACGACCGGATGAGTGCCAGAGAGTTGGTATAGCCCACCTGGGATGCAACCGCTTCTATGGTAATACCACTTTCTTTCAGTAAAATACATGCTGTGTTCAGGCGGCGCTGGTGAATATAGTCCGGTATGCTGGTATCGTAAGCTTTCTGAAACGCTTTTGAGAGATAGGATGTGCTGACGAAAAGCTGTTCCGCTACCTGTGTGACTCCGATACCGGGGTCGGTATAATGGGCATTGATATATTGAACGGCAGACAGCGCCAGCACCTCCATCCTGTCTGGAACCTGCTGTGGGACAGTCTGATAAATATCATGGAAACAAATCATGAAACTGTGCATGAATTCGATCAGCTGCTGGTCCCTGGTTTCGTGATAGATATGGTTTCGGTAGCTTTGAATAATCTGTGAATTTTCGGCAAGGGTGACGGAGGGCAGGAAGGATACCATATAGTCGATCAGTATCATGGTTTGCGCCCGCACCAGCGAAAAAGAGTATTGGGTATACTGCTGGCGGACTTCCAGATAAAGCCGGTCGGCTTCTTTGTAATCCCCTCTGATGGCGGCCTGGAGCATCTCCTGCTGTTTTTGCATCTGATCGTTCACGGCAGTATGGAAGGTCTGATCGATCTGCAAGAGAACTCCTTTTTCGTTCAGTACAGGTGTCTCCATATTGTATGCTTCCATTTGTTCCAGACCCCAGAGGGCCTCCTGATAGGCCTTGGATATACCAAAGGCGCCGGGATAGGAAGAGATGTTGCTGAGATATATCCAGGTTGGAATACCTAATTCCTCACGCAAAAAGCGTTCGGTTTCATCACATATTGTAAACAGGGCAGCAGAATCGGAAGAAGAGGGAAAAGAGACGATCGCCCATATCCGTCTTTCATAATGGCAGACAGCGACAGTATATGTTCCGCCGAGTTTCTCTGCGATGACAGAATAAACGGAGTAAAGCGCGAGATCCCGATCCTGTGGGGAAGCGGGATTCAAAAACAGGTTGTCATAGCTTTGAATGGCGATCCCGATGACCAGAAAATTTTCAGAAGAAAATTCCAGGCCGAAGGAAGCGCAGCTTTCCTGAAAATCTCCGTGAAAACTGCCAAGCAGCAGAGAACTGAGAAAGTTATCCAGTGCCTGTAATCGCGCCTGAGAAGAAATCTGATCATAGTCTCTGGTTTTTTGAAGCAGTGACTGAATACCCATTTCCAGTATGGCAAAATCATTACCGCTTTCAGATTCCGGCGCGTATTCTGAAAGTTTATTCCGGATATCCTGAACGGGCTGATAATTGTTGTGGGACAGGAAGAATGAGAGGATACCGCCCAGGATCAGCGTGGTCACCAGGAACAGAAGGAAGATCAGTCTGTATAATGAGATTGTCTGGCGATAACTGCGGTAATCAACGGCGGATATCAGAATAAAGCTGTCATTTTCCTCGTTGGACAGCAGGGCATAGCTGTTTCCGTCTAAATATGCGCGGGTGATACTGGCATCATTGGGAGTATAAGTGCTCAGCGCAAGCGCTGCTTCTCTGGCGCTGTCCGGCACAAGCAAAAGGCTGTTTTGCCGGGAGACCGCCCAGAAGACGCTGTCAGTGTCGCTGCCGGAATTTAACAGCCCTTTTACAGAAGAAAGATTCAGTTTTATTATGAAAATGACATCCGCCTGCCCGACATTGTAACCGTCAGCCGCAAGGATATAGGCGTTTTTGGCATAAAGGTCGGAGCCGGACAGATAGATTGCATGACTTCCTGTTTCAATAACCTGGCTCCTGGCCTGTTCCAGAGTGATGCCAAACTGTTCATTCAAGTTGCGCTCTATGCTCTCGGTCCCTTTTAACATACCGGAGGAGGTTGTTGCCAGTTGTGGCGTTTCAAACCAGATGTAAATGGCAGAAATATAGTTGGAGGAACTGACCAGCTGCACCAGTTCTTTCTGAAGACTGGCAATATTCTGTCGCTTATAAGCAGTCAGTTCTGAATCCGCGTAGATGAGGGACTGGTATTCCGAGCGGATGGAAACAGAATGCGTTAAAGAAGTGATATCAGCTTCCATTCGTGTGATGGATTCCGAGACCTGCTCCAGCGTAATCTGAGAAAAATGCAGGGTATCCTCTTCGAGCCTCCGCATGGAATAGACAAACAGAAAGAGACCGATGCAGAGGGAAAAGGCAAGGATGATCATAAGAAAAGAAGAGCTTTCTCATAAAGCTCTGTCGAAACAGATTTTTCATGGCGTTATTTTTCCGAACTGGCAATTCAATCGAAACAGGTTCTAATTATTATACTCCCGCGAAATGGGATTCACAAGCTTGCAGGAAAAATAAAGGCTCAGAAATGAATGAAATGATTTTGGAAGAATTAAGAGGAACAGGAATATTGGCTGTTTTTGCCAAGTCTGTTTTGTGCATAATCTGCGGAGGAGCCATCGGGCTGGAGAGGGGGATTAACAGACAGGCGGCAGGTTTTCGCACGCATGTGGTGGTTTGCGTGGGGGCATGTATCGCCATGCTGACAGGCCAGTATATTACAGAGTATGTTTCTGCGGGATCTGATACTGCGCGTCTGGGAGCGCAGGTGATCAGCGGTATTGGCTTTCTGGGAGCCGGCACCATCATTAGTACGGATGTGGGTCACAGAGTCAGAGGACTGACAACTGCCGCGGGGCTTTGGGCAGCAGCCTGTATAGGACTGGCTGTGGGAATAGGATACTATGAAGCAGCTGTGATTGGGACGCTTGCGGTTTTCGCAACCATGGTGGCTTTTAAAAGAGTAGATAAACTGTTTTATTCCCGTTCCAGCGTTCTGATTACATATCTGGAAATGGATAATATGGATCATGTTCATGACCTGATTACTTCTCTGCGTTCCAATGGACTTACTATTTCTTCGGTCGAAGTACAGAAACCCAAGAGCGGGATGAAGCGAAATGTCGGAGTGTCTCTGGTAATCAGAAAGCATAACAGAAAAGACAGGGTGGATATGCTGGATGTCATTAACAGCGCGCCAGGACTTGTTTTTGTGGAAAGTATGACATGAATTGGTTCCTTTCAAGGCTTTATGTCCGGTGCTTGAAATTTGCCGGAAAAAGGTGTTACAATATCTACCTGTGTAAAAAGAAAGGGAACATTAAAATACATATGGCAGAAGCAAAAACACAACAACAAAAAACACTGCCGTAAACCTGACAGAGGGTCCCATCCTGTCGGGCATGGTGCGTTTTGCCGCGCCGATTCTGGTCGGGCAGTTGCTGCAGACACTGTATAACAGCGTGGATTCTATTGTGGTCGGACGGGCGGTGGGCACCAATGCCCTGGCGGCTGTGACGGCCAGCGCCACGATCACGAACTTTTTTGTGGGATTTTTCCTGGGCATGGCAACGGGCGCTTCAGTGCTCTTTGCCAGAAATTTCGGGGCGAAACGGTATCGGGACTTGAGCGAATCCATTCATACGGCCATGACTTTTTCAATATTGCTGGGAGCTGTAGTAGCTTTGCTGGGAGTTATTCTTGCACCGGCACTGTTACATATAGTGGCCTGTCCGGATGAAGTGTACAGTGAGGCGCTGGTTTATCTGCGGATTTACATGGCGGGCGCGCTCTTTATGTCTCTTTATAATGTCAGCTCTTCGGTGCTGCGCTCCGTGGGCGACAGCCGTGGACCGTTTCTGTATCTGCTGACATCCAGCTGCATGAATATCGTGCTTGATATTCTCTTTGTCGTGGTGCTGCAGATGGGCGTCGCAGGTGTGGCAGTCGCGACCGTGATCGCGCAGTTTACGTCGGTGGTGCTCTCTTTCAGGAAGATGATGCGCATGGAGGAGAGTTATCGTTTTTCCTTCCGGAAAACGAGGATTAACACTTCGCTTCTGGGGCAGATCGTCCGCCTTGGACTGCCAGCGGGCGTGCAGTCCAGCATTACTTCTCTGTCCAATATGTACCTGCAGTATTATATCAATACCTTCAGCTCCGCGGCCATCGCCGGCATCGGTTCGGCCATGAAGATCGACCAGTTTGCGGGAATGCCCTGCAATGCCATCGGTCTGGCGATGACGACCTATATTGGTCAGAATATCGGAGCGGGGAAACCGGAATGGGCGCGCAAGGGCGTGAAAATTTCTCTGGCGGCCGTGGTGATGATTGTGGCAGCTGTCGGTACCTTTGTTTATTTCTTCGCGGAGCAGCTGCTGGGGATTTTCAGTACGGACCCGGACGTTATCATGTACGGCGCGGGTATGCTGCACACCATTATGCCGGTTTATCTGATTATGGGCTTCCAGATGCTCTTCGGCGGTATTATCCGTGGATACGGATATTCGACCGCGACGATGATCATGGCAGTGGGCGGCATGGTGGGCGTGCGCCAGCTCTGGCTTGCAGTTACATTGCATATCGATCACAATATCAACTTTATTTACATGGGCTATCCAATCGGCTGGGCGGCGACGGCGCTGGCCATGCTGATCTTCTACTTCGCGGTGATCCGGCGGGAATTTGATGCGGAGAGGGAAGGTAAATAATACAGTTACAGGATTTACAGAAAAAGCGACATTCTTATGTTGCTTCTTGACTTTTGAAGGAAACATAAGAAAATATCAGATTTTTTCTTATATTATTTCTTTACTTCCTGAGTTTCCCATGTTAACATTGAAAAAATTAAGAAGATCAAGGGAACAGGAGTGATTTGCCGCAGTATCCGACAGACGCTGTTCGGAGCAATATCCGTATCTGCCGCCAGGTATGCAGGAAAGCAGAGGTGAAAGGCGTGGGAAGAAAGAAAATGCCCATTGGCATAGATGATTTCAGGGAAATCGTGACACAGGATTTTTACTATGTGGATAAAACGGAAATGATAAAGGATCTGTTGGACAACTGGGGGAAAGTAAATCTTTTTACCCGCCCGCGCCGTTTTGGCAAGAGCCTCAATATGAGTATGCTCAAATGTTTCTTTGAGATCGGCACGGATCGGAAATTGTTCGATGGTCTGGCGGTTTCCAGGGAGACGAAACTGTGCGAAGAATACCTGGGGCAGTATCCGGTGATTTCCATCAGCTTAAAGACAGCACACGCAAACAGCTATGAGCGGGCCATGTCAGAATTGGGCACAATTATCGGAAAAGAAGCCCTGCGCTTTCACTTTCTGCTGGAAAGTCCCCGGCTGAATGAGGAAGAGAAGGAGTTATACCGTCAGCTGATCAGGTTTGACGGGATCAATCAGGGGATATTCTCTTTTCCGGAGGCTGTGGTGACATCCAGTCTGAACACATTGTCCATGCTCCTGCGCAAGCATTATGACCAGAAAGTAATCATTCTGATTGATGAGTATGATGTGCCCCTTGCGAAGGCAAATGAGCACGGATATTACAGACAGATGGTTGATATCATTCGTTCGATGCTTGATGCCGCGCTGAAGGGCAATGAAAATCTTCATTTTGCCGTACTGACCGGCTGCCTTCGTGTCGCAAAGGAAAGTATTTTTACGGGTCTGAATAATCTGAAAATGTATACGCCCCTTGACGCAAGATGCGATGAATATTTTGGCTTTACGGATCAGGAAGTCAGAAAAATGCTGGACGAATGCGATCTGACAGAATACTATGAAATTACAAAAAAATGGTACGACGGATACCGGATTGCCAGTGCGAATGTCTATAATCCCTGGGATGTGATTAACTGGTGCGATCAGCTGCTGACCAGCTCAGATAAAACGCCCAAAAGCTTCTGGGCGAATTCCAGTGGTAATGAGGAGCTGCGAAGATTTATCGGTCGTTTGGGAGACGGGGTGACGAAGGCGCAGCTTGAACGGCTGATCTGTGGGGAAACCGTTCAGAAAAAAATAGAGGAGCAGCTCACCTATGACAGACTGTACGCATCCATAGACAATATGTGGAGTCTGTTGTTTGCCACCGGCTATCTGACGCAAAGCGGAGCTTCGGTCGGGAACCTGGTCAGGCTGACGATTCCCAATGAGGAAGTGCGTTCAATCTACAGTGAATTCATATTGAGGCTGTTTGAAACAGAAGTGGCGAAAGATGGAGAAGCGGTGGAGACACTTTGCAGGGCGTTGAAAAATGGGGACGTTCCGGAGGTGGAGCGGCTGCTTACCGGGTTTATGGACAAAACAGTCAGCATACGGGATACAGCGGTAAGGAAGGAATTTAAAGAAAGCTTTTATCATGGTATATTATTAGGAATCTTATTTTTCAAGGACGATTGGTCTGTGGATTCCAACAGAGAATCGGGAGAGGGTTATTATGATATATCCATAGAAATCGAGAATGAATCTATTGGGATCATCATAGAGGTAAAGTACGCGGAGCATGAGAAATTTGGCGAAGCCTGTGCGGAGGCGCTGGAGCAGATTGAGGATCATGATTATGCCGCGGAGTTGAGAAGAGACGATATGCAGACTATCCTGAAATATGGAATTGCCTGTTATAAGAAAAAGTGCAGGGTTGTCATGCGGAGGGAATAATCGATTGCATGGCGGAAACACAAATAGACAGACCGGATCAATATGTGACTGTCACCGAAAAAGCAACGAAAAAGAGGCTGTGAAAACAGCCCCTTTTTTCTTGACATGTTTTTGCATGAAACCTATAATGTAGTTTGGCGTTGGGGCTTTATCTTCTCCCTGCAAGAATCTTGTCGGGTTCGGGATATTCCACGCCGAAGGTCTCCACTGTGACGGTGGCCATGCGCTGATCTTCAAGAGGTCTGTCGCTGCGGTTGGTCTGCACGGATGCGATTTTGTCCACGACGTCGAGTCCCTCGATGACCTGGCCGAAGGCGGCGTAAGCGCCGTCTAAGTGCGGCGCGGGCGCGTGCATGATGAAAAACTGGCTGCCGGCGGAGTTGGGCGCCATGGAGCGCGCCATGGAAAGGACGCCCTTGGTGTGCTTTAAGCTGTTCGGATAGCCGTTCTGGGCGAATTCGCCGCGGATGGAGTAGCCGGGGCCGCCCATGCCGGTGCCCTGCGGGTCGCCGCCCTGGATCATGAAGCCCTTGATGACGCGGTGAAAGATCAGGCCGTCATAGAAGCCTTTCTGAATCAGGGAAATGAAATTGTTGACTGTGGTCGGGGCGATCTCGGGATAGAGCTCCGCCTTCATGACATCGCCGTTTGCCATTGTGATGGTAACAATCGGGTTTTGTGCCATAACTGGTCCTCCTTTTGCGTAAGTGTTGAGATTTACGATTGTGTAAACGTGACGGCTCTGACTTTTCTGACAGGCCGCAAGTCGTTATATCGGGAGATATTATAGCCTAAATGGCATTTAAAGTAAAGACCTGCCTAAAGCCGGAGAAAAGCCATGGAAATCGCATTGATACCCGTGCAAAACTGCACAGTCCAATATCCTCCGCAGACGCCCTGCATCATCGTTGGTCCGTCTCCGGAAGCACTCAGGCCCTGGAAGGAAAGAGGCTTCTGTGTGCTGGTGGAACTGACAGGGCTGCAGAGCTTTGTGGGGACAGAGCGGGAGCTGGCCGAACGGATCACCGCGCAGACACGGCGCGGCTTCGAGGGCTTTGACAATGTCTGTATCCACGCGGACCTGCTTTCTGAGCGGGAGAAGCTTTTGATGTGGCAGCACCATCTGGGCGAGCCCGGCACGATCGGGGAGAGTAAGAGAGTGCTGCTAAGGGAGAGCACAGAAGATGACGCACCTGTCATTCGTGCGATTTATGAAGACCCACGCTGCAGTCCTTATTTAGAACCGCTCACACTCCCGCAGATTTCCGGCTTGGAAGGAAATGCCGAGGAAGCTTACGCGGAGTACCTGAGATTATACAGGCAGTATCAGTATCCGTTCTATGGTTACGGCGTCTGGACCGTTGTGTTAAAAGAGAGCGGCTGCGCGATTGGCTGGGCGGGGATTACCGCGGAGACGCACGAGGAAGAGGACGGCCTGTACCTGGGCTACGCGCTTTTGCCGGAATGCTGGGGAAGAGGCCTCATGCGGGAAGCCTGCGGGCTGATTTTCGATTTTGTGCGGGAAGAGGAGCTGGCCGACCGGATCTATATCCGGGTGCAGCGGGACAATCTGCGCTCTGTCAGGCTGGCGCAGGTGCTGCGGGACGAAAGCGGGGACAGAGATATGAAAGTGATCATACAAATGATCAGTTCACGGGACATTTAACAGTCTGATTTCACAGAAAAGAACCTGAAAACACTGAACTTACTTTACACCCTGGTTGATATCCTGGAAAGAAGGCATGAAATTCGTTTATGAAGAACGTAAAGAGAGTAGATCGAGAGCAAATCTTAAGCGGAAATTTGTGGACCGTGATTCTGGGACTGGCAGTTCCCATTGTCATCAACAGTTTTATCCAGTCCATGTACAATCTGACAGATACATACTGGCTGGGACGGCTTGGCACCAATGAGATGGCGGGCATTACCCTGGTTTCTCCGGTACAGAATCTGATTTTAAATTTCGGGACGGGCATTACAACTGCGGGCTCTGTGCTAATCAGTCAGTACCTGGGCACGAAAAAGGACGATGACGCCAGGAGCATGCTGAGTCATATTTTCCTCTGCGCCATGATTTTTTCCTTTGGCTGCGCCGGCCTGGTGAGGGCGGGCGCCGGCGGTATCTGTACCTGGCTGGGCGCGTCGGGCGAAGTCTTTTATAATGGAAAAACGTATCTGGAAATCGTGGTGCTGGATATGCCGTTTTTGTATACAATCAATATGTATACGTCGGTCCGTCAGTCTCAGGGCGACACGGTGCGGCCCATGTGCCTGAACGCGGCGGGCGTGGCGATCAATATGATCCTGGATCCGCTGCTGATTATCGCGCTGCAGATGGGCACAGCGGGCGCGGCTCTGGCTACGGTGGTGTCCAAAATTCCCTGCGCCATCTTTGCCTTTGCGATGATCCGCAGCAAAAAAGAAGCCGTCAGGCTCTCCTATCAGGGCTTTCATTTTCAGAAGCAGAAGCTGTATAATATTGCCAAGGTGGGGCTGCCCACGGCCATCGGCGGCAGCACCATGCAGTTTGGCTTTCTGCTGATCACGCGCAACGTCAACCAGTTTGGCGCGACGGCGCTGTCAGCTTATGGTATCGGCAATAAGATAAACGGTCTGATTACCCTACCCAGCAACGGCATCGGCTCCGCTGTAGCCACGATCACGGGGCAGAACGTGGGAGCGAAACAGCTGGACCGCGCAGACAAAGGCTATCGTCTTGCCCGCAATATGTCGGTGGTATTTTTGCTTGTCTGCGGCTTTATTCTCTCCAGAGAGCCTGTTTCCAGAGCCGCGGTCAGCATCTTCAGCTCCGATGAGCAGGTGATTGATTACGCCGCGTCCTTTTTAAGCCTCATGGCTATCTGCTGCTTCAGCAACGGTATATATAACTCGACAATCTCCCTTTTCCAGGGCGCTGGCCACACCATGATTACCATGGCGGTGGACGCCAGCAGATTGTGGGTGTGGCGGTTCGCGGTTCTGTATTTCTGCCAGGACGTTCTGGGCATGGGTTTTGAGAGCGTCTGGTGGGCTGTGGTAATCTCCAACTTTATTTCGGCGGGTATTATTTACATATGCTACCGCCTGAAATTGTGGAGAAGAGAAACTGTGAAATTAAGATAAAAGATGACATAAACGCCACAAGGTGACAGCTCTGTCATATGAAGATCAGACGAAATGAAACAAACGGTGTAATAATGAAGGAAGTATTCTCACCATGAACAGACGTGATTTTATCAGAAATATCCCGAAATTAAAGGAAATTTATGTGATCCATTCCGCGAACACGAAGCTGCCCTTCGTCTTCTGCCACCAGGAGACCATGGACGATTACGTGATTCTCTATACGCAGGAGGAACCTGCCAGGGAAAAGGCGAAGGAGCTGATTGCCTTCAAAAAACCGGCGACAGTGGTCCGGTGCAAAGAAAAGGAAATCGCGCAGATTTTCAGCAGCTTGAAAGTGCTTGGCATCAACGCGGTGGAGTTTATCGGCAGAGAGGCGGGCGAGGATTATCTCGTGCAGACGAGCGAATTTCTCCGCTGGAAGGATTTCTCGGATAAACCCGAAGCGCAGCGGCCGGTGGAGAATCCCGGTCTGCAGCTCTCCTTACTTTATTTCCTGCAGGAGTATCGCAGGGAGGCGGACGCGCCGGACAGAGGAGACATACAGGGGCTCTCGGAGGAGGTTTATGTGAATCTGACCAGAAGCCGTTTCATGCTCGCGGCGCAGCCCATAGAGGACGGGGAACGCAAAGGGCAGAGCGCGCTCATGCTGCTGAAAAATAAAGAGGGAGCGGCGTATCTGCCTCTGTTCACCGATCTTTTTGAGTTGAAACGTTTTGCGAAGGATCAGCTTCCCAAACAGATTGTCGGCGCGGATTTTCAGCGGGTTGTATCGATTTTAAACCAAGGGGAAGCCGCGGGCGTGATCTTAAATCCCAGCAGCGCGAATTATCCTATTTCCGTGGATAAATTTATGGAGATCAAAGAGGCGTTCGCGCAGGATGAGGCATAAATCGGCGGTGAATAAAGATCCGCGTAGGAATGCTTGTGTATTGAAAAAATATAGCCCGTGTAAAGTGGGAAAATGAGATAGGAATCTACGAGGTAGAAAATCATGAACTATGAAGAGGCATGTCAGAAGCTTGCGGCTATCGATCAGCTGCACGTCCTGAAATTTTATGACGAACTGACCGCGGAGCAGCGGGCGGATTTACTTTCACAGATTGAAAATACGGATTTCTCCGCGCTGGAGAATTGCCATAAGGGCGGCACGAAGCGGGGAGAGTTTGCGCCGCTTGGAGCCCTGGAGCTTCCTGAGATCGAGGAGAAAAAGGAGTATTTCACGCAGATCGGTGTGAAGGCCATTCAGGAAGGGAAGGTCGGCGCGGTTCTTTTAGCCGGCGGCATGGGAACGCGGCTTGGCAGCGACGGGCCGAAGGGCGTGTATGACATCGGATTGACACATCCGGTTTATATTTTCGAGCGCCTGATTGAGAATATGATGGATGTAGTCCGCCAGACGGGGACGTATTTTCATCTCTTTGTGATGACCAGCGACAAAAATGACGCTGTCACCAGGGCGTTTTTAAAGGAGAAGGACTATTTCGGCTATCCGGAGAAATATGTCCACTTTTTCCTACAGAAGATGGCGCCGGCCTCCGACTATGACGGCCATGTGTATCTGGAGGAGAAGTATAAAATCAGCACCTCGCCCAACGGCAATGGCGGCTGGTTTACCAGTATGCAGGAAGCGGGACTTACGGCATATGCCCATGAGCAGGGCATTGAGTGGCTGAATATTTTCGCGGTGGACAATGTCCTGCAGCACATCGCGGATCCGGTGTTCGTGGGCGCGACTCTGGACTCGGGTGTGAGCGTGGGCGCCAAGGTGGTGCACAAAAACGCGCCGCGCGAGGGCGTGGGCGTGATGTGCTTAGAGGACGGCAGACCCAGTATCGTCGAGTATTATGAGCTGACCGATGAGATGGTGGAAGCCAAAAATGAAAAGGGCGAGCCGGCCTATAACTTCGGCGTGATTTTAAATTATATTTTCAATATTCACGCGCTGGAGACCTTATTCAAAGGAAAAATGCCCTGCCACGTGGTGGAAAAGAAAATTCCCCACATCGATGAGAACGGCGTGCACATAGAGCCGGAGAGCCCCAACGGCTACAAATATGAGGAGCTGGTTCTGGACATGATCCACCAATTGGACACCTGCCTGCCGTTTGAGGTGGAGCGGGAGAGAGAGTTCGCTCCGATCAAAAACAGAACGGGCGTGGACAGCGTGGAGAGCGCGCGGGCGCTGTGCGAAAAGAACGGGATCGTGCTGTAAGGCAGAATTTGAGATCAGTCCGGCACAATAACCGGATATGACAGGACAGAGCTGTTGCCCGGAGAACAGGCGACAGCGGTTTAGCGAAAAACAGAGTCATGAGGAGGAAAGACTATGGCAATTTTAGTAACCGGCGGAGCAGGCTTTATCGGAAGTCACACCGTAGTGGAACTGCAGAACGCGGGGTATAACGTGGTAGTCGTCGACAATCTGAGCAATTCAAGCGCGAAATCCTTAGAGCGTGTGGAGGCCATTACCGGAAAGCCGGTGCCTTTTTACAAGGCTGACATTCTGGACAGGGATGCGCTGGAAGAGATCTTTGCCAAAGAGGATATTACAGGCTGCATTCATTTCGCGGGCCTGAAGGCTGTGGGCGAGAGCGTAGCCAAACCCTGGGAATATTATCACAATAATATTTCCGGTACACTGACGCTAGTGGATGTGATGAGAAAGCACAACTGCAAAAATATCATTTTTTCATCCTCTGCGACCGTGTACGGTGATCCGGCGGTGATCCCGATCACGGAAGACTGCCCCAAGGGCAGCTGTACCAACCCCTATGGCTGGACCAAGTCCATGCTGGAGCAGATTCTGACCGATATGCAGAAGGCGGACCCGGAGTGGAACGTGATTCTGCTGCGTTATTTCAACCCGATCGGCGCGCATAAGAGCGGCACCATCGGCGAGAATCCCAACGGCATCCCCAACAACCTGATGCCCTACATCACCCAGGTGGCGGTGGGCAA
>JAJQFS010000072.1 GCA_021200995.1 Lachnospiraceae bacterium | reverse complement strand
GCCTAAATCAAGGCTTTGAGAACATTTTCAGGTTAAGCAAGTGTCGAAGACCCGGTCGCGCACAGTCCCTGCGCGAAATCCCCATGGCTTACAAGTAAAATCTTCATAAAGCCATATCCTTTCTGTTTTTTTCAGACAACTCATAAAACCAGTTTTTTAAAACGTACCTGTTCCCCACACAAAAGTCAAATTCAAATTTCCCTTTTAAATAGGGGAAAAACATACGGATTGCCGCAAACCCAATCTCTTTTGCTCATGTTATAATACAGTAAAATGGTATTCAGAAGAACTGTGCCGGAATAAAAGAGCAGGAGGATGTATATGATGACGATACAACAGGCAATCAGTAACATTAAGAGCTATCACAAAGGTGAAATATTCGGGAAACCCATTGATGAGGAAAAAACCAGAGATAAGGTTTTGTATGGGGATGACGGGCAGGAGCTGAAGGGGATTGTGACGACCTGTTTCGCGTCTGTGGATGTGATTCGCAAAGCGGGAGAGATGGGAGCCAACCTGATTATCAGCCATGAGGCGCTTTTCTGGAATCATGGGGATCACACGGACTGACTTCAGGACAATCAGACATTTCAGGCAAAGACCACGTTGCTGGATCAGTACGGTATTGTTGTCTGGCGGGATCATGACTATATTCATTCCGGTATTCCGCTGGAGAATGGAATCTACACGGACGGGATTTTCTGCGGTCTGATGATGGAACTGGGATGGAAAGAGTATCTGACCTGTAATGTGGAAAATCCCCTGCGGTTTACACTGCCGGAAACGACGGTCAGGGGTCTTGGGGAGGAACTGAAGCGCAAACTGAATCTGAGGGGCATCAAAGTGATCGGAAGTCCGGATTCTCCGGTGCGTTCTGTCTGGGTGCCGGGTCATATTGACGGCAGAGAGGATAATCAGATTCTGCAGACAGTGGAAGAAGAAAACATAGATACCATAATTACGCTGGAATGTACGGATTATACGGTGGCAGAGTATGTGCGCGACTCCACGATGGCCGGCCGCCCGAAAACGATTCTGGCGGTAGGACATTTTAACAGTGAGGAACCGGGGATGCGGTGTATGGTGCAGTACCTGCCGCAGGCGGCGCAGACGGATGTTCCCTGCCTGTTTATCCCCAGCACAGATATGTATCACTTTATCTGAACGCTGTATTTGTCAGGGGAGGGGTGCTTCAGATTGTCAGACATTAATCATTATCGAACACTTTTATATTTGCTTTTTACCGCGACTGGCCCCTGTACAGGACCGATGCTGGCACAGGCGACAGATGTTTCGTTAAAAACGCTGCGTAAAAATATTCATGAGGCAAATGGGTTTCTGACTTCGTGGGAAATGAAAATAGAATCCAGAACCGGTGTGGGGTATTGGATTACATACCAGGATAAAGTGAACTATGATGTCCTGCGGGCATCCGTTGTCGATCAGTACCAGGAGCAGCAATTTTATCATACATCCAGGAGAAACAGGGCGCATTATATTATTCGCAGGCTGTTATGCAGCAGCTTTGTGACGGTGGATGATCTCGCGGATAAAATGTATTATTCCAGCTCTGTCATCACCAGAGACATCCGGCTTGCGAGGGAAATCCTGAAGCAGTATAATCTTTCGTTTTATCAGCGGGCGGACAGCGGACTGCGGCTGAAAGGCTCTGAGTGGGATATCAGAATGGCGTTGATTGGAGAGCTGCGCATTTATCTGGGCAACAGCCTGATGCTGGAGGAAACAGATCCCGAGTTTGAGATGATGTTTTATTATGATGATTCTCTCAGTATTCCCAGGTTAAGCGGGACCCTGATGCAGGCGCTGCGGAAAGACTACAACCTTTCCGTGGAGGATGTGGAGAACCTGGCGGTCCGGCTGCTTCTTTCTCTGCTGCGCAGGGAACATACCGCGGAAATCGTCATTCCGCAACAGGAGATTACTGACTTGCGGGAGAGTGGGATGTTGGCACGCTGTGAGGAAATCTGTGGGGAGGTACAGGGCCTGATGGGAATCCGGCTGCAGCCTCAGGATATAGAGGGCTTCGCAGTACTGCTGCAGATTTGCCATGAGCCGCCGCTTCACTTAGAGGAGCCGCTCAAACTGTTTCACGCGGCGGAGATGGTGAAGCATCTGCAAAAGTATTATTCTGCCGACTACGCAGATGAAACGGTACCTTCCATGAATGAGTTTCTGCATTTGCTGGATCAGGAAATCAGCAGGATGATCCGTCAGCGAACCTGTCATTATTATCCGGATCTCGATGACACCAGCTTTATCCGGAGAACAGGGCTGAGGGTTTTACAGCACTGCTGCTGTATTGCGGATTATCTGCGCAGGGAAGGAATTGTATTATCTGAGACAGAGATTGCGCATCTTTACTTCATTGTACAGCAATATTGCTTTGAACATAATCATTCGAAATGGGAGCCGAGGGTGCTTTTCGTCAGCGCGCAGAGACGTGGTCTGAAGCATCTGCGGTGGACGCTGGAGAAGCTTCTGCCATGGCTTCAATTCGCGCAGATTAAGGAAGTGCCGTATATCCGCTTCACAGAAGACGAAGCTGCTGGCTGTGATTATATTTTTACGGATTACATTGGAAGTCTGAATGAGCGGATCGAGGGAATTCCGCAGGTGCTTGTCAGCTTTCGCAGTTCTTTTTTTGAGCCGGTACTCAGCGTGCATCAACAGCCGTTTTCCAACTGGCTGCTGGAACAGATTTTTCCGCCCGAACTGTTCTTTCAGCAGATGGATATTTCTGGTGTCAGGGAGGCCTTTGATATCATGGAACGGGAACTGACAAAGGTGCTGGGGGAGAAAATCGGAAGTTTTATGAAGGAGGCAAGGCGGCAGGACTCCGTTCTGCCATTTTCCAGACAGAATGGACTGGCTGTTGTGATGCCCTATATAGATGCGCAGGATGATCTGCCGGAGTTTTTTTCTCTGTTCTTTTGCAGAAAGCAGTTTCAGTGGGCGGGACTAAGATGCCGCCGGATCGTGGTCATCCACACAGGCCAAAACCGGACTCTGTATGATCAGACAGTGCTCGATGCGACACGGGAACTGATGCACAATAACAGCAGTGTCTGGAATCGGCAGAGCGAGCTTAACTATCATGATGTACTTAATCTTTTAACGAGCAGGGAGTTTGCAGAGAAAGAGGGCCTGGATCCGATCAACTTATGATTATTCAAAAATTCCCCTTTCAATAGGGGAATTCTGCGGGCTGGAATTTTGTATATTGGGGTGATATTCTGGCAAAAGGAGGGAGGAGAACGTGAGCCTCCCAAAAATATTTATCAATAGAAAAGGAGGTTTATATGTTCTCAGTTGTACAAATCATTTTACTGCTGATCGTCTGGGTTGTCGTCACGTTGGCAAGCAGCTGGATGATCCTGCTGCCTTATGGTACGAATGTGTTGCTTGGATGGCTGGTTGGCCTTGTTCTGGGGGATCCTGTTACGGGTCTTGTTGTCGGCGGCACAATGGAACTGATGGGTATCGGCATGAACCCGCTTGGTGGTTCAGTTGTTCCCGATTACGCAACCGGTACTTTTGTGGGCGCTGCGTTTGCCATTGCCACAGGACAGGGGTTGGAGGTCGGTACAGCCATCGGAATCCCTGTTGCGACTCTTTGCGTGGAACTGACGGTAGCAATCCGTCTGATAAACTCATTCTTCCTGCACAGGTCTATGGCAGCCAGTGAAAAAGGCAATTTTAAGGCAATGCAATACTGGGCATGGGGAGGTCTTTTGCCCCAGATTGTAATTGGCACGCTGCCGATCTTCCTGGTTCTGACACTTGGCTCCGGGGTTGTAGAGAGTATTGTGAATGCGATCCCCGAATGGCTCAACAATGGTTTCACCGCTGCCAGCGGTGTCCTTCCAGCGGTTGGTCTTGCAATCCTGCTGATCTGCCTGCCATTGAAGAACAATTTTATGTGGGTCATTCTTGGTTATCTTCTGTATGCTTATCTGGGCATGCCGGTTCTGGGCGTCGCCATTCTGGCTTTCGTAATCGCCTGGGTCGTTTACATCAATAATTCCAAGCCGCAGGCAGCCACTGTGTCAACAACCAGCTCGGAAGGAGGTATTGAAGATGATGAATAGTAAAAGCGGCGCTATTTCCAAACGTGATATATGGAATACATTTCTGCTAAGCATTGGCTATCAGGCGTTTGTGTTCAACTATGAAACCATGCAGAGTGCGGGCTGGGTGCTGTCTCTGTCCGGATGTCTGAATAAAATTTATGCAGATGATCCTGAACTGCTGAAGGAAAAATATAACAAATACTTTCAGTTCTACAATACCAATCCTATTTTAAATCCGGCCATCACGGGTGTTGTCCTTTCCATGGAGGAAACAAAGGCGGAAGGGGTTACGGATACATGCCTTGCTCTTCGTACAGGTCTGATGGGAACTCTGGCGGGACTTGGAGATTCCTTATTCTGGATTACCGGACGAACGGTTTTCTGTTCCATAGCAGGTTATATGGCTTTGGAGGGCTCTCCGGCAGGACTGATTGTGACCGCCATTATGTGCATATTGATCGCTGTCCTGAGGTATGTGTTATTTGATATCGGATATTCACAGGGCGCCAATTTCCTGCTTGAGCGTGCGGATCAGTTCCGTAATCTGACGAACTGCGCGGCGATTATAGGTTTGTGTGTAATTGGTGCCATGATCCCGTCCACCGTCACATTTAGTACGAACCTGACATTTGCAATGGGAGATGCTACCGCTACGCTGGATGGTTTCCTGGAAACGATTTTGCCGTATCTGTGGTCGATTTTGATTACGACAGCTGTCTTCTTTGGCTTGAAGAAAAAGGGCATGACGACTGTCCGTATGATCTGGCTCATACTGATTATCTGTGTAGTGCTGGGCTTCTTTGGAATTGTTTGATTTGCATCAGATACATGGAGGCCGAATTTTTTAAAAGTTCGGCCTCTGTTTATTTTACCAAAATAACGGTGTAAGTGAAAGAGAGGTGCTTATGGGAATTGTAGGGGTACGTTATGATCAGCGGCTGATTCACGGGCAGGTCGCAACATTCTGGACGAATTTACTGAAGGTGGATCGTATTGTGGTTCTGGACGAGGACGTGGCAAATAATGATATGATGAAGGTGACACTGCGGATGGCGACTCCGCAGGGAGTCAGATCCTCCATTATTACGAAGGAAACCTTTGCTGCGAATTATAAAGCCGGGAAATATGGTACGCAGAGACTGTTTGTGGTGCTGCGCGACTTTAATATTGTCACATATCTTATGGACGAAGGAATTGAAGTGACGGAGCTGGTGCTGGGAAATCGTCCGGATCAGGGCGGAGACGCCCGCATTGGCAGACATTTTTGTGTGGGCAAAGACGAAGCGGCAATCATCCGCGATCTGGCTGCCAGAGGGGTGAAGGTCATTATCAAGCAGGTTCCGCAGGATCCGGAGGTGGATGCGTTGCAGGCGATGAAATCTGCAGGCATCTGAATTTGTTGTGTAAACTGACAGGGGTACGGAATATCAGATTTCGTATCCCTGCCTTTTCAAGTAAGTAGACGGGAATGGGAGGAACTTCATGCTGACTGGATTTCTGGCTGTGGTAGTGGTGGTTGCGCTCGTCACGGTTGCGCTGCCTGTCATAATGAAGAATATTCTGATTCAGAATATGGCACAGTGCCTGCAGAGAGACGATCTGGAGGCGTTTGATCGAATTCTGGACGGCAGAATTGCGCGGATGGTATTTCAGGAATTCGACAGGGAAAATCTGAGACTGAACGCATGCCTGCGGACAGGGGATTCGCAGAAAATTAAAGAGCAGTATCAGGCGATGCTGAATTTGAGGCTGCGGAATGTAAAGCAGGAAAAACAGCTGGTCATGAACGCTTTTTCTTATTTTATCAACAATGGTGAGGGCGAAGAAGCCAGACAGCTGTTTCCCAGGCTGAAACAGGCTGTTTCGCCGGAAGAGTATGAGCGTTGCCGTATCATGTATCGTGTTATCATAAAGAAACAGAGTAAGGATATTGAGACGCTGGAGGAACAGCTTATCGAAGCCTCGCAGATGGATCAGAGTGTTCTGCACTATTTATTGTCGCTTCAGTATGGGTATCTGGGAAATACACAGAAAGAGCAGGAGCATCTGGAACTGGCAAGGCAAAGCGATGCCCGCGCAGATCGCTCCATACAGGAGAGCAAAAAGGGGTGATATATTATGAAAATCGGAACATTGGAAATTAACATTAATCCGACATTTCCTGTCAATCGTATGCTCAGTGAGGAAAAGCATCTGGCAGTGTCGGATGATCTGCACTGCCGTATCGTGGTGTTTGAACAGGAGGGAGTAAAACCGCTGTTTCATTTGTCCATTGATACGGTGGAAATCTATATTACATACCGCAACCGTTTAAAGGCCGGTCTGGAAGAGAAACTGGGATATCCGATTGACCTGATCACATCGGCAACACATTCGCATTTCTGTCCATGTCTGACCACGGATACCGCGTATCAGGATTTTCTTTATGATCGGATTATGGGCAGCCTCGGGGATATTCAGTATACGGAAGTGGAGAATCCGGGTTTTGTGTACCAGTATCATTTCTTTGACAAGACAGGGAAATCCCGTATCAGCGGGCATGACAGTCAGCACGTGTATGCCGAGACGCTGTCCTTTTTTGAAAATGAAAAACGTCTGGTGACGTTTCTGATTTATAATTCTCATGCCACTACCATGCGGATGCATCAGGGGGACTTTACCAGTGAATATATTGGAAAGTGCATTGCTGCGCTTAAAAAGCAGTATCCGGGCGAGTTCTTTACTTTTATGCTGGGACCAGCAGGAGACATCAGCTCCCGGTTTACGAGACAGAGCCAGGAGTATGAAGAAATCGGCCGTCTTTCCGGGCTTCTGACAGAAGAATACGTATCTCAACTGGACAGCCAGCCTGAACCGAAGCCAATTGACCGGATGATTTACAGGGAAGAACTGTTCGGGCTGGATCGGGCGCCGGTGGATTTAAGCACAATGGAAATGCCGGAGGATCTTTCTCCAAGGGAAAGAGAGACGATTGAACAGGCAAAATCAGGCGCAATGCATATGGATCTGGGAGACCAGCCGATGGAGCATCTGTTCTGCCACTGGATTGTCTCGCCGGAGTATTCCATGATTTTTGAACCGTTTGAAACCTTCAGTTCTTATTATGGTTTTGTAGATAAAGAGAAATGCTCCCTGATTACGATCAGCAACGGTTTTGATCATTATCTGGCCGGTCTGGAGCCGCAGCGGATCACCATGGAACTGTTTATGGATACCGTAACACGTCAGACAAAGGAGCGCATGGCACAGCTGTTCGCAGACTGGAGCGCGCAAAAGGATGTGGAGAAGTGAGGAAGCAAAAAGAGATTGATCTGACCAATGGTGAGATATTGCCAAATCTGGTCCGCTTTATGCTGCCTGTATTGGCGGGGCAGTTGTTCCAGACGCTTTATAACAGCGTTGACTCAGTGGTCGTCGGAAACTTTGTCGGAACCAACGCGCTGGCGGCCGTGACAGCAAGTTCCAGTATTACCATGTTCTTTGTGGGATTTTTTACGGGGCTGGCGACGGGCGCTTCCGTGGTTTTCGCCATGCACTTCGGGGCGAAGGAGTATGAGAATCTTTCCAACGATATTCATACGGCGATGACATTTTCGATCGGATTAGGCATTCTGGTAGCTGCAGCGGGCATCTTGTTTGTTCCTCAGCTGCTGAGCCTGGTCTCGTGTCCGTCGGATGTCTATGATGACGTGCTGATTTATCTGCGTATCTACATGGTGGGAATATTCTTCATGTCCCTTTATAATGTGGGGGCAGCGGTACTGCGTTCCGTCGGCGACAGTCAGAGTCCGTTTTATTATCTGTTGACGTCCAGCTGTATGAATATTGTGTTGGATGTAGTGTTTGTAGCGCTCATTGGGATGGGCGTTGCCGGAGTGGCAATTGCAACAGTAATTTCCCAGCTCATATCAGTATGCCTGACTTTTCGTAAAATGATGATGATGGACCCTGCGTATCGATTTTCCTTCAGACAGATGCACATTGATTTTCAGATACTGAAAAAATTATAGCGCTGGGTCTGCCCGCGGGAATTCAGTCCAGCATTACATCGTTGTCCAATATTTATCTGCAGCATTATATCAATCAGTTCAGTGCAGCCGCGATTGCGGGGATTGGTTCTGCAATGAAAATTGATCAGTTTGCCGGAATGCCATGCAACGCGATGGGCCTTGCGATGACAACGTATATCGGACAGAATCTGGGCGCTCAAAAACCGGATCGCGCGCGCAAGGGGGTGCGGATCGCGACAATCGCCATGGTCATCTGTGTCTCGGTTGTCGGAATTCCGATTTTCTTTTTTGCTAAGCAGCTGATGAGTATTTTTGGCAATGACGAGGCAATGATTCAGTATGGAGTGGGAATGCTGCATACCATCATGCCGGTATATATGATTATGGGCTTTCAGATGCTGTACGGCGGCATTATACGAGGATATGGATATTCGCGTGAGACCATGTTTATGGCGATTGGCGGAATGGTTGTGGTTCGCCGGATCTGACTGGCAGTCAGCCTGGGAATGAATTTTCAGATTTCGAATATTTATCTCTGTTACCCAATCGGCTGGGCGGCGGCCGCTGTACCAATGCTTCTCTTTTATCTGTTTGTTATCTGTAAAAAATATAATTCGCGTACATAAAATTTTACGGAGAGGTGTAAAGCCTCTCCGTGTTGATTCTTGTCAAAGTATTTTTCATGGCGTATAATGAAATCCACCCAAAGGGGAGGCGGCTGTGAATAGCAACAATCTATTCTGAAACAGTCGGTTTTGTCTGATAGATGGAGAAAAAACATGAGAATTTTAGTAGCGGAGGATGAGCGGGATTTAAACCGCATTATAACGCAGAAGCTGACGGCGGACGGTTACAGTGCGGACAGCTGCCTGAATGGCGCTGAGGCCATCGACTGTCTGGCCTGCACGGACTATGACGCCGTGATTCTGGATATTATGATGCCGGGCGCGGACGGTTATGCCGTGCTGGCGTCCTTGAGGAACGCGCAGAAAACCACGCCAGTGCTTTTCCTGACCGCGCGGGATTCCATATCAGACCGGGTGAAGGGGCTGGACAGCGGCGCCAACGATTATCTGGTCAAGCCATTTTCCTTTGAGGAGCTGACGGCCCGCATCCGCGCGATGATCCGCACCTCCCATGGCGCTACGGGCAATGAACTGACAGTCTCAGACCTGGTTATGGACTGCGCGGCCAAACGGGTAACCAGAGGAGGCGTGGAGATTGCGCTCTCCACCAGGGAATACGCGCTGTTGGAATATCTGATGCACAACGCGGGGATCATTCTTTCCCGTGAAAAAATCGAGGATCACATCTGGAATTATGACTACGAGGGCGGCACCAATGTGGTGGATGTCTACATCAGTTACCTGCGCCGCAAGATCGACGGCGGACAGGAGAAAAAGCTGATTCACACCGTGCGCGGCAGGGGGTATGTGATCAAAGAAGAATAGCGTGACGGCGGATAATGATGCGTCGGCTGATCAGTGCTGTTTTGGGCAGCAGAAAGGAGCCTCTGTTTGAAAAAACTCTCTATCCGCTTAAAGATCACCCTCTGGTTTTCCGTCATTCTGATTTTAGTCGTGGCGCTGACCTATCTGGTCATTCTGTCTGTCAGCGGACAGATTATTCAGAAAACCATCCGGGATAATTTAATACAGACAGTGGAGAGCAATGTGGATGAAGCGGAGTATTATTCCTCCGCCGACATGGCCACGATGCGTAATGATGTGGATTATTATGTCCGCTATGGCGACGGTTATATTGAAATAGACGATGACTTTCTGAACCAGGTTAATGGAGTTTACACTTCCCTTTGCAGCGTGGACGGCGATCTGATATACGGGGAAAATCCCATCATACGGGAGACAGCGGATCTGGATTTTCTGGATTCGCAGGTGCAGAGAATCACGGTGGATGGGACACTCTATTATGTTTTTGACAGAAAGCCTGAGACGGAGGGGCTGGAAGAGATGTGGCTGCGCGGCGTGGTTTCCGAGAACCAGGGCGACGCGGAAATGTCCGATATTTCCCGCTATTCCCTCATTTTGCTGCCCAGTCTGGTGCTGATTGCCATTATCGGCGGGTATCTGATTGCCTGCCGTATGCTTCGCCCGATCCGCCAGATTGCAGATACTGCAGAGCAGATCAGCCAGGGAGATGATTTAAAAAAACGTATTGTTTTAAACGAAGGAGATGATGAGCTGCACCAGCTGGCAGGGCAGTTTAACGACATGTTTGCCCGCCTGGACACGTCTTTTCAGACGCAGCAGCAGTTTGTCTCGGACGCTTCCCATGAGCTGCGCACGCCGGTGGCCGTCATCAACGCCCAGTGCGAGCTGACGCTGGAGCAGGAGCGGACGCCTGAGGAATATGAGGAAGCCATGCGCGTGGTCTGGCGGCAGGGACGCAAAATGAACCGCCTGATCAACAGCATGCTGGATTTCACCCGCCTGAAGCTGCAGCCTGAGAAATATACAAAAGAAAAGATGAATCTTTCCGAGCTGACAGACAGCGTGTGCCAGGACATGGCATTGATTCGGGAGAAAGAGATTACGCTCACCTGTGAAGTGGAACCAGATGTGTATTGTCTTGGCAATCGGGAGCTTCTCACCAGGCTCCTTAATAATCTGATCAGCAACGCGTACCGCTATGGGAAGGAAAACGGGCAGATCAGGGTGACACTGGCGACGGATAAGGACGGAAAAATTACTCTGTCCGTGCAGGATGACGGGATCGGAATTGCAGCCGAAGACCTGCCGCATATTTTTGATCGTTTTTACCAGGCGGATGGATCCCGCAGCAGCGGCGGGAGCGGCCTGGGCCTTGCCATGGCACAGGAGATTGCTGCTTTCCATGAGGGAGAGATTTCCGTGGACAGCGTTTTGGGCGTTGGCAGCACCTTTTGTATTCATTTGAAAATTTGTTAAAAACTCCAAATACTAATGTTCTTCTAATGTTTGGCCGATATACTTAAGCCAAACAAAGACAGGAGGACAACAAATATGAAGAACATCATTCAGAAATTTTTTGGAACGACGAAACAGGCCGTCATTTCAACAGCCTGTATCATGGCAGTGATCGCGCTCGTGGGAGCGGGAACCGCGTACGCGGCGGCGAAGAACACCGCGGCGAACAAGACTTCACAGGTTTTTGAAACGACTGAAACGACCGATACGACCGCCACATCTCAAGGCGATGCTGTGACATCCGCGGAGGCCATCACGTCGGATGCGGCCAAAGAAATTGTCCTGACGGACGCGGGACTGACTGCGGATGCGGTTACCTTTACGAAGGTGGAGCTGGATTACGACGATGGCAGGATTGTATATGACCTGGAGTTCTACGCGGAGAATGTGGAATACGAATATGAAGTCAATGCGAATACCGGAGCGATTTACAGCAAATCAAAGGAAACTTACGTGACGACAGGAAACACGGATAGTACAACAGCAGAGGCGGATACTTCCGCGGGTACGACAACCACATCTAATACAACAGCATCTTCCGGTGCGGCGACTACATCTGATACAACGGCATCTTCAACCACGACGGCATCATCCGGTACGACAACAGACGGCACGACTGCCACTCAGATCACGCTGGATGGAGCAAAAGAAATTGCCCTTGCTGACGCGGGCGTTTCCTCATCCGAAGCGACATTCACAAAGGAAAAACAGGACTATGAGGATGGCGTTCGGGTCTATGATCTGGAGTTTTATACCGCCAATGGAGAATGGGAGTATGAAATCCGGATATCCGACGGCGCGATCGTGAGCAAGAGCGCGAAAGAGTATGTTTCCTCTTCAGGCAGCAGCACAGCCTCGGACACTTATATCAGCGTGGACGAAGCCAAAGAAATCGCGCTGAATAAAGCAGGACTTTCCGCCTCGGACGTCACCTTTAAAAAGGCAAAGCTGGACAGGGACGACGGAATCATGGTCTATGAAATCGAGTTTTACTATGGCAGGACCGAATATGAGGTGAAAATCAACGCCACTACAGGAGCAGTTGTGGAATATGAGGCGGATACGGACTGACGACAATACGTTCTGCAAAACTAACTTTCAGAAACTTTCAGAATAAAATAAAACCGGCCGGAAATTGTCTTGCAGTTTCCGGCCGGTTGTGTATAATAAAAGCGTGGGTGTTTAGCCAGGCCCGGCTCGGCGGACAAGGCGTGATCGCGCCCAACAGACAACAAGGAGGATTACATCCATGGCAAAAAATTATTTTGACTTAACCGGACAGGTGGCGGTCGTCACCGGCTGTTCCAGCGGACTGGGCGTCCAGATGGCGAGAGCACTCGCCAATCAGGGGGCGAAAATCGTGGCTTTAGCCCGCCGTAAAAATATGGTGGAGGAAGTGGCCGCGCAGCTGACCGCGGAATATGGCGTGGAGGCCATTGGCGTTTCCTGCGATATTACCGACACCGCAGCGGTGGAAGCAGCGGTACAGACCGTTATGGACAAGTTTGGACGCATCGATATTCTGATCAATAACGCCGGTACCGGCGCGGTGGCTCCCGCGGAGGAGATTACGGACGAGCAGTTTTCCAATGAAGTGAATATCGACCTGTTCGGCAGCTTTAAGATGGCCCGCGAGGTGGCGAAAAAGGCCATGCTTCCCGCCGGCTACGGCCGTATCATTAACATCGCTTCCATGTATGGCATGGTAGGCAATAAGATTGCGCCCGCTTCCCCTTATCACGCGGCGAAGGGCGGCGTCGTCAACCTGACCAGAGCGCTTGCCTGCGAGTGGGGTGAGAAGGGCATTAATGTGAACGCGATCTGCCCCGGCTATTTTGAGACCCCGCTGACCAAGGAAACCCTGGAGACAGAGTTTTTCCAGAATTACGCGCACACCATGATCCCGCTTGCCCGCTACGGCAAGGAGGGAGAGCTGGATACAGCGGCGATTTTCTTAGCCTCTCCAGCCAGCACCTACGTCAACGGCTGCATTCTGCCGGTGGACGGCGGCTACACCAGCCTGTAAGTATATAGGCGCTGCAGATTTACAGATTTTCCGTGATGGAAAAGATGCCGCTGAAGGATGATAGCCTGAATGATTGTCGGCACATGACAGATCTTGCTAAAAGAGAAATATCATAAAAAGAAATACCCTGTTATAGTTTTGCATTATAATCGGGTATTTCTTTTGTATAATGGACAGTTTATCCGGAGTGTGATACCATTGTAATAAATGATGTCTGGCCTGAAGTATATTTTGACAGGATATTTTATAAAGAAAGCAAACATTTTATACAATGGCTGGGCTGCCACAAAAGTTCAAAGAAGCGAGGCAAATAAAATATGACAAGAGACGAAGCATGGGAATTATTAACCGAATATAATCAGGACCCTTTTCACCTGGAACACGCGCAGATTGTGGAACAGCTGATGCGGTATTTCGCGCAGAAGCTGGGCTATGGCGAGGAGCAGGATTTCTGGGGCATCGTAGGTCTTTTACATGATCTGGATTTTGAGCAGTATCCGGAGCAGCACTGCATCAAAAGCCAGGAAATCATGCGCGAAAGAGGTGTGGACGAGCGCATCATCCGCGCGACCGCCAGCCATGGTTACGGTATCACCGTGGATATCAAACCGGAGCATGAGATGGAAAAGGTCCTCTACGCCGTGGACGAGTTGAGCGGCCTGATCGGCGCCGTAGTGCTCATGCGCCCGTCCAAAAGCGTGCAGGACCTGGAATTAAAATCTGTCAAAAAGAAATTCAAGAGCAAAAATTTCGCTGCCGGCTGTTCCAGAGACGTGATCCAGAACGGCGCGGATATGCTGGGATGGACGCTTGATGATCTGATTTCACAGACGATCGAGGCGATGAAGACGTTTCAGGATTAAGCCTTCTTGTGTCCAAGGGGCAGAGCTTCACCGGCTTTACACACTTGATGGATTTGCCCATTCGAAATGAGATATGCTTCCCCATAAAGTGTCTGCTCTCCATTTTTCACCAGCATATAACTCCCGTCCACAATGGCATAGAATTGGTGTCCATAGCTGTCCGCGTAAGTGATGTCCTCGAACAGGCGCCTGCCGTCGAGGATGTCGTTTCTGACGGCCTGGTAGTGCGGCAGGATGTTGATATCGGTGATGTTAAGCCCCGGCAGATATTTCCGGTAAGAAGGATCGATGCTCTCGCCTGCTTCCTCTGGCTGGGCGTACACGACCTTCGCGCTGTTCATGGTGCCGGCGCTGATGCCGATGACAATGCCGTCATATTTTTGCAGCGCGTCCCGCAGGCTTAATTCCTCAAAAAAGGCATGCTGCGTGGGGACATGCCCGCCGCCAAGAATCAGAAAATCATAGTCATAAAGCCTCTGCACAGGCGATGTATCCCGGCGGTCGCAGAGATCCAGTCTGCCCACGGGAAATCCGCTCACCTCAAATGTCTCCTGCATGGAGACACACATGCTGTCATTCACTTCCTTAAGATCGGGCATGGCACTCAATAAAAGGCCGTTCGCCGCATCTCTCCAGTATTTTTTCAATTTTTCCGTAAATTCATTCTCCGGATTTAACGGCACAATGCTTCTGTGGTCTGTCTCTCTGTAATGTCCGTTCGGGGAGCTGGTCAAAAAAGCGATCATCGCGGCACCTCACTTTTTATTTCATTTTCCTTACAATATGGAAAATCAGAACCGTTGTCAAGTCCAAACTGTATTTGACAGGAAATCTGACAGGGAAACAGCTTCCGGATTTCCCACAGGGCAACATATATTTTCGGATATCGATATTTTCAAAAGAAGGGCTTTTAAAAATGTTGGGAATATATTAGAATGTTATAAGTTATAGGCTGATAAAGATTATGATAATATAAACGTGTTGACTGTATTGGAGAATGCTGTCATTTTACTGAGAACGAGAAGAAGGAAACTCATGAAAAACACAACCCTGTGCTACATCGAGCAAAACGGCGCATACCTTTTGCTTTACCGCAATAAAAAGAAAAATGACTTAAATGAAGGCAAGTGGATCGGCGTGGGCGGCAAATTTGAGCCTGACGAGATGCCGGAGGAATGCCTCTTAAGAGAGGTGAAGGAGGAGACAGGACTGACCCTTTTGCAATATCGTCTGCGCGGAATAGTGACGTTTGTGTCAGATACATGGGAGACAGAGTGTATGTTTCTCTACACCGCGGACGCCTTTGAGGGAGAGCTGACGGACTGCTGCGCAGAGGGAGAGCTGAAATGGATTCCCAAAGAGGAAGTGCTGGATCTGAGGCTGTGGGAGGGCGACAAAGAATTTTTAAGCCTGCTGGACAAGGATGCGCCCTTCTTTTCCATGAAATTATGCTACGAGGGTGATACGCTGGTGTCCGTGCGGACGAAACAATACACGTGATCGGAAGGAAAATGATATGTCACTCAAACAGACAATCCGCCATTACAGGGAGGAACCCCTCAATCAAAAATACAGAAAACAGCGGGAAAACCAACGCTCCTACGACCGCTGGCTGGAGGAAGTAAACCGCGCGTCAGGTGAGCTGAAACGAGAGGACCTTTCTCCGGATTTGATTCTGCTGACAGAAGGAGAGGGAGAACTTGCCAGAACGGCGGCCGCGCGCATTAACGCTTACATGGCGCAGCATCCTGAGACGCTGCTTCTGTACGGCGATGAGGATGAAAATGTGTTCGGAAAAGAGTACGGCAATCCCTGGCTGAAGCCGGACTGGTCGCCGGATACCTTTCTGGATCATGATTATCTGGGCTCGCTGCTGGTGGCGCGCAGGGATTTTTACGAGCAGGCTGGAAATGATCGCCTCAATTTGCTTACTTTGGCAGGTGGTTTTGTTCCCGGCTGCCATACCATCGCGCACCTTCCGTATATTTTATTTCATCGCAAAAATGACTGGAAACCGCTTGCGAAGGAACACTGTCCTGTTGTCATGCCGGATTTGTCCGCGCATCTGGTTTCGATTATCATTCCGTCGAAAGACCACTATGAAATCTTAAGCCGGTGTCTGGATTCACTTGCGCCGACCATCCGGGAGATCCCTTATGAAATCCTGGTAGTGGACAATGGCAGCACGCCTGAGACGAAAGAGAAAATTGAGGCAAAGATTTCAGTGCTGTCCTCTTCCAATCTGCGCGGCGCGCGCTACTTTTACGAGCCAAAACCCTTCAATTTTTCCAATATGTGCAATACCGGCGCCGCTCACGCGCAGGGCGATCTGCTGCTCTTTTTAAATGATGATACGGAGGCGATAGAGACGGGCTGGCTGGAAACCATGGCGGCGAAAGCCCTGTCAGACTGGGCCGGTGCGGTGGGCGCGAAGCTCTTTTATCCGGATGGGGATCGGATTCAGCACGCCGGTATCACGAATATCCGCGTGGGTCCGGTGCATAAGCTGCAGTACCTTTCCGACAGCGGCGAATACTATGACGACCGCAATCACGGCGTCCGCAACATGCTGGCCGTGACGGGAGCCTGCCTGCTCCTGCGAAGAGATCGCTTTGAGGAGGTGGGCGGCTTTGAGGAGTCGCTGCGCGTGGCCTTTAATGATGTGGATTTGTGCTATTCTCTTTACGATCACGGATATCATAATATTAATTGTAATGACGTCACGCTCTACCACCATGAATCTTTAAGCCGCGGTAAGGAGGAATCACAGGAGGAGCAGCACCGGCTGATGCGGGAGCGCAATCTTTTAAGCGCTCGCCATCCGTCCCTGGAGGGGAAGGACCCTTACTATAATCCGGGATTGAACTGGAAGCTTTTGGATACCTCCATTCGTCCGTCCCATGAGGAGGGTGTGGAGATTGAGGACGTCCGTCAGCCGGAGGCGTTTACCATACCATCCGGCACGCGTCAGGATCCATGTCTGAAATGTACCTTCGAACTGGTTACGGCCGGTCAGATGCAGGGCTGGATCGCGGTTCTGGGCAGCAATAACGCCTGCTTTGAGAGCGCGGTTTTGCTGCAGTCCGTGGCGGAACCTGATAAGCTTTACAAAATTGATTTCACAAAGCAGTACCGCATCGACCTGGAGCGCAATATGCCAGATCAGGAGAACGTGGCTCTGTGCGGTTTTGCGTTTCAGTTCGCACAGAAGCTTCCCGCGGGCGAGTACTGTCTGGGCGCTTATTCGAGGGATAAACTGTCGCGGCTGAAGCTGGTGAACTGGAAGACGGCGACAGTGATCGTTTAAAGAAAGGCTTCGCGGCTGCCGGTCGAGCAATCATGACTGGCAGGGTAAAGTATCGCGTGCAGCTTCTCATCGACAAAGATGTACTGGAAGGGGAATATTTCGGCTGCCACCCATGCGTTAACACCTCCAGCATCCGCATGCGAATGCACGATCTGATCGAGGTCTTTCTGCCCGCGGTGGGGCATACGCCGGTTTATGTGGAATTGTGAACTGCTTACAATAATATTTTGAGATTGTTCTGTAATGCCGGGAGATCCTCTGTGATAATTTCCCAGACAAGCTGATAATTTACGCCTTCATAATCATGCACGATTCTGTTGCGCAAACCGTAAATCTGATTCCAGGGAATTTCTGCATGCGATGCTTTGAAGGCTGCGTCCGGCTTATTGGACAGTTCTCCCAGCTGGCTGAGATTGAAGATGCAGGCTTCCAGTACCAGTTCGTCTGCAACAAATTCTTCGTATGTCATATTTGCGGTATATTTTTGAATTTTTGTAATATATCCGAGCATTTTTGACAGTACAATTTCATTTTTCATAAATAACGACTCCGGTATGTTTGATTTCTGTATCGATTTCTGAATTCTTTTCTATGTGGGTGACATCAAACATGTCGATATCTTTGTCTACAGCGTTCCGAGCGTCCTCAACTAAACCAACAAATCGTAGTCCCTTCAAGCCGCTGTCCACCATCAGATCCACATCACTGGTTTCAGTTGCTGTTCCTGTTACATAGGAACCGAAAAGAACTGCCTTTTTAACCTGATGTCGGCGGAAAACCGGATTTAGAATGGATCCAATCTGATCTATGGTATATATTTCTTTTGACATTTTATTTTCTCCTTTGCGCTCATTCTATCATAATTGTGCTTGGGCAGCAATCATTTTATCCCGGGAACTTCACCGGCGGCTGCGCCGCAAGACGCTCCCCGATGATTTTCTCCATCCAGATCATATCGTACCATTGCCCGAATTTGTACCCGCACTCCCGGAAAGTACCAATTGGTTTATAACCCAAGTGCGCGTGAAAATCCGCGCTGTTGCGGGTCAGGTATTCATCCTCTTCCTGCGGCAGGGCGATGCAGGCATACAGATTGAGTATCCCCATGTCCTTTAAGCGCGCTTCCAGTGCCTCGTAGAGTTTCCGTCCCGGGCCGCCCTTCTGAGCGTTTACGTCCAGATAAATTGTTACTTCGCAGGTCCAGTCATATGCGGCCCGGTTATAAAAGGTTCCTGCGTAGGCGTAACCCTGAATGATACCATCCTTTTCAATAACCAGATATGGATACCGCTCCATGATATGCCGCATGCGAGTCTGAAAATCCGGAAGCAATGGCACGTCATACTCAAACGTGATGGCTGTATTTTTTATGTAATAAGAGTAGATTCCTAGGATGCGCGCCGCGTCCGACAGGGAGGCATCCCTGATTGTAATTGTGTCCATAGCTGATTCCTTTCCTTGCTTGTAATCATTTGTATGAAACAGATGTTTTCCTTATGCATTATATCAGCTTTTCCTTTGGTTGAAAACCGGAAGGAGAGATGTGGTGGCGTGCATTGACACATAAATTTCTGAATGCTACAATCAATCAGGGACTTCGCTGCAGGCAACGGAATCCTTGATTCTCGCGGCATCTATATTTCGTTCTGGCCGGAGCTCGCGAGATAAAACAAAGCTGCGGCATGAAAGGAGAAGGTATGGGAGAAAAAAAGTTATGTTACTTATGAGGATGTTGCACGGTTTTATAAAGATAAAAAGAAATGGCCCTGCTATACGAAAAAGTTCATAGAAGAGGGCTACGGACAGACAGATGGGGGTTATCTGGATTTGGAGAAAGTGTTTTTGCATGTAGCAGAGCAAGCGCGTGGCGGTTATGATGGTAATTCGAAATCTAAAGATGAGCGATACTATTACTATTTGATGGAAGAGATAAAGACCAACTATAAAAATGTAGCCACCTTTAAAGATTTTGAAAGCAGTGCTGAAATAAGCAGATTGATTGAAGATCCCGAAAAAGTGACGGGAAATAACGGGGGAGAGTACCCAAGCCAGAAGTGGCATTTTTATGTCTCTTACATCGCTTATAGAGAAGCTGCTTCAAAGGTGGAAGCGTTAAAGGGTGTGGTGACGCCGCTTAGAAATTTTAAAAATAAATTTGACTATTATAGCAGTCATGTCAAATGTCCTGAACTAATGCTGTGGTTGGCAGAAACAGCGTTAGGAAGCGAATGCCCTAAAGTACAGTCTGCTTATGAAATTGCGAGAACGTCTAGGAAAAACGGGATCAATGGGAAGGACACATGCGATAAAATAAGGGAAATCATCCCCTGGACATGCATAGAAGAAAAAATTAAGGAAAAAACCCGTATTGACCAGAAATAAGGAAATCTCTGTCGCCGATTCCGCAGCGTAGAAATGAATTGAAAACCCTGAATTGAAAGATAATAGAGCCAAATCGGACCGCGGCAAAAAGCGCCACGGTCCGATTTGGCTTTTACGTAAAGTCATATCCCCCGAAATGAAAAGCGAAAGCGCAGATTTTCAGAGACATCCAGCAAATATTCCGGATGCGTCCGTGCGCCCCAGCTGTCATCGCCGCCAACGCCCATCTGCCCCAGGGCCGCCCGCACGATGATGCTGTGAACCGGCGGCAGCTCATAGATATGCGCAGCCTGTTCCAGTTCATGTGGCGTGTAGGGCAGTGCGGAGAACATCATGGGACCGGCTGCCGCGTCCATCTCAAATAGCAGGCCGCGCCCCGCGCGGTCCGTTACCTTTGCCCACCGCACATCTTCCTTTGCTCCGCATTCCTGCGGCACGAGATACTTTGCCATATTATCCTGCACCAGATTGCGGTAAATGCCAAGCTTCGCACCGCGTTTCCGGTCCGCGTAGGTTTCCTCTGGCCCCAGTCCGTACCATTCCACATGATCATAATCGGCGCTGAGTCTGAAAAGAACGCCGAATTCCGGCATGTCGCCCAGCTCAGGAACTGGGTCATAGGACAGCGTGACCTTTACCTTTCCATCGCCTGTCACTTCATAGAATAAAAGACAGGAAGCAACGGGTCTGGTGGGCAGCAGATAAGAAAAGGTAACGGTTACCCTGTCTTCTTTCTGTTCAATCTGCGGCGCAGGCGCCTTTAGCGGGCTGCGGAAATCCTGCGCCGTCGCATACAGGCTCGCGAGCTTCCACTGGGCATAGCGCTGCGGCATCTGGCTGCCGCGGTCATTGTCCGTGGGAGCGCGCCAGAAATTCGGCATTGGAACGGCCTCCAGCATTTCCCGGCCACCATATTTGTAGGAGACCAGACCTTTGCCCGTGAGAGAGAAGATCACTTCAAAATGAGAGCCTCTGACACCGAGATTGTGGGCGCTGCGGATGACCTCAAGGGAGTCGGACACGGCCTGGCTGCACAGTTTCACATTCGCCGTTTTTACCTCCGGTGTCGTTGCTTCCACCGCTTTGGCTACAGATGCTTTTGTCTCCGTAACGTTGTAAACAGTCTGCCCAAACGCAACCTCATGCCCCGCCGCTGCCCAGACAGTCTCTTCCTTTAAATGGAAGGAAACAGTCACGGTATATTCTCCGGGCCGTTTTTCCCGCGGGAAGGGCAGTTCATACTCTGCCTCTGACTCAGGGGCGACAGCGGTTTCAACGATGGCCCTGCGGATTTCTTTCCCATCACGGGAGAGCGTGACGACACAGTGGTAATCTTCCGTTCCCGTGAACAGATTTTTATTGCGGATTTTGAAGGATGTCTGACCGATCTCAACCGTGATATTCTGGTAATTAAACTTTACCTCCTACATTTTCGGGGAGGGATTGCGTTCCCCGCCGTAAACGATTCCATTGCCGCTGAAATTGCCGTCGCAGGGACGGTCATGAAAGTCTCCCCCATAAGCCAGAAATTCCCGCCCATAGTGATCTTTGCGATACAGTGACTGGTCTATATAATCCCAGAGGAAGCCGCCCTGGTACAGAGGCTCCTCGTCGGTCAGGTCCGTGTATTTGTGCATTGCGCCGCAGGAATTGCCCATGGCGTGGGAATATTCACAGCAAAGGAAGGGCTTGCTGCGGTCTTTTTTCAGAAACGCGCGGATGGCTTCCGCGGACGGGTACATCTGGCTCTCCATGTCGCTGGTAGCGGGATAGCGGCGGTCATGGCAGACCCCCTCGTAATGAACCAGGCGGGTGGAATCCAGGCGTCTGAACAGCTGCGACAGCTCAAAAATATCTTTGCCGCCGAAGGATTCATTGCCGCAGGACCAGATCAGAATGGATGGGTGATTTTTGTCGCGCTGGTACATGGAATTGGCGCGGTCAAGCAGCATGGGCAGCCACTCCGGCCTGTCGCGGGGGATGATGGCGTCATAATCGCCATTTTGCTCCGCCGTATCCCAGGTGCCGCGGGTTTCCAGATTGGTTTCATCGATCAGGTACAGGCCGTATTCATCGCAGAGGCGGTAGAGAAGGGAGCTGTTCGGATAGTGACTGGTGCGGATGGCGTTGATATTGTTGCGCTTCATCGTGGCCAGATCTTTTCTGAGTTCCTCCTCCGTCACATGCCGCCCGCCGACAGAGCTGAATTCATGGCGGTTGACGCCTTTGAAGACGATCCGCTTTCCGTTCAGCGTCATCAGGGTATTTTTCATTTCAAATCTGCGAAATCCCACTTTCTGCGGAATGATTTCACATAATTTCCCGTCAGATGTATAAACTTCCATGCACAAATCATACAGAGCAGGTGTCTCCGCGTTCCAGAGCTTTGGCCGGTCGGCCCAAAAGGCGTGATGATCCTCTCCGTCCAGGATATATTCCTCCGACGTTAACTTCCTGCCGTGATCGAGCAGGGAGACCACAGCCTTTCCCGTGCCCCAGGTCTGTGTTGTGATCTGCAGCTTTGCTTTTGAAAGCGTTTCATCCGGCAAAGCCCTGATTTGCAGATCCCGGATATGCGTTTCCGGAACCGTGAAGAGTGTGACGTCCCTGAATATGCCGGAAAAACGAAAGAAATCCTGATCCTCGCACCAGCTGCCGGCGCTCCACTTGAACACTTGCGCGCAGAGTTTATTCTCACCAGGCACGATATATTCCGTCAGTTCAAATTCGGATGGAGTAAAGGAATCGGAGACATATCCGACAAACTGCCCGTTCAGCCACAGGGCAAGGGCGCTCTCCGCGCCCTCAAAGCAGACAAATATCCGCCTTCCCCACATTTGCTCAGGCAGAGTGAAATGTGTAACATAGCTCGCGACGGGATTGAAGCGCAGCGGGATCCCTCCTGGCGCCGCTTCCTCGTGTCCCTCCCAGGGATACTGCGTGTTAACATACTGTGGCTGATCATATCCCTCCAACTGAATGTGGGCCGGGACGCGGATATCGTCCCAGCCGCTGCAGTCGTAGTCCGGCTGTTCAAAACCGGGGATTGTCTGCCCGAAATTTTTCGCGTAATGGAATTTCCAGAGGCCGTTCAGGCTTTGGACAAACGAGGATGTGCCCTCCTCCATTTCTTCCCATGAGGCGTAAAACAGGTGGTCCGAGTGAGCGTGAAGCCGGTTTTCCTGAAAATAGAGGGGGTCTTTTATTTTTGTGTAATCAAACTGTTTCATCCTGTATTGTCTCCCTGTGTTATGCTTATGCTTCTACAGCCAGGTGATACAGGCAAAAGGCTATAACTTTTTGCTCTTTGTATCACCTGATTGCTTTATCGTCAGATTACGTTAACGCGTCATAATCTTCCTGCGTATAGTCCCTGGACGGATCCCAGTTCTCAAATTCCAGCACGCTGTAATCCATCCCCACGGCCTCGCAGGCGCGCTGCCACTCCTCCGTGGACGCGTCCGCCAGTTCCGTTAAATACGTTTCATAATCCGTGATGCTCTGTGAAATGACGCCTTGCACAATGGCGCCGAGGCTTGGCTGCACATCCGTTACTTCGCTGTAAAAATCATAGGCCTTTTCATCTCTCATGGTGATCGATGGGACGGTTTTGGAAGTTTCCTCGGCAATCGTGTAATAGTCGATCATCACTTCATTTGTCATATATTCGTCATTGACTGCCGGAATGACGGAAACAAAGGTCCCGTCAGATACACAGCCGGACTGATACCCAAATTCCGCGTCAAACAGCGCCATCAGGTAGTCGGCCGCCGCCTGGGGATGCTTTGACTGACTGTAAATACCGATCCACGGGGAAAGCTCGCCCGCCTGTACATACGTATCGGTCACGCCGTCCGGCACCGGCACCGCCATAACGCCGTAATTTAAATCCGGGTAGTCCTCGTGCCACTGCGTGATGCACCACATGCCCTGGCATAAAAAGCCCGCCTGTCCCTGGGCGAATAATTCTCTGGCCTCCGGCGCGCTGATATTGACTGTGTCCGGATGAATGCTGCCGTCGTCGGTCAGATCCTTCAATAAGCCCATCACCTGAAGCATCGCGTCTGAATCATACGGCGCCCTGCCGCCGTTGGTCAGCACCTTCGAGGTGGCGGCGATTTTGCCGCCTGCCGCGGCCACCATGGATCTGGCCAGCACATCCATGCGGTTCACCTGCTTGCCGCCGTCGATTAGGCCGTACACACTGCCGCCGCCGTTTTCCGTGATCTTTCTGCAGGCTTCGCGAAATTCAGAATAGGTATGCGGAAGCTCCGTTACGCCCGCCTGATCCAGCACGTCCTGATTATAGAAAAACAGACACTGAATGGTGGGCATCACCTCTGTAATCGTATACCAGTCGTCCCCGATATGCGTCACGCCCTCCGCAAAGGAGGCCGGATCAAAGGATTCCGCAAACTCCGCCGTCACATAATCGTTCAGGGGCTGATACCAGTTTTCCTCCAGAACCGTATTTAAGGTCATGCCGACAGGAATCGGGAAAAGATCAGGGCCGTCGCCGGATTTGATCAGCGTCACGATCGTGTTTTTAAACTGATCTACCGTTAACATTGTATATTCTATCTCAATGTCGGGGTGTTCGTCCATATATTTTTCGTGAAATTCCTCCCGCCGGTTCGCGGAACCGTCGCTCCAGTCAACCACGCGCAGAGTCACCTGCTCTTCGTTGCTGCTTTCCTCGCCAGATGTAAGATCAGATGATACTGTCTGCGATCCTTCAGAAGAACTGGAACAGGCTGTCAGTCCTGTCAGGCCAAGTGCGCCAAGTCCCGCCCCTGAGAGTTTCAAAAAGTCTCTTCTTGTTAAATTTTTCATCGTTTTATATCTCCCTTCTTCAGCTTTTCACTGCGCCGGCTATGCCTTCCACAAAATACTTCTGCATAAAGATAAATAATATAATGATGGGAATCACCGCGATCGTACCGCCTGCCGCGATGCCCGTCCAGTCCACGGTGTTTTCCCCTTTAAACGCGTACAGTCCTACGGCCAGCGTCCTGGCGGACGGATTATTCAGTGTCAGCACAAGGGGAAGCATGAAGGCGTTCCATGTCCAGATGGTCTCCATAATTACCACCGTTGTGGCGATCGGCTTGCACAATGGCATCATCACGTGGAAAAATGTTTTAAAATAATTGCATCCGTCCATTTTAGACGCTTCTTCCAGCTCCTTTGGCACAGATTCAAAGAAGCTGGTAAATAAAAGCAGAAAAATCACATGGGCGCCTCCCGCCTGAGACAGGATCAGGCCGAGTTTTGTACCGACCAGGTGCATGCTTTTGACCACCTCGTAGGTGGGAATAATCGTGCTGACAAGGGGAATGGTGATGCTTGCCAGAAAGATTCCCATTACTACTTTTCTGCCCACGAACTGATATCGCCCCATGGCATATCCCGCCATCATGGTCATGATCAGAACCAGGATCACCGTAAATATGGTTACAATCACGGTGTTCAGAAAATAAGTGCCGAAATTCGCTTTGTTCCAGATGCGGATGAAATTTTCCAGAGTTGGAACCTCGGGGATCAGCCCGATACGGTTTGCGAAAAATTCTGTCTGGCTCTTAAAGGACGCCGACACCATCCATAAAATCGGGTAAATCCAGATAAAACCGACCGCGCTAAGGAAGAGATAGACTACCGCTTTTTTGATTCTTCTTTTTACTTTTCCCTGATTCATTGTGATACCTCCTGGTTCATTTTACCAAGTCTGCTCCTGACCATGTTCAGGATGAGGCCGACGACAATCACGGTCGCGCCGAAAAACACCGCCGCGGCGCTTGCGTATCCAAGCCTTGGCATGCCGATTTCACTGGAGAAGGCGGTCCGGTAAACGAAGGTTGCGATGACGTCCGTGGCGTAAAACGGCCCGCCCTCTGTCATCGTTTTGATAATATCGAAGACCTTCAGGGAATTAATCGCGCACAAAATCGCGATGATTCCTCCGGTGGGCGCAATCAGCGGCAGTACGATATAAAAGAAGGTCTTTCCTCTGCCCGCCCCGTCGATGGCGGCGGCCTCGTATACATCAGAGGAGACCCCCTGCAGGCCGGCCAGCCAGTAAATCATATAGGTGCCGCAGTCCTTCCACAAAGATATCGCGACCAGCGTCGGCATGGCATATTTGGCGGTCCCCAGGAAATTAATGCTGGTGTCGGTAATATGCAGCCAGTTGAGCAGATAATTAAGAGGCCCCTGTACACCTAAAATGAAAATCATGATGATGCCTACAACAGAGGCTGTCGCAATGACCGGAATAAAATAGATGGTTCTGAAAATGCCCCGCCCCTTGAGCTTTTCATTATTCAGGATATAGGCGAAGAGCAAAGACACTACCAGTTCCAGCGGCACAATCATGGCTGTATATTTCAGACTGTTCGCGAACGCGTTCCAGAAAAGCTGATCCGAAAGCAGCTCTTTGTAGTTTTCAAGCCCTATAAACGTGGCGTTGGTGGTCAGCCCTGACCAGTCCAGCAGGGAATACCAGATACTGCAAAGGATCGGGTAGCCCTGAAACAGGATATAAAAAATAACCGCCGCGGCCATAAAGAGCCAGCACCATAGATTTACCACAACTTTGTCGTGGAATTTCTTTTTCGACGTCACAGCCTTTATTTCTGTATCTGCTGACGTTTTACTCATTGCATCGACCTCCTTCGTTTCTTTTTGTGCGAACCGCGCTCCCCATGGGAAGTCCGGTATCGTAATCCAGCTGCCTCGGTTCATACGTCTCGTTCTCACGCTGCCTTGTGCAGCCGTCGTTTTCCCAGGACGGTTCAAAGACTTCCCGCCAGGGACGCGTGCGCCACTGATAACCTCTGAATTCATCTCTGGTGTCGTTCATATGAGCCAGAAGCCGGTCATGCAGGTGACATCGGATATCCGCGTATCGGTCATCCTCGATGCAATTATGTACCTCATGGGGATCTTCCTTTAAATCATAAAACTCATCCGAGTCCAGCAGATGAATCACAAGCTTGTATCGGTCGTCAATGACAGCGCGCATCAGCTGCAGCCCGCCAAATCCATCGTGATCCACTTCATACCGCGTAAATTCCACAAACACGGTGTCGTTGATCCGGATGTCCGGATCTTTGATCTGCGCCAGCATGCTGTGCCCTTCCATGATTTTTGGAATGGGCAGCCCGAAGTATTCCATGATTGTCGGCGCCAGATCAATGTGCGAGGCCAGCGTATGAACCACCCGATGAGCCGCGCCGCCCTTAATCAGCAACGGAATGTTAGCTACCTCTCTGTATGCGGCGGCGTTTTTGGAAAACAGCCGGTGCGCTCCCAGCATATCCCCGTGGTCTGATGTGAAAATGACCATGGCCTGCGGAATGGTTTCCCTGATTTTATCCAGGACGCGCCCGATCTCATAGTCCACGTAGGAATTGCATCCCAAAAACAGGGCAAGCTGCGGGGACGGCCTGCGAAGCTTTTCCGGATCCGCGTGGAGATTCTGACCCGCCCACAGACGCTGCATCATGGGTTTATTCTGCAGATCATCGCGATACTGTGGCCCGTCAGGAAACTGAAACGCTTCGTACATACTGTGGTATGGCGCCGGACACAGGGAAGGCCCGTGAGGCTCATCATAAGAAACCGTCAGAAAAAAGTCCTGATTCTGAAATTCTTCTATAAACCGCAGGGCCCTGTCCGTACACCTGTGAGCGTAGGTAAAGCATTCAGAAAAGCCTTCCCTGTAAGCTTCTTCAGGATTTCTTGAACGTATCCGTTCATCTGGTTCCAGCTCGTCAAGATAACATTTCATATCAAACCAGTAATCTTCATTCCAGCCGTCAGGACAGAGCCCAAGCCCGAAATAATCCCAGCCGTCCAGGTGCCATTTCCCGATGTATCCGCATGGAATGTGATGTCTGCCAAGCCGCTGGCCGATGGTTTCCACGTTGGCGCCCATGGCGACGCCGTTGGCCGTCACCCCGTTGGTATGGGGAAAGGTGCCGGTAAATATGGCGCTTCTGGCAGGGCCGCAGACGGGTTGACAGGTATACGCGTTTTCATAGCGGATTCCTTCCTCGGCCAGCCGATCCAGGTTGGGGGTTTTCATTTCAGGGTTCCCGTAACAGCCCAACATGTCTTTTCTTGTTGTGTCCGTCATCAGAAATACCATTTGCCTTTTCATGCCGTATTCCACCTCCTCTCTGTGTGATTTTTCGTTGTTTTTCTCATTTTATTCTCCTTCCTTCTGAATCAAAGTATAGCGTTTTTAAGGGGCTGTTCCATATCATTCTGTGTTCTTTATATGGACAATTCTGCTTTTATGCAGTATGATGATACAAGGGACCAAAAGTCAGAAATCGAATGCTTACACAAGGTACGCCATGCGGGTGCGCATTCGTATTTATGACTTTGGGGATCACAACAACATCATCATTTTTCGTAGGGAGAAAACAGACTATGATCAATGTTTCGGGACATTTAAGAAATGAAAGACGGGTAATCGGCTATGCCGACACAACGGTGCCGCTGTCCGTAAACTGCTGCGGCTGGCAGGTCTTCAAAACCAGGGATTATTCCCAGCAGCGGACAGAGGGCCGTCTGGATTATCAGATTATCTATATTTATAAGGGCGCCGGGCATTATTTTTTAAACGGCAGCTGGAAAACCGTTTCCGTCGGCAATATTCTGCTCTTTCGCCCCTATGAGCCACAGGTCTATTCCTACTATGCCGACGACCATCCGGAGATATACTGGCTTCATTTCACTGGCTCTGACTGCGAGCGCATTTTAGACAGGTACCGGATCGAAAGCGCCTATATTGGAGAAAATCTCTCCGTGAAGATTCTGTTTCAGGATATCATCACGGAGCTTCAGCTGAAAAAGCCGATGTTCAATGATATTGTGGTCAGCAGCCTCTACAAAATGTTTACCCTGATTTACCGCTCCTGCAGGCAATCCTCCCTGCCGTCTCAGGACAGCTTTTCCATCGACCGGCTGATTATGCATCTGAACCAGAAATACGCGGAAACCTGGACGATTTCGTCCATGGCCGCTTACTGCCGTTTCAGCGAAAGCTACTTTTCTCATACATTTAAACAGTACACCGGCACATCGCCCATGCGCTTTCTCAATGAGCTGCGCATGGAAAAGGCGAAGATTTTACTCTCCGCCAATACAATGACTGTTTCCACAATCGCGTCCCTTGTGGGATATGAGGATCCGCTTTATTTCAGCAGAAGCTTCAAAAAATACACCGGCGTCTCTCCCAGGGAATTTCAGAGGACAACCTTTCAGCAAAACACACCTGAGTGGTGGCCGGATCAGTGAAAACGGATATGTTCGCTGACGTAGACATCACTATATATAAAAAATCTGATATTCATGCTCTTAGCCATGTGTACACGCAGGATGTATCTGGTGTAATCATAACGCGTATTTGCCTCTTGAAAAGAAAAAGAGGACAGGCCTTTAAAACCCGTCCTCTCATCTGTCAGAGATTTTTAAACTGCTATCATTCAGACTGCAATCATTCAGAACACAACAATCCTGCTTAGCCGAAATATCTCTTCAGCAGTCCCTCCAGCGCCTTGCCGTGTCTCGCCTCATCGCGGGCCATCTCATGCACGGTGTCGTGAATCGCGTCCAGATTGTTCTTTTTCGCGCACTTGGCCAGTTCCACCTTACCCGCGGTCGCGCCGTACTCGCACTCAACTCTCCAGGCCAGATTCTCCTTCGTGGAGGCCTTCATGTTGGGCTCTAAATCCTCACCTAAAAGCTCCGCGAACTTGGAAGCGTGCTCGGCTTCCTCATAAGCCGCCTTCTCCCAGTACAGGCCGATCTCCGGATAACCCTCGCGGTGCGCGATGCGGGCCATGCACAGATACATGCCAACCTCGGAGCACTCGCCCTCGAAATTCGCCTTCAGCTGATCGAAGATGTATTTTTTATCCTCCTCGCTGATATCGGGATTGTTCTTCACATTTTTGTCATAGATGCCGTACTCATGCTCGGCGGCAAGCGTCATCTCGCCTTCAACGGCCTTGAATTTGTCCGGGCCTACATGGCAAACCGGGCACTCAGCGGGAGGGTTGTCTCCCTCGTAAACATAACCACAAACCTGACATACATACTTCATAATAAAATCCTTTCCTTCCATTGAAATTAAATTAAAAATGTTGACGGGTTACATGGCGCCTGCCTGTCCAAAACAGCTTATCCAAAAGCGGCTGTCTCAGCCGACAGAGCCTTTTAAGATGGCTGCGCAGTCTTCAGACAGTCCGGGCAGGTGCCTGTAAATAAAATAGTCTGTCCTGTGACAACGCCTTCATAATTACTATTTGCCTGCTCCAGCAGCCGCGGCGCCGCCATCCGGATATCCTGCACACAGCCGCACTTTGTACACACAATGTGATAGTGCGTGGATGTGTCCACGTCGAAGTGTTCCACGCCGTCTCCCACGTTGATCCGCTGGATCTCTCCCAGGTCGCTTAAGAGGGAGAGGTTGCGGTAAACTGTGCCAAGACTGATGTTGGGAAACTGTTCCCTCACATGCGCGTACACGACATCGGCGGTTGGATGATCTTTTCTGGTCATCAGGAAGCTTTTGATGCATTCCCGCTGTCTGCTGTGCCTGACTGTCATTGCGTCTCCTCAATAATAGTAATCGTTACTGTTATTATAACAAAGAATTTCAGTATGTCAACTACTTTATTATTTTTTTATATATTTCACGCAATTTTCTTTCGTCAGTCTCTTTAAATTATGCTATGATACAGAGGACAAACGGGCGGATGTGATGATATCGTGGAAAACGCGGCACATGACGTCGTTTTGTACACCATTTCCTGAACGGCGTCCAGGGAAACGTCGACGGCAGCTTATGAGGCGAATGCGAATATGAAACTGAAAACTCGAATTATGGTTACGCTGGTGGTGATCGTTGCGGTACCGTTGGTGCTTATATCAGTCACGTTCCTGCTGGTGGGAGGCTATTTCCTGAGAAGAAATATCGTGGATGTGCGTCAGGAAATCTCCACGGAGGTGGAGTATGAAGAAGACGGTGCCATTGTGGTAATGCCTGATGCCCTGGAGAATTACAGACAGCTGGTATCCTTCAGCTTCCTGAGAACTATGTTTATCTCCATGGTCATTATACTGGTCCTGACCAGCGTGGTTTATTCTCTCTGGATCTATAAAGGGGTGCTGAAACCGGTCGATGAACTGAACACAGCCATGCAGGAGATCAAGGACGGCAACTTCGAGTACCGCTTAGAGACCATGGGCAAGGGCGAGATCAGCGACTTGTATCGTAATTACGAGGATATGCGCCTCAGACTGAAGGAAAATTCCGAGGAAAAGCTGCAGAATGAAAAGCAGAATAAAGAACTGATCAGCAACATTTCCCACGATCTGAAAACCCCCATTACTTCCATCAAGGGCTACGTGGAGGGCATCATGGACGGCGTCGCGGACACCCCGGAGAAGCTCGACCGTTACGTTCGCATTATTTACAATAAAGCTGTCGACATGGACCGCCTGATCAATGAACTGACCATGTATTCCAGCGTGGATAATAACCGCATCCCCTATCATTTCCTGAAAATCGCGGTGCGGGATTATTTCACCGACTGCATTGAAGAGATCGGCATGGACCTGGAGAGCCAGAATTTCACCTTAAATTATGAAAATCTGGTGGCCGACGACACCATGGTCATCGCCGACCCGGAGCAGATCAAGCGCGTAGTCAATAATATCGTCAGCAACAGTGTCAAATATATGGACAAGCCACACGGGGAGATCAGCATCCGCATTCTCGATGAAGTTGACTCCATTCGCGTGGAGATTGAGGACAACGGTAAGGGCATCGCACAGAAGGATCTGCAGAATATTTTTGACAGATTCTACCGGGCGGACTCCTCGAGAAACTCCAGCACCGGCGGCAGCGGCTTAGGGTTATCCATTGTGAAAAAAATCATACAGGACCACGGCGGCTATATCTGGGCCACCAGCAAAGAGGGAGAGGGCACCTGTATGCACTTTGTATTAAGAAAATATACAGGACAGGCATAAAGCGCCAAAGCGCCGTCCTGATCATAAGGAGGAAAGAACATGAGCAGAATTTTAATTATTGAGGATGAGGTGGAAATCGCCGATCTGGAAAAGGATTATCTGGAGCTTTCCGGTTTTGAGGTCGCCATTGCCAATGCCGGCGATGTGGGCCTGGACATGGCGTTAAAAGAGGATTTTGATCTGGTGGCGCTGGATCTGATGCTGCCCGGCATGGACGGCTTTGAAGTCTGCAAGAGCATCCGGGAAAAGAAAAACATTCCGATCTTGATGGTTTCCGCCAAAAAGGACGATATCGACAAGATCAGAGGTCTGGGCCTGGGCGCCGACGATTATATGACCAAGCCCTTCAGCCCCAGTGAGCTGGTGGCGAGAGTGAAGGCTCACATGGCCCGTTACGAGCGTCTGGTCGGCAGCCACAGCAAGGAAAATGACACCGTGGAAATCCGCGGCATCCGCATCGATAAGACGGCCCGCAGGGTTTATGTGGACGGCGAGGAGAAGGTCTTTACTTCCAAAGAGTTTGATCTTCTGACATTCCTGGCGGAGAACCCGAACCACGTTTATACCAAGGAGGAACTCTTCCGTGAGATCTGGAATATGGAGTCGGTGGGTGATATTGCGACTGTGACTGTGCATATCAAAAAGATCCGTGAGAAGATTGAGCATGATACCTCGAAACCTCAGTATATCGAGACGATCTGGGGCGTCGGCTACCGCTTCAAGGTCTGATGTATGCGGACGGAGATTGTATATGAGGACGAGCGGCTGTTAGTGGTCTATAAACCCGCCGGACTGGCGACCGAGAGCGCCAGAATCAGTCAGGCGGATGTGGTCAGTGAACTGAAAAATTACCTGAGCCACGGCACGAAGATACCGTATCTGGGTCTGGCGCACCGGCTGGACCAGCCTGTAGAGGGGCTGCTGGCGGTGGCGAAAGACTCAAAAACCGCCGCAGAGCTTACCCGGCAGTTACAGAGCGGTCAGATGAAAAAAAGCTATCTCGCGGTGGTATATTTGCCGGAAGCAATAAACTGCGGGCTGAATGAGCCGGTGGAGTTAACTGATTTCCTGCTTAAGGAAGGCGGTCAGGCCAGAATTGTAACAGGGCCGCCAGCGGAGAGGGAATCAGACCAGATGGTTGGCGTAGAGCGAAATGGGGCAAAGCGGGCGGCACAGCCGTCAGGCAGGAGCGCATATGACGCCGTCGCATCGCGCGGCGCGCAGAAGGCGGTATTGACATACCGCCTTCAAAAAGTACAGGGACAAATCGCCCTGGTAAGAGTTGAACTCGAAACGGGCCGCTTTCGCCAGATCCGCTGCCAGATGGCGGCGCACGGCATGCCGCTTCTGGGCGACTTGAAATATGGAAACGAAGAGAGCATGGCGCTCAGCCGCGAGCTGCAGGTGAAGTCTGTGACTCTGTGCGCTGATATGCTGACATTTCAGCATCCTGAAACAGGGAAGGAACTGAAGGTGACGGTCAAGCCGCGTAATGAAGTATTCAGGTTGCTTGACGGAGAAATTTAGCAATTTATAGTTGCCGTTACCATTCACAGCCGCTTTCTCTTCGAGACGCCCTTCGGGTGCCTTACATGCGCAAAAGCGTCCGCTGTACTGTAAAAACAGAAAAATCTGCTTGACACACACTGCAAAATGTTTTAGGATTTGCTCATGTGAGCAAAGAACCGGGCAAGTACGTAAAATCGGGCTGCAGAGAGGGAATGGGTGGTGCGAATTCCTGCCGCGGATGACGGAAACCCTCCGGGGAGCTTTTCGCGAAAGCGCAACGTAAGCCGGCGTTAACGGCAAAGAGTGTATGTGAGAGCATAAAAAAGGGTGGTACCGCCGGTCTCCGGTCCCTTAAGGGAGGAGCGGTGTGCCGCCCTTTCGTTGACTTGTTGTGAAATGCCATCGATGGACAGACAGATGATGGTGATGACGGAAACGGAAAGAGTGGAGCCGTCAACTTCAGTACTTTATATTTCAGGAGGAGGAAAGAAAATGGCTGACAAAAAAATGGTGGAAGCGATCACGCCCATGGAGGAGGATTTTGCCCAGTGGTACACGGACGTCGTCAAGAAGGCGGAGCTGATCGAATACACCTCGGCGAAGGGCTGCATGGCGATCAAGCCCGCGGGCTACGCGATCTGGGAGCTGATCCAGTCTCAGCTGGATGCGAGATTCAAAGCGGTGGGTGTGGAGAACGTGTACATGCCCATGTTTATTCCGGAAAGCTTATTAAATAAGGAAAAGGATCATGTGGAGGGCTTCGCGCCCGAGGTGGCCTGGGTGACTCATGGCGGCCTGCAGCCGCTGCAGGAGCGGCTCTGTGTGCGTCCGACTTCAGAGACATTGTTCTGCGATTTTTATAAAAATGACATTCACTCCTACAGAGACCTGCCGAAGGTGTATAACCAGTGGTGCAGCGTCGTCCGCTGGGAGAAGGAGACCCGTCCTTTCCTGCGCAGCCGTGAATTCCTGTGGCAGGAGGGCCACACCGCGCACGCGACCGCAAAGGAG
>JAJQFS010000080.1 GCA_021200995.1 Lachnospiraceae bacterium | reverse complement strand
GCCCTACTTGGGGAGCTGAATACTTGAAATCTCGCGTTCGAAGAATGCGAGATTTTTTAGTATGTTCCTCCCCGGATATTTTTGTCACGATGTGGCAGAGTAATTTATTAAGCGAAAGCGGCTTTTGCAGCACAAAGGCATTGTCTTGCCACTTTATGAATGACTTTCTAAAAGGGCAGTCACTGAGGCCTGACTTTGATCGCTCCGGCCAGTATCATGAAAAAACTGAGCAGGATTCCCGCGGCAAAGCCAAACGTATGAACCAGAAAGGAAGAGGAGCTGCTGTTCGCAAACACAAAATACATCACCGCGATGACGACATCCGGCCGGTACCATTTAAAATGGAATTGCTCCGGGAAGCGCAGCAGACATACGAGCAGACACGCAAGGAGCGCAAAAATCCCACTGGATGCCCCTATGTCATAAATCTGATCGGAAATCACGACAGACCAGGCAATTTCGGCAAGGACGCCACCGAACAGAAACAGAAATATCGTTTTTCCTTTTCCCGGAAAGCGGCTGAGAAGAGAGCTTACAGAAAGTAAGCCCAGGGTATTGGCTAAAAGATGCCTGGGACTGGAGTGCAGGAACAGGCAGGTGAGGAAACGGTAATATTCTCCATTCATATATGCCATGCCTGTAGTGCCGAAACAGAAGTAAGCATTTTCCATACGCAGAGAAGCAATATAAATGAAATAAAACAGGAGGACCAGGGCAATGGCTATTATATTGTCCTTTGACCAGTTCTTTATTTTTCCAATCCGGTTGTTATGGTTTTTCATATACAGTCAGAAGCATTCCTTTTTTGAAGGGGCGCGGCCGGGAATCTGATTACGGGGTTCGTGAATCGATTTCTGTAATATAAGCGGATAATCCGTGCAGCATCAGGGTCTGCATTAATTTGCTGAATTCCTCGGTGCTGATATTTTTCCCCCATTCATTCCACTTCTGCAGCAGTCCGAACATAGAGGAGCTGACAAAGCTGATCAGATAATCAAAATCCGGATTGTCGGTTGAAATCGGGATGTGCGGCAGTACGAGGGGAATTAATTCCGCCTTGACTAACGGCAGAAAGCCGGGATCCCCGTTCGGTCCCATCAGAATGTACATTTTCTCATTCATGGCAGCGAATACTCTGGGAAATAAATCACTCTGAAACAGATTGCCGGAAGTATCATCCTGCGGCAGTGTCCGGACAATGGTCTGCCTGATCTCTTCCAGCACATCCTGCTCCGCGTAGGATAACAGATCGTCCGTATCCGCAAAATACTCATAGAAGGTGCTGCGGTTATATCCCGCGCGCCGGGTCAGCTCATTGACGGCGATTTTGCGGATGGGCTTTTCCTTCGCCAGTTCCCAGAAAGCGTCCACAAATCTCTTACGTGTTTTCTCTGTGATTTCAGGCTGTTTCTTCATTCGTCCCTCCCTGTATCGAACAATATTCATCGTAATCTTTTATCCGACAAAAGAAAAAAATTGACGGTTGATGTTTGTATTTTTCATGTTTATAATGTCATTTATACAACAGGTTGTTGGAAAATGTCAAGGAGGTTTTTACATGCAGGTCATTTCAGTCGATCATCTGACGAAGGACTACGGCCACGGCCGCGGTGTGTTTGATGTGTCGCTACAGGTAAATGAGGGGGAGTGCTATGGGTTCCTTGGCCCGAACGGAGCGGGGAAAACTACCACGATCCGGCATCTGATGGGATTTTCTAAGCCGGAGGCAGGGACAACTGCCATTTCCGGGATGGACAGTTGGGAAAACAGTGCGAAGCTGAAAAATACAGTTGGTTATCTTCCGGGGGAGGTCACGCTGCCGGCGGGATTGTCCGGGACGGGTTTTCTGCGCATGATGGAACAGATGCGTGGGGTAAAAAACGACGACTATCTGAAAATGCTCTTAAAGCGTTTTGATTTAGATCCTAATATCAGCATCAAGCAGATGAGCCTCGGCGTGAAGCGCAAGCTGGCTGTTGTCACGGCCTTTATGCATGATCCGGAGATTCTGATCTTAGACGAACCGACGTCCGGCCTGGACCCGGTTATGCAGGAGACTTTTATTGAGTATGTCAAAGAGGAAAAGGAAAGAGGCAGGACAATTTTTCTCTCTTCCCATATTTTCCATGAGGTGGACGCGACATGTGACCGCATCGCCATCATCCGGGACGGGAAAATTGTCTCGGAGTTTGCGTCCGGGGAGCTGAAGGAGAAGCATGACCGGATTTACCGTGTAACCTTTGCGGATGAAGCGTCGTATGCGGCTTTTGTAAAACAGCCTTTCCGCTTTACTTCCAAAAACGCGGGGAAGCTTCGGGCGAGGGTGCAGATGGAGCCAAATCGTGTTGGGGCGCTTTTTGACTGCCTTTCTGAATATCAGGTGGCAGATTTCGTGGAGATTCCGTTTACACTGGAGGATTATTTCATGGAGTTTTATGATACAGGACATCATTTCGAGGGAGTGCAGTCCTCCAGGCGTTCAGGGAAGGGAGTGAAGGCATGAGTGAAAGTATGATCAGCGTGCGAAACCTGACGAAGGATTACGGGCTGGGCCGCGGCGTGTTCGATATTTCTCTGGACATTCAGAAGGGAGAAGTCTTCGGGTATCTGGGAACCAACGGCTCCGGCAAAACCACGACCATTCGCCAGATGATGGGCTTTATCAGGCCGAATTCCGGAACGGTTCAGGTGAATGGACTTAATCCCTGGACACAGGCGCCGGAGGTGATGAAAAACGTCAGCTATATTCCGGGAGAGATTGCGTTCCCGGATCTTGCCACCGGCACTGACTTTTTCAAGGTACAGGCGCAGTTCCTGGGTGTGAAGGACTTTACCTATATGAACCATCTGATCGACCTTCTGGGGCTCGATCCGTCCGCGAACTTAAAACGCATGAGCAAGGGCATGAAGCAGAAGACAGCTATTGTGGCGGCGCTCATGGGAGATAAGCAGATTCTGATTATGGATGAGCCGACGACCGGGCTGGATCCGCTGATGCGGGAAACCTTTCTGGAGCTGGTCCGGGAGGAGAAAAAGAAGGGCAGGACGATTTTCATGTCCAGCCATATTTTTGAGGAGATCGAGGATGTCTGCGACCGGGTCGCCATCATCGGCAACGGAAAAATCCAGAGTGTGTTAAGCCTTTATGAGCTTCGGCATAATACACCGAGAATGTTTCGCATTACCTTTGGCTCTGAGGCCGCAGCGCAGGAGTACGCCCGCAGAGTTCCGGATTCTGTTGTGGACGGGGCGGTGGTGTCTTTGCAGGCGCCGGCTTCCGGAACAGATGGAGTGATCAAAGCGGCAAAAGGGCTTGAGATGGTATCGGTTGACGAAACCCACGAGGATCTGGAGGAATATTTTATGAATATATATCGGAAGGAGATCAGATAAAACAATGAAGGTAACAAAAATTTTTTCCTGGCCCTTGATGAAACAGAGCCTGAATGCCAATAAAGTTCTGGCCATCGCGTGCACGGTGGTTTTGTGCCTGATGACCGTGGTGACGACTTACGCGAGCAGCCTGCTGGGGGCGACTGATTCTGTGGATTATACAGATGCGCAAACGGATTTTTATACCTATCTGTATGTGCTGGTTTCTTATAATGAAATGATGGGAACCGAGTTAAGCTATGCGGATTTCGCCGAAGCGGAGAATCGGAGCGTCTATGATACCGTTTTTGAAATGATGTCCGCGCAGTCCGACGACCTGGATTTATCCAGCGAGGGCTTTGAAGAAGCCGCGGAAATCCTGGAAGGATCCGAAGCGGGAATTGAGGCTTATGTTTCCCAGTTTGAATATGTCTACGCGCTCGGCTCTGTGCAGGGCTGTTTTTCCGGCGATGACCTGGATATCGAGAGCATGATGACCATGATGCTGGAGATGATGGGAATCCCCTCCGACATGCTGGAAACCATGAGCGAGATGGATACCTCCGCGATGTTAAACCAGATGTATTTCACGATTATGGCACTGCTGCCGATCATTCTCTTCCTGGTGTTTGCGGGGAATGCTCTGGTCGTCGATCAGGTGGATAAGGGTTCCATGGCCTACATTCTTTCCACGCCCACAAAGCGCAGCGCGGTGGCCATCACCCAGGCGATTTACCTGGTTGTCATTCCGTTCCTGATGGTCGGCTGTGGTTTCTTAGTGAAGCTGGCGGCGACACAAGCCCTTACGGGGGAAGTAGATGTGGCAAAGTTCGCAGCACTTTACGGCGGTCTGTATGTGCTGACCGAGGCGATGGCAGGCATCTGTTATCTGGCCAGCTGCCTGTTCAATTTAAGTAAAAACGCCCTGGCGCTGGGCGGCGGCTTAAACGTCTGGTTCTTCCTCTGCCCCCTACTCGGCATGTTTGGTTCGGAGAGCATGGTCAGCATGGGAATCGGCGTAGAGATGCTGGGACAGTTTAATAATCTCACCATCGTCGGTCTGTTCGACATCGAGGCACTGGGTACGGTAGGTTCGGAAGCCGTGGATTACGCGTTTGTGCCGAAGCTTGTCGCGCTGGCGGCGATTGCGGTGGTCTGCTACGTGGTGGGAATGATTCGGTTCCAGAAAAAAGATCTGCCGCTGTAACAGGAAAAAGGAGAAATCGCATGATTGTGCTGTTTGTCATCCTCATCATATTGATCCTGGCTCTGCTTGCCATCCTGCTTTACCACAATCAGGCTTATCCGGAAGCTGTAGCGATTGCCAATGAGATGGAGCGTACCGGGAGGGATTATTATTTTCATGGAGACAGCCACATTGGCTTCATCATTTTCTCCGGCGCGAAAACAGATGAAAAAGCCTATGCTTATGTCGCGAAGCTGCTGCATGACAAAGGGTACACAGTGGTCATTCCAAAGCAGCTGTTTCATCTGAGCATGTTCGGCACAAAGCATGGACAGGAAATCATGGTTTCTAATCCCGAAATCAGGAAGTGGATTCTGATCGGGCATTCCCTTGGCGGAATGCCTGTCAGCCGCATCGCGTCAGCACAGCCGGAGAATCTGTATGGAATTGCGTTCCTGGCCACCTACGCCTCTGTTGACCTGTCAGCTCTGGAGATTGGCGCCATCCGTCTCACTGCTGATCATGACGGAATTATGAACAATGATTTCATGATGAGATATGACTGCAATCTGCCGCATGACGCGGCCAATATCATGCTGCGGGGAGCGAACCACCAGGGGTTTGCGGCGTACCATTCCACATCCGGCAGGGACGGGGAAGCCTCACTTTCCTGGCAGGAGCAGAATGAGCAGACGGTGCAGTTGATTCTTGATTATTTTTTCCCTCAGCATACGGAGAGTGTGACCTATGAATGAAAAAATGCAATCGGACGAGATGAATCGGGCGGCACAGATTATCTGTGCTGTCGGGGATGATTCACAGCATGGTTTGTCCTTAAATTCTGAAAGCCAATATTTTTTCACGAGAGATGTTCGCGGTGTGCTTCCCTATACGCTTGTGGGAAAGCATGCCATGAGCCAGGGAGATCCCGCCTGTGAACCTGGTGACAGGGAAAGGCTGATCGAGGAATATCTGGCCTTTTGCAAAAAACAGGGATATAGGCCGATTTTTAATTCTGTCAGTGATGAAATGGCAGACGTTCTGAAATCCAGGGGGTTTCGTGTGCTCCGATACGGGGAAGAGGCAGTCCTAACCTTAAAAAGTTATTCTCTGGCCGGTGGGAAAAAAGGCGCCCTGCGCAGAAATGTGGCGAAGCTTAACAGGGCGGGAATTGTTTCAATAGAATACTGCCCGCAAACCTTCCGCGATATGGCACTGGAAAAAGAGATTTCTGCTCTGGAGGAGCAGTGGTTTGCGGATAAACAGCTGAAGCTGACCTACTCTGTCGGGGATCTGCAGTTTGACAGACCCTATGGCAGACGATACTTTATTACCCGGGACGCCAGGGGAGAACTTCTGACAGTTCTGTCCTTTCTTCCCTATCGCCGGAAAAAGGGCTATTGTGTGGATGTAATGTACCGGAAGCTGGACGGACCCACAGGAGCGATGGAACACGCGATCATTTCAGCAGCCGTGAAAATGAAGGAGGAGGGTGTGGAGGAGGTAAGTCTGAATATCGCGCCGCTTGCGGGGATTGACGTTACAAAGCCGGATACAGTCAGGGTGGAAAAGCTGATGTATGAGATTTTCACCAATATGGATTTCGGCTACGATTTTAAAAATCTTTACCGGTTTAAGAGCAAGTTTGATCCGAGCGTATGGAAGCCGCGGTATCTGGTTTACGACCGCCGGATTCCGCTTGTACGTCTTGCCACATCCATTACAAATGCCAAAGGCGCGGCGGATCCTGCGCTTTACAGGAAATATAAGAAGTTTTTTATTTCGCTGCTCCTGTCACCGGAGCGGTACAGGGAACCAGAGAAGGAAGAAGCCTGAGAGCGGTTTCAGTTCCTGGAAAAACGAAAAACGCCGGAACCCCTTACTTTAAAGGGAATCCGACGCATCGCAAAATCGGGGTGACGGGATTCGAACCCACGGCCTCTTCGTCCCGAACGAAGCGCTCTACCAAGCTGAGCCACACCCCGGTGCTTTTCAACACTCCAATAATATAGAAAAGTACCCGGAAAGTCAATAGTAAATTTAAAAGAATCATTTTCGATGTAACCATTTTAGAACGTAAGCTCTGCAAAATTTCCTC
>JAJQFS010000070.1 GCA_021200995.1 Lachnospiraceae bacterium | reverse complement strand
AAGCCTATTATATACCGCAAATATAAAACTCTAAGTTCTTTCTCATTATGCAAACATTTAATCACGAGTTTAGCCTTCTCTTTTTTATCCACATAATTATCAATCATTTCATTAATCTGCTCATCCAGGACAATGATTTTACTTACCATATTCGACATAGCATCTCCGGAGGGGCTGGTGACAACACGGTCTTTGGAGTAATCGAAGCTTCCCACTCCAACAGAACGCTGGCGCAGCTCTTCAAGCTCTTTTATTTTGTTGTTGATCTCCACATCCAGGCGCCGCAATTCCTGCAGCTGTTCCTTTACTGTCATAACCCCTCCGTAAGATGTCTATTTCATTCTCCATACAGCAAAACCATACCCGGCAGCGGCCCCGATCAGGAACATAACCACTGCAATGACCAGACATACAGTTAGGAACCTTTTTCCTATTGAGCGCCGGCTTATACTCTTTTGATATTTCATCTGTCAATCTCCCAGTCGTGCAGGTTATGTACGTCATGGTTAAATCTGGCTTTTGCAATCTGATAGCACACTTCAAGCAGTATAAATATGCTGATTATTATTTTTTTCATCAGTGTCCCTCCCATGTAATGTGATCCTGTGCTATGCGCTGCAGCTGATCGTGCTGGTCTTTGATAGTCCTCGCGGCCTGTCTCAGCAACCGCGCCGTGCTTTCTGCAGTCACACCATTTTCACCGCCCGTTTCAAAAGCCTGAGCGTGTTTGATTAGGTCATCAACTAACATCTTCGCCCATTCCTCCTTCCAGCAGTTCAGCATTGTCAAAACGGTTCCCGATCACGGTCAGCCTATTCCACCAAAAACCAAAATCTTGAATTCCATGTCCGTTTCCTTGCACAAATTTGATATACCATCCATAACATCCTTCTTTTTTCGCAGAGTCACCATAGTGCCCGAATCGCACACATCTATAGCAATCAATGCCATCAATTTTTACAATGTCTCCCTCCCAGATTTTCACACCGTTCCGGTCAGTCAGTCCTGTGTACTGGCAGACGGTGGAAGGGTCTACTTTGTACCACTTTTCAAACCCCAAATCTGGTATTTTCGTGTGCATGCCATTACAACTCTGCGGGATAATGATATATTTGAAATCATCATCGTTTTCTGGCGTATATATCAAATTACCCTCTACCCATTTCCCATTATCTATTCTTTCCCCTCTGAACAACATTTCTCTGCTCATTCTTCGCCACCTCCCACCATGTCAAAAATATAGTCGTAATACTGACCATTAAACCTGCATTCCTCTATTTTTTCGCAAACTCCTGCTATGTCTTTCACAGCTAATGTGTCGCTGTCATTTTTTAACCTGATGATCTGCTTTGGGTAGTACCCATTCAACCGCTTATAACAGTCGATATATTTTCCAACATTTTTCTCAGCAACTTCCTTTGTCAGAATCATTCTTCGCTACCTCCGTCCCAATTCCGTGAAATATCGGTCGATGATACTACTGCTAATCTTTACGATTTCTCCCGTAGGCTCAAGAAAATATAAATCATCGCGAAACACCCGCTTAGTCAGCCTTGTGACAGTCATGCCTTTCATAATCACGCATTTTGTTCCATCCTGTTGAGTTCCTTCTTGCGATGCTCCATTTAGGATATATTGCTTTCTCCGCTTTGGTTTTAGCTTCATTCGCTACCTCCGTCCATTTTTGCGCCACACGCAGGGCAGTAATGATAGCACTCGTCAAACAAATCGAAATCACCGTTCTTCACTTTATATTGTTCGCCGCACTCTTGGCACTCTGCCCAGTAGTCGCCATCTCCATAATCAATATACTTCCATCCTCCATGTCTCACCGGCTCCACGTCTGCGGCGGGCATTTCGTCAATTTTCTGTATCACACTGACCGCCATATCCGTTGCAGCCATTTCTTCCGGCATTTCCTCTCCGCATTTATCATGTGGCATCATTTTCACAATAGCTTCTTTCAGCGCATCCGCATCTATGTATTTAGCCATCTTTCCGCCCCCCCCATCTTCTTTTTCATCTTCCGTATCTGTTTCGGCGACAGGCCGGTATCCTCATACTTTGCCAACCGCTCACAGACCTCCTCCATAAACTTACATTCTGAGTCAGTACAGCCATCACCGCCACAAGTGTCAATCCGAAAACAGTACGGATAAAATGCGCCTCCGTCATGCTTATTTCTCTCTGTCAGACGTTTCATCTTCTCCGCTCCCTTCTATTTCTCAGGCATAACAAACACAGATACGGCATTATCCTTGTATTCCATCATGTCCCACAACACTCTCTGTGCCCTGTTCCAGTCTGCGTATTTCTGCAATACAACAGCCTTTCCTTCAGGATAAACCATCTTGATTTCGCCCTCTCCGTTTGCGTAAATGCACTGTGCCTGTTCAAGATTCCAAAATTCATCATCTGTGGTTTTAATAAACATTATTCTACGCTCCCTTCTATCGCTTTAATGCAATCGTTCCACCCTTGTGCATATCCAATATCGTGTGTACTGCACCAATTCGGGGTTTTACGTTCTGGCATAGGCTGCAGAGGGCAGAAACTTGCTCTTTTCTTTTCGGCAATTTTAGTTTTGACCTGTTCGCCATTATATTTGACATTACAGAAGTATTCTGTTTCGCCTTCATCAGCCATAGGTGATATCTGGTCGCACAGTTCGCAATCTGCACACCTTTTCGGCATTTCTGGCAGTACCAAAACAGCCTTACTCATTTATGCGCCCTCCAATCTACCCATTTATCAACCAAAATAAATATCAACAATGCTATGAACAGTCCTACCACGACACCGAATAAAAAATCGAGATATCTCCTTCAAATCTGATAGTCATTTGTCCTCCTTTACCCGGCATCGGCGTTCAATCACAGCATAATATTCTCCGTTGCGGCCTTCTATATATGACCTAAGTGCTTCTTCGGTTTTTAGTATCTTTTCGTTTTCCTTAAACTCATACTCTGTAATATAAACGCCGGAATCTTTGTCATAAATTCTGCATACATCCACCCACTCAACCTCCACAGGCTTCGGTGCTTTCTTTGCGGCTTCGTATGCGGTGATTTTGTCGATGATTTCTTCTGGGGTATAATCATTCAGTAAACAACTGTAAAATTGATAACCAAATAAGTACACCATCTCGGGTGTTGTTCCGTTATCCCTCAGCCACCCCAGCACTTCCTCCGCACTCATGGGCGGCTCGGTCTCTTCATCGCTTGCCCCAAACGCCTTGTTTAGCTTGTCCAAAGTATCTCTATCAATCGCACGTCCCATTTTTTCTCCAAATTCATATGCCGCCTTCTTGATTTTTTCGATGGCTTCATCGCAATCATCAGGCTCAATCAGGTCGGAAAATTCGGTGATTTTGCGTCCGGCCTGAAGATATGACATTCTCTTTTTCCCCCAGCTCCAAAAATCATTGCTTTCGATTTCGTAAAATATCCCCTCTCCGAGTTCCTGTTTCCATTCGATTCTCGGATGCATGTCTTGAATGTTGTACCCCAATTCTTTCAAGTGCTCCAATAATGCCCTCGCATCCTCTTCTTTCGGGCAGTGGATCACCGCGCCCGGATCGATTTCTTTAAATTTCATTGTATATCCCCCAATCAATTTTTATATAATTTTATGCAATTTCTCCTTGACATTTTATATAATTTTATGTATAATCATAATCAAGGAGGGACAATATGAAACCAAGAGACAAAGCAATCCAAGCACTCAACGAAGGCGGCTACTTTCTCGAACGGCATGGCAAAAAACATGATCAGTATTACAACCCTACGCTGAGATGCACCATTCCACTAAAACGACATGATTTCGATGAAGATGATCTTCGATACATCATGAAGGAAATCAAACAAAACGGGCGGTAACCATTCCGCCCTCCCAAAGGAGGGACTATATGAAAGCTCTTTATACCGCAACTTTTGAAACTGACGGCTCTAAATTTTATGCCCGTGTACCTGATCTTCCAGGATGCATCAGCACCGGTAACAGCCTAGAAGATGCCATTGATATGATCACAGACGCTGCAAATCTCTGGCTTGTAGCAGCTGAAGATCATCACGACCCTATTCCTGCACCCACTTCCCAGCATGAGCTGAACTGCCCGGATGCTGCGGCGCTCTCTATCATTTCAGTTGATACGATTGCTTATCGCGCTTCCATTGATACAAGGGCCGTTCGGAAAAGCGTTTCCCTTCCCGCCTGGATGGCCAACCTGGCAGATCAGCGAGGAATTAACTGCTCTCAGGTGCTGCAGGATGGCCTTATGCAGAAACTTGCTTAATCTCTGGTTTCATTGGGGCAGTCTTACCGGCTGCCCTTTTTATTTTCGTATCTCACCCACGCCACGATAGGCACCACAATCGGCCAGATAAATATTTCCAATAAGCCGCCATAACCGAATACTCTTCCGCCAAAATAGCCTGCGCAGAGATATAAAATTACGATGATTGCCTTTATCATTATCTCATCCTTTCTGGAAATTAAAATAAATCAACCGTTTTTTATATAACCTCGGGTTATTTTTAACCCGAGGTTAATTCAGATCAATTATGTCCTGCTGCCACATTGTCCTTTTTTACTCGCCGCTTCTCAATTTTCACTTTACTCCGAGTTCTGCTGCCACTTTTTCTCCTGCTGTCCTGCTGCCGCTTCTATCAGTCGCGTTTCAGCCCTTTCACTGTCGAGTCTGCCCTTTAAATATCTGAACATGCTGTCTTTCAATCCAAGACTTCTCGAAGCTTCCGCGATCGTCAACTCTCCCTTGTCAACCCTGTCCGCTATTTGCTCAAAACCTTCCGGAAGGGGGCGTATCTTCGTGGTTTTCTTTCCTCCCAGTCTGATTTCTCCCCTCCGGATCAGTATTTCGGTTATGTCTTCCTTTGTAACGGCATTCAGGTCCGCCAGTGTGCCAATCATATTCTTCGGGTTCTTTGCCTGCCTATATCTCTGACAAATATCAAATTCTGTCATCCACATCTGTATCTGTCCACCTTTCAGGACATTCTCTCCAGGCATTTACATATATTCCGCTTCTTGTATACGGATAGTCTTCATCTCCTGGGCAGAACATCCCGCCTTCCGCATCCATGCGCCATCTGGCTATATCCACGCCTTCATAATTGCTGAAAGATACCAGGACAAACCTATCGTCATTTGGAAACGAGTCCAGGTCATCCGGATTGATCGGGTGCCATTTCTCGCGCTCCTGGTTCCTTAAGGCAATAATCGCACAATCATAGGCCTCGTTTACTTGTTTATCTTCCAGCAGCAAATCACAAAATCTGCACTGCCTATCGCACTGATTTAGAATATTTCTTCTAACGCACTCAGCCTCAGTCTGTATAACCTTAATCGCTTCCTGATTAGTCATCTTCTCCGCTCCCTTCTATCGCTCTCAGCACGGCGGCGGTCCAGGTCATTCTTGTCTATGTAATCATTCATTTCATCACATATCCTCTCCAGTCCTCAAAATGCTTATTGGCCTTCTGGATTCCGGCCTTTTTCATCTTCGCCCTGGCAACACACCTAGCCAGCTTCCTGGGAGAGTAAACCGCCCTCCTCCCATGGCGGTCCGTCTCCTTGCGCTGTTTTCTCTCGAATAATCTCATTCTGTTCATAATTTCTTTTTCCCTTTCCTCTCGAATTGGTCTTTCTTAACGCTGGCGGACCGAAAATTACCGTCTCTATATCCACAATACCGATCTCCCGCAGACCTTTCCTAGTCTGGTACCACCACCCACCGTCAGAATCCTGAAAAAAGTCATATACATAGTCGTTTGGGAGAATCCTGCTGCCGATATACTCCAGGCTTCTGTCTGCAGCATCATGGCCAGCCATGCACTCTACTGACCAGGCATTCTCATGTGCCGTCTGATATATTTTTTCTTCGATCTCCACAAACCCCGATACATTCATCTTCTCTCCCTGCTGCCAAAATGCAGCATTATCAGCTGATCCGCTGCTGAAATGCAGCGCCCTGAGCCTTTTTGCTGTGCAAATCGCAGCTTATTCAAAATCCGTAGACCTTGACGTGCTTTTTTTCTCGATGCGCTCCACTTTGATTTTGCCTGCTGCCGCATTCATCACTGCCGTTGTATCATTGCCCAGGCTGATCCGGATGCCCCTGATCTTTTTCTCCGCTGCCAGGCTGATACAGGCGTAAAGGATTGTGGCCGCATCCGGATAATCTGCTTCAAAAAGTTCTTCCACGCTCTTGCAGGCCTTCTCTTTGGCTTCCTGTATTCTTCTGAGTCTTTCTTCCTCCTGGCGGAATTCAAGCCCTTGGGAGCAGGTGCAGGCTTTTGTTACCCTGGCGTCAACCTCTTCCTGCCCAATGTTATCTTCTGCCTGGATGGTCATTAACTGCCCGCAGAAACTGCATTTTCCAATCCTATCCTTCATCTGGTTCCTCCTTCATATACAATTCATGTGTCCCGTTGATCAGTTCCATTTCCTCCGCGTCATATTTAAATTTCCCGAAAGCATTCATTGTCTCAAGCATCATCCTGTGTACGCGGCCGGCGTCCTCGTTATATCCTGCCTTATAACTGATCCATAATACTGTACTGGAACTCTTTGTATCTTTTAACTCTTCACTTGCAAAAATCAGCATCTGCAGCCCCATTTCCATGTCACGCGTCATCTGGCGAAGCTTGTCCTGATCCTCTTCTTTGAGTCCGTAATAATCCTCATCCCACATCGCTCTGGACAGGAAGCGTTCTATCACGCCATCCCTGACAAAGCATCCGACCTCATATAATGTTTTCCAGCACAGGCGATATGCCTCATTCTGTTTATTAATATCTTTCAGGTTCTCTCCTTCGGTGACCATATTCAGGATCCAGCGCTCACGATCCTCAGTCATGCGGTCCTGAATCTTTTTCATTTCCTTGCACCGGCGTGTAATCTCTTTGGCCCTTAACTCACTCTCAGAGTCTTCCTTCTTTTTCTCCGCCCTTTTCAGGACATACACTGTGTAATTGCTCGAAGCGTAAACTGTACCCTCCAGCCCCGTCATATCTATCTCTTTCGGGACAGGCTGGTTTAAATTAAACGTCTTTACCTGCTGCCACTTGCTGCCCCATACCTGATTTTCTGTGCCCTTCGGTGCCCTCTTCACGCCCAGCGTCTCCAGCATGAACTCAATGTTTTCCCGCGCCTTGTCGCGTTTTTCCTGCTCAACCACCATATCAACCCTGCTTTTTAAATCTCTGGGGCTGAACGCATTCTCAAGAATCTGTTCGCGCTTTTTTAGATCACTGACTTTCTCCAGCTCAATGAAGTCCGTAATGGACATCTGAAAGCTGTTTTCGCCTTCCGTGGCCTTCTTTACAGCCTCTTTTGGAAGTTTCGCAATCTGTAAACGATGATAAACAGTTGACTTCGAAAAACCGGTCTTTTCGGCAATATCCTGCACCGATCCACCCAGATCGAGTACCATCTGAAAACTCTCCGCCTGCTCCCACACCGTCAGATCCCGGCGCTCCATGTTTTCTTCCAGCATGATCAGCTGCTGCTCTCTGTCATCTAAGCCTATCGCGATCCGGCAGGGCAATTCTTTCAGTCCGGCCAGCTTCGCCGCGGCGCATCGTCTGTGCCCGATCAGGATCTTATATCCTTCCCCATCCGGTATAACCGTCAGGTTCTGCATGATTCCATTCTTTTTGATAGACTCCGATAACTCTGTCAGGTCGCCCAGATCTTTCCGCGGGTTGTCCGGATGCGGATGCAGTTTTTCCACTGGCAGATTTACATAGACATCACTTCTTGCTCTTAATCCCATTTCTGTCGTTCTCCTTCGCTCCAAATAATATGCCGTTCCAGGAGGGCCTCTCGCGATGCCCTTGTTTATATTCACGGCCTTTCTCCCGTCTTTTTACTCTTCTTTGCTTTCCAGATAATAGCCAGCGCGGCCCGTACTCCCAGCCCTGTCATGATAAATGTAAATATCGATGCGCATATGATCCTCATCATAGTCCTCCCGTGTAATATACTGGTCACTCCTGATCGCGTACGGCACCAGCCAGAGCAGGGATGGAATGATTAAAAGCAGCGGCAGAGTAAGGTCTTCGCTGTCCAGCATGCAGGCCCCGAAGATGAACATCAGCGCCGCAATACCGGTGATGATATTAATAACTGTCTTCCTTGCCCTTCTCGTTTCGCCCACCTCTTTTGTGCTTTCTCCAATGATGCATTGTTGGCATACTCCAACAAGCTCACAGGAACGCTTCCCCGGCCCTTGAACAGCCCCATCAGATAGCTCGTTGCGCTCATGAACATTTCCAGATATGACCTTCTATCCTCCTGCTCATCAATGAAGCGATTCAGCATCTCCTTTGCCCGCTCATAATCCTGATCAGTCATTACTTCACTGCCAGTCTTCTCTGACTGTGTACTCATACTCTTCTCCTTCCTCCAGGTAACTCATACCAAATACCTGCATCCACTTCTCGTGGCCATATTTTTGCTCAAATGCTGTCTGTGCCTTTTCCCTTAAGTGTCGGTCCGTCTCCTGGTTAAAATGCACTGCATCCGGCCCCCACTGGTGATGATCTTTACAGAGGTACACCCACAGGCCGTAATGCTCGGATAATTGCCTGTTGGCCGTCCCGTACATGATGTGGTGCCTGTCCAGGTTCTCGTGCTGAAGCTCACCATAATATCCTTCGCGCTCCGCTTTTTCCCTGCAGAGGAAACATTCACGGTTCCAGGTGTCAGTGTATTTCTGCATAATGCTTTTTGCCATTTGCTTTCTGCCTCCTGTTCTTCATCCCGAATCGCACAATTGCTCTATCATGTAGTGCTGGTACGGATACTCCGTCACCGGATTGATCCCGTTTACCAGAGTGTTCGGTACCAGACGCCATCCCTTCGGCGGCTGCGGCTCCTTTTTCCACCTTTTCCTGTGGACAACCTCTTTCGTTGGCTCCGGTATGACAAGATTTCGGCTCCTGGAATAACTGCAGCCGGTCCATTCCTCTTTGGTTTCCTTTTTCACCAGGTACTCAGCCAGATCCTCAAACTCACCATCCTCATACAGCGGAGTAAAATGTGTCCGGCCGTGCGTCCAGTATTTCTGCACCAGTTTCACCACGCCTGGGAAGTTCTCTATCACCAGATGATGGTGGCAGCCGCCTCTCTTTCCCACCTCTGTGACGCGGATCCACTTAAAAGGAATCCCCAGCTTTTTACACTCCCGGCGCATGCTGTCCATGAACTCACTGATATCTTTCTTCGCCTGGTCCATGTCTGGAGGGCGTTCCTCTTTCTTGTAAGTCAGGATCAGATGCCAGTCACCTTCCTTGAAGTTGGCGAGGATTAACAGCTGCACTTTCTTTTCCTTGTTCCTCTGGTTTACCCTGGCGATATCCTCTGGCGTCTTCTTTCTCTTTTTATTCCGGGGACGTCCCGGCGCTCCATAGTTCCCTGGGTAATATTTATCAATCCACTTCCTCTTACCCAGGTCATATACCTTCATGACATAGATATGTACCACCTGCTTTCGTATAACCGCTAAGTTTAATATCCTTAAGGACTTTTTTAAAAGGCCCGAATTGCCTTTATTTTCGCGGTTTTTCGATTGACTTTACTCCCTTGCGGTGGTACACTTTAAGTGTTTGGTTAAAGCGTGCCTCCACATTGTCGGAGAGCGGAGCGGATTTGCATCCGCTCCTTTTTATTTATCTTCGATTCCGACTGTCTCTGTATTTTTCTTATTTCTTTCCGTGAATTCATCACACATTTTCTTTACTGCAGTTTCCTGGCCATCCGGTCTATAACATGAACGCCGGATGGCGATGAGAAAACCATATGCCCTATAATCGCTGATCATAAGCCTCTCCTTTCATACCGTCTCCAGAGTGTTGCCGAGCAGCTGCCTGACCTCTCTGATCCTCGACTGATATGCTTCCAGCCTGTCTATTCTGTCCCGACAGATACCCGATCGAACAATGCTCTCGGATAACTCAGTCTCAATCGTACCGGCGAAGCGGTATCCCTGATTGACCAGCTTCTCCACTCTGCTCTTGCCGATCGCAGTGGAATTATCAATAATCAGAATCTGCGGCGCCGTATCATGCTCGTTCTCCTTTGGTGCCTGGAGCATTACGTATTTTTTCATGTTGCCTCCCTTCATATCTTTTCCATGATGTCTCTGATCATGGCCTGCCCGCTGTCAGCCGTGACAACCATTTTCCTGCGCCCGCCCTTTTGGAATACCGCCGTTACATACTCTTCAAAGCCGTCTTCATACTGAATCAGGTCATGATATCCTCTGGTTGCCTGCAGCGTGGCACACAGCAGGTCACATATCTTCTGTTTGTCTTCCATTGTCTTCCTTTCCAATTGTCATGGACGCGTTCAGTGCCTTAAGCACTGCATCCGCATGTCCTAATCCAATATTTCTTTGACCATTCTCCCAAAAATAGATAGATCTCACTGTAAATCCCGTCATATCCGCCAACTGTTGACATGACAATCCCTGTCTTTTTCGTTCTTCCTGCATAATTTTTCCAAACATCTGTTCTTCCACTTGATTTTTCTCCTCTTCTCAGTTACAATATTTTGTGGTTATGAACATTTGTTCCATCAAGATATTGTTTCAAATTCTACGCAATAAGGAGATTATTATAATGTCTGATAATCACATTAGTTTAATTGATCTACCCGAAGTTCCAGATTCAGTAGATACTGCCCTCAAGAATCTCACGGACAAGCCCACCAAAAACATAGGCACTACATTAAGCGATGTATGGTATCTAGTATTTGGAGGAATTTCTCATAAAGCTGATATACGCCGTCTTAAATACTCTGCCGAACTCGAAAAGTACAAGGCCGAGCTGGATGAAGCCATTAGCACGATTCCTTTGGAGAAGAAAATAGAACCATCTGTTCAGATTACTGCCCAGGCGCTCGAAAACTCAAAATACTGCGTAGAAGAGCCTGAACTCAGAAGCATGTTTTCTACTCTTATTGCAAATTCCATGAATGCGGATTATAATCAAAAAATTCATCCTTCATTTGCGGAAATAATAAAACAAATGTCTCCATTAGATGCAAAGGTTCTGCGCATGTTCAAACATACTAATGCAGCCGGGCTTCCTCTTTGTAATTTTCGTCTTGTTGCGGATAATGGTGGTTATTATGAACTTTCCGAAAAAATACTTCTGAATACCACACTGGATAATGCTATTCCATATTCACAAGCTCTATCTTCATTGGAAAGGCTAGGACTATTATCTATATCAAGCGATGTTTACCTTAATAATGATGCTTATTATGAAAAATTTAAGGAACACCCTTTATATGCAATTTATCAAAAGCAATTTCCTTCAAAAAGAATTGATATTAACAAAGGAAAAGTAGCTCCGACATTGCTTGGTAGATCATTTATTGAGGTATGCGTCCCCGATTGATTTTTTAGCCAGCTCAATCATATCCTTTACATAGCCGTCTATTACGCTAAACGTGTTGGCGGCTGAAATTTTGCAATATATGGCAGACACTATAATTGCCACTATCGCTGATGTCAGTATTTGCATTGTTTATCCTCCTTTCTGCTCAACGGCTTTCTTTATCTGTCAAGATAAAGAATTACTGTGTTATTCTTACGGGAGTAAGGCCGCTCCAGCTGCGTAAACATCGTCGCTTCCAACTCCCAGTGCCTTCGCCATCCTCGGAATGTCGCAGGCCTTGATGATCTTTCGACCATTTAACATGTCGCTCAGTTCCTGCTTTGTGAGTCCGGCCTGATCTGCGACGAAGTTCATCTTCAAGCCCTTCCTGTTGACAATCACTCGAAAACCATTTGCGAATGGTGCGTTTGCTTCTTCAATACTCAATCCCTCACCTCCCTGTTAAAATCTCTGATGATCAGAAGCTTTTCTATATTGTCAATATTTCTATATTGTCAATAGGACAATATAGAAATATTGTGTTATCCTTACGGGAGTAAGGATAATTCTACTTTATGTAGAGTAACAAGGCAAAAAAATATTATCCTGCGGAATATTGTATATGCGTGAAAGCATCTCGATCTCTGGAATCCCAGGAATAACTTTCCCTTTTTCCCAATTTATTATAGTTTGCTTTGAAACATGCATTTCTCTTGCTGCTGCCTCCTGTGTCATCCCAGCATTTACGCGGGCTGCTGCCAGGCTGATCTGCAATTTGTCCATTGGCTTCCTTGTCTCCTTTCGTTTCTTTTCACACATATTAACTCTACTTTTTGTAGATGTCAATACTTTTTGTAAACTTTTTTTACTTTTTGGTTGCTCATTTCTACTTTTTGTATTATAATCCCCTTAAACATAGATGGAGGATGCGATATGGGAGAAGACTACTATAAGAAAATTTTTTCAGAAAATTTAAAATATTACATGTCTATCAATGAGAAAACGCAAGTTGACATAATAAATGATCTGGGCGTAAATAAATCCTCTATATCGACATGGTGTAATGGCACGCGATTACCACGAATGGATAAAGTGGATATGTTGGCAAAGTATTTTCATATTAACCGATCCGATTTGATTGAAGAGCGTCCTGCTGCCGACCTTTCCTCTCCGGCCTCTCCCCTCACCGATCTGGACATGGAAGTGGCCAATAAGTTCCATGACGCTGACAGTATCTCAAAAGCTATGGTGATGAAAGCGTTAGATATTGAACTGGATGATAAGAAAGAAAAAGGTATCGCGTAATAGATAGAATAGATAATGTAGTGTGGGTAGAATGGCCACCTTTATTTCCAACACCTACTTTTTTATAAGGAGGATACAATACTATGTCTGACGACAAAAATTTTCTTACATATAACCAGCAAATGAGAAGGTTGCGTAATAAAAAGCACATTGAATGTAATGGCTCTCAACACAAAGAAATTTTAGTCCGAGCTGGTTGTTTTAATATCATCAATGGTTATAAAAATCCATTTGTGTGTGATACCACTCCAGCAGGAGAACATATTTACATTCCCGGTACAAGTATCACACAAATATATACGGTAAAAAAATAAGTATATTACGCAAGTCGAAGAAGAGGTACGAGCTTTAACGGCATATAAGTTTGATGAGTGCAACGATTGTGGGAAAATTCCCTGGTATAATACCGAGGCATTCGATCCACGTGAAACTCTTCAGCACAAGATGGGCACTATTTCCGATGCCTATAACGAGCTGGGCCGCAGTAAGCTTGAATATGTTCGTTTTTATATGGAAAACCACAAGCAGATTCCTACTTGGATCATGCTGAAAGTGGTCAATTTTTCCACCTTCATATATATTGTTCAATATAGCAAGATGGATGTCTCTCATTCACTTTGCAAGCTTTACGGCATGATCGATGAGGCAGAGAAGCCCAATGTCAAACTCCTTATAGGAAGCCTTCACTGGATGCGTATAATCCGTAATTCATGCGCTCACAACGAACGCATTTACTGTATATTTAGACATCAAGATCCTAAACGGCAAAATGGAAGAATAATAGAAAAATATATTCGGCAGTTGCGCCCTGTTTATAAACGGTCTTCAGATCAGTGCTTGTTTGATTTATTCATTTACTTTAAATATTATCTTCCTGAAAGAGAATTTAAGGTATTTATAAATACCCTTATTAAGATGATGGATGGATTAAAATCATCTATCAGCCCGATCGCATTTGACTACATTAGAGGGAAGATGGGTATTAAAGACTTAAACGATCTTGTCCAGCTCAGAGATCTTCCGAAAGACAAAATTGAGTATAATCGATTTGGAGATTTATAATATAGTGATAGAATAATAGAATATGCAAAAAAAAGCTTCTGAAATACATTTAAAACATGAAAAAAAAGACTGTTTAGAGACTTGTAATATTTTTTTGCAAATGGTAGTATACTTGTACAGAGATAGCCGTACTGATTACGGCTGAAAGGCACTTGTGCATGTATACATGTACGGGTGCTTTTTAATTTTCTTGACAACGAGATTCTTCCTTGCTACAATATCTGTATTCCGCCTATAGGGCATTAATAGTTATTGCAGCTGCAGCTAAGGTCTCGTAGAAATACGAGGCCTTTTACGTTATTGACAACATCATATTTTTTCAAATATAATCGAAGTACCAACGAATGGATCAGAGGACGGAACGGGCAGCCGTCACCCTCGATGGAGATGTGGGAGTGTCGCCCCACCTGATTTGTTCGGTTGTTAAGCAGGTAACCTCGGTTGCTTGCTTTTTATTTTTTTAAATATAAAGAAAACCGCTCCTGCTACCAACAGGAACGGCTCTCATCCGGATATGCTATAATATCCTTAGTGATGTTCATTAGGATTTTATCATCTCCGGACTGATACCGCAAGCAAAATTTAAGGAGATGATATCATGACCAAAGGCGTTATCTATGCGCGATACTCCGAGGGTCCGCGTCAGACAGACCAGTCGATTGAAGGACAGGTGGCGGACTGCAGATCTTATGCTGAATCCCATAATATCAAAATCATAGGCGTATATGCCGACAGGCATATTTCCGGCAAATCTACCGCTGGCCGGGATGAATTCATGCGAATGATCCAGGACGCTGAGCAGCACTTATTTGATGTGGTGATTGTCTGGAAGATTGACCGCTTCGGTCGTGACCGGGCGGACATTGCCATATATAAAAGCAAATTAAAGAAGGCCGGCGTGCAGCTCAAATATGCCCGTGAATCGGTTCCGGACGGGCCAGAGGGAATAATCCTTGAAAGCGTCCTGGAAGGCCTGGCGGAGTACTACAGCGCCGATCTGCGCCAGAAGGTCATGCGCGGCATGAAGGAAAGCGCCAAAAAGGGCCAGTATCCGTCAGCCGTGCCAATCGGCTACAAAAAGGATAAGGATAAGCATATCATCGTCGATGAAGAAAAAGCGGATGCAGTTCGGGAAGCTTTTAAATTGTGTGCAGACGGTGTCCGCCAGGTGGACATTTTAAAGATGTTCGAGGCAAGAGGAATCGTTTCCAAGCGTGGTACAAAGATTGATAAGGCCACACTGCACCGCATGCTTCGAAACAGACGGTATACTGGAAAATTTGAAATCATGGATGTTGTTATCGAGACAGAGCCCATTGTCAGTGACGAATTATTTGAGGCAGCTGCTGCAAGGCTTAATTCCGGAAAACACAATGCGGCCGGGAAAGGAGACTATATGTTATCGTGTAAGTGTTACTGTGGATACTGTGGAAAATTAATGCGCGGGGAATCTGGTACGAGTAAGTCCGGGAAGGTCTACAATTACTATAAATGCGCCACCAAAAAGACCGGCGGCGAATGCGAATCCAGGCCGCTCTCAAAGGACATCTTCGAAAAAATTGTTGCCAGGGCAACCGTGGACTATGTCCTAACCGATGAGATGATCGACCACATAACCGAGAGAGTCATGGAGATCCAGGCGAAGGACCGTGAATTTGACCGTACTGAAGTATTAAAAAAGCAGCTGGATGCCTGCAAAAAGAAACAGAAAAATATCATGGACGCGATCGAGGATGGCGCCGGTTCTCAAATGGTGGCACGTCTGAATGAGCTGGAGGCCGAGGAAGAGTCCCTGGAAGTGGAAATCAGCCGTGAAGAAATCAAGGCCCCTCTCCTGTCCTATGATCTGGTGCATTCCTGGCTATGTTTATATCGTTATGGGGATATAGATGATGACGATTTCAGGCGCCGGTTACTGGATACCTTTGTGGCGCGGGTTGAGGTGACAAACGAAGAGGCTGTCATCTATTACAATGCCAGCCCCTTGAATAAGAGTGATGATACCCTGTGTTCGAATAAGGTATCGTTAGTGGACCAGACGGGAGTCGAACCCGTGTCCAAAAGCCTATTCCCTGTCCTTCTACTATCATAGTCTGTTATTGCGGTTTCCCATTTCCCTCGGTATCAGGGAAACAGACAGCCCTGAAACTCCGGTAGCTTCATGATACGGCACTGATACGCAAAGCTTAATATCAGCCGTTTCCTGCATGGATGATGCCTGAGTCCTTACGTGCAGGTGCGTATGGTCAGACAGCCGCAATTAAGCGGCAAGTGCTAATTCGTTATTATCAGCGTTTATATTTAGGTTTGTGATTTGACGCATCACCTGCGGATAGCTTCTCCAGCTGCAAAGCCCCTGTCGAAACCATGACTGGCCCTTGTAGTTACAGATTCTCAATCTTGAACGAGCGCTGTGTCTCACGGCGCTGGTCCTTTTTGGCAATGTCCTCACGTTTATCGTAAAGCTTCTTGCCTCTGGCAAGGCCGATTTCCATCTTGGCCCTTCCATCTTTGAAGTATACCTGAAGTGGAACCAAAGTGCAACCTTTTTCTGCGACTTTACCCGCAAGACGGGAAATTTCTGATTTGTGAAGCAACAGCTTCTTTACCCGCAGAGGATCTTTGTTGAAGATATTTCCCTTCTCATATGGGCTGATGTGCATTCCATATACCAGAACCTCCCCCTTCTCGATGCGGATGAAAGACTCTTTGATACTGCACTTTCCCTGACGAAGGCTTTTGACTTCTGTGCCAGCCAGCACGATGCCGGCTTCATATTTTTCATCTATGAAGTAATCAAAATACGCCTTTTTATTGTTCGCGACCAGCTTTGTCGCTTCCTTACTATTAGCCATGAAATCACCTCATGCAATTCCAAAATCAATATTGCAGCCCAACCCATCCGCTTGGGACAAAGGAAAACCCCTCTTGCTTTCGTAAGAAGGGCAATTAACTCAAAACTTGTCGATATTTAACACCACAGCCAGCAACATAAAGGCAACTGCAAGGATTTTCGTGACCCGCACTAAAGTGGCCTCCATCGAACGTCCTTTATTCTTGCCCCAATATGTCTCAGCGGCACCGCTGATAGCGCCCAGTCCTGCGGATTTTCCCTCCTGCATCAGCACCAGGACAACCAGTGCGATACATATGATAATGAAAATAATGGTCAAAATTGTTCTAAGCATCTACAAACCTCTTTCCGAACAAGTATACCTGTCCGACTCTTGTCAAGCCTAATCAATATAACATATTGTAAATATCATTGCAAGTTTAATTTTAAAAATATTGTTTCTGTAAAATTATACAGACACTGCAATTATCCCCAGAACCTTCGCTCCGCTGAGTCTTAAAAATCCGTTCAAATCAGTCAATTCCCTTACTCTGGTCACATGAGGAGCCTCTGCCAGGACGATCTCATAGTCTTTGATTTTCAGGATATCCCCTGCGCTGACCATGGGATTTGCGGCGCAAAGAACCTCAAACTCGTTTTGTGGCAATTTACTCTCCAGGCAATGATAAATCTCCTGAATCAGTTCATCTGAAACTGTGCCGGTCACCAGGACTTTTTTCTTTTCAGACAAAACCTGAATCTTTGCAGCAGCAATTGCGCACTGCGCATCCGCGGAATGATCTGCCGCAGACTTTACGCCAGCAATTCGGTCAAGCATTCGATCGATCGGATTTTGTTTGTGCTTCTGATTTCCATCAGGAAGGACGACCGAAGCAATCACAGGATTCCCAGTATAAGAAGACAAATCATCTTCCAAATGAATGGTTTTATCAAAGCAATATGCCAGAAAGGCATATACACAGACGCAGCAGATTCCGATAAAAGCACCCAGAACAAGATAAGTCGCAACCTTGCTTGTCACATCGGCAGAAGCTTCCTGCGCCATCTGCTCTTTGAGTTCGGCAATGAGTTCCTCCTGCTCTGTAATCTGCTCCTCATAATCCGCAATCTGTTCTTCGAGATCCAGATTAGCCGCTTCCAGCTCAGGTCCGCTTTCATACAGATCCATAATCTCTGATTCTTTGGAAAGAATACTGCTCTGAAGCGTATCAATCTGAACCAGATAGTCCGTCATGGCGTCAGCCATTTCCGCATCCATATCATCCGATTCCATTAGCTTATCAAGAGCAGCTGAATAATTTTCAAGAAAATTATTCAGATTTTCCAGCTGACTTTCCGCCAAAGCAATCTTATTGTCAAGGTTGTTAATTGACTTTTCATTTGCCTCAATCGAACTTTCCGCTTTTACAATGGACGACTCCAGCGTCGTAATCTGCGCCTCTGCCTTTTCAATGTCTTCCTGCGCAGCCTCCAGTTCACTTTCACTCATGGCCAGGCCGGTTGAACTTGTCAGATTCTGCACCAGACGAAAGCCGCCCAGCAGTACAGCTCCAATGACTGCCGCCAGGATAATTTGTCTCCATTTGCGCAGTACGCTCACGCACAAATCCTTCAGGTCAATTTCATATTCATACTCAAGATTATTATTCATCTTAATGCTCCAAGGCTGACTGACTTTATTACAAAAATCCTTATACTAATAATATAATAAGATGCCGGCAGTTTTGCCTACCGGCATCCTGCTACATTACAGCATTTCTAAACAATTGTTAAACGGGATACGCTCCGTTTTTGGTATCAGAAACGGTCATATCTACTTTCTCCTGCTGCGCCTGACGATACTTGAAGAAGTCGATGGCAACCTGCGGGAACAGCGCATAACTTAAGACATCCTCATCCTGCTGCTTCCACTCGGCCATTTCTTTCTCCAGTGTCTCTAACTGCGGCGGAATATCGTCAGCCGGTCTGTAGGTGATGGTTTCCTCACCCGGAATGACTTTCTCCACTACCTCCGGATTGAACGGTTTCACGGTCTTGCCGTATTTACCGCGCAGGACATCCTTGGTCTGCTCAGTGGCTACTTTATAACGCTCGCCCATCAGGACGTTCATTACAGCCTGTGTTCCGACAATCTGAGAAGACGGCGTTACAAGCGGCGGCTCGCCAAGATCCTTACGCACTCTCGGGATTTCCTCAAGTACATCATAATATTTATCCTCAGCATGCTGCTCCTTTAACTGGCTCACCATGTTGGAAAGCATGCCGCCGGGCACCTGATACATCAGGGTCTTGATATCCACGCCCAGAACCTTCGGGTTCATCAGGCCGTTCGCCAGGCACTCTTCTCTGTAGGGACGGAAGTAATCCGCTATTTCGGCCAGCAGGTTCTGATCATATCCGGTATCATAAGGAGTTCCACGGAAGGTCTCAACCATGACCTCGGTAGCCGGCTGGCTGGTACCCATGGCAAAGGGAGAGATGGCGGTATCAATCACATCCACGCCTGCCTCGACCGCTTTCAGATATGTCATGGAAGCAACGCCGGAGGTATAGTGTGTATGCAGCTGAATAGGAAGCTTGGTAGCAGACTTCATGGCGCTGACCAGTTCAGATGCCTTATAAGGCGTCAGCAGGCCCGCCATATCCTTGATGCAGATGCTGTCCGCTCCCATCTCCTCGATCTCTTTGGCGATGTTCATCCAGTAATCCAACGTGTACGCGTCGCCCAGGGTATAGGAAAGCGCAACCTGCGCGTGACCTCTGCCCTCGATCACTTTAAACTTATTGGTGGCGTCGATAGCCGCCTTCAGATTGCGCAGATCATTGAAGCAGTCGAAAATCCGGATGATGTCAATGCCGTTCGCAATCGACTTCTCCACAAATTTATAGACAACATCGTCCGCGTAGGGACTGTAGCCCAGGATATTCTGTCCACGGAAAAGCATCTGCAGCTTCGTGTTCTTAAATCCGTCGCGCAGCTTGCGGAGTCTGTCCCAGGGATCCTCCTTCAGGAAACGCATGGACGCGTCAAAGGTAGCACCGCCCCAGCACTCCACAGAATGATATCCAACCTTGTCCATGGTATCCACGATGGGAAGCATGAGCTCGGTGGGCATTCTGGTGGCAATCAGGGACTGATGTGCGTCACGTAAAACAGTTTCAGTTATTTTAATAGGCTTTTTTTCCTGTACAGCCTGTTCTGCCATTTCTTTTTCCTCCATATCTTAGTTTAGAACACTCCGAAAACAGCCATGAACGTTCCGGCCGCCACAGCTGTGCCAATCACGCCTGCCACGTTCGGTCCCATCGCGTGCATCAGCAGGAAGTTGGTCGGATCCGCTTCCGCGCCCACCTTCTGAGAAACACGTGCCGCCATAGGCACTGCGGATACACCGGCGGAACCGATCAATGGATTGATCTTGCCGTGTGTCAGTTTACACATCAATTTGCCAAGCAATACACCGGCAGCTGTACCAAAGGCAAATGCAATCAGACCCAATATCACGATCTTGATGGTGTTCATATTCAGGAACGCTTCCGCACTGGTGCAGGCGCCTACAGAAGTACCGAGCAGAATGACAACAATATACATCATCGCGTTGGCTGCAGTATCAGCAAGCTGACGGACAACGCCGGACTCTTTAAACAGGTTGCCCAGCATCAGCATACCGACCAACGGTGCTGTGGTAGGCAGAATCATGCAGACCACGATGGTCACAATGATCGGGAAGAGAATCTTTTCCAGCTGGCTTACCGGGCGAAGCAGACCCATCTTGATCTTACGTTCTTCCTCGGTAGTCAGAGCCTTCATGATCGGAGGCTGAATGATCGGAACCAGCGACATGTAGGAATAAGCCGCTACCGCGATCGGTCCCAGTAAAGCGGTCTGCCCCAGTTTGGTTGCCAGGAAAATGGAAGTAGGGCCGTCCGCCCCGCCGATGATGGAGATCGCGGCTGCGGCTTTATCGTTAAAGCCCAGAGCAATCGCGCCAAAGTAAGCAGCAAAGATACCAAACTGTGCAGCTGCGCCCAGAAGAAAGCTCTTCGGGTTAGAAATCAGAGGGCTGAAGTCTGTCTGCGCGCCTACGCCCATAAAAATCAGCGACGGTAAAATCGCCCATTCATCCAGCAGATAGAAGTAATGCAACAGGCCGTCCTCTTCCATAATATCCGGATAAATATTGACCAGAAGCATACCGAACGCGATCGGTACCAGCAAAAGAGGCTCATATCCTTTCGCGATGGCCAAATAAAGGAATACACAGGCAACCAGAATCATGACTAAATTTCCAAACGTCATGTTGCAAAAAGCGGTCTGCTGAATGAGGTTGCTCAGTGTAGTTACAATATAGCTCATATTTACACCTCGTAATTCGTCAGACTTTAGTTCATGGTTGCCAGAACAGCGCCCGCCTCAATGCTGTCGCCTACCGCGCAGTCAATGCTCGCGACAGTGCCGTCCTGAGGTGCCACGATCGGAATCTCCATCTTCATGGCTTCTACAATGATGACAGGATCGCCGGCTTTGAGAGCCTGTCCGATGCTCGCTTCAATCTTAAACACCTTGCCCGATGTACCGGCTTCTACCTTTATGCTGCCTGCGCCGCCTGCCGCTGCCTTGGGAGCCGCTGCTTTCGGGGCTGCCTTGGGAGCCGCTTTAGGAGCTGCCTTCGGGGCCGCCGGAGCGGATACCGCCGCGGTGTCGGTCTCTTCCACTGTTACGTCATACGCTACGCCGTTTACTGTGATCGTATAATTTTTCATCTGAATTTTCCTCCGAAATATTTGATTAATATCTTTTTGCTCTTCTGATTGATCTGACTACAAAACCGTCTGTGGAGGTCTGTCCCTCAAAGGCAGCCACAGCGGCGGCGATGACAGCAACAAGCTCTGTGTCATCCGTTTCCTCTTCCTCGTACACTTCCGCAGGAGCTGCCGGCACAGGTGCAGGCGCTGCAACAGGAGTCTCGGGCTTTTTGGAAAACTTCTCCTGAATCATGGGGATATACTTAAACAGGCTGATAATCGCCATGATGATAATCAGTACCACGAATACCATGCCCATGCCGAGAAGCGTATTCATGGCCGCTTTCGACATCTTCTCACCCATGGTGTAATTCACATTCAGGGAGCAGGATTCCAGTTTTGTGAAATAATCATTCGAGACAATTATCTCAAACTGACCGGTTCTCTCAGTACCGACAACATCCACATAAATGATGATCTGATCATCGTCCACGGAGGACGTCACATCCCCTATGGAGACGATTTCTCCCATCTCCTCAATCCCGTCGATATAAGAATTCACTGCACTGACATACGCGGAACCATCTACTTCAATACCGAAGGAATTGTATACCGCGCTCTCCCACTCCTCGTCGGTGTAACCGTCTGCATTGATTACATCCATAACTGAGCCGGAGGAAGCGCTTGCTTCAATGATCGGTATGATGCTGTCTGTGGCAACCGTTTCCGCGTTAGTCTGCTTGTCTGTCTGATACGTATTGGCGGTATCAGAAGATCCGCAGGCGGTAAGGGCAAACACACAGGCAAGCACACATACCAGACTAACTGTTTTCTTCATGTTCCTCTTTACCCTTTCTAAACTGTTCCGTGCTTTTTGTCGGGGCGGGCTTCCACCTTATCATAGAGCATCTCGAAGGCGCCGATGACATATTTTCTGGTCTCTTCCGGCTCCACAATATGATCCACATAGCCTCTCTTCGCGGCGCTTTCCGCAGAACTCTGCAGAGCGTCGTACTCTGCGGCCTTCTCATTGATCACATCCGCTCCCTGACCGTCATACATGATCTTGGCAGCCAGCGTCGGATCCATCATACCGATCTTCGCATCCGGCCAGGCCATGACAATGTCAGCACCCAGTGCTTTGGAATTCATGGAAACATACGCGCTGCCGAAGGCCTCGCCGATAATCACATTCACCTTCGGTACGGTCGCGTTCGCAAAGGCATAGGTCAGCTTCGCAGCCGCGGCCGCGATACTCTTCTCATTGTCTACTGTAGCGGCATATCCGTTTACATTGGTCAGTGTCAGCACTGGAATCTCATAAGCGTCACAGAGGGAAACAAAGGACGCGGCCTTATTTGCGCCGGCTGCCGTCAGCGCCGCGTCAAATGTTTTCTCAGCCTTGCCGTCTTCGCCGATGATCTCAGATCTGTTGGCGACAGCGCCCACTGTCATACCGTCCAGACGGATGAAAGCGGTCACCATCTCCGGCGCGTAATGCTCCTTCACCTCAAAAACTTCCCCATTATCGGAAAGTAAAGAAAGCGCGATGGAGGTATCTCCCACACAGTTAACCAGCTCAGGCAGAACCTTATTCAGGTCATCGCCTTCCCCTTCCGGCGCCTCAGCACTGTTATTGGCGGGCAGGAAAGATACAAGGCTTCTGATCTTCTGCGCCATCTCTTCCTCAGAGCAGACCACATCGACGATGCCGCTCTCCTCAGACTGGAACGCGGCGGAAGCGCTGTTTAACTTGTCCACCGTATTTCCCGCCAGAGCGTTCGGGGAATTCACAAAGAGCTTCGCGTTCTTTCCTTCCATAAAGGTAAAATCTGTCAACGTGGGAATCAATGCTAGTCCACCGCCGCAGCTGCCGTAAATTGCTGTAATCTGCGGGATGACGCCGCTCGCCAGAGACTGCTTTAAATAAATCTCGCCGAACGCGTTCAGGGCGTCAGTCGCCTCCTGCAGGCGCAGGCCGGCAGAATCCAGTAAACCGATCACAGGGCAGCCTGTCTTTAACGCCATGTCATACAGTTTTGTAATCTTTCTGGCATGCATTTCACCGACGGAGCCGTTTAAGACAGAAGCGTCCTGGCTGTAAACATATACAGGGCTGCCGCCGATCACTCCATAGCCGGTAATGACACCGTCAGCAGGAGCGTCAGTCTGCTTTAAATTGAAATCTGTCGCTCTCGCAGTCACGAGCGCGCCGATCTCAACAAAGCTGTTGTCGTCAAGAAGAGCCTCAATCCGCTCTCTTGCTTTAGAATTTGTACTCATGCATTAGTCCTCCACGTACATTTATAAAAAATTAATTGAAACCGTTTGTCAAGATTATAACATACATTAAGTTTTAATAAAACACAAAAATTTTATCAAATTTTAACAGTCAGTGCTTCCCCTTTTTGTCACATTTGACTGGTACTTCCGCACAAATACAGCCAGAGGACATACAGGAAGTTGTTGATTTTTCTTTTTGGAAGCACAGTATTTTCAGCAATGATGTCAAATTGACGAAAATAACCGCCCGGCGCGGAAACTTCGACAGAACCTGCCACATCGCCCTCATACACCGGCGCTGTCAGCTCTTTTCTGACCTCGATCTGCACTTCAGCGCTCTCCCACTCCGCAAGCAGAATCTCGATGCTTTCTTCCCCTGTTACGGACACCGGCATTTCATATGTATCGTAAAAAAGCGCCGGTTCCATGTCCGCGTTCACTACCGGAATGGGTGCCATTTCCTGTTTTTCGTAAATCAGAGTTGGCGTGTAATATTGAATTCCGTATTCCATCAGAATCCGTAAATCGACCCACTTTTTCGTCTGGTTCCCGTAGGCGCCGCAATTTAAAAGCGCCGCGACAAAGGTTCGTCCCTCACTCTCCAGTGCTCCCACATAGCAGTAGCCCGCGCGTCCGGTGTAGCCCGTCTTGCCGCTTAAGGCGCCTGTCATCATGCTCAGAAAGGCATTGTGATTGGTACAGCTGTAATAATACTGCGCGTCAAGATCCGTAAACCCATAAGAAGCCGTCTGCGTAATCTCAAGAAACTGTTCCTTCTGATCAGATTCCAGAATGCAGTAGCTCATCACCCTGGCAAGCTCCGCAGCGGTGGTGGAGTGAAAAATCTCCTGTGTCTCACCATTTTCATCCACATATTCTTCAGACACATCCAGCCCGTTCGGCGTCAGATAATGTGTCTGTTCACAGCCAAGTGAAGCCGCCTTCTCATTCATCAGTGCCAGAAAGGCCTCCACTGCTTTAACAGACTCCTCCCGGCTGTGGTTCGCCACTGCAGCTGTATCCCAGCCAAGCTGCTGCGACCCGATGTGTTCCGCGATGGCCACCGCTGTATCATTGTGCGACTCCAGCATCAGGGAGTATAATAAATCACGCAGATACGCCTGCCTGCCCTTTGACATTCCCAGCTTTACCTTTGGCTGCGCCGCGGCATACGTGGAAAATGTCACTGTATCGTCCGGATTTCCATATTCCAGTGCAATGATGCAGGTCATGATCTTGGTGGTGCTGGCCATAGCCAGGACTGTATCCTCATTTTTGCCGTAAAGAATGCGGCCTGTGGAAGCGTCCATCAGCACCGCCGCCTGACTGAACAGATCACTTTCACTGATAGTCTGCGTATCTCCTGCAAACACCTGGATCTGATAAAAATACGGTACAGTCAGCTGAAGTATCATGCATGCAAGGGCAAGCGCTCTGCGTATACAGCGACGGAGCATAACGCGACCGCACCCTGCCGCGCTCCCCGCATCCACAACTGCATTCTTTAATTCATTGCCTGCGCCAAAATGAGTATGACAGAAACAGAACACAAACAGCCACCGGTCACAGCAATTCTCTGAATATAAATATGAATCCGGTTTGTTTTTTATGTCAGTGGAATCTCCTCCTCCGCTTCCTGCTTAAGCTCCTCCAGCTGCAGGGCGGAGACCTCCGGCATTTCCTCCAGGGACGACAGACCGAAGGAGCGCAGGAACTGCTCCGTTGTACCGAACAGAATCGGCCGCCCCGGCGCGTCCAGACGTCCAAGCTCCTGGATCAGATCATATTCCAGCAGTTTATTGATGGCATGGTCGCAGCTGACCCCGCGGATTTTTTCGATCTCCATACGTGTGACAGGCTGTTTATAAGCCACAATGGACATGGTCTCCAGTACGGTTTCGGAGAGTGTAACCTTTTTTGGTGTGCGGGCGATCTGGATGATGGATTCATAATATTCCGGTCTGGTTCCCAACTGGACCGCATCATCTAAAAAGACCAGCTGCAGCCCGCTTTTGCGTTCCTGATATTCGCTCTGCAGTTTCTTTAAAAGACTCGTCACATCCCGCTTGTCCAGGCCGGTTGCCTGCGCCAGCCGCGCAATTTCCACGCTGTCGCCGATGGTAAATAAAATGGCCTCGATCGCGGCTTTCGCCTCAGTCTGATTCATCCTCTTCTCTCTCCGTCTGTTGCGTATTCCTGTATCATAAATGAAAGCTTAAAGAGCAGCAGTAATTTCCGCCTGAATTTCCTCCGCGTAAGCTTCACTGATTTCCTCATCGTCAAAGGTTTCCTGCGATGTAATCTGAATATCCGAAAACAGCCCGTCCTGTTCCACTGTTACCTTTCCTGTGCGCATCAGTTCCAGCACAACCAGAAAGGTCACCACCACCTCTTCACGGGAATCCGCTTTTTCCAAAAGCTCCTGAAAGCGAAAATGTCTGTGGGACAGAATATAATGGCCGATATAACCTGCCTTTTTCTCCGCGTCCACTGTTTCTTTGGGTATATCTCCATAACGGCTTCTGACCGGGTCAATTTTGTCCTCCTGTCGTTTGAGCAGCTGCTCGTAGAGACTGTGCAGCTTCGGAAGCGTCATATCTCCGATCAGCTCTTCATAATTGACAGGAGGTTTATAGGCCTTCACCTCATCCGGCAGACGTTCTCCGCGATAGACAGACCTGCCCGCCAGCACTAACCTGTCCTTTAACTCCTGCGACATGGCCTTATAAAGCTTATACTCCAAAAGCCGTTCCACCAGTTCCGCCCTGGGATCCTGCTCCTCGCCTTCCTCATCCACTTCTTTGGGCAGAAGCATCCTGCATTTAATGTCCAGCAATGTCGCCGCCATCACCAGAAACTCACTGACCACGTTCATATCCTCGTGATCCATGGCGCGGATATAATCCAGGTACTGCTCCGTAATCTCCACGATGGGGATATCATATATGTCAATTTTATTTTTTTCAATCAGATGGAGCAGGAGGTCTAAAGGGCCTTCAAATTTCTCCAGCTTTACAGGTATGGACATCTTGTATCTCTCCCGGTTTCATATCGATAACCACGCACTCTCCCGGATTGAACATTCTAAACGGAATGGTGTGGCTGCCGAGTCCACGGCTGATGATCATAAAGGATTGCTTCTCTGAAAACAGGCCGCCGTCATATTTCGGAAAAAGCCGAAAGGTCGTGGAAATCACGCCTCCCAGCACAGGAAGCCTCACGATCCCGCCATGCACGTGACCACTCACTGTAAGATCCGCGCCCCAGTCCGCGTACTGCGAAAAAAACTCCGGGTTATGCGCGATCAACAAATGAAAGCACTCATCTTTTGTCTTTCCTGCTTTTGCATCCATGTAACCCGCGGGAAGCTTCCTTCTGCTCATTTTGCGGTAATAACTCTCTTCCAGCTCCAGGCCATGAATGTTCATATTATATTGGGAAAGTACGGTACTTTCATTTTGTAAAAAAACGACACCGGCTCTTGTCAGTTCCTGCCGGTATGCCTCGTATCTGCCGTCATAGTCCTCTCTGTGCCGGGCGATTTTGCTCTCATGATTGCCCATACCGTAGTAAACGGGAAAATCACAGGCCAGGGCCTTCATAAGCGCTGCGGCGGACGCAAAATCTGGTCTCCTGTCAGCCGTCACCATATCTCCCGCCACCAGAATCAGGTCGGGCTTTTGATCTTTCACCGCTTTCAGCAGCTGATCATTGTGATCGCCGTATACTGTGTCATGCAGGTCAGCCAGCACTACCGCGCGCAGCGCCTTTTTCAGCTTCGGGCTGGTCATCTGATATCTGACAATATGAAAATGATGGGTGTCATGATAAATGATGCCGATACAGAGGATCACGATCAGCAATAATATACAAATAAGAACAGACTGCATAAACTCCGTTTCCAGACCATTGTCTGATTGAAAATCTTTTTATTGTTTTACTAAATTCAGATTGTACCATAGGTTTTAGCCGCGATGCAAGCCATAGTATACCCAAAAGTGGAAAGCTTACAGTAAAAAGAAGGAAACAAGGTACCTGTAGTAGTCCCCCAGTGTCGCCGCTTCCACGCTTTCCGCGTACACGATGTCCACACGCCCGATTTCCTGACCGTTTAGGGAATACACCGCGGCTCCGGCTGTCTGTCCTTTTGATACGGGTGCCTCGACAGCCTGTGCCAGTTCAATCGTTTTCACAATCTGCGAAAGGTCTCTGTTATCCGTATCCAGATAACGGAATTCTCCGCTGTACGCAACTTCCGCCTCAGTCACAATCGCGCCGCTGATCCCGACAGGATCTAAAGCGTCCTGATTTTCATCCACATATAATGTGCTGACGGAATAGCCATAATTTAAAAGTGCAGCCGCCTCGGTAAAGCGGTCCGCGCTGTTCTCACAGCCCATCACCACAGCGATCAGTTCAATGTCGTCCTTTTTCGCCGTCGCGGAAACACAGAATTTCGCTTTGGAAGTGGAACCGGTTTTCAGACCTGTGGTATAAGGATAGCTCTTCAGCAATTTATTGGTACTGCTTAATGTAAATACGGATTCCCCGCGGCTCGTGACATGCGTGATATCCTCCATCCAGATGCCGGTATAGTCGAATACCTCCGGATATTCCGTTATCAGTTCTCTGGACATAAGCGCAACATCCTTCGCACTGGAGTAATGCGTGTCAGAATCCGTCAGTCCGCAGCAATCCTCAAAATGGGTATCTACCATCCCCAGGCTTACGGCCTTATTATTCATCAGGTCTACAAAAGCACCCTCCGAGCCCGCGATATATTCCGCGAGCGCCACACTGGCGTCATTGGCACTGGCGACCGTGACGCATTTCATCAGCGTCTCCACAGTCTGCACCTCTCCCGACTCCAGATAGCCCTGGCTTCCTCCCATACTGGCCGCGTAATCGCTGGTGATTACAGAATCGGTCAGTCTGATTTTTCCCTCCGCAAGCGCCTCAAACGTAAGAAGAAGCGTCATAATCTTGGTGATGGACGCCGGGGATCGACGATCAGTCGCGTTTTTTTCATAAATTACCTGTCCGGTAGAGGCTTCCATCACAATCGCGGACGGCGAAGTGATCTCCGTCGCCGCACAAACTGCAGCACTTTGGGTAATCAGGCTGAAAGCAGTCAGGAATAAGGCCAGAAGCAGAGAAGAAATTCGTTTCATAAAGCAAAAAGCCTTTTGTTTCTTCGTTTATTTTATTCGGGTTTCAGGATGTTTATGACGCAAAAATCCCCGCAGAAAAAATTCCGCGGGGCTTATGTGCTGTTTAATTATATTTGCGCTTTCTGGCAGCTTCGGACTTTTTCTTGCGCTTCACAGACGGCTTCTCATAGTGCTCACGCTTGCGGATTTCCTGCTGAATTCCAGCCTTAGCGCAGCTTCTTTTGAAGCGACGCAGAGCACTGTCCAAAGATTCGTTCTCTTTGACGATTATGCTAGACATCTACACCTGACCTCCCTTCAGTCCCTTCAAGCAATTATGACTGATGCGGGTTATTTATGCTCACAATTCATGACCACAAACATGATTATAGCACAAAAAGTCATAACGTCAAGAAAAATTTTCAAAAACCGCTGCGGTCGGCGGCAGAATCCGAATTCTTATCTTTTTCCGGATATTCAGCAAAATATTTGTTCTTTCGATGAATTTTGATTCGATGACTTGCATTTCTATCAAAATGCTGGTAGTATGAAAAGGTATATTTAATCACAAACCTGAGAGAGGGAAAATATGAAGAATTTAACACGAAGAAACTTTTTGAGGATCTCAGGAGCGGGACTTGGCGTATTCGGCCTGATCGGCCTGACAGGGTGCTCAAGTTCTTCCGAGGAGGCACAGGTAACAACTGTCGATCTGACAGAGGTACTACAGGAAGAGGAAACCCGTGAGGGGATGTATCGCAGTGAACTGACCAACAAGTGGATTGATGAGTCCCTTCAGAACCAGCGTCCTGTGGCCATTATGGTAGACAACGAATCAACCGCACTGGATCACTACGGCGTCAACCAGGCAGACATCGTCTATGAGATGATGAACAGCACCGCCAACGGTGAGATTACCCGTCTGATGTGCATCGTAAAAGATTATGCCAACATCACCCAGTTTGGCTCCATCCGCAGCACACGTCCCACCAACCTGATGATTGCACCGGAATATAACGCTATCCTGATTCATGACGGCGGCCCGTATTACATAGACGCTTTCCTGGCGAACGCCTGGGTTGACAATTTAAGCGGCGGCTTTTCCCGTATTTCCAACGGCAAATCCTATGAATTCACAGAGTATGTGACAACCGGCGAAGTTGAAAGCCGCGTCGCTTCTGCCGGCTACGATGTCGAGTACAATGAGTATTATCAGGGCGAGCACTTCCAGTTTGCCAACGCGTCGAATCCCGTAGATCTGACTGAGGATGACAATTCCTTTGCCTGCACGCTGGTCGACCTGCCCTTCCCTCACAACAAATCGCAGCTGGATTATGATGAGGATACCAATACATACCTGTACTCTGAATATGGCAAAGCCCATATTGACCTGGCCAATGACAGTGAGCAGACTTCCTTCACCAACGTCATTCTCCAGTGTGCCAGCGTGACGCAGTATGATGAGAACGGCTACATGCAGTTCAATATTCTGGACGAGACCGGCGAGGGTTATTTCATCACCGGCGGCACAGCCATTCCGATTACCTGGTACAAGGGACATGATATGTATCCTACCGAGTTCTACGATATGGACGGCAATGATATTACCCTGAATACCGGCAAGACTTACATCGCGCTGGTTGATGAGGACAGATGGGATGAACTGGTTCTGGACTAATATCATCACTTCAGGTAAATAAGACCAATAAAAAGGATGTTTCCATTGAGATAATTGGAAACATCCTTTTTTCACTTTACTGTTTGTCGTAGCGATTAATCAAAAATGGGGAAACACTTGCCCTCAGTCGCCGAGCTGTCCGCTCAGCACCTCCGCAACCGCCTCCATCGCTTTCGGAATACCGGCGGGATTTTTGCCCCCGGCCTGCGCCATATTGGGTCTGCCGCCGCCGCCGCCGCCAACCATGGCAGCGATATTTTTGATCATATTGCCGGCGTGTGCGCCTTTCTTCACGGCATCATCCGTGGCCATGGCAATCAGATTGACCTTACCTTCATATTCGCTGGCCAGCACGACTACTCCCTCACCCAGCTTTTCCTTCAGTTGATCGCCCAGATCACGCAGACCGTGCATATCCACGCCCGGTACCGCTCTGGCGATGTATCGAACGCCCCTCACTTCCTGCACCTGATCTGTGACATCTCCTAAAGAAGCCTGTGCCGCCTTCGCCTTAAGGGATTCATTCTCAGACTGCGCCGCCTTCAGTTCAGACATCAGATGACGGATCCTGTCAGCAGCCTCGGAAGGTGAAATCCTGAGCACCTGTGTGATACCGCTCAGCAGATCTTCAAGATGCTCATAATGCTTTAATACTCCGGTGCCTGTAACCGCTTCAATCCTGCGAACGCCTGCCGCCACTCCGGATTCTGACAGAATCTTAAAGCTGCCGATCACAGAAGTGTTCTCCACATGAGTACCGCCGCAAAATTCCTTGGAATAATCTCCCATTTCCACGACACGGACGGTGTCTCCGTATTTCTCACCGAACAGTGCCATAGCGCCGGTTTTTTTGGCATCCTCAATCGAGAGAATCTCGGTCACAACAGGCAGTGCCTCTTCAATTTTTTCATTGACCTCCAGTTCCACGGCCTTCAGTTCCTCACGGGTCATGGCGGAGAAATGTGAGAAGTCAAAACGAAGCCACTCTCCATCCACATAGGAGCCGGACTGCTCCACATGGGTTCCGAGCGTATCACGCAGCGCTTTCTGCAGCAGGTGTGTTGCGGAGTGGTTTTTGCATGTATTTCTCCGGTTTACAGCATCCACCTGCAGATTAACGGTGTCTCCCACTTTGATCATACCGGATGTCACCACACCAACGTGGCCCACTTTGCCGCCCAAAAGCCTGATGGTCTCCTTCACTTCAAATGTAAAACCATCCGCCGAGATGACGCCAACATCTCCCTGCTGGCCACCCATCGTCGCGTAGAAAGGTGTTTCAGCTACGATCAGAGTGGCGTTTTCTCCATCGCTTATCGCTTCCACGACCTCCGTTTCCGTGGTCAGGGCAAGCACCTTTGAGACATACTCCAGATGATCATATCCCACAAACTGTGAAGTGATGGCCGGATCAATCTGTTCATAAACCGTCGCGTCCGCCCCCATGTAATTGGTGGTCTTTCTGGCTTTTCTGGCAGTCTCACGCTGCAGCTGCATCAGGCGCTCGAAGCCTTTCTCATCCAGATCAAATCCTTTCTCATGGATGATTTCTTCTGTCAGATCTACCGGAAATCCATAAGTATCATACAACTTAAAGGCGTCCTCACCTTTTAAGAGTTTTTCCTTTGTATCGGCCATTCGCTTCTCCATGGTGGTTAATATGGAAAGTCCCTGGTCAATGGTCTTGTTAAACTTGTGCTCCTCCTGGGTCAGAACATTTAAAATAAATTCCTTCTTCTCCTCCAGCTCCGGATAGCCGTCCTCACATTCATGGATCACTGTCTTAGACAGCTCGGCCAGGAACTCGCCCTGAATGCCAAGCTTTCTGCCATGACGGGCCGCGCGGCGGATCAGGCGGCGCAGAACGTAACCTCTGCCCTCGTTGCTGGGCATGATGCCGTCGGAAATCATAAAGGTAGACGAACGGATATGGTCCGTAATCAGACGGATGGACTCATCCTTCACCGGATCCGTCTCATACTCCGTGTGAGCCAGCTCACAGATACGGTCACGGATGGCTTTCATGGTGTCAATGTCAAAGACTGTGTCGACATCTTGCACGACGACAGCCAGACGCTCCAGACCCATACCGGTGTCGATATTTTTCTGCTTCAGTTCGGAATAGTGGCCGTGTCCGTCATTGTCAAACTGGGTGAAGACGTCGTTCCAGACCTCCATGAAGCGGTCACAGTCGCAGCCCACACCGCAGGTTGGCTTACCGCAGCCGTACTTCTCCCCGCGATCATAATAAATCTCAGAACAGGGACCGCAGGGGCCAGCGCCGTGCTCCCAGAAATTGTCACATTTGCCGTCCGCGTCTCTGTAAAAACGGGTGATTTTCTCCGCCGGAACGCCGATTTCCTCTGTCCAGATGCGGAACGCTTCCTCATCCTCAAAATAGATGGACGGATAAAGTCTCTCCGGATCCATGCCAACGACCTCAGTCAGAAATTCCCAGCTCCAGTGTATGGCCTCGCTCTTAAAATAATCGCCGAAGGAGAAGTTCCCCAGCATCTCAAAAAAGGTCAGGTGACGGGCGGTTTTGCCCGCATTCTCAATATCTCCGGTACGGACGCACTTCTGACAGGTCGTCACTCTGCGTCTGGGCGGAATCTCCTGGCCGGTAAAATACGGTTTCAGGGGAGCCATGCCGGAATTGATAATCAGCAGCGAGTTATCATTATGCGGCACCAGAGAAAAGCTCTTCATCCTCAGATGGTCCTTGCTCTCAAAGAATTCAAGGAACATTCTTCTCAGTTCATTCACACCATATGGCTTCAAGGTTCGTTTCCTCCATAAGAAAATTTAAAATATAAACTTCTCAGCAAAGTAGCTGTCCAGATCCGCAATGGCAACACGCTCCTGCTCCATCGTGTCGCGGTCACGCACGGTCACGCAGCCGTCGGTCTCAGAGTCGAAATCGTAGGTCACGCAGAACGGCGTGCCGATCTCATCCTGGCGGCGGTAACGCTTGCCGATATTGCCGCGGTCATCGTATTCACAGTTGTATTTTTTGCAAAGGTCTGTATAGATTTTCGTTGCGCCGTCCGCAAGCTTTTTGGAAAGAGGAAGCACACCGATCTTCACAGGAGCGATAGCCGGATGGAAATGCAGAATATTGCGGACATCACCGCCCTCCAGTTCTTCCTCGTCATACGCGGAGCAGAGGAACGCTAACACCACGCGGTCCGCGCCAAGTGAAGGCTCAATCACGTAGGGGATATACTTCGTCTTTTTCTCATCATCAAAGTAGGTCATATCCTGACCGGAGACCTTCTGATGGCAGTTTAAATCATAATCCATCCTGTCCGCGATGCCCCACAGCTCGCCCCAGCCAAACGGGAAAAGGAACTCGATGTCCGTGGTTGCCTTGGAATAGAAGCTCAACTCCTCTTTCTCATGATCTCTGACGCGCAGCTCTTCCTCTTTTAAGCCAAGGGTCTTCAGCCAGTTGATGCAAAAGCTTCTCCAGTAATCAAACCACTCCAGATCAGTGTCAGGCTCGCAGAAAAACTCCAGCTCCATCTGCTCAAACTCTCTGGTACGGAAGGTAAAGTTGCCGGGCGTGATCTCATTACGGAAGGATTTGCCGATCTGGCCGATGCCGAAGGGGATCTTTTTGCGGCTTGTCCACTGGACATTTTTGAAATTCACAAAGATGCCCTGCGCGGTTTCCGGGCGCAGATAGACGGTGTTTTTGGCGTCCTCGGTGACGCCCTGGAAGGTCTTGAACATCAGATTGAACTGACGGATATCGGTGAAATTATGCTTGCCGCAGCTCGGGCATGGGATATTATGCTCCTGAATATAGTCCTGCATCTTTTCATTGCACCAGCCGTCGAGGCTTTCGGAGAGCACAATGCCATTCGCTTTATTGTAATCCTCAATGAGCTGGTCAGCGCGGAAGCGCTCATGGCACTCCTTGCAGTCCATTAACGGATCGGAAAAACCACCAAGATGACCGCTGGCCACCCAGGTCTGGGGATTCATTAAGATCGCGCAGTCCACGCCTACATTGTAGGGATTTTCCTGCACGAATTTCTGCCACCAGGCTTTTTTCACGTTATTTTTCAGCTCTACGCCAAGATTTCCGTAGTCCCAGGTGTTGGCAAGGCCGCCGTAAATCTCGGAGCCGGGATAGATGAAGCCTCTGGCGGAAGCGAGAGCCTTGATTTTTTCCATTGATTTTTCCATAAACTATCTCCTCATTGAAATTGATTTACCGCCATTAAAGGCGCATTTATTTATAAACTACGTAATATGGTCCCGCGCTGTCGCTTTGCGGAACCACCAGGTAGTCGTCTGTCAGTTCCAGATTGGTGCTGTAATACATGACTTTCCCAGGACAGCTGACCGCGATGATTTCATTCCAGATGAATAACGAATAATCCGTATGGCTGACATCCGCAAGCGTGACCTGTGTATCATCCTTGGTGGAGTTCACAGTCACCTTCAGCCTGTAGCTGTCGCTCATAGCTGAAGAAATGGTGCCCAGGTAGCACGATGTATTCATAAAAGACGCGTAATCCGAGTCAGAATCCATCTCATATGTGAACTGAATCATACCGTCCGTAACCTCTGCGGACTGTACGCGCACACCCAGACCGGTCTCTCCGGCTTCCTCATCCGCCATTTCCGTCAGTTCCTCTACATCATAATAGGATTCCGCGAAATCCGTTACAATCGTATAGGTCAGGCTCCGATTCTTTTTGAGCGCAATGGTATCCTGACTGAAGGTGCCGGATGAGGACGAGCCACAGCCTGTCAAAAACAAACCGACCATCAAAGTCACAACCAGAGTGGTTCTGAATTTCATATTGTGTCACTCCTTTTGATGTACATTCTCCAGTGCCTTATCCGCTCCATTATAACGAATTCATTCCCATTTTTCAACCTGAGGATTCTAATATTTCCAGACTTTTGAATTTCTGAGAAATGCAGCGGCTGCGATATTCATCCGCGCATGAAATCAGCTGGCCTAAGACCTCCTCAGAAAGACGGAAGCTGTATAGCTTTTCGATGGAAGATGTGACAATATAGCTAATCGCGTAGCCGCAGTCGCTGTCCGGCGAAATATCCGGCAAAAGGCCGGGAAATTCACCGTTGACCGTAATGGCCTTGATTTCATATACCGCTCTCACAAGCCTCGCATCATAAGCCGGATGAATCAGGGCGCGCAGGGACTGATAAAGGAGCTTCAGCAATTCCCTGTCGTCATTATTCTCCCTCCCGTAGTAATCCGCGATTTCCAGGAAATAAAAGCCGTAACAGGCCTTTTCAAAATCTGTGCGCAGCTGTTCAAAATACTGGTCAATCCGCACGCCCTGAAGATTATAAGCCTGCCTGCCCGCGTATAAATCAAACTCTCCAAAGCAAAAGGGGCTGGTTGCCGCCAGGAAGCGGTTATTTGGCCTGCGCGCGCCCCTGGCAAAGGCAGAAATCTTCCCTGTTTCCTTTGTCAGCAGCACGATTCGCTTGCCATACTCACCGATCGGTTCCGCTTTCAGAACCATACCGGTCACTTTGATGATATCCTGCATGACGGCTCATTGCCTCCCCTTCATCCTGTAACCACACGAAACTATCTATAAATATTCAAGCAGCATGTTGTTATCTGGCATCCTTGGGATCATAGCCAAAGTTTTTCATCAGGAAATCACTGTCACGCCAGTCTTTTTTGACTTTGACCCAGAGCTTTAAATTTACCTGCATCTCCACCAGGTCCTCGATATCCGGACGGGCCGCGGAGCCGATTTTTTTGAGCATACTGCCGCCCTTGCCGATGATCATGCCCTTGTGTGAATCCTTCTCGCAGACAATCGTAGCGTCGATGTCCACGATATGCTCTCTGTATTTCATGC
>JAJQFS010000044.1 GCA_021200995.1 Lachnospiraceae bacterium | reverse complement strand
TAGATTATATTCACACATTTTATTCTGATAAATATGCTGATCTCCCAACAAAGCCGGATCGTCATAACAATAAGGAAGCCCTTGCTTTTTGCGTTCTACATTATCCATAATCATGTCTCCTGTAGTAAATTCCGATTTTTCACGTTATTCACGCTTCATTATATCAATCCATCACAAACCAAACAAGAAGAATTATCACGATTTTTTATGTAGGGCAGCCAGAAGGCTGTCCCAGGATCATACCTGTCAATACTGATTTACACCAGCTCATCATCCTCGTCGTTCATGCGCGTCTTGACGACATGGGTTCTGTGCGGTGTGTTATATCGCCTGCTCATAAAAATCTGTCCTCCTGTCTCTTTTGGTTTTTATTTCTCTGTATCTTTTATGGGGCGCTGGACGTCCGGTGGATGTCCGTTTAGCGCCGACCGAAGCGGAGCGTAGACCGGGTAATTCCGGTTTTGGCCCCTGCTTCGCAAAATTTTTTTAACTTTTTTTCGGCGGTTCGCTGTGGGGATAGATTCAATTTTTATCTTTTGCAGCCATATAAAAATCCCTCCTGTCGAGTTCAATCACTGTACCCGGTAGGAGGGATTTCCGCAGGCTGCGGGATTCCGTTTTTATGAAACTGTGATTATCTGCTGCGTCTCCGTTTTGTGTTATAAATGGCTATGCCAGCTGCGCCGACGCCAGATACAAGCAGAAGGACAAGCCATAACATCATCTGGCTGTTGTCTCCGGTCTGCGCACTTGTTGTGCTGCTCGCGGATGTGCCGGAGGTATCTGTACTTTCGGTGGTAGTATCCGTCTGTGAGGACGTGTCGGTCTCCGTTGTGGAAGTCGTTACCGCTTTCCACGAAACGGCGACAGGAGACAATCCTGTGAGAGTGACAACTAAGCCATCCTCTGTCTTTGTGACCACCGGTGTCTCCGTTCCACCCGCCATGATGCCCAATCGAGATGATGTTTCCGTGAACATATGCAGCACGGTGAACTCATAGCTTGAGTCCGTTCCATCGGGATAAGGCAGGGTTACGGTAATGCCCGCCTCTGGGAAGTTGTCTACTGTGGCGTTGATCCATGTCGTTCCGCCGTCAGTACTGTATTGTAGCACCACATCATACACGATGGCACTATCCGCTGTATACCCAGTTCCTGCCGCAATAACACGGCTGATCAAATCAGCAATCAATTCATCCACACTGGAATACAGGTTCTTTAATCCATCCGGCACGGCAGTCAGCTCCTGCACTGTTGTTTTCGTGCTAAGATTTTCATCCGTCCCGTCTATGACCTTGACGGCGGTGTAATCTGCTTCGTAACTGTCTCCGCAGTGCGTGCAGGTGTATACAGTATAACCCTGTTCTTCATAAGTCGAAGCAACCACTGCGTTGGTTTCATAATCATGACCGGTAGCCGGAATCGTCTCCCCTGCGGTAATTGTCTCACCGCATACAGTGCAGACCGTATCTCCCGTATAGCCGTCCTCCGTGCAGGTCGCGTCCTTCGCATTCTGGGTTTCCGTCGTATGTCCAGTTGCGGAAACCGTCACGGTGTAGCTGTCGCCGCAGACAGAGCAGACGTAGACATTCTCGCCGTCTGTGGCGCAGGTGGCAGCGGTGGAAGCGTCCTCATCCAGCACATAGGTATGCTCCTGCAGATTCTCCACGCCCTCCACATAGTCCGCGAAGAAGCTCAGGGCGGGCAGAGCTCTGCCGTCATTGTTGAACAGGGCCTGATTGTCGAAGGAGGAGCCTTCGCTGGTGCTCATGCTGTAGCTGATGTAGTCGCTGGCCCACTTGGTGGCCCAGCCGGTGCCTTCGTCATAGGCGCCGGGAAGGGCAGTCCAGGCCGGCTCCCAGTAGAACAGGCCGGTGCAGCCGTCGGAGCTGGCGGCGGTGTCCAGGATGGCGGTGAGGGCGGCCTCCTGGCCGGCCTCGGAGATGGCGTAGAGGTTAGCGTTCATGTCGAAGTCGTCAAAGGAGGTGACCTGATTGCCCAGGTCGTCATAGTTCTCGCTGGTGTAGGGATAGGCGGTCTCAGCGATGAACACCTCTTTGCCGAAGGTATTGGCAATGGTCTCGATCTCGTTTTGCAGGTTGCTCAGGGTGCCGTGCCAGTACATATAGTAGGAGATGCCGATGGCATCAAAGTCCACACCGGCGTCAACCAGCAGACCGGCATACCAGGAGGGGTTATTGTTGTTGGGGTTAGTGAAGTGGAGGGCCACCTTGATGTTCGTGCCATACGCAGAGGAGATTTCACGAACAGCCTTGGAACCGGACTTGAATAGTTTGACCATGTTCTGCCAGGCTTCATTGGTGTCGGCGTCGAAGGTTTTGCTCCAGTCGATGGCCTCGCCGCAGAAGGCGCCGTTGGTCTCGTTGCCCACCTGCACCATGCCCACGTTGACACCTACGTTCAGCAGATAGTCCAGGGATTCATAGGTGTACTCGTAGAGGGCGTCCACCTTCTCGTCAATATCCATCTCCGTCCATGCCTTGGGGGCCAGCTGGTGGCCGGGGTCGGCCCAGAAGTCGGAGTAGTGGAAGTCGATGAGAACAGTCATACCTGCATCGGACGCCCACTTGCCGATGATGGCGGCTGTGGCCACATCGTTATTGCCGCCGCCGTAGGGGTTGCCGTCCTCATCATAGGGATCGTTCCAGACGCGGAGGCGCACCCAGTTCACGCCGCACTCGTTATACAGGAACTTAAAGAAGTCCACGGCGTTATTCTTTCCCTTGCTATACTCGTTGCCCTCGTAATCATAATAGACAGCGCCGTTTTCCCAATTGGTGTAGAAGGTAGAGAGATCCATGCCCCGCATGAAGCCACAGGAAAGGTCGCCGGTGGTGATGTCCTCGCTGGGGTCGGCGGTGGAGCCGGTGACGGTGATGGTGGCCACATCGGTGTTCCTCAGAATGTCCGTATAGGAAGAATCCTGAAGGTTGTAGGCGATGTAATAGGTGCCTACACTCGGGAAAGAGATGGTGACAGTGTTGCTGAGGCCGTCCGTACCACTGTAAGACACGTCGGTCAGACCGCCGCTGTGGCCGTCCGCCCAGCTGTCCGCCCAAATCCAGAGGTAGACGTCGCTCTGCTCAGACAGGTTGATGTCCATGCCTTCACAGGTGACGGCGACGGCGAAGGTGATGGAGCCGTTCTGCTCGCAGGTGGTGGCGAAGGGGGTGACAGAGACGGTGTAGATTTCGGTGCCGGTGCTGCTTTCCCTCACGGTGAAGTCTTCACTGGTGGAGGCCAGGGTGTTCCAATCGGAATCATACAGTGCCGCCTCCACGGTGCAGGTTTCCCCCGCCGTGAAGTTGTCAGCGGACAGATAGATTTCGGTGGAGGTGGTGGTGGAACTGCCGTTCACCGGGGTGACCCAGTCGTTGTCGTTCTGATACCAGATGGACAGGGTGCAGCCGTCCGGGATGCTGTCCTGTACTGTTCCGTCTACGGTGAAGGATGCCGTAACCGTCACGCTGTCACCCAGAGCGGGGGCGGAGTTGGATATGCTCAGGGACAGTTCATAACTGGTGGCCCCGTACTCCGTCACGGTGAAGGTGGTGGTGGGGAGGGCGTCGCTGACCCAGCCGCCGTTCTCCCAGTAGCCGATGTAAATCTGATAGGTTCCGGCGGAGTAGCCGGCGATGGTGTAGCTTTCACCGCTGGTGATGTTGGTGTTAACATAGGTGGTGGACCAGCTGGAGTCGGCAATCTGCACGTTATAGTAGCTGGTGTCGGTGGCCGTCTCGGAAAAGCTGACCGTGATGGAGCCGCTCTCCGTCATAGTGGTGTCGCTCAGAAATGCGGTGCCGTCCGCGGCAAAAACTGTCGATCCCATCATGAAAATCAGGATACAGACCGCCGCCATGGCAAAGCACCATTTTCGCAATGTTTGTTTCATAAAATCTCTCCTTTACACTGTAAATTTTCTCTCTGTTTTTCCAGATAGAGAAAAATACTGTCAACAGTTTCTTTCGCCGCCTGCTTAAAATCTATGGTTTTCACAAAGGCGATGGCTTCCTCAATCTTTTCATCCGGCACATAGTAAAGACGGAGCGTATTCTTAAGAAAAGCTTCCACTTTCATGTCCATGGAAACCCAGATACTGCACGGGGTAATCATAAACCCCCGCATGATCCCGCCCGTGGCGATCTCCAGCAGATAAAAGTCTTTTGATTCCAGTTGCGGCAGCTGCTCTTTGAAAATAGCTGCCACCTTTCCCGTGACCTTCTCCTGTATCAAAGCAGAGGTTTTCGGAAGGGAGTATGCGTTATAATAAACATCACGGATGTTCTCATTCATTTCTACGATATAAAGCTGCAATACTGTCTCCGCAGCATACAGCAGAATTTTATCGTCTGTCCTGCCCGCAACCAGCTTTTCCGAAACGGAAAACTGCTGATCCAGAACGAGGCCAACCAGCTCATACAGCACATCCTCCTTGGTTTTAAAATGCCCGGTGAATGCTCCCATGCTGATGCCGAGCTTCGTGATGATATGCCTTAATGTGGTGTTGGTGAAGCCTTTTTCCAGAAAGCTCTCTGCCGTCGTATTGATGATGATTTGTCTGTGCAGTTCGCTCTGCTCCCGCGTAACCCTGCCCTTACCCATTCGTCACTTCCCTTTCGGCGCTTCAATGCATTTCTAAATTCATTTTCCAGAAATCATTTAGAGCGCGTTCTTTTACCGTCAGATAGTATAGCAAAAATGACTCTGACATACAATAGTTTCGGCGAAAATTTACAAATTATTTTCAATTTTGGATTCATGCTGGATGCTCACAAATGCAAAATCCCGCTTGAAACGCGGTAGATTTTACTGTACGCTTACTTTCAAAACAGGATTGCTAATAAAAAATTCCATAAAATTTCAAAAAACCCAAACCACAGAATCGACGTGTTTTGTCAATTTTTCATTTAAGACCAGGTTTCCGTTCTGTTAGCAAAACGAAATTTCTCTTAGAAAGAGAACAATTTCCTGCTAACTGGTCTTAGCTCAAAAGGAGGATTAATGTGATTAAATTTTTGAATACAGGTGAATAAAGTAAGAAGATTAACAGAAACTGCAGTAAAAACAGATAAAAAACTTCATGTACATAAATAAAAACACAGTCCAAGACCTCTCAGACTGTGCTCTTATTTACATACTTGACGTCATTTGTAGAAGGCTGCTCCTTCCTTTTTTGGTGTTTGATTACCTTTTGATTTCCGGTGCTCTGAAATGCCTTTAAAATAAGGGTTTTTGAAAGCTGCTGATGAGAATCGAACTCGTGACCTCCACATTACCAATGTGACGCTCTACCGACTGAGCCACAGCAGCGCTACCGTCATATAATAGCATGGAGGTTTTTATTTGTCAAACACTTTTTCAAATTTCTGAAGTTCGATTTCAGTGCCAGTTTTTGCTCTTCTGGAGTCCTTATTCCCCGTCGTCCTGGCCGGTATCGGTCGTCTCAGTAGTTTCTTCCGTCACCGTTGAAGTGTCCGCAGCCGCCGCGGAAGCATTTGTGTGCAGAATCTCCGCGTAGCCGTAGGTTGCCATCATATAGTCATAAGTGTGATAGCAATAGGTGACCTCGCCGCCAATGGAGCTGCCGGCCGCCTCCAGGCCTTCCCAGAGAGATTCATCCTGCAGCGGCAGGACCTCGCAGATGCCATAGGTCGCGTTCGGGCAGTAGTCGGTCGCCGGCAGACCGGTCTCATTGCAGATCCAGCCTACCCAGTGCACGTCGCAGTACTCCGTGGGCTCTGTGCCAGCAGCAAAATATTCCGTTGTCACACAGCCATCGCAGACGCCGGCGATGGGCAGTTTACCGGACTTACTGCAGACCTGCACCTGCACGATATCCTCAGGCTTCTCCATGATGGTCTCGTAATCCAGGTCATCATGAATCTGGGACATGATCTGGTTCCACATATTCAGGTGCGTCTTTGTCTCCGAAGAGCTTAAGCCGCCGCTCTTATTATTGTTGTCATAGCCAAGCCAGATACTGCAGGTATAATAGCCGGTAAAGCCGGAAACCCATACATCCAGGTTGTCTGAGGTTGTACCGGTTTTCACCGCTACATCCTGCCCTGAGAAATTGGCCCTGGTGCCGGTGCCGGAGGAAGCGCAGTCTCTCATGGCGTCAATCAAAAGCCAGGCCGTCGTATCCTTTACCGTCTGTCTCGTTTCGCCGCTGGTTCTGTCCAGAATCACATTGCCGCTGCTGTCCAAAACTGTGGTGTAAAGGGTCGGCTCAATATACGTACCGCCGTTGGCGATGGAGGCGTAGGCCGCAGTCAGCTCCAGGTTGGTGACGCCATTGGTAATGCCGCCCAGACACAGCGCCTGCGTTACGTCCGTATTGCCGTTCTCATCCGTTTCGGAAAGCAATGTCGTAAAGCCAAAATTCAGCAGATAATCCATACCCATTCTGGGGGTAATCATCGTCAGCAGCTTTACTGTCACGACGTTCGCGGACCACTGAATGCCATAACGCAGGCTGAGCAGGCCTCTGTAGCCGCCGGTCCACCAGTTGCTGACCAGACGGTTGTCCGAATCATTTCCCGCGTTCGTGTAGGCAAAGGCGGAATCCATGATTGTGTCCGCAAGCGTATAGCCGTTGTCCAGCGTGGGGGCGTAAGCTGACAGCACTTTAAAGCAGGAACCAGGCTGACGTGTCGCGTCAGTCGCCCTGTTAAACGCCTTACTGACCGTCTTCTCCCCACGGCCGCCGCTTAAGGCCACTACATAGCCAGTGCTCTGGTCGATGATACAAACCGAAGTCTGGGGTTCGAGCGTCAGCGTGATGCTTTCCGCAAGGATCTCGTCCCCTTCCTCCAGCACAGATTCCTGATAGACCGCAATGGCCGCGTCGGCTGCCTCCTCACTGGCAAAAAGCATGGGCGAAGAGGTGCTGTATCCGTTCTCGCTGTAACCGATCTCCTTTAAATAGATCTGCATCATTTCCGTACTGAAATGCTCAACATCCCCATTGGCTCTGGTCACACTGAGCGCGTATTCCAGTTCATAGTATGTGACAGCATAATTACTCTCATCGTTGACCACTTCATCCACGATATCCTGAATATCCTGGATCAGGGTGGTATTGATCGTAATACCGCCGCTGTAAAGCAGACTATAAGCCTCGGACTCCGTATATCCGGCCTCAACCAGGTCATCGTACACCTGATCTGTCACCGCGTCCACAAAATAAGAGGTCACGCTGTCCTCTGAGGTATAGAGCTCATTGACCGCCTGAATGCGGGTATAAGGATCATCCGCCATGGCCTCGTCATACTCCGCCTGTGTGATATATCCCTGCTCCAGCATGGAATCCAGCACTTCTTCCCGCCGCTCCGCGTTCTTTTCCGGGTTCTTGATGGGATTATAGCCGGACGGGCTTTTGGTAATCGTGGCGATAACCGCGCACTCGGACAGGGTCAGCTCTGAAACATCCTTATTAAAATAACGAAGAGAGGCAGCCTGTACGCCCAGGCAGTTCTGCCCCAGGTTGATCGTATTCAGATAGCGGATCAGAACCTCATCCTTGGACAGTTCATTGCTCAGCTTGATGGCCAGGTACCACTCCTGAATCTTACGGGTAATGCTCTCCAACGTGGATTCATTGACAAAGTCCTCGAAGACTGTATTTTTGATTAACTGCTGGGTAATCGTGCTGGCGCCGGAAGTAAAATTGAAGCCATTTCTGACGCCGCTGACCACCGCGCGGATGATACCGATGATATCGATGCCGTTATGCTCATAAAAACGGCTGTCCTCAATTGCCACAAAGGCATGCTGCAGATCCTCCGGCACCTCGTCCAGGGTAACAGAAATCCGGTTGGAATTGCTGGCAACCAGCTTGGCAATCTGGTTGCCCTCGCTGTCATACACGAAGCTGGACTGACCGGTCGCGACGATATCCGACGCGCTCACATCCGGCGCCGTGTCGATACAGGCGTCAAAAATTCCGATCGCCGCCGCACCCAGAATAATCACCGCCCCCAGGACACAGACACATACCGCACCGGCGGCAAACAGAAACAGCTTGTGCAGATTCTTATTCGCCTTCGAATTCAGCTTCTTCTGTGTGTGCTTCATTCCTTTCCTGCTGTAGTTCATAGAATTTCCTTTCCTGAGGGGCGCTTTAAAACAGCGCGCAGCTTCGTGCGCACACGCCTCAGCGCATTGTCAACAGACTTTTCTCCCCTCCCCAGCTCATCGGCGATCTCTTTCAAAGACAGACCGGACATATAAAGGTCCAGTACCTTCTTTTCCAGTGCGCTCAGCTGTTTGTTCAGCACCGCCTCCAGCTGTTCCATGCTCTCCCTCTCCAGCAGAAGCTGTTCGGGATTCTCTCTGGCCTCTCTCTCCTTGACCGGATCACTTCCATCGGAGTATGCCGCCGTTTCCTGCGGCGAAGCCAGCGAAATATAATGATTCAACGGTTCATGCTTCTCCCTGCCGGACGCCCTCACAGCGGTCAGCATCTGCCGGGAAACGCACAGATACGCAAAAGTGAAAAATACAGTTCCCTCTCCAGGCTTATAATCCCGCACCGCCTTGAACAGTCCGATCATGCCTTCCTGCAATAAATCCTCCGTGTCCGCTCCCGGCATGTACAGATTTCTGGCCTGGCTTCTCACCATATTTTTGTATTTATTCATCAGATAATCGGCTACCTGCTCGTCCCCCGCCCTGTACTGCTCAATCAGGACTTCGTCCGTCAGCGCCCGGTAATTTTCCCACATATTATTTTCCCTGGAGCCTCTGGCGCACGATTTCATAGGAAAGCGCGCCCGCGGCCACGGATGCGTTCAGAGAATCAATATCTCCCTTCATAGGAATAGCTGCTGTCATATCACAGTGCTCCTTCACCAGGCGTCCCACACCCTCGCCCTCATTTCCGATGACCAGGCCGATGGGGCCGGTCAGATTACAGTCATACATCACTGTGCCGTCCATATCCGCACAGACAAACCAGAGCCCCTTCTTTTTCAGCTCCTCCATGGTCTGCACCAGATTGGTCACCTTCACGACCGGCGTATAGTTGATGGCGCCCGCGGATGTGCGCGCCACCGCCGCGGTCAGGCCCACCGCTCTGTTTTTCGGGATAATCAGGCCATGCGCGCCGGCCAGATTCGCGGTACGCAAAATCGCACCCAGATTATGCGGGTCCTCAATATTGTCCAGCAAAATCACAAAGGGATCCTCCTGCCGTTTTGCAGCCAGCGCGAAAATATCCTCCATCCGCGCGTACTCATAGGCCGCGGCGAGGGCGATGACGCCCTGGTGCTTTCCTGTCTCAGAAAGCTGGTCCAGGCGTTCCTTTGTCACATATTTGATCTGGACGTCACGCTTTCTGGCCTCCCGTTTGATGGTGGAAATGGGGCCGTCCTGACAACCGTCCAGGATGTAAAGTCTGTCTATGGGCTTCCCGCCGCGAAAGGCTTCCGTCACGGCGTTTCTGCCTTCAATGGTAAATTCCTGATATCCCAATTTTTAAATCTCCGTTTCCGTTTTCGAAAGTCCCAGGGTGATCAGTTCCAGAATTCTGTCGTTTTGGTTCTGTATATATAACCAGCCGATCAGCGCCTCCAGGCCGGTCGCTTTGCGGTAGGCTACAATAGAGGCATTTTTGGCCTTTGTGTTGGATTTGGCGTTGCGCGCGCGCCGGTAAATATCCGCCTCTTTGGGCGTCAGATACTCCTTCAGCGCGTCCGCTACATGCGCCTGGCTCTCGGCCTTTACATAATGAATGGTCTTATGGTGCAGGTCGTTGACGCTGGTATGATTTTTGCCCACCACGACGGAGCGGATCGCAAGGTCGTAGACACAGTCGCCGATGTAGGCCAATGCCAGAGACGAATAGCTGTCAGCATCCGGACACTTCATGTCAAAGGCCACGGCAATAGTTTCAAAGTCCAGGCTCTTTTCCGCTGCGTTGACGCTCCCCTCAGGCTCCAGGCTCTTTTCCGCTGCGTCCGCAGTCCCAGAAACCTCCGGGTCCTTCGCCGCGTCCGCCGTCATCGGCTCCTCTAGGCTCTTCTCCATTTTACGCCCTCTCTGGTGTCCTCCAGAATGATGCCCTGGTCAGCAAGCTCTTTGCGAATCGCGTCCGCTTTCGCGAAATCCTTCGCTTTGCGGGCCGCCTGGCGCTCGGCGATTTTTGCCTCAATGTCCGAATCCAGCAGCTCTTCCTCTTTTAATACTATCAGGCCGCAGACGTCAGTCAGCGTCACCAGTGTGTCCAGCAGGGATTTTACGTACGCCGTGGACGAATTTTCGCTGACGGTGCTGTTGGTGAATTTCACCAGCTCAAAGATGGCGGACAGGGCGTCCGCGGTATTGCAGTCGTCGTCCATGGACTCCTCAAATTTCTTCACATACTCCTGTGCCTTCTGCAGGTTTTCACTTTCCTGTTCCGACACCTGTGTCAGTTTATTCTGTCCGGACAGATACTTCAGATTCTGCGCGCAGGTGCAGATACGGTCCAGGCCGTTTTTAGCCGCATCCATCAGCTCTCTGGAGAAATTCAGCGGACTCCTGTAATGGGCGGAAAGCATGAAAAAGCGCAGAACCTGCAGGTCATACTGCTCGCCCACCTCGCGGACCGTGAAGAAATTGCCCTCGGATTTGCTCATTTTTTTATTGTCGATATTTAAAAAGCCGTTGTGCATCCAGTAGTGCGCGAACTCTTTGCCGTTGCACGCCTCGGACTGGGCGATCTCATTTTCATGGTGCGGGAAAATCAGATCCTCACCGCCCGCGTGGATGTCAATCTGCTCGCCAAGGTAGCGCTTGCTCATCACGGAGCACTCTATGTGCCAGCCGGGCCGCCCCTCGCACCAGGGAGACTCCCAGTAGGGCTCGCCTTCCTTTTTGGGCTTCCAGAGCACGAAATCCAGCGGATCCTCCTTCTGCTCCTCGCCGGAGACTAAAAGGGAGCGCATCCCGCCCTGAAGGTCGTCGAGATTTTTGTGAGAAAGCTTGCCATAATCCGGAAAGGATCTGGTGCGATAATATACGGTACCGTCCTCAGCCACATAGGCATAGCCCTTCTCAATCAGGGTCTCAATCATCTCCAGCATCCCGTCGATTTCCTCGGTTGCCTTCGGGTGTGTGGTAGCGGGTTTGATATTCATGGCCGCCATGTCCTTTTTGCACTCGGCGATATAACGCTCGCTGATGACGGAGGGGTCCACACCCTCCTCGTTGGCTTTTTTAATAATTTTGTCGTCCACGTCGGTGAAATTGGAGACATAATTGACTTCATAGCCCTTGTATTCCATGTATCTGCGGAAGGTGTCAAAGACAATCATGGGCCGCGCGTTGCCAATATGAATCAGGTTGTACACAGTCGGGCCGCAGACGTACATTTTGACTTTGCCCTCCTCAAGAGGGACGAATTCTTCTTTTTTTCTGGTCAGTGTGTTGTAAATTTTCATAGTCTCAATCTCCATACCACCGCCTGAAGGCGGCGGTTTCAATCTCTCAGCTTCCATCCGCCGTCTTTTACAGCGGACTGAAATATTCCCTCACTTTAAACTTTTACTGCTTCGATGTAATGCCTGGACAGCCGCCGCAGCCCTGACATCGTCCCGTATCCGTCATATTCATCGTGGCCATCTCCATCGGGCTGGAGAGCATACAGACCGCCTGAGCAGCAATGCCTTCGCCGCTGCCGGTGAAGCCCAGACCCTCCTCAGTTGTGGCCTTCACGCTCACCTGGTCGATTTCCAGAAGAAGTGCACTGGCGATATTGGCCCGCATGGTGTCAATGTACGGACGCATCTTCGGTGCCTGGGCGATGACGGTGGCGTCGATATTTTCGATAAAAAATAAATTCTCCGAAAGCAATTCCCCCACTTTTTTGAGCAGCTCCAGGGAGGAAGCGCCCTCGTAGGCCGGATCCGTATCCGGGAAATGCAGGCCGATGTCTCCCAGTGCCGCTGCACCCAGAAGTGCATCCATAATGGCATGCAAAAGGACGTCCGCGTCCGAGTGGCCTAAAAGGCCTTTTTCATATGGAATTGTGACGCCGCCCAGGGTCAGAGCCCGGCCTTCCACAAGGCGGTGTACGTCATAACCTGTTCCGATTCGCATAAATAAACCTGATCCTTTATATTTGTATCATCATATCATAAAAATGTGTCAATTCTATGCCGTCAGCTCCATAATCAGCAGTTCTACGCTGAATTTGTCAGTCATACGGCCTTTTTTGATCGATTCATCCGCCTCAATGCAGCCACGCAGCGCCTCTTTTAGCTGCGCCTGACTGTAGCTTTGCGCCTGGCGGAAATATTTCTGCGCCGCAAAAGGAGGAACGCCCATCTTTGCGGCCGCAGCTTTCGCGTCCATGCCCTGCGCGCGCAGCTCCTTCGACTGCAGAAGCAGGTTCATCTGTCTTCCGATTAAGTACAAAATCCTGGTGGGAGGCTCCCGCAGAAGCTGAAGATCCTGATAAAGGGAGAGCGCTTTCTTTCTGTCCTTTGCCCCGATGGCGTCCACCATATCAAAGATGCGTCCCGTAATTCTGGGCGGACAGACCGCTTCCACATCCTCCTCGGTGATCACATCCCGCTCCAGCGTATAGCTGAACAGCTTCTCCAGCTCCAGGCGGATGGTGGACATATCCTCTCCAGTGCTCTCCAGAAAGAGGTCGAGCGTGCGGGCGGAAATCTTTTTATTTTCTTTTTTGATCAGGCTAAGTATCCATTTCTGAAGCGTCGTCTCATCCTGCGTGGAGAACTCCACGCAGCGGTCAAACGGAGCCGCTGCCTTATAAACCTTACTGCGCTTGTCGCACTCACTCTCAATCAGCACCCACACGGTTGTCTCGCAGGGGTTTGCCAGGTACTCGGCCAGTTCCTCGCCGCCGCCCTTGAGCAAGCCCGTATTTTCCAGTGAAATCACCCTGCGTTCCGCCAGAAGCGGCAGGGTCTCCGCCATGTCGATGAGGGCGGGGAGATTATAATCCTTGCCCTGCACGCAGGTATAATTCATGGAATCGCTGCCGTCAAGCAAAGCGGTGAGAAGTCTGTCTCTGTATTGTTTTCTCAGATAATCTTCTTTGCCATAGAGCACGTAAATCTGTGAAAAGTTCCGCGCTCTGATGTCCTCCAAAATCCGTTTCATAGAGGGTCCTCTCTGACGGCGCCGTTCTCAGGTACACAGCGGACAGATGATTTTGCACATTCATTTCAGTATTATAGCAATTTTCCATATAAATTGCAACTATATTGAAATTCGCACTCACATCCCGAAATAAAAATACAAAAAAGCCCCAACGCTCTTCCCCAGCGCGGCGGCCAGCAAAAGATAAGGAAGTTCCCGTGTGAAATGCATGCGGCGGGTAAAGATGGGGAAGACCTCCAGCATTTCCGCGATGGCGATGGCCAGGCTGCCCACGAAAATTCCTGCAAAAAAGCCGTAAAAGACCCGCAGCAAAATGCCGGACAGTGGCCTTAGCAGACCGGAAAGCGCGTCATGGAAAACGCCCAGAACCGCGCCCGCCGCGCTGCCCCAGATAATCATGGATTCAAACAGGTAAATATGTCTGGCTTCGTGCACGCGGCCGATAAAGCGCGGCGTCAGCCCTACCGCCATGAGGACGCTGGTCACACCGCAGCTGGTGAGCGCCCCTGCGCCAAAGCCGATGAACATGATGAGAAGCTTACTCAGCACTTTTCGCTTCCCCCTCTCTGTCCGCGGCGTTCAGGATGGATTGATTCACGTTCTGCTCGTAGGTGTACATGGATACCTGAACCGGCGTGGGATCGCTTTTTAATTTTCGTTTCCCCAGATGATTGAAAAACACAGTGATTCCCACAAACAGACCGATACAGTACGAGACTTCCAAAAGTCCTGCCCCGTCCGGCGCTGCCGCCCCGCTCAGAAGATACACCTGCTCAAAGACACCCCGGATGTCCACATCATTATGAAACGCCATAATGGTGAAAGCGGTGCCGAAGAACAAAATCAGACAGACAAAAATGAGCCGGAAGATATTCTCCCGCCGCTCGACCTCCCACTCCACAATCATGTCCGTCTCCCCAAGATTGATCACCTCACAGTCCGGAATTTCCTTCTTGATTTTTTCAATAAGAAATAAACTGCTGAAAACAGCTCTGTCACCGGGCTTTTGCAGACTGCATACTGTCATCGCCTTCGCTCTGGCCGCCCACTGTGGCTGGTTTGAAAACACTTCCCCCAGATCTTTTAAGGAAACGCGGCTCTCCCGTACCGCGCTGTGCTGTCTTAACTGCATGTAAATCTGTTTGTCCATGGTTTCCTGGCTCCTTTTTACGCCTTACTGGCACATGACCAGCTTCATGACTTGAATACACAGGAGCATTTCTCCCCCGCGCAATTTCCGTCTTAGTATGCGCTTTTTTCCAGGATTTAACCGCTTCCGATAAAGCAAAGGCCCTTCGTTCTGCATGACACAGCCATCTCCAATCCCTCTGTATGACGTACCCACTCAACCCGGCCAGGCACTCGTTCTTCCCGAAACTGAAAAAACTGGTATGGAGCCTGATTCCTGCCAGTTCCAAACTGGTATGCTTGAAAAGTTTTATTTTGGTTCTTTTTAAAATACCGGTTTCCGGTATACTGAGTAACAACATAAACCACCGGAGACGACAATCCAGGAAACATAAGGGCGGAAACATAACGGCCAAAACAAGATTGTTGTATCGAGTGCGCACTCCGGAAAGTGAAAAAGGAGAATATTTTATTATGAAAGACAACGCAATCACCAAAGTCGTCATCACCGGCCTCATGGCAGCGCTCTGCTATGTGGCATTTACCTACATCAAAATTCCCATCCCCGTGCCCGGCGGCACCACCGCCTTGCATATCGGAAACGCCTTCTGTGTGCTGGCGGCCCTGCTTTTAGGCGGCATTTACGGAGGGCTGGCCGGCTCCATCGGCATGACCATCGCCGACCTGATGGATCCCACCTATGTCACCAGCGCGCCCAAAACCTTTATCCTGAAATTCTGCATCGGCCTGATCGCCGGCTTTGTCGCGCACAAAATCGCGCACATCACGGAGGATCATCCAAGACAGTACGTCATAAAATGGAGCCTGATCGCCAGCATCGCCTCCCTCGGCTTTAACGTGATCGCAGACCCCATCGTCGGATATTTTTATAAAAATTATGTGCTCGGTGTTCCCAGCGATGTGGCCAAAATCTTCGCTACCTGGTCCGCCGGAGCCACCGCCATCAACGCGGTCGTGGGCACCATCGTGGTCGTCGTGGTCTACAGCGCCCTGCGTCCGGTCTTAAAAAAGGCAGGATTTTTCTTCAAGATCAAATAAGTGTTTTCGTTTTTTCCACATGAAAAATGCGGGTCAGCTTCACACTGATCCGCATTTGTTTTATGCAGAAATTCAATTCTCTGCGGCCAGTCAAAACCGGCCGGGCTTACGACTATCCGCGTATTTCAAAGTTTTTTGAACTACCCAGCAGAGAACTCCACTGTCACGACTCCCACGGAGCAGTCAATCGACAGCGAATTCTCCCCACCGTGCCGGATCGTCTCGGCGGCCGTCAGACCGCTGTAGCTTTCCCCTGCCACCGTCACACTCCCCACAGCGCAGGTAATCTCACAGTCATACATTTCATACGGCTGAGTAAGAGACAGGGACATGTCCCCCGCCGTCACCTCGACCGCAATCTCTCCGGACAGATCACCCGAAAACTGCATACTGCCCGCGGACATCGTCAGAGAGGAAGCCTCCGTCACCGTCAGATCCTCCCCAGTCACACTTCCGGCCGACATATCGACCGACAGCTCCCTGACAGCCAGATCATCCACAGCCACGACCCCGGCATTCAACTTAAGCCCCAGGGCATCCGCCGTCAGATTCTGAAGCGCCACATTCCCTGCCAAAAGCTCCAGATCCAGGCTCCCGCCATTTAACGCAAACTCCGACGGCAGGGATATCTGTGCTTTCGGCAGGATACTCTCTCCCTGCACCGCGCTCTGCGCGGACAGAGTTCCTTCTATTATAATATAGAGAACAGAATCCTCCACGTAGGCCTGATAGCCTGATACCTCCTCCGTCTCTACATCCAAAATATTCTCCGACGCCATATTTACCGTCAGATTCACCTGGGAAGTCTGCAGACTGACGCTCGTAAAGCTCTCCCCCGCGTAGGAAAGAGTAACGGCCTGATTTTCCAGAATCGATTCATTCTCGTTGAAAAGAGCCGTATCTTCTATTTCGTAAAACGGCTCCGCGTCAATACTCAGCTCTTTTTCCCTTGTGTCAAACCGAATGGAATTCAACAGGTCACTGATCACCGGGATCTGTGTATCAGAACCCGCCAGTGCCTCCCTGGCCAGAAAAAGGGCCACAACACAGATGGCGGCCGCCAGAAAAAACTTCAGAACTTTTCCCATAACACCTCTTTTGCAAGCAATCACAGCGCTTACTACACACTACTATAATGCCGGTGCGCCATAAGGTCAATGCATGGAAATCTTAATTTTTTCTGAATGACAGGACTGTCGTATCCGGAACCGCCTGTTATTTTTCTTTATTTCGAAGTCATTTCTGGTGTCAGACAGTGAAGACACAAATGAATTTTTCCACACTATCCACAAAGTTATCCACATCATTTTCAGACAACTTTTCTGTCAGTTTCATGTGACATACTTGTCATTCTGATTTCATGACAAAAGCGACCATATGTCGCTTTCATCATTTTACAGGTTTTCATTTATAGCCAGAAACCGTCGAAAAATATTCGACTACTCAAACAGCTGCCCGTCCACGATTTTGACAATGCGTCTGGCGCTTTTGGCCACGTTCAGGTCATGGGTGATCATAACGATGGTGTTGCCCATCTCATTCAGCTCACCGAAGAGCTTCAGCACGTCCTTGCCGGAGGACTGGTCCAGCGCGCCGGTTGGCTCGTCCGCCAACAGGATGGCCGGTTTGCCGACCAGGGCTCTGGCGATGGAGACACGCTGTTTCTGGCCGCCGGAAAGCTCGCTGGGTTTGTGGGCAATCCGGTGATCCAGACCCAGAAGCTTAATGGTGTCCATGCACTCCTCCTCAGCCTGTTTTTTGCTTTCTCCGCGCATGATCAGCGGCATGATAATGTTCTGCATGACATTATAGGTCGGGATCAGCTGGTAATTCTGGAAAATAAAGCCGATCTTCTGATTTCGGACCTCAGTCAGTTCATCCTCCGGCGTCTCGTGAATGGCCATGCCGTCCAGATAGTATTCGCCGCTGTCCATCACGTCCATGCAGCCGATGATATTCATCAGCGTGGTCTTGCCGGAGCCGGACGGTCCCAGGATCGCTACATATTCGCCCTCGTCCACATGGAAATTGACGTTTTTCAGAATTGGAAGCTTTTCCTCTCCCAGCATATATCCTTTGTTGATATTTTTCATTGTGATCATATATAACAGGCCTCCTAACCGATGATGTACACCGACATGATGACGTCCTCGCCATCCACCTCCTGCATCACAAGCGCCACACAGTCGCCGGCCGCAAGTCTGGAGAAGGTTGTCACCGTGCCAAGCCTGGTAGTCACATCCGTACCCACGGGAATCTGCATGGTGTCGCTTTCGTCCGTCAGCTGATAGGTCACACCGTCATAGGTAAAGGTGTCGCTGTCTGTGGAAGAGGCAGTACCGGAACTGCTGTCCAAAAAGCTGCTGAAATCAAAGGAATCCATGTCAAAGGAGCCGCCGCCTCTCATATTACCGCCCATGTCGCTGCCCATGCCGCCCATGCCAAGGCTGGTCACAGTATAGCTGTCCGTAGTACTTTCACCAACACCAAAGCCCTCTTGTGTGTTATCCCCATCGCTGAAGCCAGATGGAGCCGCGCCGTCTGTCATATCCGTCGGCATCTCACCATCTGTCGCATCAGATGATGTATCTCTGTCCGGCAAGGTTTCACCGTCTGTTGCATCCGACGGCAGTTCGCCGCCCGTCTGCTCGTTTTCCGTATCTTCTGTCGTCTCCACCGCCTCCGCCACCGTGTAGGTGATTTCATTTCCCTTCACGCTGGTCAGTTTCGCGTAGACGACCTCCTGTCCGCTCTCCACCACAATCTCCACTGTGGAGGCTTCCGTATTCGTTCCGAATATCAGGCTGTAACCCCAGCCGATAAACCAGATTCCCACTGCCAGAACCGCGGCGACCGTTCCAATGATAATGTTTCTGCGCTTATTTCTCTTTTTGCGCTTTTTCTCCTGGGCAAGACGTTCCTGCTCGCGGATCATGGCGCGCTCGTCCCGGTCGCGTTTCTGCGTTTGGGCGGGCTGATTCTCCAGCTTTTTGCTGCGAATCAGCTCATCCATGTAATCCTCTTCCTCATCAGACGCTGCCAGCACCTCATTGCCAGTCAGCTCTTCGCTGAGCGGAGGCTCCTGCGCGGGCTCATCCTCATAGTACTCTTCTGTCAGTTTTCCGCTTTCTTCATCAGATGCTTCCTCCGCGGGCTCATACGCTTCGCTCTCGTCATCGTATTCGCCGTCCGCTTCCTCATCCTCAAACATCCCATCGCCGATCTCGATCACTTCTATTCCGGAATCCTGCTCTTCCTCCTGTGGCTGCTGGTCCCCATCATGCTCCTCCGACTGCCAGCCGTCAAGTTCCTCCTCCGGATACCAGTCCTCCGCCTCTTCCTGTGGCTGCTCTTCTTCCGAATACCAGCCATCATCTTCTTCCTGCTGCCAGTCCGCGCCTGTTTCTTCTTCCGACCATTCCTCAGTCGTCTCGTCTTCCGGCCAGAATTCTTCCTCGACCGCCTGCTTTTTCTTCTTTTTGCTCTTCTTATTCTCTTTTTGCAGCAGCTTCCCGCCAGACCTCTTTTTCTTTTTGTCCTCTTTCATGCCTGCCCCTCCTATTCCTGATTCAGCGCCACAACAGGCACAAGCCTGGAGACCTTATAAGCCGGATAGAAACCAAAAATACTGCCTGTCGCCACGCCAAACAAAAGCGCCAGAGCAATCGCGGTAACAGAAATATCCACCCGCACGGAAAACATCTGTATGACCGGTGTTAAGGCCAACGCCAGCAGAACTCCCAGAATGGCGCCGATTAGGCTGATACAACTCGCTTCCAGGAGAAACTCCAGCAGAATATCCCTTCTCGAACAGCCCAGCGCCTTTAAAATCCCGATCTCATTGGTACGATCATTAACCGACACAAACAGCACATTCATAATGCCAATGCCGCCCACTAAAAAGACAATAGCAGACATGGAATACAAAAGCAGGGTCAGCGTCGTGTTGGATGTGGATGCGGCCTCCATCTTGCTGCCCGCGTCAGAAATGGTGAAGGTCGAATTGGGATAGCTGTCCTCCAGCACCGTCTCAATATTTGCCACGATGGTATCGACATTGTTGACATCCGCCGCGATCACAGTGATCGTCGGACTGACGGAACTGCCTGTGATATATTTGATGCCGGTTTCATAAGGAATGAAAATCGCGGTGTCCGGGCTGATGCCGGAAGCGACAGTTCCCATCTCGGAAAGTACGCCGGACACGACATAGGGCCTGTCGTCAATATAGACCGTCTCATCGTAGGCGTCAGCCGCGCTGCCGAAGATTTCCTTCGCTGTGGTGTAGCCCAGGACACAGACCTTCTCTTTATTTTCATTATTTTCTTCTGTCAGGAAGCTGCCGATGGCCATGGAGAGATTGCTGATCTCGGCGTAATTGTCCATCACACCCGCCACCGTATAATAGGAAGAGGAGCTTAAATCTCCGCCTTCCACGGAGGCCGTCGTCGAATAGGAAATCGTGGCGTCGGAAATTCCCGGCACAAAGACCTCCAGATCCTCCATATCATCCGTTGAAAGCGTCACCGCCTCCGAGTTAGTCCTGGAATCGGAGCCGCCTCCCATACCACCGCCTCCGCCGAAATCCATGGAAAAGCCGCCTCCCCCAAGGTCCAGGGAAAAGGTCGTCCCACCGATGCTGATCTCAGTCGTCGCAGAACCCGATGAGGAAGAGCTGCTGCCCTCATAGGAGACGTCAATCGCGCCCGCGTTCAGGTTCTGGAACTGCTCCGCCACCTCCGCGCGGCTGCCGGTACCGATGGCAATCACCAGCACGATGGTAGCGGAACCCACCACGATGCCGATCGACGTCAGAATCACTTTGAATTTATTCTGTATCAGATTTAAGTATACCAGTCTGAATATTTCGGATAATTTCATCAGTCGTTCACCACACTTTCAATCAGCACCACATCGCCTTCCGTAAGACCCTCAACAATTTCCACATAGGTCCCGTCTGAGAAGCCGGTGGTTACCTCCTCCTGGGTGATATTTCCACTGCTGTCCCTCATTTTCACATAGGATTTCGTGCCTTCCCTGGTGATGGCGCGGTTGGAAACATAGAGGACATCCTCCACCTCCTTGGTCACAAAGGTCACATCCCCCGTCATGCCCTGGAAGAGACCGGACGCATCGCTTGTGACAGTGACCGTCACATCATACACGACGTTTCCGCTCGAATCATAGGTCGCGTCAGAGATTTCCGTCACCTCGGCCTCATAAATCTCATCAGGATAGGACGTAAACTCAATATTGACCGGTCCGCCCACCTCAATATCCGTCATATCATCCTCATCCACCGTCACGGTAAGCGTCACTTCATCCTGGTCATAGAGGGTGACCAGTGTGGTGTTGGTGGTCACATTGTCGCCCACCTCCAGCTCTACGCTGGTAATCACGCCATTGTAGTCGGACAAAATCTCATTCCCACTGATATAGCTGTCAAAGGACTCCAGAATTTCCACCGCGTTATTGTAGGTTTCCTCCTGCTCGGACGCTTCGTCCTCCAGATATGCCATGGCAATCTCATAGGTTTCCTCAGCCGTCTCATAGGCCAGCATCCTCAGATCATAGGTTTCCTTTGCCGTGATGGTTCCTGTAGCCAGAGCGCTCTGGGCATTGGCAAGCTGCTGCGTATAGCTGTCCACATTGGACTGCGCCTGCTCAATTTTTTCCTCCAACTGCTCAACCTCTGACTCACAAGCGTCATAATACTCCTGCGCATCCTTCCAGTCTGCAAAAGTTGTCGCGTAAATGTAGGCCGCGTAGCTGTCGTCCCATTTATCATTTTCCTGCACTTCCACACTGTAGGTCAGTCCATCTAAAAGAAGCTGCGCGTTGTCTAAAACCGTCTGCGCCTGTGCCAGTTCCTCCTGGTACTCCGCCAGAATTTCCTGTGCCTCTGTCAGGCTCTCCTGCGCCTCCGTCACCGCGTCCTGCAGGGACTGGACAGTCTCATTATATTCCGTCTGAGCATAGGAGCCGTACAGCAGACTGCTCTGATATGTATATTCCGCGCTCAGGCGGGAGGATTCCTGGTCCGCGTACACCAGTTCCAGGTCCGCTTTGGCCGTCTCTACATTTTCCTCCAGCTGCTCGCGCAGCTCCGTGACGGTTTCTTCCTCCAGCACATACAGGGTATCTCCCACAGAAACCTCCTGCCCGACGCTGACAGCCACCTCCGACACGGTCAGGTCGCCGATGGTGCTGGTGCTGGTAGAGCCGCTGCTTCCCGCCATATTAAAAATCTGGCTGAACACGCTGGAAACGTCCGCGCCGCTGCCGCCGCCGGATCCTCCCATCGAAGACATCCCACCGGCACCGGAGGAGGAAGAAGAGGAACTGCCCGAGGCAGTCGCCCTCGTCAGTTCGCTTAAATCCATCTCAAAAACCTGATCCTGGGTTCCAATCTCCACAGAACCGCTTTCCGTAATGCCTACCACCAGCGTGCCATACTCCACAGTAGTCTCCCTGTACGCCGAGCTACTGCTGCCGGTGGAGGAATTGACAATAAGCACGACCAGAAGCACCACAACCAGGACGATTGCGCACAGGGCGATGATGGTCTTCTGGGAAATCAACGGTTTTTTGCCTGTTTCTTTTTCTTTCCTGCCATTACCTTCCACCTCCCATATTTCCGGACATGCCGCCCATATCGGAGCCGCCCCTGTCGGAGCCGCCCATATCGAAATCTTCCATATTAAAATTGAAATCACTGCTGTCAGATCCGACGGATGATGTCGCATCAGAACTGCTGTCCGTATCAGAGGAACTATCCTCCACCTCCTCCACGCTGCTGACCGTGCTGGCAATATACACGATATCGCCCTCCTCCAGACCAGAGAGAATTTCAATATAGGAAGTATTGCTCAGCCCCGTCGTCACCTCCTGCAGCTCATAATCTCCACCGTTTGACAGAACATACACATAGGAATGACCATCCTCGGTCACCACCGCCTTGCGCGATACATAGAGCGTATCCTCGCTCTGTTCCGTGACAAAGGTAATGTCCGCGGTCATCCCGCCGTAAAACTTTTCGAGCGCTTCCTCCTCGCCGCCGATTCCGATCACCACTGTGTAGCTGATGGTGGAAGAGGAGCGGGAGGTCGCCGTCGTATCGATAGAAAGGATCGTTCCCTCATAGGTTTCATCCGGATAAGTCGTAAAAACTACCTCCACTGTGTCGCCCACCGTCATGCTGGCCACATCCTCCTGCGTGGAATCAATGGAAATGGTCATATCGCTCGTCGGCGCGTAGGAGAGAATAATTCCTGCGCTGGTCAGCGTATCATCCGCCTCATAGCCTACCGATGTGATAATACCGGATCCATCTGCGTAAATAATGCCGTCATCTCCTACAAACGCCTCAAACGCATCGATCTGATCCTGAATCTCCTCAAGCGTCTCAGCCGCCTCGTCCAGGTCCTCTTTCAGATCCGCGACCGCCGCATTATAGGTTGTTTCGGCATTCTCGCTTTCCAGTACGCTGTTTTCATAGGTCTCGCTGGCCTCCATCTGGCCAATGGAAGCCTGCGCCTGCGCGGACGCAAGCTGACTTTGCAGGCTCTCGATCTGGCTCTGATTTTCTTCAAGCGCCTCCTCCGCGTTCTCCACTGCGGACACCGCGTTATTATAGGCGCTCATTCTGCTTTCATACAGCTCCATGATCTGCATGTAGTTGGCCGAATTGCCTACTGTGCCGTTCTCCGCAACCTGCGCCATGGTCGCCTGATACAGCTCCTCCAGCGCCGCGTAATCATACGCGTCCTCACCGTAGAGCAACTCTTCCAGGTTCTCCTGCACCTCCGTAACAGCTTCCTCCAAAGAAGCGGTCTTGGCTTCCAGAAGGGAAATTTCCACCTGAATGGAAGTAATGTTGTCACTGACGGAGCTGCTGGCATATTGGTAAATCTCACTGGCGTAATTGCCGGCCACGACGCTGGTTTCATAGGTCGTCTGCGCCTCCAGAACGGCCAGCTCATAGGTACTCTCCGCCTCCGCGTAATCCGAGCGGGCGTCCACCAGCGCGGACTGTAAGAGCTTTCTCGCATCGCTGACACTGCTGTCAGTAAATTTAAGAACAGCGTCTCCTTCCGAGATTCTCTGTCCGGAGGCCACATAGACCTCCTCCACCTTCAGATATTTTTCCACAGTCTCTTCATCGTCATCATCGTCGTCATCGTCATCATCGCTGGTAGTCACGGACAGGTCCAGGTCATAATCGATGGTGCTGATCCCATATTCCAGGGAGCCGCTTTCCACTACGCCCACACTTAAGGTTCCTCTGACCACCTCAGTTTCTATGTACACCCACTGCTCCTGCGACAGGTAGGGCGCGATCAGCATGGTATAGCAGGCGCCGAAGATGAGAAGGATCAGCGCAGCCGCGACGACGGCAATCTGAATCTTTTTCTTTCTGGAAAGCTTCTTCATCACTGTCCACCTCCCTGTGCGTCATCCGTTGCCGAATCTGTTTCAGGCAAATTCACAGCGTCCGTTTCTTCCGTACGCTCTGTTTCCTGCGTTCCTTCTGTCATCGCATCCGTGCCTTCCGCGCTCTCCGGCGTCATACCCGCATCAAATGCTCCCGCATTTCCTCTCGTCGCGTCGCTGTCCATACTGACCCCAAAAATCACCGTCACCGTCTCGTTTGTCGACAGATTCTGCGCATCTCCTGACAGGGCTACCGTCACCTCATAAGTGACACTCGCACGGCTGCTCGATGAGGAAACCGGGTTGATACTGGTCACAGTGCCGCTGTACAGACCACTCGCGGTAGACTGCACATACACGGACTCACCCACACTGACCGAAGCGATGTCCGCCTGGTCCACAGAAACCGTAACGGTCATTTCTTCCGGATTGCTGTAGATGAAAATCACGCTGTCCGAGCTCAGATAGGAACCCGCCCGCAGCATCAGGCTTAAAACAGAGCCGCTTCCCTGCGCGTAATAATAACCGTCTCCAACCGTGCTCTCAAAAAGCTCCAGGTTCTCCTGTGCGTCCTCATAATCATCCAGCAGGCTTTCATAGGTGGTCTCAGCTGCCTCCACCGCGGTCTCATAATCGCTCTCTGCACGTTCAGCGCTGGCCTGCGTACTCTCTAACGTCAGCTGCGCCTGCAGAACCTGCGTGTCATAATTCTCCTGCGCCTCAGCCAGTGCTTCCTTCAGGGAGCTCAAACTCAGCTGCAGGCTCTGTAACTCCAGCTGTGCGTTCAGTTCCGCGTCCTCATAATTGGCCAGCGCTTCTTCATGATCCTGTTCATTCTGCTCCAGCATGGAATAGATTGCCTGCGCCACCATCAGTTCATCGTTGCTGCCGCCGCCCATGCCTCCGCCGCTGCTGCCGCCGCCTGTCACGGAAGACCAGTCCAGATTCCAGTACTCCACAAAGTAAGTCAGCAGCGCCCTGTTGTCATCGTACAGTTCCTTTAATTCCCCAACCTGATAATAACTGTAATAATCGCCGCTGTTGATCAGCTCCTCATACTCCGCAATCTGTTCCTCCACCTCATCCAGGGCTTCCTGCGCATTCTCCACGCTGGAGGTCAGATTCGCCACCGTATTATCATAAGTAGCCTGTGCGTACTCCGCGTTCGCCAGTGCCAGATCCCTGTCATATTCCGCTGTAATCAGACTCTGCTCATACTCGATCACGCCAGTCCGGTAGGCAAGCTCCGTGTCCCTGAGCGCATCCTCCAGGACTTCCCTTGCTTCCTCCACGGAATCCTCATCAAGCTTCAGAATCAGATCCCCCTCAGACACTTCGTCGCCAGACGAGATATACGCCTCCTCGACATAAAGCACATCGGTCAGATCTTCCACCTCCCAGGTCTCAGAAGTCATACCCACACTGGTCACACCTGAAGCTGTCACCGCGTCTGATAAATCCATCCCGCTTAGTGCGCTGCCTCCCATGTCCGCGGACATGGAAAAATCGACGCTGCCCGTATTTCGAAGTACAAAATACCAGACCGCGCCGATTACAACCGCCGCCATCACAACCGCGAGGGCGGCAAAAAGGATGATTCTCTTTTTATGTCTGCCGCAAAATTCTCTGATCTTCACGTTTCCATCCTCCTGTAAAGATTTTGCGAAAACTCCCCATTACGAACATGTAAACGCCTTTGTGCACGGTCGTTCACAGGAAACTTTATGGCAGAATCAGCCATATTTTCTCTTCCAAAAGGATACTGAAAAAATGAGATGAAACCTTGTTTGATTTGTGAAAATTATGTGTACAGTCTACAGAGCCATATGCCCCTCCATCCCCTCAAAATCCAGTTCTTTTACCGTTCCGTCCTTTAATATCATCCGCGTCACGCCATAACCGCCGCGGCCCTGCGGGTCGGTATACTCCACCTTCTGTATGGGGAAGAGCTCCTCCCACGCAAAGTCCTCATGGCTTTCCTTTGTGATGACCTGTGAAATCAGAATGTAAGGCTCATAGCCATACTGTTTTTCCCTGGCTGTTTTCGCGTAAATGACCAGGGAACGCTCCGAATCCGGGTTCGTACCCCTGCTTGCCATCACATCGATGGTATCCCACCCGTCATAAATGGTCATGACCAGCTGTTTTTCTTTCCCAGTAAAATCTCTTCCTTTTAATATAATGGCCCTGGCGTCTCCTTCCTGCCTGCGCGTAATCTCCGTTCCATTGTCAGGGAAGCCAAACGAGCCGAGCGTGATGGACACGGGCCTTCTGCAGAAACGGAATTTGTCCGCGCGGATCAGGCCGTACGGGACAGGGAAGTCCGCGAGATTGACCGCCTGCATCCAGTGGCACTCCGTCCCCAGATTATATTTGAAAAACTGTCGGCGGTAAAGAACGCCGCCCTTTTCCCCACCCCAGAAAGTGACGTTGGCGCGGGTCAGTTCACCGGTTGTGCCGTCCTTCATCATATACTGCATGGATTCAACTTCACCCGGCTGCGCACACGCCGTCGCCCGGGCGGTTTTTTTGTCGCCCGCGCCCGCATTCTTTGCGGCAGGTACAGACTCTATATCAGTCATGCTCTCCGCGGCGGGTACGCCCTCCCCTGTCGGCGTCGCTTCCCAGGGATATTTGGAGTGAAAACAGAGCCTGGAATAATTCCACATACCGTGGATATCGTCAGGCCGCTTCACTACCTTGGCCGTGCGCAGAAGATTACTGCCGTTGGCTTTGTGATTCGTAAAGCAAAGCGCCGGACCGTCGAGCGTCGTCTCCTTCACTTCTTTCTCCCCAGGCTTCTCCCATGTGCCGTTATGCTCCACGGCTGTCCAGAAGGGATGGTCAGCCGGCAAATGCAGGCACAGATACGCCTTGCCCAGCCAGAAGGGCGACTCCGCGCAGGAATAGCCCTGGACCAACGGCCCAAACTGCCCGTAAAAGCCCAGTGTCGGAATCCCGTTCCATAGGAAATCATCCCTGGAAAGAAACTGTAATAAGGAGCCGGACGAAATCCGTCTGGCAAGCCCCGGATCCGCACTCGGATGCTTAAGCAGGAGATTCCCGACAAACGAACTGGTAGCGGCATTGCGGTAAATATTGCTCCGCCCCCACATCATGGTAAAGCCGTCCTCATCAAAAAAATCGGCGTAGGTCTCCATCAGTTTGTTGGAGTTTTCCTCAAACTTCGCCGCCAGATAAGGCTCATTCTCATAGCCGTACCACAGATTCCAGATGGGCGTATACAGATTAAAGGCCCAGCAGGAATAATAATCGAAGCAATGCCCGTCCCTATACCACCCGTCTCCCGCGTAATAATTTAAAATCACCTGCGCGTGGTCGCGCATGATGCCGCGGTCGATCGGATACCCTTCCATATGCAGAAAGGCCATGTCCAGCATATTGAACAGGCGCCAGTTCTGCGGCACGGTATTCGCGTGGGCATAGCTTGTCAGAAAGGCCGCAATCCGGTCCTTTTCCTCTTTCGTAAAGCTGTCCCAGATTTCCTCTTTACAAAGCCAGAGGCAGATTACCAGGGCGCAGGTCTCCACCGTCTGCTGAAAGGTGCGGAAAGGATTTTTATGTCCGGTAATTTCCTGCTGATCCTCATAATAGCCCACAAAGCAGGCATCACCCCTGGTCACGCTTTTGAGCACCTGATTTTTATAATACTCTTTCAGTTTGTAGCCACAGATTGTGAGCTCCGGCTCAATATGGATGAGCGGTGCCGCAATAAAGAAGGAACGTGTCAGACCCTCAAACATCTCCGCCAGTCTCTGCGTATGCTGGTCTTCCTCACTGTCCTTTAAGTGGGGGTAGGTGATCTCAGTTTCGCGCCGCGGCATCACCACAGGATCCTCAAAATCCGCGATATGCTGAAAAATCCCCTCCAGCATATATTTGCCCGCTTCAATCCACCCCTCGCGGGTCAGGCCGGTGTAAGGGCTTAAGGTGTAATCAGGGTGTGTTGTTCTGAATGCCATGTCAATTCCTCCGCGTTATCTGTCAGATCTCCAGATTCTCTCCTACCATGCCGATGTAGGCGTCCTGATCCAGGCCGCCCTCTTTATGGCCGATGAGCCACTTATTGCGGGCTGCCAGAAGACGATCCTCGGTCACTTTGCCGGATTTTAAGTGCGCGCAGGTAAGGGGCAGGTTGGTATCCTTCGGCAGCACGACGGCCACCCTGAAAGGCTTGCCGTCCGCCCTGCAGGGCGCATAGTGCAGGGTTGTCGCGTAAACTTCCACCGCCACGCCGGCAGGTACAAGGAACGCCTCCACCTTCGCGGTGTCGTAGATAAAGTCCTCCGTGATGTCCTGACGGCTGCCCAGAAGCAACACAAACTCCTCTGTGGATACATTGAGCTCACTGTCCCTGTGATACTCCAGCGCATTCAGCTTCGTATTATAGCCGTTGCAATAACCGATCTGGATGGGCATCTCGCCGTAGTAAATCTCTGAGAGCTGTTTTGTCAGGGGTGTCGCTTCCAGGCTCTCCACGGAAGGTTCATAGACCACGCCCTCCGTCACGGGCGTATCGGCCAGTGCCGCCACCAACTCCGTAAAATCCAAATGTGTGATGACTGTACCGTATTTTTTGAATTCAGGGTCTGTTACATTGTAGATTTTCATTGTGTTTCCTTTCTAATCTATTCTAATCATTTCAGCGTTTCAGTTTTCTGTTTTCATCCAGGCAATCTCTTTTTATGTTTGCTCTATGGCATTTGTCTGGTATAAACAATCCAGTCCGTTCTGCACACGCATAACAAATCACAGTTTTTTCAAAATCGAAGCTCTTTAATCTCCATAAATCTCGGCATAACTTTCTTTCAACGCAGGATACAGCTTCGCGAACTGTCTGTACTTCACTTCATACTTCGCCGCCAGCTCCGCCTCCGGCTGTACCTCGTCAACCACCTTCACAATCTTTACCGCCGCGTCCTCCACACTGTCATAAACGCCGCAGGCCACCGCGGCCAGCATCGCGCCGCCCATGGACGGTCCTTCCTCGACGGAAGGCACCTGCACAGGGATATTGAAGATATTGGCGATCATTTTTTTCCATAGGGGGCTCTTCGCGCCGCCGCCGCAGATCTTCGTAGATGTCACAGGAATGCCCTGGCTTTTTGCCACCTCAAAGGAATCCCGCAGGGCAAAGGCTACGCCCTCTAAGACTGCCTGGGTCATGTCGGCTCTGGTGGTATCCATGCTCATGCCCACAAACGCGCCCCTGGCGCTCGGATCGTTGTGCGGGGAGCGCTCTCCCATTAAATAAGGAAGGAAAAAGACTGTATTCTCTCCCAGCTTCTCAATCCCTGCCTGCTCCCCGTTAAAGTCCTTCGTGGATAAAATATCCTCCATCCACCATTTATTGCAGGAAGCAGCACTGAGCATGCAGCCCATCAGATGAAAGTGTCCGTCCGCATGCGCGAATGCGTGCAGAGCGTTTTTTGAATCCACAAGGAAATTCTCAGAGGAGATAAAGAGCGTTCCGCTGGTGCCGAGGGAAAGATTGCATTGCCCATCTCCCACCGTGCCGGTACCCACAGCAGCAGCCGCGTTGTCTCCGGCGCCCGCCGCCACCGCGACGTCATGGCCAAGGCCCAGACAATCCGCGATTGCCGGTTTCAGACAGCCGATCTTTTCATAGCTTTCATAAAGCGTGGGCAGCATATCCGCGGAAATGCCGCAGATTTCGCACATTTCCTGCGACCATTTTTTATTTTTTACATCTAAGAGGAGCATGCCGGAGGCGTCAGAATAGTCGGTGCTGTGAACACCGGTCAGCCTGTAGGCCAGGTAGTCCTTGGGGAGCATGATCTTTCTGATCCTTTTAAAATTCTCCGGCTCATTTTTGGCAAGCCATAAAAGCTTCGGCGCTGTGAAACCGGCGAAAGCGATATTAGCCGTATATTCGCTCAGTTTATCCTTGCCGATGACCTGATTTAAGTACTCGCACTCCGCGCCGGTACGGCCGTCATTCCACAGAATCGCCGGACGGATCACCTTGTCGTTCTCATCCAGAATCACAAGCCCGTGCATCTGACCGCCGAAGCTGATCCCGGCTACCTGTGACCGATCCTGCCCCTGTAAAAGTTCATCCAGCCCCAGGATGCTCTGCTCATACCAGTCCTCGGGCCGCTGCTCAGACCAGCCCGGTTTCGGGAAAAAGATCGGATACTCCCTGGAGACAATATTTAAAATCTCTCCGCCTTCGGACATCAGCAAAAGCTTCGCCGCGCTGGTTCCCAAATCAATTCCTATAAAGTTCATATGCTCCTCCATTCCGCCGCGCTCAAAGCTTATTTTTCAAGCATTTCCGCGATTTTCCTTAAAAATTCCTCCCGTTCCTTTCGGGAACTTCCATCAATCGCGCCCAGATTCTCCCAGACAATATTCTGACATCCCACAATCTGCAGCGTCGCGCTGATCATCGCGTTATGCACAGGGTCTCCAAACGTATCCACCAGCACGTCCGTCGGCGTGGACGAGGTCGTGAACAGATAGGTCTCACGGATCTCCCGGACTGGATGAAGTCCCGCAGAATCCGTATGATAAGCCGAACCCTCCAGCATCACCTTGTCCAGAAAGCCTCTCATAATGGCCGGCATATCGTACCACCAGATCGGGAAAATAAACACAATCCGGTCTGTGTCATCCAGCATCTGATTATAGTGGACTACCAACGGATCCAGCGCCTCGCCTTTGGCGTACACCTTAAGTTCTTCCCTCGACAGCACCGGGTTAAACCCGTCCGCGTAGAGATCAATCAGGTAATACTCTCCCACGGCACCGCAAACCTCATCCAGAACCGCTCTGTTAAAACTGCCCTCCCACGGATGAGCATAAACAATCGTTGTTTTCATACGCACCTCTTCTCTGGCGTTTTTCCGCCGTTTCCGTTTTCATCTACTGCATCATACCATATCCCGCGATAAAAATATAGAAGAGAATTTTTATGATATGGAATTTTTCAGATCTGTAGTATGGGCGATGTATCGTCAATTTAGTCTAGCAAAACTTATTTAAGTTGTGATAGTGATGTGGATTTTGTAAAATATTACCAAAACCCGAATTTTCAATAACCGTAATTTGTATATTCTCTATTGACGCACGTATTTACACGTGTTAAAATATTGGAGACACATAGTATGAAAACCGCTGAATTGACAAAACTTCTCAGGAAAAATGGCTGTTATCTATATCGCAATGGAAGCAATCATGATATCTGGTTCAGCCCTATCACCCGAAAGCAATTTGCTGTTCCACGGCACAGGAAAGAAGTGAAATCAGGAACCGCAAAAAGTATTTTAAAGGACGCGGGAATTGACGCCTGCTTATAAGAGGCTCTTCCCCTTTTCCATTAAACAGTATGTATCATAAACAGTATAGAATTCAGGTCAAAATATAGAAAGAGAGGCACTCACTATGTCCCGATACGCTTACCCGGCGATTTTTACACCGGAAAAAGAAGGAGGATACTCTATCACATTTCCCGATCTCGAGGGATGCTATACCTGCGGAGATAATCTACCTGACAGCCTGATGATGGCTGAGGATGCACTTGCGCTGGTGTTATATGGGTATGAAGAGGATGGTCGTGCCATTCCCTCCCCATCCACTGCAGCCAATATCCCTCTGGCAGATGGGGAATTTGTGAATTTCATCGCCTGCGATACCCTCGCCTACCGGAAAATGTACAATAATAAAGCTGTCAAAAAGACACTCACCATTCCTGAGTGGCTCAATGAAGCAGCTTCCGAAGCCGGAGTCAACTTTTCACAGGTCCTGCAGGACGCTCTCAAAGCACGACTCAATCTCGGATAAAAGGCAATGACAAATACAGAAAAATCTGCTACAATATCCCTATCTTTTGATTTCAACGGAGGATTATCCCATGAGCAAAGCCAAAATTGTAGTATCTTTAGGGCATGACGCCCTCGGTTACTCCACCAACGAGCAGCTGGGGCATGTGAAGGTGAGCGCGAAGGCGCTGGCGGACCTGGTGGAGGCCGGGTACCAGCTGACCATCACGCATTCCAACGGCCCCCAGATCAGCATGATTCATAAAGCAATGACGAATTTAAGTAAGGAGGATCCCAGCTACACACCGGCGCCCATGTGCGTGTGCAGCGCCATGAGCCAGGGCTACGTAGGCTACGACATCCAGAACGCATTGAGGAGCGAACTCCTCTCCCGCAGCATTTCCATACCGGTCAGCACCATCCTGACCCAGGTAACGGTGGATCCGTACGACGAAGCCTTCTATGAGCCGGATAAAATGATCGGGCGCGTCCTGACTCAGGAAGAGGCTGACGCCGAGGTTGCCAAAGGCAACTATGTGGCGCAGGACAGACAGAAACAGTACCGCAGAGTTGTCGCCGCGCCGGTTCCCATGGATATCGTGGAGATCGAGGCCATCAGGACGCTGGTGAACGCGGATCAGATCGTCATTGCCTGCGGCGGCGGCGGAATCCCTGTCATCGAGCATCACGGCCAGTTAAAAGGGGCCAGCGCCGTCATCGAAAAGGACGCCATCGCCGGTAGGCTCGCCGCGAAGCTTCACTCCGATATGCTTGTTATTTTAACCGGCGTAGACCAGGTCTATCTCGACTTCGGGAAGGACACGCAGGAGGCGCTGCCTCACCTTACCGCCACACAAGCGAAGGGCTATCTGGAGGAAGGCGAGTTCGGCAAGGGCACCATGGCGCCGAAGATTCAGGCCGCTTTAACCTACCTGGAGGCTGTACCGGAAGGCAGGGTGCTCATCACCTCCATGTCCCTGGTTCACGAAGCCATCCGCGGCAAGGGCGGCACCGTGATTACCGCGGAATAAGTCATCCGCAGTGCCTGTCACAACTCTTCCATTTATCCTTATTGATATGATGCGAAGCTGCTTCCGGCTGCCTGAAAACCTGCCCGCAAGCATAAACAATTCCATCCGCGATTTCATTTTTCTTTTTGGAGAATCTGCGAATTGCAATCATCAGACCGCTCATTTATTATCACGTGAGAATTCAATCCCCGGTACGCATCCGGGTATTGGATCCTCACAGCAGTAAATGAGCGGTTTTGTTTTTATAAAAAACCGGGAAAGGACATGATTACTATGACAAAAGACCTCACAAATGGCTCTCCCACCAAATTGATTCTGGGATTCTCCCTCCCACTTTTATGCGGGTATTTATTTCAGCAGTTCTACAGCATGGCGGACACGATGATCGTCGACCGCTTCCTGGGCGTGAACTCCTTAGCGGCGGTCGGCTCCACAGGATCGGTGAATTTTCTGATCATCGGCTTCTGCATGGGTCTGTGCAGCGGCTTCTCCATTCCCATCGCGCAGCAGTTCGGCGCCGGCAATGAAAAGGCTGTCCGCAAATATATCGCCAACAGCGCATGGCTGATTGCGGGGATTTCCGTTGTCATGGCAGCTGTGACCTGCCTGCTCAGCCGCAATATCCTCACCCTGATGCAGACACCGGACAATATCCTGGAAGAAGCCAACACCTACATTTGGATCATCTTCCTCGGCATCCCGGCGACCTGCCTGTATAATATCCTCTCCGGCATCATGCGCGCCCTGGGCGACAGTAAAACGCCGGTTATTTTCCTTTTGATTTCTTCCTTTTTTAATATAGGACTGGATATTTTCTGTATCCTGACCCTGAATATGGGCGTAGCGGGCGCCGCCTGGGCCACGATTATCTCGCAGGCCATCTCCGGTATTGCCTGTCTGATTTACATGTTGAAAAAGTTTGAGCTGATGCGGATTTCCAGAGAGGAATGGCGGCCCGACCTCCACCAGGTGGGCATTCTGTGTGGGATGGGTATTCCCATGGGCCTGCAGTATTCCATCACCGCCATCGGCAGCGTGATTTTACAGTCCGCGACCAACTCGCTCGGCTCTGACGCGGTCGCCTCCATCACCGCGGGGAGCAAGGTCAGTATGTTCCTATGCTGTCCCTTTGACGCGATGGGCGCCACCATGGCCACCTACAGCGGACAGAATATCGGCGCCGGAAAGCTGGACCGTGTCGGGGAAGGCATGCGCGCCTGCGTCCTTTTGGGCGCGTTCTATTCCATCTTTGCCTTCACTTTCACATTCTTTTTCGGCCGCAACCTGGCGGGACTTTTTGTGGACGGCGCGGAGGCGGCGATCTTAAACCAGGCGGCTCTATATCTGAGGCTCAACACCGCCTTTTATTTTCCGCTGGCATTGGTCAACATCATCCGCTTCACCATTCAGGGAATGGGCTTCCCGCGCTTTGCCATTCTGGCGGGCGTCTTTGAGATGGCGGCCAGAGCCATTACTGCCTTCGCGCTGGTGCCGGTGCTGGGCTTTACGGGCTCGTGCCTTGGCAACCCGGTGGCCTGGGTATTTGCGGACCTTTTCCTGATCCCCGCGTATTTCCATGTCAGGAAGACCATGGAGGGGATTTTGAGGCAAAGGCTGGAGGATGGAATGCAGCGAACGACGGATAAAATCGCGGTTGTCCAGCATACCTGATTATTTACAGCGGACAATTTTCCACATTTTCTCTTACATAAAAAGGCTGCCGATCACAGTCGACCGGCAGCCTTTTTTACAGACATATTCAAATGCTGATAATCATATTTCAGCCTCATCGATCATGAATCATGCTGACCGATATCTGATAAACGATTACTTATAACTGATAATGGTGCTTCCGACTTCTACCTTTCCCGCGGAAGCCGTATCGATCGACTCATAATCATCGGAGTTCGACACTACCACCGGTGTCACTACAGAGAAGCCCTTGGATTTGATAAACGGAATATCAAATTTCAGCAGAAGATCTCCCGTCTTCACGCGGTCACCTTCCTTCGCCTTCGGGGTAAAGCCCTCGCCTTTCAGATTGACCGTATCCATTCCTACATGAATCAGTACCTCGGCTCCTTCATCGGAAGAAATCCCGATTGCGTGGCCGGTTTCAAAGAAGGTGGAAATCACGCCGTCGCATGGTGCGTATACTTCGCCGACCGCCGGCTCAACGGCAATGCCCTGTCCCAGGGCGCCGGAGGAGAACACCTTATCCTTTACTTCGCTCAAAGGCATCAGAGTACCCTTCAGAGGAGAAGCCAGTACAGCAGCTGAAGCGTCTGACGGCTGAACAGAAACAGTCTCGGCTGCCGCAGAAGCAGCCGCAGCAGGCTCAGAAGCAGGAACAGCATCCGGCGCCGTATACTCTTCTACCGGCAGCTTTCCGTTCTTCTGCCATACGCCGAACAGAATATAGCAGGTCACAAAAGAAACCACCATTGCAATTACCGTACCGATTACGGCGTTTACCAGGTTGCTCATGGTGTAGCCCAGCGCCTGCGCCTGCTCGGTCGGAATGTAGGCCGGAAGTACAAGCAGTCCGGGAGAACCGGCCGCGAACCTGGCAACCTTTGTGATGCCCAGATACAGACCGCCGACGCCGCCGCCGATCATCGCCGCGTACAGCGGGAAGCTGAATTTCAGGTTAATACCATAGAGAACAGGCTCCGTGATGCCCAGAACGCCGGTAAGACCTGCGGAAGAAGCCTGCTGCTTGGTATCCGGATTCTTGGAGCGGACACTCATTGCCAGACCGGCCGCACCCTGTGCCACGTTGGAAGCCAGCATGCCGGGGCCAACCACGGTATCCCAGCCGGCGCTGGCCAGGTTGTTGGTACCGATCGGAATCAGTCCGTAATGCGTTCCTGTCATCACCAGGAGCGGGGAGAAGATACCCACGACTGTCGGCACCAGCCAGGCCGCATTCGCGTTCAGCCAGGTAAAGAAGAGATTAATCAGATTCGAAACCCATGCTCCGATCGGTCCTAAGACAACGATCAGCGCCGTGCCGCCCACCAGAAGGCTCACCAGAGGAACAGAGAAGAATTTGATCGCCTTCGGGGAAATTTTCTGCATGAAGTGCTCCACATAGGACATGAACCATACACCCAGAATAATCGGAATGACGGAGGATGTATAGGTGGCCTTAGTCACCGGGAGAAGTCCCAGGAACAGCACCGCTTCCTCCCCGGCCAGCAGTGTGATAAAGCTGGGGTAAACCAGAATGCCGGCCAAAGCCATCGCAGTGCCCTGGTTGCACTTAAACCTTTTCGCGCAGGATACAGCCAAAAGCATTGGCATAAAGTAAAACGCCGCATCCGCAAATGTGTTCAGAATAATATAAGTCTGTGTTGAGCTTTTTAAAACTCCGAGCGCTACAAACAGTGCCATAAACGCCTTGAGCAGTCCGGCGCCGGTAATAGCAGGAATGATCGGCTGGAAAATACTGGCTATTCCCTCCAGCAGCTTACTTAACTGAGAACGGGTGTCCTCTTTCTCCGCCTCGTCGTCCTGTACAGGACCTGCAGCCTCAAAGCCGCCTATGGAAATAACCTCCTGGTAAACCTGGGGCGCATCCGGTCCGATCACGATCTGATACTGCCCGCCGGCACTCACCACCGCCATGACGCCCTTTGTCTTTTTTAATACTTCCGTATCTGCCTTTTTATCGTCCTTCAAGGTGAAACGAAGGCGGGTCGCGCAGTGGACAACAGAAATCACGTTGTCCTTACCGCCGATATGATCCACAATTGTTGCTGCTAATGCCTTAGGAAACGCTGATTAAATCAACATTTTAGCTATCCATCACCCACCATCTATAGTA
>JAJQFS010000043.1 GCA_021200995.1 Lachnospiraceae bacterium | reverse complement strand
AAGGGCGGTAGAATCATATGAGAAATCTCACACAGATGAATGGAGTAAAATATGACGGTTAACCAAAAAGACAACTTACCGCAGAGTTATTACGATCATTTCCCGCTGTCAGATTTCTTCGCTTTTGATATCCGTCCTTACACGACAGTGGTTCGGTTTGACAGCGAAGAAGCCATTTTGCGTGAAGGAGATATTCCGCCTTTTCTGTATTATTTGATCGAAGGACGGGCAAAATTATTCCTGTCTCACGAGAACGGACGGATTTCTCTGATTAATTTTCTCAATGCACCTTGCTTTATAGGAGAAATGGAACTGCTTGGTGCGCAGAGTGCAGCTAATGGCGTGACCGCCATTACTCCTTGCACCTGTTTTGCGATCCGCATGAATGAATGCAAAAACCAGATACTGAATGATGTGAAATTTTTGCGCCACCTTTGCCTGTTTTTGAGTCAGAAAACGATAGGAAATACTTATAATTACTCCAAAAACCAGGCCTGGCCGCTGGAAGTGAGACTGGCAAATTTTATATTACTGACATCCTGCAATGGAATGTACAGAGAAAGGCATACGGAAGTTTCTGAATTTCTGGGAGTAACATACCGGCATCTGCTCTATGTCCTTGCAGATTTCGTAAAACGGGGAATTCTGGTAAAGACAGCACAGGGATATTACATTCAGGATTCGGACGCCCTCCGAAAAATCTCCGAAGGGCATTAGTTCTTCCTCTTATTTACCATAAATATCAGTCCGGTGCATCACAGTGCATGGAAAATCGGCTCCATGTTTTCATAAGTACAGAAGTACCGAAATCCAAGTTTCTTCAATTCCAGGCTGTCTTCCCGTATATATGCTCCAAGATGAGAAGGCGCATGGCTGTCGCTGCCAATGGTGAGGATTCTGCCTCCCGGATCACGGTACAGTTTTAGAATTTCCGTGCAGGGCTGAGAGTCCTTTAAGCCGTAACGGTGGCTTGAGGTGTTGAGTTCAATGCCCTTCCCGTCAGCAATCACAGTTTTCAGAATTTCCTCAACGACAGGACGAATTTTTTCAAACGGATATACACCCGCGTTATCATATCGCGCAATCAGATCCATGTGGCCTAATACGCTGTAATTTTTATAGCTTTTCACCAGATTGAGCATTTCCTCATAATAGCGCTCATTGTATTCCTGCTGAGTTCTTCCACACTGAAAATCCTGCGTCCAGAACTCTTTGTCCTCCACCTGATGTACAGACAGGATAATAAAATCAAAGGGATAACGGGCAAAAAGCTTTTCATACAGCGGGATTGTATGCATCTGCATTCCAAACTCCAGGCCGGTTCTGATCCTGATTTTATCCCCATAGATATTTTTCATCTGTGCTATTTCAGCCACATATCTGGGATAATCCACATTGGCAAAGGGATCGCCATTCCGGTATTTGATTTCCTGTCCCCAGTCCCAGTCAACCTTAATCCCGTAATCCACATGATCCGTGAAACAAATTTCCTCCATTCCCATCCCAATGGCGTCTTTCACTACATCCTCCATGGGATAGGTGGAGTCATCGCTGTAATAAGTATGAACATGATAATCAGCAAACATCGTTTTTCTCCGATCCAAATTCCGTCCAGTCAATCTTTTTGTCTTTAAAATAATACTCCCGGTCATGCTCGTTCACTTCCCGCAGCACCCGGCAGGGATTGCCGACCGCGACAGTGTTGGACGGCAGATCCTTTGTGACAACGCTCCCGGCGCCGATCACCACATTGTCACCGATGGTGATGCCCGGCAGGATCTGGACGCCCGCGCCGATCCAGCAATTTTTGCCGATGCGGACGGGCATATTATACTGATACCCTTTTTCACGCAATTCAGGAAGAATTGGATGACCAGCGGTCGCAACGGTCACGTTCGGGCCAAACATGGTATGATCGCCCACGTAAATATGGGTATCGTCCACCATCGTCACGCCAAAGTTGCAGTACACGCCTTTCCCAAAACGAACATGGCCGCCGCCCATATTGGAATAAAAGGGCGGTTCGATATAACAGCCTTCTCCAATTTCAGCAAACATTTCTTTCATAAGAGCCTGCCGTTTGTCCATCTGAGTCGGACGGGTCTGGTTAAACTCATAGAGACGGTCAAGCCGCTTGAGCTGGTCGCGCATGATCTCCTCATCACCCGGCAGATACAGTTCCCCTGTGTGCATTCTGTCTTTCATAGCCATATTAAATTTCCTCCTTCATTGTCAGGTTTTTCACCCATCTGTATTTTTTGTAATGAATATATACCGCCGGCAGCTTGATCAGCTCGTCAAGGCTGACGATGAAATACACCGCAATAACCGGCAGTTTGATCACAAACGCGCTAAAACAGCCAAGCGGAACAGAAATACACCACATCACGATTGTGTCGCAGAGAAAACCAAATTTAGAGTCTCCTCCTGCGCAGAAAATTCCGGAAATGGTGGTACTGTTGACTGATTTTCCTACCATGTAATACGAGCAGATCAGGAGCATACCGTTCAGGTATCCTGTTGCGGTGTCGTTTAAAGCGGCTGCAGAGAGTATCAGCGGACGCAAAACGAGCAGAAGGATTCCGGATAGGATACCTACAAGGACAGAGAGTACGCATAACCGATCGCCATAGTCCCCCGCTTGTTTCAGTCTTCCAGCGCCCAGCTCATTTCCAACCATGATCCCGCCACCGCTTCCCAAGCCGAGGCACAGGCAGCAAACAAGATTTTTCACAATACCTGCGACAGAGTTGGCGGCAACTGCATCTCTCCCCAGATGTCCCATGATGACCGAATACATGGTAAACCCGATTCCCCAGACAATTTCATTTCCGAGCACGGGTGCTGTGTACTTCCAGAAATCCTGGCAAAGCACTTTGTCGTTTTTGAGGATATTCCGGATCCGCAGCTTCAGGCGTCCTTCTTTTGAAAGCGTCACGGCGCACCAGAGGACTTCGGCGGCTCTGGCAATCGTAGTGGCCATGGCAGCACCGGCAGTTTCAAGACGGGGGAACCCCCAAAGACCCAGAATGAACACCAGATTCAGAAACAGATTGCCAATCATACATACGGAACTGATCAGGCTCGCCTTTTTGGCCCGGCCGCAGTTCTTTAACGCGCACAGGCAGACCTGAGATATGCCTGTCAGAAGATATGATGGCGAGACGATCCTGAGATATTCCGCTCCGCCCTCGATCAGCACCGGTTCATTGGTCAGCAGCCCCATGATGAGACGCGGGCAGGCAAGCGACGCAATGAAAAACACAAAGCAAACCGCCGCAGTGATCTTCAGCACATAGGCGAAAATCCGTTCCACTGCCTTTACATCCTTCTTGCCCCAATACTGCGCTGCCAGCATGGACAGGCCGATGGTCATGGCAGTCAGAAACAGATTCTCCACAAACGTGATCTGAGTGGCAAGGGATACCGCCGACATCTTATCCTGTGAAATGAGGTTAAGCATTATGGCATCCGAAGCACTTACCACGGCGAGCATGAACTGCTGCAGCGCTATGGGCATCACAAGCGATGCGAGCTTCTGATTAAATTCCTGATCTTCAAATACCGCAAATAATTTCCGCAATGTTTCTTTCTCCTGTTGACTCCTGCCGGTTTCTTTGTATAATTATATAGGAACCAATTAGGAAAAACTTTCATTATTTCGCAAAATAATATAACAATATCGTTGAGCTTTTATACAGAAGGAAAAACATGGTACGGGTAGACATCCGAAAGGACGGAGCGGAAAATGTAAAATACGATTATGACGGCTATTTTGCGTATGTGCGCAGAGGTCTGCTGTCATCTTATCCCGGGTTTGCGGCTGACAGCCACTGGCATGATGACCTGGAATTTATATCCGTCTTATCAGGCGATATGTATTACAATGTCAATGGTGAAATTGTGCATCTCGGCGCAGGACAGGGAATATGGGTGAATGCCAGACAGCTTCATTATGGCTTTTCGCCGGAGCATACGGAGTGCGATTTTTACTGTGTACTGCTGCACCCCATGCTTCTTTGTGCTTCACAGCAGATAGACCGCGACTTTATTTCGCCGATCATCTCGGATGAGTCCCTTCCTTATATCCTGCTTGACGGTCAAACTCTCTGGCAGGAACAGATACTGGAAGCGATCCAGTTCATTTATGAATGCCGGGAATCTCCTTTTGCGCCGCTGCACATCCAGAGTCTGTTCTACCAGATCTGGGGACTGATGAGTGAAAACCTTCAGAACGTCAGCCGAAAAAGGGGCGTAAACGACCGTCGCCTGTCCATCCTGAAAGATATGCTGTCTTACATTCAGGACAACTACAGCAGCAAGGTGACGCTCAATGACATTGCGGCTGCGGGAAATGTAAGCAGCAGTACCTGTCTTGCAATATTTAAGAAATATCTGCGGGATACACCGGCAAATTATCTGATCAGGTACCGGCTGAAAAAGCAATGGAATTATTGCAAAAAAGCGACCTTTCCATTACGGAGATTGCGTTTGATACAGGGTTCAGGGGAGCCAGTTATTTTGCGGAGACATTCAGAAAGAACTGCGGCTGCTCGCCGAGCGAGTACCGGGCAAAGAATCAACCCGAAGCGTAAAAAATACCAGTCTGCGGCTTAAGTATTGCGCAGACTGATATTTTCTGCTTATTGCATTCATCAGCACTACTTCAGTTTTTCATATACATCATCTGTAACAGCTTCCAGCCATTCGTTAGAATTATTTTCACCTGGCACCTCGACTGCAAGATGAAAAAACCAACTATCCGGCGCCGCACCGTGCCAGTGTTTCACACCGACAGGGATGTTAATGCAGTCGCCTGGCTTCATCTCCACAGTCTCTTTGCCCCACTCCTGGTAGTATCCGCGCCCGGCCACACAGATTAAAATCTGACCGCCGCCCTTGTCAGCGTGATGGATATGCCAGTTGTTGCGGCGCCCGGCTCAAAGGTCACATTGAAAATGCCGACCTGACTGGTAGATACCGGAGCGAGATAGCTCTGCCCGATAAAATACTGTGCATAGGCATCATTTGGTGCGCCGATAGGAAAGACCATTTCCGCCGCATGGGCTGCTTTTGCATCATCAACCGAAGCACCTTTCACGCTGTCCGCATAAACTTCTTTCGCCATGCGGAAAGCCGCCCACGCATTCGGCCATCCTGCGTAAAACGCCGCATGTGTCAGAATCTCCGCCATTTCCGTTGCAGTCACACCATTGTTTTTTGCGTTCTGGATATGATATTGCAGGGAGCTGTCCAGAATGCCCGCAGATCTGCTTTCAGCTTTTCATAGCGCAGCCGCTTTTCCTCTTTTGCAAAATGAACATCTCTCGACTGCGGAGGATTACCAGAATAATCCAGTGCCTCGTCTCCAAACTGTTCACTTGTCAGATCAAAGACGCCATCCCCGATCACATTATAGCAATGATAGTTGCCGCCCGGCCGCAGAATTCCATAGACTTCGCCGCCGAAAATGTCCTGTGCTAGAAACGCCGTGATGGAACACTGCCCCAATGTTTTATTTTCCGGCATCCAGTCTGAACACATTCTGGGAGCACAGGTGTTCGCGCACCAGAGTTCAGGCAATGCGTCATACAGATCCCGCGGCGTGTGGATGCCTGCATGCTGATCCGTAACTGCAGGAACTGTTGCGGTTTCCCATCCGTAAAAATCATATTGTTTTGACATAGCGTCACCTTCTCTTTTTCTCGAGGAGAAGTATAGCATATCCTTCGGAGAATAGACAATAAAAAGCGTTCTGCCGCTGTCAAAAATTATCGAAAAAACAATACAATGGAAGATACTATCCTGTCATTTCCAGTGATGTCGTGTTTAAAATGGATTCGCCTTGATGGGGCAGTCGTTACCGTACTCTGTGAGGTGCCATTGGATGAAAATGTAGAAGCGTTTCGATACACGATCCCTGTATCTGCCATGATTTCCCGTTATGCAGACCGGCCCTTTGAAGCGTCGCTCTATATCCGGAAAGCCTGATCAAAAAATTTAAAGAATACGGCTGCTCTGACCGAAAGGCAAGAGACTATATTGCAGGCTCCTGTCTCCTGCCGAATAGGAGCCTGTGTATAAATGTATTGAAATGAATTAAAAACACCAGACATATCATTGCCTGAAAGCAGGTATTGTTATTATAAAACTATACAGTCTCCATCCGATTCCAAAGTTTTAAGAGGCCACATTTAAAGCAAAGGAATATACTTACCGCTGCCCCAACCGCAGCCTGAAGAATCTGGAACGGAAGTTTTAATATTGCATATTCTACTGTGCTGTAGAGAAAAGCTCTGCCGAGAGAATAGCCCATTACCATGATAATTGCACCCAAAAACACACCAATGCTGGCTCTCAATACCTGGCTTTTTAAAGGAAGTTTACGCACGCATATCGAAATTACGATTGATTGAACCCCATGAGTTACCAACGATACAAACATTGGAGTGGGATAAAGCAGCAAATCGCCAAAAAAAGCGCCAACTCCGCCTACAATAAAAGCTCCGATTGGGTCAAGAAGAATTGCAGCCGTACAAATGATGACATCATTTAAGTACAGGTGACCGCCGGGAACCGGCAATCCATATGAACTAAGCACCACATTTATTGCCATGAGCAATGCTGTGACAGTAAGCCATCTTGTAGGAGCTGTTTTTCTCAGATTAGTAGTCTGCGTCATAATAATACCGCCTTTTTTTAAGAGTCCGCTGTTTCCAGGGCTTTTATTAGTATATATAAAAACTGGCATTAAAAAAATAGCCACATTTGTCTATTTTGACATAGCCAGTTTGAACAGGCTATTGCATTCATCTTCTGTCAAATGAGGACTGTACACATTTTTTTGAGAAAGATACTAAAAAACTGTTCAATCTGCTGTGTGAAAAGGCAAACGATGTGTACGGCGGCAGGTTCGCGGTTCATGTTCACTGCCTGATCGACGAGTGTGCCAACATCTGCACAGGAAGCCAAAATTGAGCAGACCGCCCAGGTCATTTTGGACGCAAGGGCGCTCTACCCGGACAACAGTCTGGCCGACCTTTATGACGAGCTGACCATGCCCCCCGGAGCTACGCAAAGCCCATCAGAATAATGACCGTGCGGTCATGCAGGCTTATGGTTTCTCCGTGAAGGACATGACAGAATCCACCTGCGTTGCCGAACTGATGAAGATGTATCAGACCATGGTAACTCAGTGACTAAAGCAATATTTCAAAGCAAAAAAGGCGGCCTTTGATTTTTCATAGACTGCCTTTCGCTATAGTTATGCCGTTATTTTCAATTCACAGATGTTCTATTACTGTAGTGTAGGTCATTTCTGCGTCAAGGCTTATAACCCAACAGCCCTAAATGCCTGATCTAAATCTTGAATAATGTCCTCCGGTGCTTCA
>JAJQFS010000052.1 GCA_021200995.1 Lachnospiraceae bacterium | reverse complement strand
AGGCTTAGTCTCACATGAGAGTCAGGTTTGATTTTTCGGTTGCTCAATAATACAATCGTCTCTATGTTGGCGGAATTTGGAAATTGATCCACGCAGCATCCCCGCTCAGCCACATACCCCGAAGCCAGTATCATCTCCAGGTCGCGGGTAAGGCTCGTCGGCTTGCAGGAAATGTAGACGATGTGTTCCACGCCGTAGGACAGGATTTTCTGTAAGGCCCTTGGGTGGACGCCGTCGCGCGGGGGATCGAGGATGATGAGATCCGGTTTTTCCTCGATGGTATCGAGAAGCTTCAGGACGTCTCCTGCGAGGAAGGTGCAGTTGGTCAGGCCGTTTAAGGCGGCGTTTTCTTTTGCGGATTCCACGGCTTCCTCCACGATTTCGACGCCGATAACCTTGCTGGCAGCGGGCGCCATCAGCTGCGCGATGGTGCCGGTGCCGCTGTAAAGGTCATAGACGGTGCCGCTGCCGGCACCGGATTCCTCCACATAGCGGCGCACAGTGGAATAAAGGACCTCCGCTCCCATGGAGTTGGTCTGGAAAAAGGAGAAGGTCGAGATTTTGAAGGTCAGGCCCAGCAGCTTTTCATAGATGAAATCTCTGCCGAAAAGGACAGTTGTTCCGTCACTTTGGACGGTATCCGCGACAGAATCGTTGCGAATATGCAGGATTCCCTGCAAAGTGCCGTCCAATTTCAGGGTCAGCAGCATGTCCCGATATTCCGACATCACTAAAGAATCCGCCTTAAGCTCACTGCTCGCTACCAGCGCTACCAGAATCTCCCCGGTAAAATGACCCTTGCGCACCAGCAGGTGACGCAGCACTCCCTCATGGCGCAGTCTGTGGTAGTAGCTGATGCCCCGTTCCTGGAAAAAGGAAAGTGTCGCGGTGAGAAGCCTGCGATAGTCCTCATCCACGATCCGGCAATCAGAGACAGTAACCACATCATAAAAGCTGCCCCGCCTGTGCATACCGAGTGCCAGAGGCCCATCTTTGCATTCATCTCCGAAAGTAAATTCCATTTTATTGCGGTAGGCATAAGGGCTTTCTCCGCACAGGATTCCCTCCCATTTAATCTCCCGCTCCTGCGCTTTCAAAGGCTCTGAAAGCAGGCGCTTCACCTGGTCCTCCTTGATTCGCAGCTGATCCTCATAAGGCAGACTTAAGTAGGTGCAGCCCCCGCATCGGCCAAAGTGGGGGCACAGATCCGGCCTTTCATTCGTGGCCGGTTTGACTACCTCAAGCAGACTTCCCTCTACTTTCCCTTTGCGGATTTTGCTGACGCGAAACAAAATGGTCTGTCCCGGCAGGGCGTTTTTGACAATGCAGGTACGATCGTCCACATGCAGGATGCCCTTGTTCGGGAAGTCCACGCGTTCTACAACGCCCTGGCAGATATCTCCTTTTTTCAAACTAAGTTCCTTTCTCCATTTGCATTCATTGGATTCTGTTGTCAGTTTTCCGACAAAATCTCTGTCTCATGGCTTACATAAAGGCTTACATAAAAACATTCATATCATCAGACCGCTCAGTATGATATCGGTATGATGCTTTCGCTTCAATAAGCCAAAATTCCTGAATGGCAACGAAAAAGGACATATCGCTATGTCCTTTTTGTCATAATCAGTTGTTCGCCTTTGATTACTCTTCTGTTTTCTCCGGCTCTGCCTCAGCGGTTTCCTCAGCTGTGGGAGCTTCCTCCGCGGCAGGAGCTTCTTCAGAAGTAGTCTCTTCAGCAGACGCTTTCTCGGCGGAAGCCTCTTCCTCCACGGGCTCCTCCTTCTGCTCCGCGGCAGCTTCTTCCTGCTTTTCCTCGTCCTCATCCTCGCTGGCATACACAACATCCAGCTCGATGTAGGAGCCTTCCTCGTCCTCATCATCATCGTCAAAGTCATCGAAATCATCGTCGAAATCGTCATCATCCGCCTTTTTGCTGTCAAAGAATTTATAAACCGCAACAGCGATACCGGCAATCACCACAATGGCTCCGATCACGGTAAGAACCGTAACGAGACATTTATTTTTTTCTTCCTTCTCCGCCTTTTTGATGGCGGCGGCCAATTCCTCAATTTTCATGTTAAGAGATGTCCTTTCGTTGGTTTTCTTTGATACAAGTATCCCTCTTACTTGAATCATTTTGACTAGTATAGCATAAAACCACAATTCTTACTATAGGATTTTTAAATTTTTTTAGCACTTTTGCAGCTTCGCAAATGACGCGAACATCACCTTCTGCCCGTATTTGTCGAACTCCACCGTCACCTTATAATCCCTGGGTTCTCTGTCGATGGCCAGCACCGTCCCTTCCCCGAATTTGACATGCCGCACTCTGTCACCGACCTCGTAGTCCAGGCCGCCGTCCGTTCCAGCACCGCCCTTCGTCACGGCTCCGCTTTTCTTAAGCTCCTCCATGTTTTTCGCGATGAAAGGCTTCACGTGCTCCGGCGTCACCTTCGGCTTCGGCGGCGTTGCTTTCGGCCGATAATCGTACACGGGCCGGCCGGCGATGGCCTGATAGAGGCGGTTCGCGATCACATCCTCGTTCGCCTTCTGTTTCGGCAGCGCCCGGTCTAAAAGCTCCTGCGGAATCTCTTTCACGAAACGGCTGACGGCATAAAACTGTGTTTCCCCGCGCACCATGTGCTGCCCTGCGCAGGTCAGTGTCAGCTCCTCCTTTGCCCTGGTAATCCCTACGTAGCAAAGGCGTCGCTCTTCTTCCAGGTCATCCCTGTTATCCGAGGTAATGCTCATATAGCTGGGGAAGAGTCCATCCTCCATGCCCGTCAGATACACCTGCGGAAACTCCAGACCCTTGGCGCTGTGCAGCGTCATCAGCAGAACCCTGTTGGTGTCCTCCACATTGTCAATATCCGACACCAGCGTCACTTCCTCCAGGAACTCCGAGAGGGAAGCCATGTCATGCTCCTCCACATAGGCGGTTACTTTATTGCCCAGCTCCTCAATATTGGCGATGCGATCCTCGACCACCTCCCTGTCCTCGGTATCCTCCAGATATTCCTGGTAATGTGTCATCTCCAGGATGTCGCGGTAAAGTCCATCCAGCCCATAATAGTCCAGCTTGCTGCGAAAGCCCTGGATCAAGGTCACAAAGGGCTCGATTTTGGCACCCGTCCTGCCAATCCCGGGAATGCGATCCGCTACGCACAAAGCATCATAAAAGCTGATGTCGTGACTGTCCGCGTAAGCCTGCACCTTCGCGATGGTCGTCGCGCCGATGCCGCGCTTCGGAATATTGATGATGCGTCTGCATGCCATATCGTCCCTGGCATTATCGACGGTTTTCATATAAGCCAGAATGTCCTTGATTTCTTTTCTGGAATAGAAATTCACTCCGCCGACGATCGTGTAGGGAATCCCAGAGAAGACCATCCGCTCCTCTAACAGCCGGGACTGGGCGTTCGTGCGGTAGAGCACGGCGCAGTCCTGATACTGCGCAGTACCGTCCAGAGCCTTGTTTCTGATATCCTGCGCCACAAAGACTGCCTCATCCAGAGCCGTATCGAATCGCTGAAAATGTACCGGCTTTCCATCCGGCTTTCTCGTCCAGAGCGCCTTGGCCTTGCGGCCCTTGTTGTTGCTGATCACCGCGTTGGCAGCCGCCAGAATATTGCCGCCGGAGCGATAATTTTCCTCCAGCTTGATGACCGCGGCGTCCGGATAGACGGACTCGAAGTCCAGGATATTGCGGATATTGGCTCCGCGAAATTTATAAATGGACTGGTCGTCGTCGCCCACCACACAGAGGTTGCGATTCTTGGCCGCCAGCAGACGGATCAGCTCAAACTGCGCCGTGTTGGTATCCTGATATTCGTCCACCATGATATACCGGAAGCGGTTCTGATAATTTTCCAGTACATCCGGGCAGGTTCTGAACAACTCCACACACTTGAAAATGATGTCGTCAAAGTCCATGGCGTTGTTTTTCTGTAATACCTTCTGGTACTCCACATAGGCCTGTGCGATCTGGCGCTGCGTGTAATCACCGCGGCTGTTTAAGAAAAATTCGTTGGGGCCGATCAGCTCGTCCTTTGCGGAGGAAATGGCGGACATCACCGTCCGCTCCTTTAACATTTTCGTATCGATGTTCAGCCGTTTTAACACGTCCTTCATGACACTTTTCTGATCATCGGTATCGTAAATAGTGATGTTATTGTCATAGCCGATCCGGTCGGCATATCGTCTCAAAATGCGGATGCAGGTAGCGTGAAAGGTCGCTACCCAGATCTGCTCGGAGCCGAAGCCAACCAGCCTGTCCACGCGCTCACGCATCTCATTCGCGGCCTTGTTGGTAAAGGTGATGGCCAGGATGTGCCAGGGGCTGACGCCCTCCTCCTCAATCAGGTAGGCGATACGATGCGTAATCACCCGTGTTTTGCCGCTGCCGGCGCCCGCCAGCAGCAGGACAGGGCCTTCCGTTGTCGTCACGCCCTGGTACTGCATATCATTTAATTCATCATGAATACTCATGTTTTGTTTCCCCTCATGAAAATCTGTATTATAGATGCAGTGATGATACATGGATTGCTCCGTCCCGCAGTGAATTGTATCATCACTCAATCGACTTCAGCGCCTCCGCCATATTGATCTTTTTCAGCTTGCCGCGCATCACCCGGTTCACCAAAAGTGTAAATCCAAACACAATCACCGCACTGTATAAAAAGCTGATCGGCTGAAGCTTCATTTTAAATGAAATCATGTCAATGGTGATCTGGTCAAGCACAAAATCCGTCAGCCACACGCCCAGCGGCATGCCGCAGACGATTCCCATACCGGAGAGCACCAGATTCTCGCGGAACACATACTGCCGGACTTCCTTTGCGTTAAATCCAAGTACCTGAATGGTGGCGATCTCACGCACGCGCTCCTGGATATTGATATTGCTTAAATTAAACAATACCACGAAAGCCAGCGCCCCCGCACAGACCAGAATCAGCAGCACAATCGCGTCCATACAGCTTAACATATTCTCCACCCGCGCGGTGGTATCCGACATGATTTCAATCTGGCTGACTCCGTCATAATCGGAAAGATCCGTGGAAAGCTCGTGGGCATCCACATCGTCAGCAATTGACAGATAAACCGTATTGGCAACCCACTCCGTCCCGAAATATTCCTCATAGGTTTCGGGCGTGATGTAGGCGTAATGGTAAACATAATTATCAAAAACGCCTGAAACCACTAGCGTTGTTTCCTCGTTGTCGCCGAAGGAAAAGGTGATCTCGTCTCCCACGCCAACGCCGCATTCTTCCGCAATCTTATCGCTGATCAGGACCTCACCGTCGCCGGGATACGGAAGCTCCTCGTCATCCTCATGCAGGCTGACCAGTCCGGTCACACTCTCACCGGCAGCAATCATGTATACACTTTTGGTCGTGCCGTCCTGCGCCTCACTCTCCACACTCTGCTGGCGCAGCACAGCGTATGTGGTCACCTCATCGGACAGATCTCCCTCCAGAGCCTCTGTCAGTTCTGACGATACCTCATCGCGAAACGTGATGACCATATCCATCAGCTGAATTTCCCCATACTGATAATCGCAGATATCCACCACAGAATCGCGAATGCCAAAGCCGGTAACCACCAGCGCAGTACAGCCGGAGATGCCCAGGATCATCATAATCATTCTCTTTTTGTAACGGAAAATATTGCGCATGGAGACCTTACCCATGAAGCTGAAGCGCTTCCAGACAAAGGGGATGTACTCCAGGAAAATCCGCTTACCGGCCGTCGGCACTTTCGGCCTCATGCCCTGAGCCGGCGCCTGCTTCACTTCCTGGCGAAGCGCCAGATACGCGCTGCCCATTGAGCAGAGCATCGCTGCCGCGAACGTAATCAGAAAGATCCTGGCACTGAAGGATAAAATCAGACTGCCGAAGCCATACATGGTACTGTAGGCGTTCCAGATAACCAGCGGGAAAATAACACAGCCCCCGAAATAACCGATAATCGAGCCAGTGCCGGCGGAAAGCCCCGCGTAAATCAGATATTTGGACATCACAGCGCCTGTGCCGTAGCCCATCGCCCTTAAGGAAGCAATCTGTCCCCGCTCCTCATCCACCATGCGCGTCATGGTTGTAGAACATACTAAAGCCGCGATCAGGAAAAAGAAGACCGGAAATACCTGCGCAATCGCTTCCACGATCCCCGCGTCCGCCTCAAAACAAACGTAACCAGCCAGGATTTCCCTGCCGTAGATATATACCTCCGGCTCCTCTAAATCCGCAAGCTCCGCCCAGCCGTCATCCAGCTCCGTTCTCGCATCCGCAAGCTCCGCCCAGCCATCATCCAGCTCCGCCCTCGCGTCCGCAAGCTCTTCCTCCGCTTCCGCGAGCATAGTATAGAATTCCTCCACTCCGTCTTCATACTCAGCCTCGCCGTCGATCAGCTTCTGAATCGCGTCCGCAAGCTCCGCCCAGCCGTCCGCGATTTCCTGCTCACCATCCGCGATCTGCTGCGCGGCGTCCTCTAACTGCGCCTGCGCGTCCATCAGCTCCTGCAGACCGGTATTATACTCATTCCATCCTTCCTGCAGCTGACTTTCCCCGCTGTAATACTGCGCCGGGCCGTCCTCATACTGCGCCAGGCCTTCATTATATGCTGCCAGGCCACTCTCGTATTCCGCAATAATGGAATCAATTGTACTGACTATGCCGTCCTCCCCCAGCAGTTCGATTAATTCCAAAATAGAATCAATCTCGGTATCTTCCACACCTAAAAGAGATAAAAGCTCCGCCAGATCCACGTCCGTATCTTCTGTCAGGTTTTCAATCAGCCAGGCACTGATTTCCTCCATGGAAATCGTAACACCAGTCTCATCCAGAAACTCCTGTGCGGCATCATACACATCATCCAGCACATCGTCTGTCACTTTCTGTGTGGAATCATCCGTATTCGAACTGTCCTCCAGTCCCGTCTCAGTATCAGTGGAGGAATCTTCTTCCGCATTCGTATCCCCGTCAGTCTCACTGTCATCCGATGACGAATTCTGATATTGATCAAACGCCTCTTCGAGGGAACTTTTCAAATCTTCATCCGATATCAGATCCAATAGTGTGTCCAGATCGACATTGCCATCCTCTACACTGTCCAGATATTCCAGAACAGCGAGAACGTCTGCATTTTCATCCAGGTATGCGCGCACGCTGACGCACATGTCATAAATTTCTTCATTTTCTTCCAGCTGTGCCTGCGCCTCCTCCAGCTGCACTCTGGCAGCCTCCAGCGCCTCCCAGCCGGCGGCCAGCTCCCGTTCACCGGCCAAAAGCTGGTCATATCCATCCGCAAGCTGCGCGAGGCCATCTTCATACTCTTTAAGGCCTTCCTCATACTCCGCCTTCGCCTCAGCCAGCGTGTCCTCTGCGTCCAGAAGCTCCTGGCGCGCCGACAGAATCTGCGCCCGGCCATCCTCAATTTCCGCCCAGGCGTCATTCAGCTCCTGCTCGCCCTCTGCCTTTTCATCCTCATATTCCAGCAGACCGTCTGCATATTCCTGTTCTCCGTCGATTAACTCCTGCTCACCGTCCGCATAATCCTCTTCGCCCTCTAAAAGCTCTTCCTCCGCCTCCGACACAATATCGCTGTAGCGGGCATAAACCGTCACATTGGCAGTTTTCTCAAAGATCTCCTCCAGGCTGTCCACATAGTCGTTATATTCATCGGAATAGATTTCCCAGTCTCCCTTCAGGGAAATATACACTTCTGTGTAATACTCAAAATCCAGACTCTCCGCCAGGACATACATGTAGGAGGTCAGCTTCCCGTTGCCAACACTGGTCGTCCCCCTTTCTGTATTCATATACAGCGGAGAAAAAACCTTCCCCACCACAGTATAGCTTTCCTGCAAAGCCTCCAGCGTATCTTCCTCATTCTCATCTGAAAAGGTGATTACATCGCCGATTTCGGTGTCCGTAAAATAATTGGAGTCAATGACGCACTCCGATTCATTTTCCGGCATCCTGCCTTCCACCAGCATCAGGTCATTAACTTCCTCAGTGATACTGAGAATGCGGATCACCATCTCGCCGCCCGGCGTATTGGCGATTGCGTCATAATAAACGGACCCTGCTGCCGCCTGCGTATCCTCCAGCGCCGCCACCGCGGCAATGTCGTCCTCATCAATTCCATAGGTGGACAGAATGCGGAAATCATATAAATGGTACTCATCCGTGAAATTCTGGGCAGTCTTAAGAAAGGCCGGCTGTGTAGCCATCAGGCCACCAAAAAAAGCCGACCCCAGCATCGTGATAATCATGATTGCCAGGAAGCGCCCCAGACTCTTTTTGATCGAACGTCCCAGCAGTTTTTGCATCATGCTGTTCATCGTTCTACCACTCAATTTCTTCCACAGGCGTGGGATGTTCATTTAAGTACATGTCGGACACCGTGCCGCTTTTCACCCGGATCACTCTGTCCGCCATCGCCGCAAGCGCGCCGTTATGTGTGATAATGACGACTGTCATCTTTTTCTCTCTGCTGTAGTCTTGCAAAAGCTTCAAAATCGACTTGCCCGTGACATAATCGAGCGCGCCCGTCGGCTCGTCGCAGAGCAAAAGCTTCGGGTTTTTGGCCAGAGCCCGCGCGATCGCCACACGCTGCTGCTCACCGCCGGAAAGCTGCGCTGGGAAATTCGCCAGCCTGTGCCCAAGGCCAACACTTTCCAGGACCTCCTGACTGTCCATAGAGTTTTTCACCAGCTGGGAGGCGATCTCCACATTCTCCAGGGCCGTCAGATTCGGAATCAGATTGTAAAACTGAAAAACAAAGCCGATATCCTCCCGTCTGTAAAGCGCCAGCTGCCTGTCATTGAAGGTGGAAATCTCCCTGCCGTCCAGTCGGACTGAGCCGCTGGTGAGTGCGTCCATGCCGCCAAGGATATTCAGAAGCGTCGTTTTCCCCGCGCCGGACGCCCCCACGATGATACAGATCTCACCCTGCTCAATCGTGAAACTCACATCGTGCAGCGCCACGACCTCCACATCGCCGGTTTTATAAATTTTTCCCACATTTTCAAACGTCACATAACCGTCCATGCAAAACCTTCTTCAATCTCATTTCCACACAGCCTGTTTCCTCCGCACCCCTCCTCATACGCGCAAGCAGAAACTGCCTGCATTCCGTCTCAGTATAATTTTTTTCTTTCCCAAATTCAACGCTTTTACGCCAATTTACTGTTTTTTAATCTTTCCAAATATGATATACTAAATTTAATAAATATTGTAAACCAGATCCTCCGAAACCGAGTGAGAAATGTATAAACTGCTGAACGATTTATGTGCTGCGGAGAGGAGCGAAGCAGTTTATACATTTTCCACGACCCTTTTGCAGCAATCTACACAAAAACAAAAAACGAAGAGGTAACATTCATGAAAGAAAAACTATACACCATCCCTTTAAATGAAGCCGTCGACGCCCAGGACGAATGCCCCATCTGCTTCATTGAACGCAAGCTCGAACAGGACACCATCGACTTTGTCCTTGGCAACAGCTCCTCCTACATGGAGAGCGACGTGCGCGCCGACACCGACGAGGCCGGCTTCTGCCGCAAGCATTTCCAGAAAATGTATGACTACGGCAACTCCCTCGGCAACGCCTGGATTTTAAAAACCCACTACCGCAAAAAGATCGACGAAATGCAGAAAGCCTTCGACCAGGTGTCCCCCTCCAAAGGCTCCTTCAAACTGTTTAAAAAGCCCGCCGCCGAAGGGGAAAACGCCCTGGTGGACTGGATTCACAAAGAAAATGAGTCCTGCTACATCTGCAACCGCTTCAAAGCCAACTACGACCGCTACATGGACACCTTTTTCTATCTGTATCGGGAGGATCCCGTCTTCCATGACAAGATTATAAACAGCAAGGGCTTCTGCCTGACCCATTTCGGCGATCTTTGCGAGGCCGCGGACAAATACTTAAAGGGCGACGAGCGGGACCACTTCTATCAGGAAATGCGCAAGCTCATGACCGACAACATGGAGCGCACCTACGAGGACGTCGCCTGGCTCATCGAGAAATATGACTACCGCAATAAGGACGCCGACTGGAAAAATTCCCGCGACGCCATCCAGCGCGGCATGCAGAAAATGAAGGGAGGATGTCCCGCGGACCCCATCTACCGGCCGCAGAAATAGCGCTGTAAATCATCATAAATTTTTAAAATATTTTTCACATTCAAATACTTGTTTTTTTGAGAAAAGAGGGTACACTGTAATCATCGCAACTGGTTGATCAGCATGATTTCAAAGAGAGGACAACGCATATGAAAAAGAAAAATCATTTTTTACTGAAACTCACGGCAGCCACGGCCGCTGTATGCGGTGTGTATCTTTACTTAAAGGACAAGGGCTACATCACCGTCAAAGTCAATCATGACGCTGATTCTGCGAATCAATGTACAAAAGAACCGGAAACCGGGGAAGACAAATCTTACGTCACCATCGATTCCTCCAATCTGGTGGAAAAGGCGAAAGAAGTCGTAAACGATGTGAAAAAGAAAACCACTGAGGTAGCCGGCGACGCCTGCGACAAGACAAAGGAATGGGTCAAAACCGCTAAAGACAGCGCCACGGACGCCGCGGAGGAAGCCGCGCAGAAAGCCGCGGACTCCATCGAGAAAGCCTGGTATTCCACACAGGAAACGGTTGAGAAAGTAGAGCCCTTTTTCGATGACGAGGAAGAAGATACACAGGACAATACAACAGAATCATAAAAAATCAGGAGACCGCCGTCAAGCAGACGTGGCCTCCTGTTTTTTTACTTTTATAACCATTATCGCAGCAGTGCAGTTTCCTTCCATACTATATTCACTTTAATGAAGAAAAATGACATCCTCCTTAGCGTCCGCGTCCTTTGAAGGGACGGTCGACATGACCGCTTTTGTCTTTTTCAGACATTCGCGCAGCTCATGGTCAAAATTGTACCGCACTTCACACTCCCTGTCAAAAATCATGGTCGCTTCCACGCCTGGTTTACACGCCGACCAGGCCGGAAGAGAAGCACAGGAAGGATTTCCGTAACGGGCAAACGAGATCCATGCCCCGAACATGCGCTCTTCCAGTCGATCTGTCACCCCCGGTACAGTGCAGACCGGCACCAGCTCCGTATTATGAAATACAAACGGAATATCGGAACAGTGCCAGGCGCATTTCCCGCCCTCCAGCGGAAACTCAAGCGTAAACTGGTAGCTGTACGTCTCTGCCTGCGGGCAAAGCGCCTTTTTCATCGTGAAATCCAGCGAAGGATCTCTGAAATACCTGTCCACCTGCAAAAGATCCAGCAGATTCTTACCCGGATACGCCTTTTGAAATGCCTGCTTAAGCTCCGCCGTATTTTCCCCGTATGCTTCCTGAAGATAGTTCAGCGCGGTCTCGTCACTCACAGAATATTTGTCCTCTACGACCGCCTTTCCAAAAGAAGCAAACTCCGAGAAAACGGTGCCGATCATAACCGGTATTGTCTTCGCGTGATCCGTAAATCCGATCTCACGCGGATCTCCCGGATAGAAATCATTCGGAACCGGATTATTTCCCACATATTTGCCAGCCGCGGACAAGGCCGGAGCCACTTTGTTATAAGTGAGCGCCAGGTCGTGATACGGAACCTTTTCCAGCTTATCAGCCTCTTTCACGGACAGACCAAGCTCCTTAAAAAGCGCCTCCGTAATCTCCCTGCCGCTTTTTGCCGAAAGGAAATCGTCTGCGACGCCGCTCTGGATAATGCCCTTGTGGAACAGGCCGTCCGCGGAGGGCGTCTGCATCAGGGTCCACACCTTCATGCCGCCACCTGACTGGCCAAAAAGAGTGACATTGTCAGGGTTTCCTCCAAACTGCGCGATATTTTCCTGAATCCATTGAAGCGCAGCTACAATATCCTCATTTCCCGCGTTTGCGGAATTCTGATATTTTTCCCCATAATACGACATATCCAGGTAGCCGAGAATATTCAGCCTGTGATTCAGGGATACCACCACGACGTCCCCGAACCGGCTCATATTCCTGCCGTCATAAGCGACCTGTTCGATGGAGGAACCGGCAAAAAATCCGCCTCCGTGCAGCCACACCATCACGGGCTTTTGAGCGGACGTATCCAGAGACTGCGTCCAGATATTCAGATACTGGCAGTTTTCATCCATCAGCCAGTAGCGATGCGGAACCAGCACCTCCCCATTTGGTTTTTCCTGTGATAAGAGGGGACACACATATCCGTAGGACATCGCGGGCTTCACGCCCTCCCAGGGTTTCACCGGGACAGGCGACTGAAAGCGCCCCGCGTCCGCGTATTTGATCCCCTGGAAAATATACGTGCTATCCTCCAAAAATCCCTGTACTTTCCCCGATTTTGTCGCGGCAATGGTCGTTTCATCACATATAAATTGTTTTGCCATAGTCGTATTTCACCTCATTACTGTGAACGGCGTTCTCTTCTTCAATCGCTCTCACAAAAGTGTCTGCGCACTGATGCCTCCGCCAACAGCAATACAATCTACATCCAAAATCACCTGCAAATCATAAAAATATGTAGCTGTCACACGGCAAAAATAGCGAAGCGTTTCCAACGCCGCTTCCTCCCCTTCATTCGCGCGTCTGAAAAATTCCACGCCGTCCAGAGTTTCCTCTGCGCCGGTTTTGTCTCTGTACATTTTCAGAAGTCCCGGCACAGCGAAACGCATGGCGATCACATTATCCATGCTGATCCCTTCCACATCACGGTTGATCAGACAGCAGCTCAGCTCCCCGGCCGCCATATGACTGCCCTTAACCACCTGATTGTTCAGAATAATACCGCCGCCAATTCCGGTTCCCAGGATGTAAACCAGACCATTTTTGACATCCTTAAGAGCACCCTTCCCGCAATGTTCTTCAAACTCATAGAACTACGTCTGCACCTTACATTCACAGAAACGCTTCTTTCAGCGCTTCCACCCCTCTTTCTATCTCATCCATATTTAATCCGCCGTAACCGATCAGAACAGTGTGTGAGCCATTCCCCTGGACATCCATGGGATACACCCGGATTTTCCGCGCAGCGGCCGCCGCGATCAGATCCTCCTGGGTACGGCCGTCCCTTGCGGTCAGTGTCAGGAAGGTTCCCGCGTTTTCCCCGCCAATGATAAACTGCCTGCGAAATGGCTTTAGCTGCTGCAGCAGGAAATCATGCTTGGCACGGTAGCACTTGCGCATCCGGTTCAAATGCCGTTCAAAATGTCCTTCCACCATGAACTGCTGTAAGGTGCTCTGGTCCATCCGCGGGACTGTGGAGGAAAAGAAACGGTATCGCTCCTGATAAATCTGCAGCAGCGGCTCCGGCAGCGCCAGATAGCTGACGCGGATGGCCGGCGCGATCGCTTTCGAAAAAGTGCCGATGTAAATCACCTTTCCATTGCTGTCGATGGACTGCAGGCAAGGAATGGGTTTGCCTTTATAGCGGAACTCACTGTCATGGTCATCCTCGATGATATAACGGTTCTGTTCCTGATTCGCCCAGGCCAACAGCTCCTGGCGGCGGCCGATGGGCATGACAATGCCTGTCGGGTATTGATGAGACGGCATAACATAGGCGATTCTGGCGCCGCTTTGCGCCAGTTCCTCCACCTGCATGCCCTGGTTGTCCATGGGAATCGCACTGATCTCAAAGCCAAAGCTTTGAAAGCTCAGAAACGCTTTCTGATAAGTAGGACTTTCCAATGCGATATGCCGATTGCTGTCCAGAATTTTATCCAGCAACAGCAGCAGATACTCGCTGCCCGCGCCCACCACAATCTGTTCCGGCGAAAGGTTCGCGCCCCTGGAGCTGTGCAGGTAGTCAGCGATGGTCTTTCTCAAAGACATGTCACCCTGTGGATCTCCCAGGGAAAAGAGGCTTGCGTTGTCCTGGGAAAGCAGAGCGCGGTTGATTTTGCGCCAGGTGCTGAAGGGAAACTGCTCCATATCGACGGCCGCCGTGGAAAAATCGACGTCATATTCTTCCTTCACAGGTTCTTCATACAAAAGCTGCCTGCGGATTCCGTCCAGACCGTACAGTTCCCTCACATTCCCCACATAGTAGCCGCTACCAGGTCTGGATTCGAGATAACCCTCGCTGACCAGCTGACCGTAAGCCAAGTCCACGGTGGAGCGGCTGATCTGAAGGTTCTGGGCCAGAATACGGGTAGAGGGAAGCTTCTCACCGCGGGTCAGCTTCCCTCCTTTGATTTCTCTTTTAATATAATCGTAGATCTGCTCGTACAGGTGGGCACAGCCGCTGCCTGTGGAGAGCTGTATCATCAGGTCCATATATGGTACTCCTCTAACGTTGCGCGACCTCGCTCTGTACTGCAAGTTATCAATTCGCTTTCGGTAACTTAAAGGAACTCTTCAGCGACACAATTCTGTTAAATACCAATTTCTCCGCCGTCGTGTCCTTGTAGTCCACACAGAAATATCCCTGTCTGACGAACTGGAAGCGGTCATAGGCCTTCGCGTCTTTTAAAGACGGTTCGACGTAGCAGGTGCGAACGGTCAGGGAGTTGGGATTTAAATTCAGGCTGCCGTCCTCGTTGTAGACGCCCTTCTCCTCATCCACAATGTTCTCATAGAGACGCACCTCTGCTTCCAGGGCGGTGTCGGCACAGACCCAGTGAATGGTGCCCTTGACCTTGCGGGCGGTGAAGCCGGAACCGGATTTGGTCTCAGGGTCGTAGGTGCAGTGCACCTCAGTCACATTACCATCCGCATCCTTGACATAGTCCACACACTTTACAAAGTAGGCGTTCATCAGGCGGACTTCATTGCCGGGGAAGAGGTGGAAATATTTCTTCGGCGGCTCCTCCATGAAGTCTTCACGGTCGATATATAATACTTTCCCAAAGGGTACTTTACGGGAACCGAGCTCCTCATTTTCCAGGTTATTGGGGGCGTCCAGCCACTCGATCTCTCCCTCTGGATAGTTATCAATCACCAGTTTAATCGGATCCAGAACCGCCATCACGCGGGGGCTCTTTAATTTCAGGTCCTCGCGGATGCAGTATTCCAGGGCGGCATAGTCCGCGGTGGAATTGGCCTTGGAAACGCCGCACATGTCCACAAACATCTTAATGGACTCCGGCGTGAAGCCTCTGCGGCGCAGCGCCGCGATGGACACAAGCCTTGGATCGTCCCATCCGTCCACGATACCGTCCTGCACCAGCTTTTTGATATAGCGCTTGCCGGTGATCACATTTTTCAGATACAGCTTGGCAAACTCGATCTGACGCGGCGGATGCGGATACTCTAACTCCCTGACCACCCAGTCGTACAGCGGTCTGTGATCCTCAAACTCCAGCGTGCAGATGGAATGCGTGATGCCCTCGATGGCGTCCTCAATCGGATGCGCAAAATCATACATCGGATAGATGCACCACTTGTCGCCCGTATTGTGGTGGCTCATGTGCGCCACGCGGTAAATGACCGGGTCACGCATGTTCATATTGGGACTCGCCATATTGATGCGGGCGCGCAGCACCTTCTCGCCGTCCGCATACTTTCCGTTTTTCATATCCTCAAATAAAGCCAGATTTTCCTCCACGCTCCGACTGGAATAGGGATCTTCCTTCCCCGGCTCAGTCAGCGTACCGCGATACTCGCGGATTTCCTCCGCGGACAGGTCAGACACATAAGCTTTTCCTTTTTTGATCAGCTTCACCGCGCCCTCATACATCTGGTCAAAATAATCCGACGCGAAATAAAGCCTGTCCTCCCAGTCGGCGCCCAGCCAGGCTACATCCGCCTTGATGGACTCCACGAACTCCGTATCCTCCTTGGTGGGGTTTGTGTCGTCAAAACGCATGTTGAACTTGCCGCCGTACTCCTTCGCGAGTCCGTAATTTAAAAGGATGCTCTTGGCGTGCCCGATGTGCAGATAGCCGTTCGGCTCCGGCGGAAAACGGGTATGCACCGTGTCGTATACGCCCTCCTTTAAGTCTTTGTCGATCTCCATCTCAATAAAGTTTCTGGACACGACTTCCCTGTTTTCTGTCTGTAATGTGGTCTTCTCCTCGCTCATCATCTCTCACCTGTCATTCAAATTCTTGCGGAGGGTCCATTCCTGAAATGTCAGCTGCCCGAAAACATCTGTCCTAAAATCAGCTGCCCTGTATGATAAAAAGAATGCCTCCAGCCCGCCGTTTTGGCGGACATCTGGAGACATCTTAGCACATATTATTTTCAAATTCAATATGGTCTTTAGTGATGGAACAGACGGATTCCGGTAAAGACCATGGCCATTCCCAGTTCATCGGCGCGTTTGATCACCGCGTCGTCACGGACGGAACCGCCAGGCTGCGCGACATATTTCACACCGCTCTTATAGGCACGGTCAATATTGTCAAAGAAGGGGAAGAAAGCGTCGGAGCCGAGCGTCACGTCCTGAAGGCCGTCAAGCCAGACGCGCTTTTCCTCTCTGGTAAATACCGGAGGCTTCTCTTTGAAGGTGTGTTCCCACTTGCCGTCCGCCAGAAGATCCTCGTACTCATCCCCAATATAAAGGTCAATCGCATTGTCGCGGTCAGGACGGCTGATTTTATCCAGGAATGGCAGGTTCATGACCTGGGGCGCCTGGCGCAGGTACCAGTTGTCCGCCTTCTGTCCCGCCAGCCTCGTGCAGTGAATGCGGGACTGCTGACCGGCGCCGATGCCGATGGCCTGGCCATCCTTCACATAACAAACTGAATTGGACTGGGTATATTTTAAGGTAATCAGCGCGATTTTCATGTCGCTTAAGGCGCTTTCCGGAATGTTTTTATTCTCTGTTACAATGTTGGAAAGGAAATCACCGTTAATGTCCAGTTCATTTCTGCCCTGTTCGAAGGTAACGCCATATACCTGCTTGTGCTCGATGGGAGCCGGCTGATAAGAGGGATCGATCTGGATGATATTGTAGCCGCCCTTCTTTTTCTTCATCAGAAGCTCCATAGCCTCCTCGGTATAGCCCGGCGCGATCACACCGTCAGATACCTCGCGCTTAATCAGTCTCGCGGTATCTTTGTCGCAGACATCGGAAAGGGCGATGAAATCACCAAAAGAGCTCATGCGGTCCGCGCCTCTGGCTCTGGCGTAGGCGCAGGCTAAGGGAGACAGTTCTCCCAGATCATCCACCCAGTAAATTTTTGCCAGGGTGTCCGTCAGGGGCAGACCCACCGCGGCGCCGGCCGGGGAGACATGCTTAAAAGAGGTCGCCGCGGGCAGGCCGGTGGCTTTTTTCAGCTCGCTGACCAGCTGCCAGCCGTTTAAGGCGTCCAGAAAGTTAATATAGCCCGGACGGCCGTTTAAGACGGTCACAGGGAGATCACTGTTGTCCTCCATGAAAATGTGGGATGGTTTCTGATTGGGATTGCAGCCGTATTTTAATTGCAGTTCGTTCATGGTATGTACTCCGTTTCTTTTATCATATTTATTTCCGGGACCAGCAGGAAAAAAAGAACGGCTTGCCGCTCATCGCATAGGCTCGCCTTATCTTTTTCTGGTAGCTCGTGCGTTAATTGGATCTTTGTTTCCGGGACCAGCAGGAAAAAAGAACGGCTCACCACTCATCGTAAAGGCTCGCCTTATCTTTTTTCCTGCTGGTCCCTGCGTTAATCAGATTCATTATTTCTAAAACTCACAAATCCTTATGGCTTCAGACGTACTTATTTAAAATACGTGTCTGATATGTATTGGTTTGAATGTCGATGAACCGGACAAACAGGGAAATTTTATTCTCCTCGTTCAGGTTCGTCCACAGCATATCCGTAAAGGCGTCGATGTCGTCCATCATCTCCACACGCTTTGGCTCGCCCTCGAAGCTGGGCAGGGGATTGATATTTTCCCTGTAGGTGTGAATAAATCGACCTTCGCCCGGCACGGGACTGTCATACATATAGGTATAGCGGTCGCAGGCATCAGGATTTCCGTTCGCGGATTTTAAAATGGACATGGCATAGCCAAAGCTTCCATCATGAATATCCAGGATGCCGGAAATACGGGGCGTGTAATTCGGGCCATCCGGCTCAAATTCACGGCTTCTTAGGGACTGTTCAAAGGTTTTGCCCGCGCCGATCCCGTCATAAATGGTGTCGGTCTGGTCGCCGTTGGTCACAATGGTATACCGGCCCAGGACGCGCACAGGCGCATAAATGATCAGACTCGGATCCTCCACTTTCGACGGATCATAAGCCTGCGTGCGGATTCCCTCTCCCTCTTCCACAAACACGCGGTTTCTGGAATTGGAACTGCGTCCCATGATAAAATAAGCGGCGATGGCCTTGCGCCCATCGGGGGAAAGGCCAATGATAATGCCCCTGCCGGGGTATGCGTTTTCAGCAAGTTCCTGCGACAGATTTCTGATTTCCATATCTCCTCCTTTTTTCTCAAGCAATATCTTCTTCAGGCAGCATCCGTTTCAAATATTTTTCTGCGCGATAAGATTACGAAACCCGCCAGAAATACACAGACCAGCAGTCTGAATGCCCTCTGATCACTGTAACAGGCATCCACCTGCGATACCAGCTCATCAGAAATGATCAGATAAGGGTCATCGCTTTGTGCGCTCAGGTATGTCTTATGAAGAGTACTCACCACAATGATCTCCAGGTTGTTGGTTCCCGAAATATTGCTGTCCGCAAAAAAATCGCGGGGATCGAACTCTTTCTGAATCACGCCTGCGCTGCTGACCGTAATCGTCTTCACAACCGCCACCTGCGTTTCGTGCGGCAAATCGATGCGGATGCCCGTCAGATGCCCCGCCACAGATCCATCCAGCCAAAACTCTGCCTGCATACTGTCATAATCAATCTGTGCGCTCACCTTCTGGTCACTGCTGAAATTCACATCTGAATCAACCATATAAAACAGTTCACAGCTGTCTCCAGACACCTCCTCAAACGTAAGCCTGATCACCAGATCAGAAGCCGGACGAGGGAAAAAAACATATGCCGCAATCAGAATAAGCGCCGGTATATACAGCATCTTTTTGTTCATAAGGCTCTCCTGTCTCCTTATGCTTGTATTTTGATTTTGAATGTGTCATAATGAGTTTCGACCAAACGCATCAGGAATTTCGTTTCCATGATATATAAAAAACACAAAGTACGCAAGAATAAATTATATTTTTCAAAATACAAATTACTTTTATTACCAATCAAATTACCTGAAGGAACAGATCATGAAATCAAACAGTGGAAAACAACCGCAGGATCTCCCCATCATTTTGTCCGGCATATTGCTGGGCGTTCTGGTTTACTATATTGTAATGGAAGAGATTCCCTTAAGCCTCTCCGATTACCATGGCCATCTTTATGTCTATCTCCCCCTGTTCCACAGCGGCAGCTGGCTCGAGGCATGGAAGACGACTCCATACTGCCTGTGGCATATCCTGGTGCTTTTGCTCAACTCGCTTCTGCATGTCCCACTGGAGGCTTCCGCCGCTTTTATTTCCTCTGTCTTCCACGTCTTCTCCTATCTGGCAACCTACTGGATGATTCAGCGCTATGCCGCTTCACGGCATTTCGAAATTTCTTCCGTGGAAGCTGCCGCCGCTGCCTTTGGCCTCAGCGTGGTACAGGGGCTTTATTTTGACTGGCTTGATATTTCGGGCGCATTTCTGGGCATTTTCTCCATCAACGCGCTTCACAATCCGACTCAGACCGCTGTTCGCGCTTTTGTTCTTCTGTGCTTTTGCCTGGTCTGCGACATTCGCGGCAGGCAGAAAGATAAGCAGTACCACGGCATCTTTTTTTCTGTGGAAAAAGGCCTGAAAAAATATTATGTTCTTCTGGCGGTTCTGCTGCTTTTATCCACACTGGCCAAGCCTGTATTTGCGGAAATGTTCATTCCGGCGGTCGGTCTTATCATGCTCTTTGAGTGGCTTGACAGTATCTTCAAAAAGGATGGTCTGGCCGCCGTCCGTTTCCGGCACTGTCTCCATATGCTGCTTTGTGCGCTTCCTTCCCTCGCCTGCATCCTCCTGCAGTTTATCGTCTACTACATCTGGGGGAGAAGCTACGGGGAAGCCTCTTCTGTCATAGTAACAGACTTTCTGGAGGTCTGGAGCCTGTTCAGTGAAAATATCATTCTTTCCATCGTCCTGGGAATGGCCTTTCCCCTGTTCATGCTCCTCATAGACGGTTCCTTTTTTATGAAAAACGACATGGGAAAGCTTTCCCTGACTGGTTATGGTGTCGGCTTCCTGGAGGCGGCTTTTCTCGGAGAGAGCGGAGAGAAGCTGAGCCATGGCAATTTCCTCTGGCCCATGATGTGCGGCATGCTGCTGGTATGGGTAACCGCGCTGCTGCGGCTGATTGAGCTCAGCAAAAAACAGGACAGTATCTCCACTTCAAAAAGGATCCTGCTTGATACCGCATGGGTTCTGTTCTGTTTTCATGTATTATTTGGTTTTCTCTACACAAACAGCCTTCTGTCCAAATAAAAAACGGCGCGCCGTCCATCATGAGGGCGCCGATATGACAGCTGTGTCATCTGTAAAGATTCCGCGCCGCGCGATTACGAAAACGGCCACAAGAAACACGCAGACCAGCATCCTGGATCCTGTCTGATGGCTGAAGCAGTTCTCAACCTGTTTCACCAGACTGTCCGAAAACACCAGATACGGATCAGTTTTTCCCGTGCTCACATAGACGCTGTTTGAAGCGTCAAGCGTGGAAAAATCCAGGTCATTTCTCGCGATAATATTCTCTTCATCAAAAAAGATACACGGATTATAGTCCTTCTGAGGCACACCTGCGCTGCTCACCATCACCGATTTGATGTAAAATTGCTGTTTCTTCTCCGGGAAATCCAGCCGCAGTCCCGTCAGATGATCCTCAAGCGCGCCGTCCAGGCGGAAACTGACCTGCATTTTATTATATAATCTATATCGCCGGAAACACGCTGTTCGTCACTGTATTCCGGCTGTGTATCCGTCGTATAATAGAGCGAGCAGCCGGAACGGGATTGGGAAATCTCCCAGAACGAAATTGTGATGACCAGATCGGAGGCCGGCCGCGGAAAGAAAACATATATTGCGGCAAGAAGCAGCGCAGCCGCCAGCGCCGCGGAATACCATCTTTTTTCTCTTCATCATTCTCCTTATTGTAAAGTTGAAATATTTATTTTATAATAGTCAGAAATGCTGTTATGGCGATTCAGGGCAGCAAGGGCTGCCTGACTCTTCTGAAGGGGGAAACATATTACGAACACAACAACCGAAAGCCCGCAGCCCGGGCTCCGTGAAGAAAACAACGCAAAACATTACGCCGTCATCATCCTCGGCGTGATCTTATCGTGGCTTGTATACGCCTGTGTGAAAGGGGAAATCAATACATCCCTTTCCGATTATCGCGGTCACCTCTATATCTATCTGTCCATGTTCGATCAGGGAACCCTGCTTGAAGGCTGGATGGCTGTCCCCTACTGTCTATGGCATGTCTGCGTCCTGCTTCTGAAATTTCTCCTGCGTCTTCCGCTGGATGAAGCGGCAGCCTTTGTATCCTGCGGTTTTCACCTTTTCTCCTATCTGGTGAAATACTGGATGATTCTGTGTTATCTTCGCGCAAACAAATGTAAAGCAAATACCACAACCGCCGCGGTAATCGCTTTTGGCCTGTCCGTCGTGCAGGGGCTGTATCCTGACTGGGTAGGAGTCTCGGGGCCATATCTGGGAATCTTTTCCATGAATCCGCTGCATAACCCGACGCAGACCACTGTGAATGGATTTGCCCTCCTGTGCTTTGCCCTGGTTCTTGATATCTGGGGCTTCCAGAAAAATGAACATTACGAGGGCATCTTTTTCCCCGTGCAGAAAAACCCGAAAAAATACAATATTCTTCTGGTGCTTTTCCTGTTTCTGTCTGCCGCCGCGAAGCCGACGTTCGCGGAAATGTTTATCCCCGCCGTGGCGCTCATCATGCTCTTTGAATGGATCAGGCGCATCATCAGCAAAGACGGAAGCGCCTCCCCGTATTTCAGGCATTGCCTGAATATGCTTCTGTGCGCCGTTCCCACGCTGCTCTATATCCTGCTGCAGTTTTTGGCCTACTTTATCTGGGGCGGGAGCTACAGTTCTGACGGCGGCTTTGCCGTCACCAAATGGCTGGAAGTATGGAGCCTTTACAGTGACAACATCATTCTGTCCGTGGCGCTTGGCATGGCTTTTCCGTTCTTCCTGATTCTGATCGACAGCAGATTTTTTGTCAGAACCGATATGGGGAGGCTTTCTTTGGCCGGTTACGCCATCGGTTTTCTGGAGGCAGCCCTGTTAGGGGAAAGCGGATCCAAGTTAAGCCACGCGGATTTTCTCTGGCCCATGATGTGCGGCATGCTCTTAGTCTGGGTCACTGCCACACTCCGTTTTCTGATCTTAAATGAACAGTAGCGCGATACCCGCGGCAAAAGACTTCTGCTGGATATCGCCTGCTGTATCTTCTGTTTCCATGTTGTGTTCGGACTGCTTTATTTTAAAACTTATCTGATCGGTTAAATTTACTGATCCACGGAATAGTTGGGAGCCTCCTTGGTGATATGAATATCATGCGGGTGGCTCTCTTTTAATGCCGCGGCGGAGATCTTCACAAAGCGTCCGTTCTCCTGCAGATCGGGGATCGTGGCAGCCCCACAGTAGCCCATACCGGAACGGATGCCGCCGATCATCTGGAATACCGTATCCTCCACGCTGCCCTTGTAAGCCACGCGGCCTTCCACGCCCTCCGGCACCAGCTTTTTGGCGTCGGTCTGGAAATAACGATCCTTCGAGCCGTTCTCCATGGCGCCGATGGAGCCCATGCCGCGGTAAACCTTATATTTTCTGCCCTGATACAGTTCAAAGTCGCCCGGCGCCTCGTCGCAGCCCGCGAAGAGGGAACCCATCATGCAGACGCTGCCGCCCGCCGCCAGTGCCTTGGTCATATCGCCTGAGAACTTGATGCCGCCGTCCGCGATGATCGGAACACCATATTCCTTCGCAACGGCATAGCAGTCCATAATCGCGGAAATCTGCGGGACACCGATGCCGGCCACAATACGCGTCGTGCAGATGGAACCGGGGCCGATACCGACCTTGACAGCGTCCGCGCCCGCCTCAATAAGCGCTCTTGTCGCTTCGCCGGTCGCCACGTTGCCCGCGATAACCTGCAGATCCGGAAAGGCTTCCTTTAACATCTTCACGCAGCGGATGACATTGGCGGAATGACCGTGCGCGGAGTCTAACACCACCACATCCACATGCGCTTTGATCAGCGCTTCGGCACGCTCCAGCACATTGGCTGTGATGCCCAGCGCCGCACCGCATAAAAGACGTCCCTGAGAATCCTTCGCCGCGTTTGGATATTTAAGTGCTTTCTCAATGTCCTTGATGGTGATCAGACCTTTTAAGTTGAATTCATCATCCACGATCGGAAGCTTTTCCACCTTTGCCCTAGACAGGATCTTTTTGGCTTCTTCTAAGGTTGTCCCTTCCTTCGCGGTAACCAGATTTTGACTCGTCATCACCTCACTGATGGGAAGGCTGTAATCGGTCTCAAACTTCAGATCGCGGTTGGTGATGATGCCGACCAGCTTTTTCCCTTCCGTGATCGGAACACCGGAAATTTTAAACTTGCTCATCAGCACGTCCGCATCCGCGAGCGTGTGATCCTTGGAAAGATAAAAGGGATCCGTAATCACGCCGTTCTCAGACCGCTTGACTCTGTCCACCTCTTCCGCCTGCTCCTCGATCGACATATTCTTGTGAATGATGCCGATGCCGCCCTGACGCGCCATCGCGATCGCCATGGCATGCTCCGTCACGGTATCCATCCCCGCGCTCATCATGGGGATGTTCAGTCGGATTGTCTTCGTCAGCTGCGTGGAAACATCCACCTGATTGGGAATCACCTCAGAATAGCTTGGAACCAACAGTACGTCATCGAATGTAATGCCTTCACCTATAATTTTGCCCATGTTTTCCTCCTGTCCGTTTTTATGTAATATAATGACTGCAAAATACGCGTTGACTCGTTTGCACTCATGGAGTAATTTTAAACGAGTATATACGAGGGGCTTTGTAAATGTCAACCCTTTTTCAGTAACAGATTAGGCAGAAAACAAGGCAGCCCCCAGCCTTGTCTTCTGAACCTGTTCTCAATTCAGAAATACTTTGTTGGGCGCTGCCCGATAGAGCGCGTTCGCGAACTCATCATTCAGTTCCATCAGCACCTGCTCTCCGCTGCTGTAATACATGATAAAAATCGGATTCTCCGGCTGAGCGGAATTGCTGGTGTAATCAACCTTTTTGTACTGCCTGTGGCGAAAGCCATCCAGATGCACGGACTTTTCCGGTGCAATGATCTCCGCCTTGCCGAGATCGTAGACAGCCACCCGCTTTCTGCTGGTCTTGTTGGCGATTCTGTCCACGGAAATCTCTTTGTCCACATAAGAGTATTCATACTCAATCTTCGTATAGCGGAATATAAACCAGGTTCCGACACCGAAGACGACAATCAGAATCAACGCGATCGCGCTTGCAGTCATCAGATACAGAAGCACCGCCAGCACAATCAGCGCGATGCAGGCCGCGCGCGCAGCCTTTCCTTTGCCTGTCATTTTCCTGTCCACCAACCACTCTACATAAGTCTCATTCATAAAAACACGCTCCTTCTCCCGTTTCGGGATTATCAATGAGTATAGCACATATAAAATAGAAAGAAAACAGATTTTTTGGCAAAATTCCGCTTTCCCGCCTCCATATTTTTACCATTTTCTGCTTTATATTTTTTTCATGGAAGTTTTGATTTCCTTCATTGACATGGTAAAAGAAAATGATTAGAGTATGTATAAGACTGGGAATTATCAGTTTTCTTTCCCGATAGTATATTTTACGGAGGCTGGCATTTATGGCTGTAATGGATGAATTTAAGGAAGAACGTGACAAAATCAAACACGGAACCTTCAAAGAGAAACGGAAATATTTCTGGGATTATTATAAGTGGCACACCATTGGCGGTATCGCGGCCATAATTATGGTGATCTGGATTGTCCATGACGTCACGCACCAGGATGAAAGCGTTCTGTACGTTGCCCTCATAAACTGTGCCAGCGTCTATGACGACAGCGAGTATGTATCAGGCGTGGAAGAATATCTGGGTGTGGAAGACGGTGAGGCCCTGACAATTGAGAACAGTCTGGACGTGACAGACGATACCACCGCTTACACCTCCTACGAGGTAATCGCCGTACGGATCGCCGCCAACGAGATGGACGTGATGGTGGCGGATGAGGAATTCATCTCAGGCTATTCCCAGGGAGACAGCCTGATTGACCTGACCACTGTCATGAGCGAAGAGCAGTTGGAGCGCTATTCCGATTATTTCTATTATGTGGATTACGCACTGATTGAAAACGGTTACTATGAAGAAACCGAGTATGAGGATCAGGTCTTTGAAGGGACGGCGGTGTATGCGTCCCCGGAAGATATGGAGCAGCCTGTCGCGGTGGGTGTTTACATCGCCACTACGTCTGAGGAAGGCGATTATGTCTGTACCTCCTCTGATTTTAATTCCAATTATTATTACAGCGGGGAAGTGATTTTTACTCTCCTGTGCTATTCCGAACACACAGAGGCCGCCCTCCAGTTTTTAGACTATATCTGCGGATATGCTTCATAAAACCCGAGATATCCCCACAAACGGTCCGGGTCCAGATTGACGATCAGCTCCTGCGGGAAATTCACCTGTTTTAAGATCCGATCCGCCTCATCAAAGATGCCCACCGCGTCGCAGTAGTGGGCGTCAGTTCCCAGAAGAATGGACGTCTGGTATTCCTTGCACAGTTCCAGATAACGGACAATATTTTCCTCCGCGTTCTGCCTGGCGTTCAACGGATTCATGGAGCTGTTGTTGACCTCCAGAAGCACATGATATTGCTTCGCCGCATCCACCAGGCGCTCATACTCCAGCGGGTAACGGGCGTCATCCGGATGCCCGATCACGCAGACATAAGGATTTTGCATCGCTTTGATCAAAGCGTCCGTATTCTCCCTCGCGCTTCCGGGTTTTACACAGGAGATATGCTGGCTGGCGATACAGTAATCCAGCAGCTTCATTCTCCTCTCCGGCAGATCCAGCGTTCCCTCCAGATCCATGATGTTGGCCTCCACGCCCGCCAGAATGCGCATGCCTTTGTACTCCTTCGGAAGCACCTTCAGGTTACCGAAGAAAAATTCGTGAGGGCCGCCCGGCATCGCCGGCGCGTGCTCGCTTAAGCCGTAGACCTGAAGGCCATGGGCGTACGCCATTTCCATATTTTCCTTTACGGTGCTGTAGGCGTGTCCTCCGGCAACGCTGTGGGTGTGTAAATCGATCAGGTATTTCATGTATTTGGTTCCCCCTGTTTTTTCTCGCGTTTCTTTTTGGTCTGCGTCTCCCGCTCAGGCATGGCGTCGATGATTTTCTCAATCATCATTTTCTTCATATAAACATCGAAACTCAGGATGCAGACGAAGGCAAACTTCTGCAGATACTCTCTCTCTTCATCATCTTCCACGTGTGCAAAAATATTCTCTGCCCGCTCATATGCGGCTTTCAAATCCTCCTTGACCTCCAGAACACGGCCGCTTTCCATGGAAAAGACCATCTCGTAAACCTCCTGCAGCGAAAGTTCATGCCCGTCATTATGAAAATATTCTTCTGTAAGAGGGCTTAAGAGCGTGCTGATATCCCCCATAGAAAGAAATCCCTTAAAATAATAAATAAAGATCAGCAAAAGAACGTGCTCCCTGGAATACTTCCTTTTCTCCGGAGGCGGCAAAAGATCATTTTTGGCGTAATTGTTGATCATGGTTTTGGTCAGGATTTTGTCCGTGTCCGGATGGCGCACACTTGAGCGCAGCCGCTCCTCCATAATGGACGTTACCTGATCCATATAAAGATCGATGTCCGGAATCTCACTTGCCCTGATATAATCGACTCTGTCAAGGCTCTCCAGGACGCTTTCCAGTAGATTGTCAGTGTGAATTGTCATAATCAAGTCCGTTTCTGTCCACCGCACAGCGCACTGCATGCGGCAATGGTTGTCTGTCACACGCCATATGTCAGACTGTGCCAGTCGTACACCATCGTATGAACAGACATCAGTATAGCTTTTCCCCTGCGAAAATGCAAGGTTTTTGCTTTACTTTTACACTTCACTGTGCTACCATGTGAGAATACAAGGGACAAAAGATCAGAAATCAACTGCTTACGCAACGACACACCTTACCGGGAGTATCCGACATGAATAAAAAAATAAAATCCGACCCCGTTGATCATCTCTTCGACGCCATCCTCACTCTGCAGACCAGGGAGGAATGCTACAGCTTCTTTGAGGATCTGTGCACCGTCAACGAGCTTCTAAGCCTCTCCCAGCGCTACAACGTGGCCGCCATGCTGACGCAAAAAGACACCTATGTGGAGATTGCCGAAAAAACAGGGGCCTCCACTGCCACCATCAGCCGCGTAAACCGTTCGCTGCAGTATGGGAATGACGGCTACGAACTGGTATTCTCCCGCCTGGGCATCCTGGATGAGGATACGAAAAGGAACGAAAAGGATGGGTGAGCAATCTCACCCATCCACCGTCATAATCGTATAAACATTGATCAGCGCGTCATCCTTTGTGATCTGATATTTGATCAGCGTATTATCCTCCTGGATCAGAAACAGCGGCGTTCCCCGCACTACCGTATCGCCCTGCTGAATCAGGGGCGACCCCATATTGGTATAAATGGAATCATACCCATTTCCGTGATCGATATGTACCTCATAATAGCCGTAAGCGTTCTGGCGCACCAGCTCCACCGTGCCGGCGCCTGTCGCGACCACCACGGCGCCCTCGCTTCCCTCGTAATAGACTGCCTGGTCTAACTCGCTCTCATCCTCCGGCATCTCAGCCGCCGTGCTGGAACCTGTCACAGGAAAGCCCGACGGAATCGCGGCCTGTTCGGCCTCCTCCTCCGTTGCCAGTTTATCCTGAAGCGCGTCATCCTTTGTGATCTGATATTTGATCAGCGTATTATCCTCCTGGATCAGAAACAGCGGCGTTCCCCGCACTACCGTATCGCCCTGCTGAATCAGGGGCGACCCCATATTGGTATAAATGGAATCATACCCATTTCCGTGATCGATATGTACCTCATAATAGCCGTAAGCGTTCTGGCGCACCAGCTCCACCGTGCCGGCGCCTGTCGCGACCACCACGGCGCCCTCGCTTCCCTCGTAATAGACTGCCTGGTCTAACTCGCTCTCATCCTCCGGCATCTCAGCCGCCGTGCTGGAACCTGTCACAGGAAAGCCCGACGGAATCGCGGCCTGTTCGGCCTCCTCCTCCGTTGCCAGTTTATCCTGAAGCGTTTGCGTCAGCGCGGATACCTGACTCTGCAGCTCCTCGATTTCCAATACCTGGTCGGAATACTGGCTCTGAAGCTCCACATACTGCGCGTTCAACGCCTCATATTCCTCATTCATCTCCTGACGCTGTGCTGCCATTTTCGCTGTGATGACCACCACCTGTCTGGTCTCAAATATGAAAATACCTAAAACCACGCCGATCATCACACAGACCGTAACCAAAATCGTATAAAAACTTGTATTTCTCAACCGAATGATCATCGGTTTTTCATCCGGATCGCTACTCTTGATCGCAATCATGTGAACTTTCTTTTTGGGTTTCACATCCTTCTTCATAGCAACCTCCCTGATTTTGACGCCCTTTCCCATAAGCTGCACGCCAATTTTTATCATCTTAACATATTTGTAATTTTTTCGCAACTATAATGAAATAAGTACGCGTGTTTGTACCCGGCGGCGCCTCTCATTTCTTAATTTTACATGATTTTTCTTTACTTTTTTACAGAAATGTGCTAAAATCCCTTTAGTTTTGAGTAACGGAGGGGATTGCTCTGAACGGCTTCACCATAAACTGGTACATCAAAATGTATTTTTTATGGAGGTATCTTGAGATGAACAAAGGTACAGTAAAGTGGTTTAACAACCAAAAAGGTTACGGCTTCATCACCGATGAATCCGGCAAGGACGTATTCGTACATTTCACAGGCCTGAAGATGGAAGGCTACAAGTCTCTCGAAGAGGGCGCGAAGGTAGAGTACGAACTGACCGAAGGTGCAAAAGGACCTCAGGCTGTTAACGTAGTAAAGCTTTAATAGACCGGCCTGGCCGCAACTCTTTTAATGCTTACAAATCCGACCGGAGACACACCACTGTCAGAGTTCCGGCCCGCAAAACATAATTCGATGTATCCGTAATAAGCAGCTTACCTTTGTCAGTAACTCCTTTTTATCCATATATTGGTTATGATGCAAAAAAAGTGCCGCAGGGCACTTTTTTTGTGTCTGTTTTTCTGGCGGCATTATCTGTCTCCTCTTCTCCCCTGCGGCGCTATCTGTTTCCTCTTCCTCTGTGGCCGTCATTTTACGCGGGACAGCTTCCCTGTTTACCGGGATGAGCAAAACGCCAGAACTTCCTCAAAACGCATATTTCCGCCGAACAGATCGAGCGCGCTGCCGATGGTGACGTCAACCCTGCCGCCGCCGACAGCCTGCAATCGTTCCAGATCCTGAAAATCATGCACGCCGCCGGCATAGGTGACAGGCTTCTGCCCCCATCTGCCCAGGAGCGATGCCACTTCCTCCTCAATGCCACAAGCCTTCCCTTCCACATCCACCGCGTGTACGAGAAATTCATCGCAATACTCCGACAACAGATCGAGCGTTGCCTCGTTTAATACCGTTTCTGTCATCTTCTGCCACCGGTCGGTGACGATGCGATACTCCGAGCCAACCTTTTTGCAGGACAAATCCAGCACCACATGCTCTTTTCCCACCGCATCGCAGAGTGCGCGAAGCCTGTCCATGTGCACTTTCCCCTGGCCAAAAACATAGGAGGTAACGATCACATGACTCGCTCCCGCAAGCAGGAAATCCGCCGCGTTGTCCGGACGAATGCCGCCGCCCACCTGCATGCCGCCGGGATACACCCTAAGCGCTGCAAGCGCCTGCTCTTTTGTGGCCGGATAATACACGCTGTCCGCGGCATTTAATAAAATAATGTGGCCGCCCTTTAACCCCTTTTCCTGGTACAGCCTGGCAAAATCGGCGGCTGACCGCTCGCTCACAAAATTTTCCTGCGCGCGGTCGTTCTCATCCTGAAGGCTTGCGCCGACAATCTGTTTAACTTTTCCATTATGAATATCGATACATGGTCTGAAACGCATAAAATACCTCTCTGTAACGCAATTTGCAGCCAGCCCGGAAAATAAAACCAGACTCCCAACCGCAGAATGCTTACGTTATAAAAACTGATGATATCTTTCAGACTGCCCGCGCATAATCCCCGCCAAACAGCGCATACTGTTCCTGACAGGCTGATTTATTCTCATGAATACGATTTTTCATGAATTTTCTGCGTCAGACGCTTTCACAAGCGCCGCACACCAAAAAAGTCTGTTCAAAGTTCATCTTTATTATGTACAAAATGGAGGGAATGATGAAAAAACATCGTGTAAGCCACAGATTGCTGGTGCTCGCGCTCGCCTTCACCCTGTCCGCGGCCCTCATCGGCTGCGGCAGAAACAACGCCGGCGCTTCAGACGACGGCTATGTGGAAAACAATACCACCGAGGGCAGGCTCTTTAGACGGAAATGACAGCACAGACGGGAATAACACCACTGGAAGCAGTTCTTCAGACACTGACAACACCACTGGAAATGACACCGCAAACGGCAATTTTACTGACTCAAATGACAACTCCGGCACAAACACCGCCACAAACGGAACCGACGGCAATAACGACGGTGTCCTCGGTGATGCCGCGGACGATGTCGGAACCGGTATCGTGGACGGAGTCGATGATGTCGTAGACGGCGTGGGTGACGCCATAGACGATGTCGGCAGCGCGTTAGACGGCACAACCGGTGACAATACAGCTGCAGGCAGCGGAATCACAGCCGGAAACGAAACTACTGACAGCACTGTCAGCGGAAGCACTTCCGGCACACAATAAAAGGGAAGGGGCATACGCCCCTGTCCCCTGTATCATCCAATCACATCGCTCATATCATAGCGGCCAGCCGGCTTCCCCGCGAGAAATTTGGCGGCCTCAAGCGCTCCCTTGGCAAATACGCCTCTGGAATAAGCGGAGTGGCTCAAGGTAATCACCTCGTCCGCTCCCGCAAAAATCACATCATGGTCTCCCACAATTGTGCCTCCCCTGACGGAGGAAATGCCGATTTCCTTCGACGGACGCTTCTGCCTGCGGCTGCTCCTGTCGAATACATGCTCGTAAGTCTGTCCGCAGCTGTCGTTGACCGCGTCCGCCAAAGCCAGCGCGGTACCGCTCGGCGCGTCCAGCTTCTGGTTGTGATGTCTCTCCACGATCTCGATATCATAGCCCGCCTCGGACAGCTTCGGGGAAATCTCCGCGAGCAGTTTTAAAAGCAGGTTGATGCCCACCGACATATTGGCGGATTTTAAAATCGCGGTCTTTTTCGCAGCTTCCTCTACCCGGGCAAGCTGCTCTTCGCTTAAGCCGGTTGTGCAGAGCACGCAGGGAAGTTTTCCCGCAATGCAGTAATCCAGCAGTCCGTCCACAGCGGACGCGTTGGAAAAATCAATGACAACATCCGCTTCCACATCACAGTCCACGATATTGGTAAAGACGGGATAGTCATTTTTCTGTACGCCGGTGATATCCACGCCCGCCACGATCTGAACCGTTTCCTCCTGCGCTGCCAGGGAGGAAATAAACTGGCCCATCTTCCCGTTGCAGCCGTGCATTATGATCCGTATCATGCCATTCCCTCGATTCCGTACTCGATCATTGCCTTCTTCAGGCGCTCCTGATTCGCATCCTCCATGACTGTCATGGGAAGACGCAGCACATTTTTGCCAAAGCCGATGTAGCTGGCCGCGCTCTTCACCGGAATCGGGTTGACCTCACAGAACAACGCATCGATCAGAGGCAGGGCGCGCAGCTGCTCCTTCGCGCTCTCCTCCACTTTTCCGTCAAAATACAGCTGGCAGATATCGTGCGTCTGCTTCGGCGCGATATTGCTCAGGACGGAAATCACGCCCTTGCCGCCTAAGGAAAGAATCGGCACGATCTGGTCGTCATTGCCGGAATAAATATCCATCTGACCATCTGTCAGCTGAGCAATATGCGCTACCTGAGAAATATTGCCGCTGGCTTCCTTGACCGCCACGATATTGTCCACGTCATGGAAAAGCCGTGCAATCGTCGCCGGCGCGATATTGACGCCGGTACGGCCCTGAATATTATACAGAATCACTGGAATATGAATGCTGTCCGCGATGGTCTTAAAATGTGTATATAAACCGTTCTGCGTCGCTTTATTATAATAAGGGCTGACTAAGAGCACGCCGTCCGCTCCAAGCTTCTGTGCTTCCTGAGACAAATACACCGCCGTCTCCGTGCAGTTAGAACCGGTACCCGCAATCACCGGAATCCTGCCTGCCACCTGCTTAATGCAAAAGCCCACGACATCCAGATGCTCCTCGTGTGTCAGCGTGCTGGCCTCGCCGGTGGTTCCGCAGACGATGATGGCGTCCGTGCCATTTGCGATCTGAAACTCAATCAGGTCCGCAAAGCTTTCATAATCCACACTGCCGTCCTCATGAAACGGCGTGATGATCGCTACACCTGCTCCTTTAAATATTGACATAATATGCCTCCAAAACAAATGATTTCCCTTATTCTATCATTCTGTAAAACAGGTGTCAACCGATGTTTTGGAAGTTGCCCCGGACAAAAGCTCCAGCTTACTCACGCTGACCTCATACGCAACCCGCTTCTCCGTATGCTCCTCATCCAGCTTCTTCATATATTCCCTGCTCTGGATCCGGCCCCAGACAGCCACCCTGTCCCCGACCTTAAAGTTCCCCGCGAAACGCGCGTTTCGTCCCCAGCTGATACACGGTATGTAATCGCTCTTGCCGTACGGCCTGTTGACCGCCAGTAAAAGGTCCGCGATCTCCCGTCCAAGCGGCGTTCTGCGATAGACCGGCTCCTTACAGATATACCCGTCCAGGTAAATCGCGTTGGAGCGGCTGCTCTCCTCCATCTGCTCCACAAACTCCGCCTCCCTGGCGAACACGCTTAAGACCAGCCTGTTTTTGCGCTCATCGTGACGGTTATAGGAGTGGAACTGCCCCTGCACTTTCAAAAGCTTCCCCCTGTAATCCTGACTGACATCGATCAATCTCTCCGAAATCATGACCGGAATGGTATCCTTCGAGGCGCTCAGCCGCTCCACACACAATTCCACCATGTAAAAGCCTTCCCCGTAAATCTCGTGATTGTAGGTAAAGGTACTGACCACCTGCCCCATGATGGTGACCTGATTATTGTCCAATCCTTTTTCTGTCATTTTGGTATTTCCCCTTTCTTATGCCGGCCGCGGACGGCCGTACTGCCTGTTTCCCGGCGCACGATAAATTTTACTACATCTGTTTTGGAAATAGAAGGAAAACCCATCGTGGTTTTTCGACGCCGGCATTGCCCGCGGGAAGCAGGCAGCTGCGCCCTGAAACCGCTGTTTTCCCTTATTCCTTTGTATTTTTGTGAAACTTTCTTGCACACTTTCCTCAATGATGGTATACTGTTTAAGTTTGGTCAGATGAAGTAAGTATATGATCCTGTCCTCATGAATCTGTCATATTTTGAAGGAGGCTTTATGAAACAGAAAAGAGAAAACATCCGCAACGTCGCCATCATCGCCCATGTAGACCACGGAAAAACCACCCTGGTGGACGAGCTTTTAAAACAATCCGGCGTCTTCCGTGCGGGTCAGGAGGTCGCGGAGCGCGTCATGGATTCCAATGATTTAGAGCGCGAGCGCGGCATCACAATCCTGTCGAAAAATACGGCTGTCACATATAAAGGATACAAGATTAATATTGTAGATACACCCGGCCACGCCGACTTCGGCGGCGAGGTGGAACGGGTTTTAAAAATGGTAAACGGCGTGATCCTGGTTGTGGACGCATTCGAGGGCCCCATGCCGCAGACACGCTTTGTCTTAAGTAAGGCGCTGGACCTCAACCTGGCCGTGGTCGTCTGCATCAATAAGATTGACCGGCCCGAAGCCCGCCCGAAAGAGGTGGTGGACGAGGTCCTGGAGCTGTTCATGGATCTGGACGCCAACGACGAACAGCTTGACTGCCCCTTCGTCTTCGCCTCCGCGAAACGCGGTGTGGCAAGCCTTGACCCTGACGAGGACGGAAAGGACATGACGCCGCTCTTTGAGACGATCATCAACTCCATTCCTGCCCCTGAGGGAGACCCCGACGCCGGCACCCAGGTGCTGATCTCCACCATCGACTACAACGAGTATGTGGGGCGCATCGGCGTAGGCAAGGTGGACAACGGCAAAATCGCCGTCAACCAGGAAGTTGTCATCGTCAACCACCACGAGCCCGAGAAGCAGAAAAAGGTCAAAGTCAGCAAGCTCTATGAGTTTGACGGCTTAAACAAAGTCGAGGTAAAGGAAGCGGAAATCGGTTCCATTGTCGCGATCTCCGGTATCGCGGATATCCATATCGGCGACACACTCTGTTCTCCTGAAGCGGTCGCTCCCATCCCCTTCCAAAAAATCTCCGAGCCGACCATCGCCATGCATTTCGTGGTCAACGACTCCCCCCTGGCAGGCATGGAAGGCAAATATGTGACCAGCCGTCACATCCGCGACCGCCTGTTCCGTGAGTTAAATACCGATGTCTCCCTGCGTGTGGAGGAAACAGATTCCACCGACGCCTTCAAGGTATCCGGCCGCGGCGAGCTGCATCTGTCCGTCCTCATCGAGACCATGCGCCGCGAGGGCTATGAGTTCGCCGTCAGCAAGGCAGAGGTCCTCTATAAAACGGACGAGAACGGTCATAAGCTGGAGCCCATGGAGTTAGCCTATATTGACGTGCCGGAGGAATTCTCCGGAATCGTCATTGAGAAGCTCTCCCAGCGAAAGGGGGAACTCTTAAATATGGGCCAGGGCACCGGAGGCTATACGAGGCTGGAATTCTCCATCCCCTCCAGAGGCCTGATCGGCTATCGCGGCGACTTCATGACCGACACCAAAGGCAACGGCATTCTGAATACGATTTTCAACGGCTATGAGCCCTATAAGGGCGACATCCAGTACCGCCGCCAGGGCTCCCTCATCGCGTTTGAGGCGGGTGAGGCAGTGACTTACGGCCTGTTCAACGCGCAGGAGCGCGGCGCGCTCTTCATCGGTCCCGGCGAGAAAGTCTACTCCGGCATGGTGGTGGGCGCTTCGGGCAAGGGCGAGGACATTGAAATAAATGTCTGCAAGACCAAGCACCTGACCAACACCCGTTCCTCCTCCGCGGATGAAGCACTGCATCTGACTCCCAAAAAGGAAATGAGCCTGGAGCAGTGCCTGGATTTCATCGACACTGACGAGTACCTGGAGGTCACGCCGAAAAGCCTCAGGATCCGCAAAAAAATCCTGGATCCGACGCTGAGAAAACGGGCCGCCATGCGGAAATAAATATCCTGTCCGAACGGGCTTCGGGAAAAACTCCCGCCGCCCGTCCATTCATTGAAAGGTTGCCCTGGGTACGGACAGGTAACAGTATAACACATTAAAAAACGCGATTCGGACGATATGTCGTCCCAATCGCGTTTTTTTGAACACTTTTTTCTGAAAAATCTACAGTCCCAGCTCTTCCTTTAAAGCAGCCAGATCCGCTTCCACGCTCGCGCCGTGCTCATCGTACTTGTACTTTTTCTCTAACTCCGCGGCCTTGTCGTATCCGGTTGAAGCGTTCAGCTCCTCCATGGCAGTGGCCTTGTTCAGCATCTGATCGGCCTTCTCCTCCATGCGGGCGAAAGCGCCCATGGTGCTGTCATATTTGTCCGCGGTCTCAGCGTATTTATTGACCTTCTCCTGGGTCTTGGCCACGCTGACCTTGGATTTGATGGATTCCTTACGGGCCTTCAGGGACTGGATGTCATCGGTCAGCTTGTCATGCAGCTGGCGCATCTTCTGCGAATTCAGCTTCGCCGCGTCGTAAGCAGCCTGCAGGCTCTCCTGCTGGGCCGCCAGCTTCTGCTTGGAAGCCAGGAACACTCTCGCGTCCTCCTCGTTGCCGGCCTCCAGGGCCTTTCTGGCGAGCTGGACGTATTTGTCCATCTCTTTCTGATTCTCATCCAGGGCCTTTTTGCAGCGCTTTTCTTCCGCCATGACAGTGGCGGTTTCTTCCTTCACTTCCGCCAGGTCCTTGCTTAAGTCGATCAGGTACTGATCCACCATTTTGGACGGATCCTCGTATTTATCCAGGATCGCGTTGATGTTGGCTTTGATGATGTCGTTGAATCTTGACAGGATACTCATGTCTTACACTCCTCCTTGGGTTTTATGATTATTTTCAGTGTTTTCGTACTTTTTCGCCAGGTCCTCGGCCTCGGTGTCCCCGAATTTATGAAGCGGCGTATTCAGGATATCCTGCGCGCGCTTTTCCTCCTCGGCCTTTTTCTCCTTGGACTTTTCCCACCATCTGTATAATAGCACAACGACGCCCACGCCCGCAAGCACTATTACCACAACCGCGACCGCTCTCACCGCCTTCACCCAGGCAGGCGTGGTCACTGTCATGATGCGCTCTCCGGCGTCCTCAAACGCGTAGGAGAAGAAATGTTCGTCGGTATCCGCCTCATAATAATAGTAGTCCAGGTAATCGAAGAGGATATCACAGGCCTCGGAATCCATAATCGTACCGGTCTGCGCGCCCAGCCACAGGGTGTATTCGTAATATCCGCCATAATCCCAGAATACTAAGAGGATATGGCCCTCATCGGTAAAAAGCGCCTCATACTGTTCCTCGGCAAACGCTTCCAGCTCCTCCGTCGTAGGATTGTAATTGCCGTCAATATTGTCAATGATGTAAACGTAGGGAGAGATGCCGGTGTCATTGTAAAAACTCTTCAGGCCGCTCTCTAACTGGCTCGGATTGTTGATCCAGCCCGCAGCGTCAGTATAATAGCCGGCGGTCAGGTTCAGGTCCAGATCCAGTTTTTCTCTCTCAATGGTGGACGTGGTGACATTCGCCGTGGATGTGGAACGGGATACATGCCCGCCATTTCCACCGCGGCCGACAAACAAGGTCGATAAAATCAGCAGCACCACAATGATTGCAATCAGAGAAGTCCCGCAGCCGCCTCTCCTGGGGCCGTCATCATAGTATCTCGGTCCAAAGAAAACCCATCTTCTTCTCGGTCTTCTGGGCGGACGCGGTCCTCCCATGGGGCCTCCCATCGGACCCGCGCCACCGGGACGCGCACCGCCTCTGGGTGCTCCTGGGCCCATGCCGCTGCGGCCAGCACTGCCTCCCATACCGCTTCGACCGCTGCTGCCGCCAAAGCCGCCTCCGCCGCTTCGACCTCCGCCGCTGTGGCCGCCTGCACTGCGGCCTCCGCCGGAAAAGCCTCCGCCTCCTCCGCTTCTGCCCATATATTTTTCCTCCTACTCTTTTCTCAATCAAGAATTTACAGTAACGTATGGTTAAATCAATAAATGAAAATGATGCTATGGATTGCTTCGCAAAATACGCTCATTATAATAAATCTGACAAAATATGGCTCGCGATCTGAAAATAAAGCAATAACGAGATCGCGTCCACAATCGTTGTAATGAAAGGACTGGCCATCACCGCCGGGTCAAAACCGAGCTTTTTCGCCCCCATCGGAAGGAGACAGCCCACCAGCTTGGCGCAGCAGACGGTCGCCAGCATCGTCACCGCCACCACGAACGCCACCTGCGTTCCCACCTTATCATACAGCCAGACCTTGAAAAATCCGACCACCGCCAGACAGGCGCCGCACAAAAGCGCGACCCGGAATTCCTTCCAGATGATTTTCGGCAGACTTCCCGGCTCCACCTCGTCCAAAGACAGGGCACGGATGATGGAGACACTGGCCTGCCCGCCCGCGTTTCCGCCGGTATCCATCAGCATGGGAATGAAAAAGCTTAAGCTGGCGCAGGCCGCCAGCGCCGTCTCAAAGGTCGCCATGATCTTGGAAGTAAAAGTCGCGGATACCATCAGAAGCATCAGCCAGGGAATCCGCTTGCCGAACGTCTCCACCACGCCCGTCTTCATATAGGGCTTGTCGGTAGGCACGATAGCGGCCATCTTTTCAATATCCTCAGTGGTCTCTTCCTGCAGGATATCCACGATATCGTCCACTGTGACGATACCGACCATGCGGTTTTCATTGTCCACCACCGGCATGGCCATCAGGTCGTACTTCTGGAACTGTCTGGCCACCGCCTCCTGGTCTGTCAGGGTATTCACTGAAATCACATGGGAGTCCATGATATCCTCAATGAAAGCCTTCGGCTCGCTGATCACGAGCTTGCGCAGCGTCACGGTGCCGACTAAGAAACGGGAAGGATCCAGCACATAGCAGATGTTGCTGGTCTCAGAGTCAAGACCAATTTTGCGGATCTGATCTAAAGCTCCGGCGACGGTGTTATTTTCCTTGAGCTCCACGTACTCCACCGTCATGATGCTGCCGGCGCTGTCGTACGGATACTGCAGAAGCTGGTTGATATCCCTGCGGGTATCGGGGCTGGCGTTGGCCAGAATCTTTTTCACGATATTGGCCGGCATCTCGTCGATAAAATCCGCCGCGTCGTCCGCCTGCAGCCTGTCGATCAGGTGTCCGGCGTCCCTGTCTGAGAGGGACGTAATGACCATCTGCTGCTGATCCACTTCCATATAGGAAAAGATGTCCGCCGCCAGGTCCTTGGGCAGGATGCGGAAAACAGTCTTGACCTGTTCCTCATCCATATTGGAAAGCGCCGCAGCGATATCCGCCTCGTTCATTTCTGTCAGCGCCTGCCGCAGATTGGTATACTGTTTCTGTTCCAGAAAGGTCGATATCATTTCCAGTTGTTCGTCTATTGAGTCTCTCATCATCGCCTCCTATTCCGGAACCGGATAAAACACCTCCTCCAGCTCCTGCACTCTGCCGCGTCCGGCGGTCACCTCTGTGATCTCTTTGATAAAATCCGGACATTCCTCCTTCGGCACCAGGACAGTCAGCCGTACTCTGTCCGTGTACTCACTGCTCTCCTGCGTCAGATTCCACTTTCCCAGCAGGTAGAGAATCCTGCCGATGCCGTTATAATCTGTATCGATCAAAAGACGCTTCCCGCGGCGCATAACCGCCGTCGGACAGCTTTTCAGTGCCTCCTGCACCGCCTGTGTATAAGCGCGCACAAGGCCGCCGGTACCTAAAAGGACACCGCCGAAATACCGGGTCACCACCACAACAGCATTGTGAAGATTCAGCCCCAGCAAAACCTCCAGCATGGGTCTTCCTGCCGTACCGGATGGCTCCCCGTCGTCGCTGCAGCGCGTGAGAGCTCCATCCGCGCCCACCACAAAGGCATAGCAGTTGTGCCTGGCGTCATAGTAACGCTTCCGCGTCTTTTCTATAAACGCCACAGCCTCCTCCTCGCTGTCCACCGTGCGGATGCTGGCGATGAAGCGGGATTTTTTCTCCACTATTTCGCCGGTAAAAATCTGTCCCTGATTGTCTCTGTCGTAGATTACCCGATAATTTTCCATCAGTTCTTATCATACCCTTTTCGGGCTGCTTTTGCAAGGAAGTTCACATGTTTTTTACACATC
>JAJQFS010000079.1 GCA_021200995.1 Lachnospiraceae bacterium | reverse complement strand
TATCAACCACCTTCCTTGGAATTCCCTATACTTGAATTATACAGGAAGCTCCTTTTTTGATCAGACCTTGCGCCTGTCCACTCCGTTTTCTTTCAACATTATGCCCGATTATTTCTTTCAAAATTCATACGCCAAAAAGGATACAAAAGCTTTAGGCTGGCCGTTCGTCACAGCTTGACAAAACAGGCTCTTTCGTGTACGATGAAACTTAGTTTTATGACAGAAAGCGAGGGGCATGATGGAGTTCATTCAGCCAAACCGTCTGGACAGAGGCTTTTATCAATATCAACAGGAATTTGAGGATAAGGCGCTTGCAGTTCTGCGCTCCGGCTGGTATGTACTCGGGCATGAAGTCTCTTCCTTTGAGGAAGAATTCGCCGCCTGGTGCGGCAGCAAATATTGCGTTGGCGTGGGCAACGGTCTGGACGCGCTCTGGATGGCCTTCCGCGTGCTTGGCATCGGCCCCGGCGATGAAGTGCTGGTACAGGGCAACACCTACATAGCCAGCGTCATGGGCATTACCATCAACGGCGCCACACCGATTTTCGTGGAACCCGACGAATATTTTCAGATCGACACTACAAAGCTGGAAGCACTGATTACCCCCAGAACAAAGGCCATTCTCGTTGTGCATCTCTACGGCCACAACGCAAAAATGGACGACGTCGTCAGCCTCTGCCGCAAATATCACCTGCGCCTCGTCGAGGACTGCGCGCAGTCCCACGGCTCCGCCTTCAAAGGGCAGAAATCCGGCACCTTCGGCGATATCGGCTGCTTTTCCTTCTATCCGTCCAAAAATCTGGGCGCGTTCGGGGACGGCGGCGCCATCATTACAGATCACGAACAGATCGCCCAGGATATGAAGGTCCTGCGCAACTACGGCAGTGAGAAACGCTACTATAATAAAATCGTGGGCACCAACTCCCGCCTGGATGAGATTCAGGCAGGACTTCTGCGCGTCAAGCTCCGCCATCTGGACGAATTGTGTGAAGAGTGCCGTGAACTGGCCGATGCTTACAGCTCCCATATCCAGAACGAGAAACTGATTTTACCCAAAGAAAGACCGGACACGCACAGCATCTGGCACCAGTACGTCATTCGCTGCAGGGAAAGAGACCGCCTGATCGCGTACCTGCAGGAAAAACAGATCGGAACCATTATCCATTATCCGATCCCGCCGCATCTTTCCGAAGCCTATCAATATCTGGGGTATCAGAAGGGCAGCTTCCCCATTACAGAACAGTTTGCTGATGAAGTACTCTCCATCCCCATGTACAACGGTATGACACGTGAGGAACAGGATCGTGTCGTGGACGCGCTGAACGCTTTTTAGATTTTCTGTCAGGATTTACAGCCATACAACAGTGCCAGATCACCAGGCACAGAATGATTTGAGGCTTTCTTATGGAAACATTAAAGGAACAATATAAAATTCTGGAATTCCCGGATTTTGGCGATGAACGGGGCAACCTCGTTGTCATTGAAGGAGAAGACTTCGATATTCCCTTCGATATTAAGCGGGTTTTTTATATCTATGGTTCTGACGCGGAGGTCATCCGCGGCAGACACGCGAACCGCAGGACACAGTTTGTCCTGATCAACGTGGCCGGCAAGAGCAAGGTGCGCGTGACCAACGGCCGCGAAAACGCCATCGTGGAACTGAACCGTCCCCGCATGGGACTTTATCTGGATACCATGGTATGGAAAGACATGTATGATTTTTCCCCGGATTCCATCCTGCTGGTGCTCTGTTCTGAGCATTATGACGGCAGCGAATATATCCGCGATTATGACGCGTATCTGAAAGAGATGCAGGCAAAAGAAAACTGAGTATGAAGGGGACAAAGGATAAATGAGCAGAATCTCAATCGTTGTGCCGGTCTATTACAATTCCGACACCCTGATGCTTTTATACGAAGATATGAAGGCCAAGATTCTTAAAAAGCTGGGCGACTATGAGCTTGTGTTTGTGGACGACGGCTCCGGCGACAATTCCTGGGAGATCATGAACCAGATCCGGGAAATGGACTCCAACGTGCAGTGTGTAAAATTATCCCGCAATTTTGGTGAACACGCCGCCCTGCTCGCGGGCTTAAATGTCTGCACCGGAGACTGCGCCGTCACCAAACAGGCTGACCTGCAGGAAGACAGCGAGATCATTTTAGAAATGTACGAGAGCTGGAAGCGAGGCAATAAAGTCGTGCTGGCTGTCCGCGAAGAACGGGATGAGAATCCCGTGAAAGTCTTCTTCGCCAACATGTACTACGCGATCGTGCGCAAAACCATCACCAAAAACATGCCGGAGGGCGGCTGTGACTGTTATCTCCTTGACCGCCAGGTCATCGGCGTCCTGCAGTTATTAAATGAGAAGAATTCCTCCCTGACCCTGCAGGTACTGTGGGCAGGCTTCCAGACCGACTATGTTTATTTCAAACGCAAAGACCGTGAAATCGGCAAATCCCGCTGGACCTTCGCCAAAAAGTTCAAGCTGGTGCTGGACTCCATGATGAGTTTCTCCTATTTTCCGATCCGCATGATGAGCGTTGTCGGCATCATTTTCAACATACTGGCCTTGATCCTGCTGATCAATGTCCTGGTGGAAAAGGTCACCGTCGGCACCCCGATCGCCGGCTGGAGCTCTCTGATGTGTGTAGTCCTTATCTCAGCCGGACTCATTCTCATGATGCTCGGCATCCTGGGCGAATATGTATGGCGCGCTCTGGACGCGGCGCGGACCCGCCCGCCGTTTATCATTGATGAAGTCAGGAAATCATCCGATCCGCAAAGCAGTAAGACGGATTCTGACAACAATAGAAGGGACTCCTGAAAACACAGGGTCCCTCTTTTGTTTGTATATGATATATGGTGTATGCGTGTCACTTCCGCTTTCTGTAAGTCCAGAACTTATTTACCAGGAAATTGATCGGGATGGTAATCACCAGATTAATTGCTTCCGCGAGAAGCTCCGCCATACGGTCCGCGTCAATGGACAAGCCCACATTCTCCAGCCAGGGAAGAATGCCTGCTGCTGAAAGGAACGTGAGCAGCGGCTCCATATACCGGGACAGCTTTACAAGCTCCAGCCAGAAGACCAGAAGTCCCGCGCTGAGCGCCATGGAAAAACCATAGCTGGCGTAGGTTTTGGCCAGCACCTTCCACCAGACTCTTTTTTCTCCCTCCTCCGCTTTGAAAACAAAGCGATTGCTCCAGAAATACGCGTTCAGGATGCTGATGAGGTTGCCGGTGATGTTGGCGGCAAGGTAGTGGACGCCGAGGAAAAGAAGAACCACATAAATTCCCTCGCAGACCACCACGTTGGAAACACCCACCAGGCAAAACTTCAGAAACTGCCATATATTTTTGAACTTCTCACTGCTGCCCGCCTGACGGCTCTTTTCACTGTTCATACGTTCTGTTTCCTGACTGAACAATCGTTCAGTAAAAGCCAGGCCTTCCGGAACTCCCCTGCTGATTGCTGCTTTTCGACAGATAACTGTTAAGTGCAAACAATCTTCCCCGCCACCGCGCTGGCCGCCGCGGTTTTGGGCGATGCCAGGTAAATCTCTACTTTATTGGTGCCCATTCGGCCCAGGAAATTGCGGTTGTTGGTGGCCACGATTCGCTCGCCGTCCGTCAGAATGCCGCCCGTTCTGCCGCAGCATAAGCCGCAGGCCGGATGGGTAATCATAGCGCCCGCTTCCGCCAGGATCTGCAGCGTGCCATTGGCCGCCGCCTCCTGATAGATTTTGCGGCTGGCCGGCGTCACGATCAGCTTCACAAAAGGAGCGACTTTTTTCCCTTTCAGGATTTCCGCCGCCGCCATCAGATCCTCCAGCCTGCCGTTGGTGCAGGAACCGATAAAGACCTGGTCGATTGCGATGTCCTGAAGCTCCTTAGCGGGCCGGATTTTGTCCACCTGGGACGGACAAGCCAGCACCGGCACGAAATCCTCCGCGCGATATTCGATAGTCCTGCAATATACAGCGTCCTCATCGCCATAGAGGCTCAGTTCTTTCTCTGTCAACGGGATCTGACAATACTCCGCCGTCTTTTCATCCGCCCTAAATAAAGCGCACTTGGCGCCCGCCTCGATCGCCATGTTGGCGATGGTCATGCGGCTGGCGATGCTCATGTCCTCCACGGTATCGCCCACAAATTCAAGAGCTTTATAGGTGGCACCGTCAGCGCCGAGATCGCCGATCAGGGTCAGAATAATATCCTTACTGGTCACGTTCGGGGCAAGTTTTCCCGTAATCTTCACCCGAATGGTCTCAGGAACCTTCACCCAGAGCTTTCCGGTGCCCAGGATACTGGCCATCTCCGTATAGCCAATTCCTGTGGAAAAAGCACCCACGCAGCCATAGGTCGTGGTGTGACTGTCCGTGCCAAATACCACGTCCCCCGGCTTCACATAGCCGGCTTCCGTCATGAGCTGGTGGCAGATGCCATCGCTTCGATGGACATGCGTCATGCCGTACTTTTCCGCGAATTCATTGCCCACGCGCAGGTGACGGGTATCATCCGTCTGACTTGCGGGAACGAGGTGGTCATTGATCAGCACCACCCTGTCCGGATCCCAGAGCTTCGTAAAACCCATCTCCTCGAATTTTGCCGCCGCGAAGGGAATAAAAATATCGTGAATCATCACCCAATCCACATTTACGGTGACGATATTACCCGCTCTTACACTGTCAGCGCCAATGTTGCGGGCGATTAATTTTTCAATAAATGTCTGTGCCATAAACTTCTCCTGTGTCCATGCATCTCCGCCATTTTCTCTGGCTGTACAGACTTATCTTTTTCCTATTCATCTGATCCGTACTGCCTCAGTCTATATCAGTCTAACCCATTCAGTTTTCTCATCGCCTTCACCAGGCCGCCAGCGTTCAGGATGTCCAGCAGATTGTCCGGCAGCGACTCAATCGGATACTTTTGCCCGTCATGCTCCAGATACTGATTGGTATGTACGGTCAGGAGATCACCTTCATGTACTGCTTTCTGTATCTGATCGTTTTCAATTAAAAGCAGTCCATTATTGATAGCATTTCTGAAAAAGATTCTGGCGAAGCTTTTGGCGATCACGCAGGAAACGCCCAGCGCCTTGATGATCTCCGGCGCCTGCTCGCGGGAGGAGCCGCAGCCGAAGTTTTTGCCCGCCACGATCATGTCGCCGGGCTTAATCAGACCGGCCAGTTCCGGACGCAGAGGAGAAAAAGCATAGGGCTTCATATCGTCCACGGTCTTTAAGGCCAGATATTCCGTCGGTATAATGATGTCCGTGTCGATGTCGTCGCCGAGAATCCACACGGTTCCTGTAAATTGATCCATTTCTGTCTCCATTTTCAAAGTCAGCGTTGGAAAAACAGTAAAACTGTTATTCTTCTCCGCCTTATTTTTTGTAATGCTCCTGTATAGCTCTACAGCCTGTCCGCCGTGGTAATACACCCCGCCACCGCGCTGGCTGCCACCGTCGCGGCGCTCGCCAGATACACAAAGCTGTCCGGATGTCCGGCACGGCCCTTGAAATTCCGTGTGCCGGTGCTGATCAGCACTTCCTCCTCCCCGATCACGCCCTGGCAGCTGCCCCAGCAGACGCTGCAGTTGGCGTTCATCACAATCGCGCCAGCCTCCATGAAAATATCCATCAGGCCTTCCTGCAGCGCCTGCTGATACACCGCGTTGCTGGCAGGCACAATCAGGAAACGCACCAGCGGGTGCACCTTCCTGCCCTTTAAAATATCCGCTACCACACGCAGATCCTCGATGCGCCCGTTGTTGCAGGAACCGGCAAAGGCCTCGTCAATCTTCACACCCAGACATTCCGTTGCCGGCACCACATTATCCACAAAGTGCGGCTTCGCCACAATCGGTTCAATGCTGCCTAAGTCAATCTCATAGACCTGCGCATACTCCGCGTCCTCATCGCTCGTAAACACATGCTTCGGTTCCCTGCCATGCTCTTTCAGATAAGCAAGCGCCACCTCGTCCGCCTCCATCAGGGCGGTCTTGGCGCCCGCCTCCACGCAGAGATTACAGATACAGATGCGGTCAGACATATTCAGCGTTTTCAGCCCCTCGCCGCCGAATTCCATGGCCTTATAATTGGCTCCATTGGCGCCGATCTGCCCGATAATGGTCAGGATCAGGTCTCTGGCGTACACGCCCTCTCTCAGCTTCCCGTGCAGGTTAAATTTCAACGTCTCCGGCACCAGCACCCAGGATTTCCCGGTCACCATGGCATAGAGATAATCCGTACAGCCCACGCCTGTTCCGAACGCGCCCAGCGCTCCATAGGCACAGGTATGAGAATCCGCGCCGAAAATCAGCTCGCCCGGCCGCACATGATTCTCCATCATGATCTGGTGACACACGCCCTGGCCCTCATAAAACGTGATGCCGTTCTCTTTGGCGAAATCGCGCATCTTTTTGTGACTGGCAGCGGTCTTCGGACTGTCACAGGGCACGTTATGATCCACAATCCAAACGAGCTTGGACACGTCCGCGATGTGTGGATTTTTCAACTGTTTCTGATACATGTCGATGGTCAGGTGAGTGGTGCCGTCGTTGCTCATCAGCTGGTCGACCTCCACCGTATGGATGTCGCCGGGACGCACCTCATCCACGCCCGCAGCAGCGGCAATAATCTTCTCCGCCATGGTCATAGGTCTGGTCATCTTGCGTCCTCCTTCTCATCATCTGCCGCCGCGTTCAGGGACGCGATCAGCCCACCCTGGTCCAGGATTCCCTGCATATACTCCGGCAGCTTCGTGCAGGCGTACTCTACGCCGTCCACCACCGCGATACCGGCGGACATATCCAGTTCCATCTCATCCCCGTCCTGCACATGATCATACAGATCCTTGCATACAATCACCGGCAGACCGATATTGATCGCGTTCCGGTAAAAAATCCGGGCGAAGGATTTGGCAATCACCGCCTTCACCCCCAGGGCTTTTAACACGCTGGGTGCCTGCTCCCTGGAGGAACCGCAGCCAAAATTCTCATCCGCCACCACAAAATCCCCAAGTTTTACTCTCTCTGCAAAGGTTTTGTCCAGCGATTCAAAGGTATGTACCTTCATCTCCTCAATGTTCGGATACAATAAATACTGGGACGCGATGATCTGATCTGTATCCACGTCCTTATGAAATCTGAATACTCTTCCCATATTTCCTCTCTCCAAAATATACTGCAGAAATCCTTTCCGTCTGCTCGCGTACACATCTTGTGCGCAAATCGTGTGTATATCGTGCGCATATGTCAGTATTGTACTACATTTTTTTTCATTTTAAAAGATACCGGATTAATTTAAACCCGGTATCTCATACATTAAAATATATCTGCTTCTTCCACCTGCTTACACCGCACCACCACCCTCGCCTGCCCGCCGTACGTGCAGGTGTACAGGCACAGGTCCCAGTCTCCGTTCAGCAGCGTGTCAATGCCGGTCGGCTCCAGCGTAAAAATCTCTGTCACCTCATAGGTATAAACTGTTCCGTCCACAGCGGTGAAAATAATCGTATCCCCCGTTTCCAGCTCAGAAAGCCGTCCGAAGTGCCGCTCATAATTGTGGGCGCAGATAACCAGATCATGTGTGGCTGCCGAGCCGCTGTATCGCCCCGGCGCGATC
>JAJQFS010000041.1 GCA_021200995.1 Lachnospiraceae bacterium | reverse complement strand
TTACAATACCGCCCTGAAAAAGGCACTGGATGATTTTGTCATCAAACGGGAAAAAAGAAACGCTCAAATGTGCGACAGGCTGCGTGAGCTTGCCGGTTTTGATATTTCTTATGAAAAGCTGACCGCCGCCTATCCCGGCGCGGTTCTGACCAGAGCGCATTACGCCACCTATCTCATTCAGAAAGGTTATGTTCAAAATACAAAAGAGGCCTTCGCCAAATACCTCGGCGAAGACACTCCCTACTTCGTGCCGCGGGACAAAATCACTCCCGTGGACGCGGTTCATCTGATTTTAAACGCGGGCGGCATCCCCATTCTGGCCCACCCCATGCTCTATGACCTGACAGAAGCGCAGCTCGAAGCTTTAGTCTGCGAGATGAAAGCCGCCGGTCTAGTCGGAATCGAAGCCATCTACTCCACCTACACACCCGAGCAGGAGCGCTATGTACGCCGACTCGCCGCGCAGTATGACCTCTTAATCTCCGGCGGCAGCGACTACCACGGCGACGCCAAACCCGCCATTTCTTTAGGTACCGGATTTGGAAAGCTGTTTGTGCCTGAAGAAGTGCTACATATACTGAAACTGCACCGTTGATTTTCAGCATCAGCACAATCCATATCGAGAGTCGTCCGGTCATGTTTTGTCTGGGCGAGCGCCTTCTGTGCATCGGCGGGAATCAAAACCTGCGTGATATGTGACGCACAGTGAAACGAGCCGCACCAAAGGCGTCCATCAGGAGACAAAACTGACCGGACGGCCCGACAATGCATATGCATCTGAACCAATCACGCTTCTACAATCAAATATCTCCCGTCTCCGACTGTAAAGACTTCACTGGCCTCCAGGATCTTCTTCCCCTTGAGGCCATACGTATCCAGCCCCTCCTCCTCGAAGAACTCCCAGACCTCCTTCACGGAATCGACCACCACCGCCATGCCCTCTTCCAGAAACCCTCTCGCTTCCTCCTTCGTGGAGAACACCTTCTTATACAGCAACTGCTCCTGCTTGTCCAGAAAGCACTGCAGCACCGCGTCGTCAAACTGTTCCGTCATGTTTTTTCTCCCATTTACTCCATCAACTTGCACCAGCCAGGCCGTTCTGTGCCAGACATTATCTTATCGAGTGCATGCGTGCAACCTGCCAACCTGACACTTTAAAATAATGTGCCGCACGGTTAAGCGAGAAAGATAATGTCTGGCACAGAGCGGCCGTCACTTATGCACGTTACAGCAGCTCCAACAATTCCTCCGGTCTTTCGATGATCTTCTGCGCCCTGTGCTTTTCCAGCTCCGCCCGATCACGGAATCCCCACAAAACGCCCACAGTCGTCGCGCCCGCCGCGTTTCCGGTAATCATGTCCGTCGCGGTATCGCCCACATACAGAATATCCTTCGCGTCCATCTCCCAGCCGTCCAGTATCTCCTGCACACCCTGCGGATTCGGCTTTTTGGCAATTTCCTGCCTCTGTCCGAGCACCGTATCAAACAGATCTCTGCCAAACAGACTGTAAACCACATCCAGCGTTCTCTCATGCGGTTTGTTGGACAGCACCGCCAGCTTCAGTCCGCTCGCCCTCATCTCCTGCAATGTTTCCATCATGCCCGGATATACCGTCACATTGAACAGGCGTTCTTCCTTAAAGATAATCTGATATTTCGCGTAAGCCTTCTCGTAAAATTTCAGATCCTCATCCCCCGAATAGATCAGGCAGCGCTTAATCAGCGTGTCCGCTCCATTTCCCACAAAATAGCGGTATTTCTCAAGCGGAATCTCCGGAAGTCTGCAGGAACGCATCGCGTAATTGCCGCAGTAGGCGATGGATTCGAGCGTGTCCGCCAGCGTTCCGTCCAGGTCAAAAATCGCGCCCTTGAACCTTCCGCCTGAGGATGAGACCGCCGTTTGAGAAGCCGCCATCTCGATCAGACCGCAGCGCTTCATATTCGCATAAAGCGCCGCCACCGGCAGCCCCACCACGTTGCTGTAATCACCGCAGATCTCCGTCACATAGGCCGCGAACTCATTCTGAATACCATATGCGCCAGCCTTGTCCAGGCAGGTTCCCTTCTCCACATAATCCTGAATCTCTGCTGAAGTCATGGGCGCCACCTTGACCTCCGTCATATCATAAAAGGTCTGTGTCTTTCTCTCTCCCCTCTCCATCCAGATCAAAGTCACGCCCGTAAAGACCTGGTGAGCCTTGCCGGAGAGAATCTTTAACATCTTTACCGCCCGTTCTTTTGTGCCTGGCTTTCCCAAAATCAGCTGATCCTGCACCACAATCGTGTCCGCGCCCAGCACCAGACAGTTTTCCTGTTCTTCATCAGAAAGCTTCTCCCATACATTTTCCGCCTTCTGCGCGGACAGCTCAGAGACAATTCTGGAAGGTCTTTTCTCTGTAATATGCTCCTCACAATCGCTGGGAATCACCTCAAATTCCCACCCCAGCTGCTTAAGCAGTTCTTTTCTTCGTGGGGACGCGCTGCCCAGTATGATCTTTTTTCTGCAATTCATGTTGCTCCCCCTTGTCACCGTAAAACGGATATGTCCGCTGACGCGAACTCACGATATTTAACCGCCGATTGTTACGCGCTTTCAGTCATTTTATACATCTTCCGCCGCCATTCTGGGGACGAAGACACGGCTCATTTCCTTTGTTTCGCTGTTTTGCTTCGCGTTTTTCATGGCCTGTGCGCAAAAGAAAGCCTGGCTGCCAAACTTCTCCTTGCCCCGCAGATCCACTCTCTCATAATTGCCGTCAGGTTGAAGGATCCTGGCTTTCAGCGTATCCTTCAGCTGCGTATCTAAAATGCCGTAAGCCTTTTCCTTTAATGCCGGATCCTCAATCGGGAATAAGATTTCCACGCGGCGCTCCAGATTTCTGGGCATCCAGTCCGCGCTGGAAGCATATATTTCCTCTTTGCCGCCATTCTCAAAGTAAAAGATCCTGCTGTGTTCCAGAAAATATCCCACAATGGAACGCACGGAAATGTGCTCGGACACACCAGGGATTCCCACCTTCAGACAGCAGATCCCGCGGACGATCAGATCAATCTGCACACCCGCTCCGGAAGCCCTGTAAAGCGCCTCGATCACATCGGGATCACAGAGTGAATTCATTTTGGCGATGATCCGCGCACTGCGGCCCGCCCTCGCGTAATCGGCCTCCCTGTCGATCAGGTAAATAAAGCGATCTTTTAACCAAAGCGGCGCAAGCGAAAGCTTATTCCAGTGGAGCGGTTCCGAATAACCGCTCAGCATGTTGAATACGGCTGTCGCGTCCTCGCCGATGGCGTTCGCGCAGGTGAACATGCCCACGTCCGTGTACAGTCTGGCTGTGGAATCGTTATAATTGCCAGTGCCAAGATGCACATAACGCCGGATACCGTCCTCCTCACCGCGCACCACCAGTGTGATTTTCGAATGGGTTTTCAACCCCACCAAACCGTAAATCACATGACAGCCGGCTTTTTCCAGCATTTTCGCCCAGCCGATATTATTTTCCTCGTCAAAACGGGCCTTCAGCTCCACTAAAACTGTGACCTGTTTGCCGTTCTCCGCCGCCTGGGCTAAGGCCGCGATGATCGGGGAATTGCCGCTGACACGATAAAGCGTCTGCTTGATGGCCAGCACATCCGGATCCTGGGAAGCCTGTTTGACAAACTGTACTACAGGGTCGAATGATTCATACGGATGATGCAGCAGCACATCCTTTCGCCGTATCAGGGCGAAGATGTCCTCGCAGCCCACGAAATCCGGGTGCATCTGCGGCGTGAAGTTTTCCATTTTCAGATGATCAAAGCCCTTCAGACTGTATACCTTCATCAGATAGGTCAGATCCAGCGGCCCGTCGATATAATAAATGGAATTTTCCTTGATGGAAAGCTCTTTTTTGAGGATTTTCAGCAGGTTTTTATCGACGCTGTCCTCCACTTCCAAACGAATGGCCTCGCCCCGCTGCCTCTTTTTGATCTGGTGCTCAATTTCCTTTAATAAATCCTCGGAATCATCCTCATCGATGTCAAACTCCGCGTCACGGGTGATACGGAAGGGATGAACGCACTCAATATCATAGTTTAAGAACAGCTTCTCCATGTTCCGCTCGATGATTTCTTCCAGCAGAATGATGCCCTTCACACCGTTCTCATCCGCGGGCAGCTCCACTACTCTGGGCAGAAGTCCGGGCACCTGCACTGTGACGAACTCCCGCTCCTCCATGTTTTTGCCTTTTTTCTTATGCACGAGAGCGCCCAGGTTCAGGGATTTATTGCGAATCAGGGGGAACGGTCTGGAAGAATCCACCGCCATCGGCGTCAGCACCGGATAAACCGTATTCATAAAATACCGGTCCACAAAGTCCGCGTCCGCTCTGCCCAGGTCCTCATGGTGCTTCACGACCCGCAGGCCATTCTGAATCAGGCCCGGCACCAGAGAGCGGTTCAGCGTACTGTACTGTGTCTGCACAAAGGTATGGATTTCTGAATCCAGCGCTTCCAGCTGCTGTTCAGCCGTCATACCCGCAATCTCCCGCTTCTCCGGATGATCGTGCGCCTGATCGATCAGACTCGCCACACGCACCATAAAAAACTCATCCAGATTGGAGGCGGTAATGGAGAGAAATTTCAGCCGCTCAAAGAGCGGAAGGCTCCTGTCCCTGGCCTCCTCCAGAATCCGCAGGTTGAACTTCAGCCAGCTTAACTCCCGGTTGACATAATATTTCGGCTTTTTTAAGTCAGGCTGCTTTGATTCCTTTCCTTCTGCTGCTTCCTGTTTTTCCATGTTTTTTTCTGCCTTTTCCATCCTCAGGCCTCCCGCGAAATTCTTCTCTGTCTGATTTCCACATTTACATTAAATACTTCCTCAAAAAAGGCGGTGCGTTCCGTCACAAGGCCTTTTTCCAGGGAAATATCCTGCTCTGTTTCCACGCTGATGATGAGTCTGTCATCCTTCAGCTGACACTTGACCACGCCGAATTTCTGTTTATGGCTGCGGTCCAGGCCGTTCGCCACACGTAAAATTGCCGTCAGCTTCGCGATGGTAAGATACGTCTGCTGATCCACGTTTCTGCGCAGCCACAGCTCCGAATCCTCAAAATCGTCATGATTGAACCGCACTACATTCGCCACGATTTCCTGTTCTAGGTGCGACAGTCCTATAATCTCCGTGGATTTGATGATGCTGTAGGAGCAGGATCCCATGGATCCGATGCTGATATATTTACCGCAGTCATGAAGCAGGGCGCTGATGCGTAAAAGCAGACGCTCCCGTTTCCCCAGACCGTGGATTTTTTTGACGCCGTCAAAGATCGCCAGGGCCAGCTGTTCGAGTGTCTCGCTCCGTTTTCTGGAACCCATGTAGCGCTTGCTGATATTATAGGCAGAAGCGATGATATCCTTCTCAAAATCGTGATATTTTGTAACCAGTTTATGCTTTTCCCCGTAATCATAGCCGATGCCGTCGCAAAGCTCCGCGCCGGGAACCCATAAAAGCTCCGCGCCTGTCACCTCCATCACCCGCTTTAAGAGAATACCGGACAAAAGCATCGTGTCAAGTCTGTCCTCCGGCTCCTGTAAAAGCCTGGAGAGCTCCATTTTACTGACACTGGCTGCCTTCTGCATCAGCGCATTAAACTCTTCGCTGTTCCAGAAGCCCTGGCCGTATTCATGCCCGGTCTTCTTCATCAGATAACGGGACAGATGCTCATCCACCATAATTACGTTGGTAATCTTCTGTCCCTTTAAATACATGCGTTTGAAAACAGAAAACTGCGGGTTTGCCAGCTCCAGAATCAAAGATTCCATATTCTGTTCATCCGCCTTCAGCTGCGTCAGCCGATCCTGCAGTCTGAGTAATCCCAGGCGCAGCTGCTGCGTGCAGACCAGTGTGTCCTTGTCAAAGAGAGAAATCTGCAGGCCGCCGCCGCAGATATCCACAATCGCGGTTCCCTGCTCGATGATGCGCTGGAAGGTCTCGCTCTTAGCCGCGATGGCCTTGTAATTCAGATATCTCTGCTCCGCGTTGCTTAAGGCCTGAATCTTGATGCCGGTACGCTGTTCCACCTGATCGCAGAATAAAAGCGTGTTGGATACTTCACGCAGCGCGCTGGTGCCGTAAGCGGTATATTCCGTCACCCGATAACCCTTCATCACCGCCTGAAACTCCTTGAGCACGCGGAAGATCTCATCCATATGCTCATCCCTGATCCTGCCGAGCGTATAGGCGTCCGTTCCCATGTCCATGCTGTGATGCAGTCTCTCAATCTGACGCATTCTGCCGTCCTGATACTCGAAAATCTTCATGGACAGGCCAAAGGAGCCCGCCTCAATTGCCGCGAACATTTTCACTGCCATACCTTAAAACCTCCTCATACCAACTCCGCTCAGTAATTTCCCAGGACCTTCATGCTTCTGGCTTCCTCACGCAGGCCACGCAGCGCGTTTTTCACCGCGCTGTCCGCCAGATTTCCCTCAAAATCAATGAAAAAGCGATACTCCCAGTTTCTGCCCTCAATGGGCCTGGACTCGATCTTGGTCATATTCAGATCATTGAAAATAAAGTGCGAGAGCATATGATATAAAGATCCGCTCTCATGCGGGATTTCCAGGCAGATGCTGATTTTGCGCGCGTCCTTGCGGAAAATTTTCTGATTGGTCACCACGATAAAGCGCGTGCAATTCCCCTTCTCATCGTTGATCCCGCGCTCCAAAATCTCAAGTCCGTAAATCTCAGCGGCACTGGCCCCCGCGATGGCGGCCTGATCAAGCTTTCCGTCAGCCACTACCTTCTGTGCCGCGAAAGCGTTATTTTTCATACTGATCTGCTGCCAGCCCGTATTCCCCAGATATCTGGCGGTCTGCATCAGCGACTGCGGGTGCGAATAGACTACGCGGATATCCTCTTTCTTTGTCCCCGGAAGCGCAAGCAGGCACTGCTCGATCTCGATGATCTGCTCTCCCACGATATAATTCTCAAATTCCTGCAGAAGGTCATAGATCTCACTGACAATGCCGGCGGTGGAATTCTCGATAGGCAACACCGCGAAATCGGCGCTCCCCTCCTCAATCGCGCACATAGCGTCCCGGAATGTCTCCACGTGAAAGCTGTTGACATCTTTACCGAAAAAACACTGCATGGCGGCCTGGGAATAAGCTCCTTCCGCTCCCTGGAAAACCACTCTGGCCTTTTCTGCTTCCAGATGATCCACCTCCATAAACGGCAGCCGCCCTGTGGCGCCCGCGTCCGAGAGCATCTGGTACTGCATCTTTCTGCTGTTGCTCATCATCAGTTCAAACAGCTCCTGCGCACCGACTTTGTAAGCGTCCTTCTGCACCATCGAACGGACAGCGTCCAGCTTTTCTGACTCTCTTTGTGAATCAAAGACCTTTTTGCCATTCTCTATTTTGTACTGCGCCACCTCTCTGCATACATCCATGCGCCGTTCATACAGGCGCACGATCTGTTGGTCGATGGTGTCGATTTCTTTTCTTAATTCTGATAAGTCTGCCGCCATAAATTCAGTTTCCTCTGTATTGTCTCTTTTATGTTTATTACTTTCATATCATGGGGAAATGGCGCTCATGATATCAATGCACCAATACTTTGCCGCGCTATCCCTCAACCGCCGCGGTCAGCGCATCCAGCACTGTAAAATATTCTTCGAATGTCTTTCTGCAGCAATCCGGATCTCTGATCACAATGCCCGGAACACGGGTTCCTGTCAGGGAAAAACCCATCGCAAGCCGGTGATCCTCATGCGTCTCAATCACCGCTGCCTGCGGCTCCCCCGGCCGAATACACACTCCGTCCGCAGTTTCATAAGCCTCAATTCCCATGGCGGTCAGATTTTCCACGATGGCCGCGATACGGTCGCTCTCCTGATGCCGGATATGGCCGATCCCCGTAATCTCCACAGGCCCGTCCGCAAAGGGCGCGATGGCCGCCAGCGTGATAGCCTGGTCCGAAAAGCTGTGCATATCTGCGTTCACGCCCTTTAACCTTCCATCCTTCGGACCCGTCACCGCAATGCCCTGCGGAGTGTCTGTCACCTCACAACCCATTCTCTTAAGCAGATGCGCGAATGTGACATCCCCCTGCAGAGAGGAAACATGCAGATGCGGCACCGTCACAGTCATCCCATGTATGGCCGCGAGCGCCCAGAAATAACAGGCCGCAGAAGCGTCCGGCTCCACCCGATATGCCATCGCGTGATACTGCTGGCCGCCCGGAATGACAAAGCGCTTTTCCTGTGGTCTTAAGACGCTGACGCCAAACTGCTCCATCATCCGCACTGTCATATCAATATATGCCATCCCATGGCTCCCCTTTACATCGATTGTCAGTTCTCCACCGGAGAGCGGTGCCGCGATCAACAGCGCACTTAAAAACTGGCTGCTCTCATCGATGTCAATCGTCACATGATCTGTCAGAATCCCATGCCCTGTGATGCGCATCGGAAAATGACCGGCTTCTTTTGTACAGTCAATCTCAGCCCCAATGCTTTTCAGCGCGTGCAGCAGCGGTTCCATGGGCCGCCGCCTCATCTGCTCAGACGCGTCCAAGAAAAACTCTCCTTCCTGGCAGGCCAGGAAAGCGGCCAGAAAGCGAGCCGCCGTTCCCGCGCTTCCCACATAAATCGAAGCCTGTTTCACCGGCACTCTGCCTCCCAGACCGGTCACCTCCACGCGTTTTTTCTGTTCGTCCACGCAGGTTTCAAAGCCCAGGTCCTGGACACAGCGCAGAAAATACCGGGAATCATCTGAAAAAAGACAGCCGTTCAGGCTGCTTTTCCCCTGCCCCATGACAGCCAGCAAAAGAGCCCTGTTCGTGATGCTCTTCGAACCTGGGACAAAAACCGTCTGCACGGGATTGTTGATATTTTGGATGGGTCGGATTTCTTTCAGTTCCATATGTTTCCTTAGCTGCGCAGCGGATACGCTTATTTATGTACAGTTTACCACTTTTTTTATATATAAAAAAGAAGGGATTTCAATTCTCATGTAAAATCTTTCTCAAAACGCGCTGCAGGCAGCCAAAAACGATCAACCTATTGAGAAAGCGCACTGAGTGCACTGACATGGTACCCGTCATACAGTTCTGTCAGAGTCATTTCATCTCCGCCATTCCGGTAAATCACCTGAGCGCTGCAATAAATGCTGTAAATACCCTGATCTGCCATATTCGACAGCTCCGACAGGCTTTCTTCATCAAATTCTGACGAAATATAAACCGGCATCATACGCAGCAAAGTTTCCGCGCAGCCCGCCGTTTCACTGTAACACAACAGGCCGGAAAGCGCGCTGGTGCACAGGCCGGTTTCAGGATCCAGATATGGAAACCGGATCTCTCCATTTTCATACGTATAATACGACATCTCATCACTGACATATACCGGGAAGGATTTCAACATGACAATACTCATCGGACCCGCATAGGAACAGGAAGCCGCCTGCAGGATAAAATCCTCCGCGGAATCCATCAGATTAATCGCGTAGCTGATCTCCCTGGTATCCAGACAGCGTACATAGCCGTCCACACTGCTGATCTGCCCGTTGGTATAACCGCTCTCAGCCAGGCAATCCGCCACATAATCCACGATAAACGCGTTTTTCATCCAGAAAAAATCCAGATAAGAAGCAATCCCATATTCCTCAGCAAAGGCCTCATAATCCTCAGATACCTCCAGCCGGACAGTGTTGTCCCCCAGAAGCTTCAATTCAATATCGCCGTCCCCGATAAACGAACAGACCTCTTCAAAATACACTTGCTGTTCCTCATTATACTGCGGGTCATAAATCGCCGCTTCCGTGTCGTCCCCGCTGGCAAACACAGCATAGTACTCTGCGTACAGAGGTCCCAGATACAGGTAGACAAGCTGATCACCCATCTTTTCAAATGCCTCGTAGAGAACAGACTCCACCACGATATCTTCGTTTACATGCCTGTTGATATAATAGATATTATGGACATTCTCATATTCCACATCCGCCTGAAAGCTCTGACAGGCCAGCTCAAGCGCGTCCGTGTAGATCAGCACAATGGCTTTATTTTCCGCGGTGGTACCCAGATCGGATGCCCCCGGCTCATACTGCAGCTCAAAATGATCCCTCTCCACGATATCTGCCGCCGAATCCGGCGAAATGGTGGTCCAGCCGGAATCCACCGTAAGCCATGACATCAGCGCGTAAGCCAGACATGTTCCTCCGATCAGCACCAGTATGACCACGAGAAAGAGACGTAACCTGATATATTTGTCTGAAAGCTCCACCCGCTGCACCGGCTTTGGATGCGGCAGATCTCTCTTATCCCCCACGGTTCTCTTCGCCAAGCTGTTTCCTCCTTCCACGAAGCTGTATCTGATAACACTCTGTTCATCTTAGCAAAAAAAGCGCCTGTACGCAAGTTCATACAGGCACTCTTCTCATTCGTAACGATCAGTTTTATATGATTGCTATCACAATAAACAATAATAATATCAGCAGCAGCGCAGCAATCAGTCCAAAACCGCCAATGGCGCCCTTTTTGCACGCCTTATAGTTGCGGATATAATTGAAATGCTTAAATATCAACGCGGCGATGATCCCCAGTACCGGCAGGAAGAAGGACAGAATGGAGTAAATAAAGCTGCCGGTATCGTGAACCGGCGGAAGTGTATACTCCTCCTCTATGATCTTCTGCTCCAGAGAAGCCTTCAGCTTCTCCTCATATTCCGGATCATTGGGGTCCAGAATCGTGACGGACTTTAAGGGTTCGTTCTTTTCGCGCAGCGCCTTGTATTCCTCGATCTCTTTTTTATTGCCATAGACGAAATGATTATGACCAATGTCCACCAGTTCAGGCTGGTCCACGCTGTAATCATGGATGCTGGGATCGTAGGTGTAAAGGACTTTATTTTTCTCCAGTGCCGGATCCGGAATGGGAATGGCGGAAATCAGGGAATGCGTGTAGGGGTGCATGGGGAAGTCAAACAGCTCTTCCGCGTCCGCGACTTCCACGATATTGCCCTTGTAAATAATCCCGATCCGGTTAGAAATAAACCGCACAATGGAAAGGTCATGGGCGATGAACAGATAGGTCACGCCCTTCTCTCTCTGGAATTTTTTGAGCAGATTCAGTACCTGGGCGCGGATGGACACATCCAGCGCGGAAATCGGCTCATCCGCCACTACCAGCTCCGGCTCCATGACCATGGCCCTGGCCAGACCGATACGCTGACGCTGTCCGCCGGAAAACTCGTGGGGATACCGGGTCAGATGCTCGGGGAGAAGTCCCACCTCGTTGATGATGTTCTCCACCTTCTGTACACGATCCGCCTCATTCTCGTAAAGGTGGAAATTGTAAAGGCCCTCGGAAATAATATAATCCACCGTGGCGCGCTCATTTAAGGAAGCCGCCGGATCCTGGAAGACCATCTGGATATTGCGGATGACCTCTCTGTCCAGAGAATTCGGAATTTTCCCTGAAATCCGGACTCCCTTGTATTGAATCTCGCCCGCCGCGCAGGGATTTACTCTGATAATGGCCCGGCCGATGGTGGTCTTGCCGGAACCGGATTCTCCGATCAGGGAGAAGGTCTCGCCCTTATAGATATCAAAGGACGCGTTTTTGACCGCCCTGACCGCCTTATCCCCCTTGCCGAAGGTAATATCTACGTTCTTTAAGGACAGCAGAATTTCCCTGCCGTTCTCGTCAATGGGTCCATGCTCGGGTAAATGTGTCACATGGGCCTCTTTTTCATTCGCGTTATTTGTGTTTGCCATGCTCCGCATCCCCCTAAATATTAAATGCTTTCATCAGTTTCGTGTGAATGTCCTGAATACCCTCAGGCTTCTCAATCTTCGGCGCGTGCTCATCCAAAAGCCAGGTCTTGGCATAATGGGTGTCCGTCACCTTGAACATGGGAGGCTCCTCCAGCGTATCAATTCTCAGGCAGTACGGATTTCTGGGAGCAAAGGCGTCGCCCTGAATGGCATTGTACAGAGACGGCGGCGTGCCTGTGATGGAGTAAAGCTCCGTGTTGCGCTGCGCCAGCTGCGGCAGGGAAGACAGAAGCGCCCAGGTGTAAGGATGGCGCGGATCATAAAAGACCTCCTCCACTGTTCCCAGCTCCACGATCTGTCCGGCGTACAGTACAGCCACGCGGTCTGCGATATTGGCCACCACACCCAGATCATGCGTGATGAACACGATGGTGTAGTGGAATTCCTTCTGCAGATCCTTGATCAGCTTCAGAATCTGTGCCTGAATGGTCACATCCAGCGCCGTGGTAGGCTCGTCACAGATCAGAATCTTGGGCTGACAGGATAAGGCAATCGCGATGACAATACGCTGCCTCATACCACCGGAATACTGGAAGGGATAGTCGTCAAAACGGGCGTCCGCGTTAGGAATTCCCACCTTGGTCATCAGCTCCAGCGCCCGCTTTCTGGCCTCCGCCTCTGTCACATTCTGATGCTTCATAATGATGGATGTAATCTGTTTGCCGATGGTGATGATGGGGTTTAAGCTGGTCATGGGATCCTGAAATACAGTGGCAATCCTTCTGCCTCTGACCTTCGCCCAGTCCTGTGCGTACCTGACCTTCGCCAGATCCAGGATGCATGATCCGTGCAGCTCCGTGGCTGTCTCATCCAGATAGGCCACCCGGAAATTGACCTCAGAGAACACCTTGTTTCTCTGGTCCGGATCGTCCAGATTGACGCCCAGCTTCATGGCTTTTTTCAAGGCGTCATTCAGCTTTTTCATCATCCTGCTCTTCTGCGCGAATCCATAGCGGCCCACGGAAAGATACATTTCCTTTGCCAGAATCTCATTGCGCTTTACTGTTTCAGGAGAAATGGAACCGGCAATTTCCTTCTCATACTGCGCTTTCAGAGCAGACATCTTCTGCTCATATTCGGTATGATAGGCTGTATCATTTTTCACGGCCTCCTTATGTGCCTTGATCTTGTCCTGCTTTTCCTTCTCTAACTGTTTGATCTGGGCGTCATAGGCCTTCAGACGTTCCTTCGCGGCTTTGATCTTATCCTTTTCATTCTTGGGATCGTAGGTCTGCTTTTCATTGAACAGATTCGTTCTCTGAAATGTGATATCGCTGATCTCTTTATCCAGCTTCGCCCGTTCCTCGTCGCTTAAGCTGCTCTTCTGGCGCTTCTCAGACTCCAGCGCCAGAATCTTCTGATAAGTGGCCGCGCCAAGCTCCAGCTTCGAGGCTTCATTCAGCTTTTCCAGCGCGGAGGCAATCATCCTCTTCGCCCCGTTATCCAGCGGAACTCTGGTGTCCGCCAGTTCCGGATCGCTGAAAATAATCTGCCCCTCGTCAATAAAACCGTTGCTGTCGTTCATGCCGGCAAAGGTCTTCGTAAATACAGATTTGCCGGAACCGGATTCGCCCGCGATCGCGATGGACTCATCCTCATAGATATCCAGGGAAATTCCGCGGATGGCGGTCAGAATACGGCCGCGCACATGGAATTTCACATGGAGGTCTTTAACCGATAATAATACCTTTTTCTCTTCCATTGGCTGCCCCCTCACATATGCGTTCTGGGATCGGATGCGTCACCCAGATTCTGTCCCACCACGTAAAGCACGATGGACACAATGGCGGATACCGCCACCGGGCTCCAGAACTCAAGCTCCCAGCCCGGCGTCACCATAGCGCCCTCCGCCTCATAAATCAGACGGCCGAGTGACATATCAGACAGGCCCATGCCGATGTAGGCCAGAAACACCTCGTAGGAAATATAGGAGGGAATTTCCGTGGCCGCCAGAGTCACAATCACGGATGTCATAAACGGAAGAATGTTCTTCAGCGCAATCTTCGGCGTGGAGGTGCCCAGGCACTTGCTGGCCAGGTTATATTCCCTGTCGCGGATGATAATGACCTGTGTCCGGATAAAGTAGGCGATACTGATCCAGCCTGTGACGGTCAGAGCGAACACCATGGTCCAGAAGCTGGGGCTGAACAGCATCACCAGCACGGAAATCAGCAGTACATAGGGGATGTTGGCCACCACGTTGTACACGTTCATCATGATGGCGTCCACTTTTTTGGAGAAGCCCCAGACAGCTCCCACCACCACACCGATGGTCAGGTTGATCAGGGCGCAGACAAAAGCAAGAGAAATGGAAATCTGCGCGCCGTACCAGACCGCGTCAAAGGTGGAGTTGCCGGCGGAGCCGGTTCCCAGAATCCAGTGAATATTGTAGCCTAACAGCTTCATGGCGGCCAATGGTCTTAAGTGCTTGGACGCCGCATCCAGCACATTGCCATACTTGTCATACTCCACAAAGGTGGGATACAGGTAGGACATGGCGATGATCACGCCCAGCAGGGCCAGCATGATAATATTGCTCTTTTTTCGGAAAAAGACACGGAACACGGACTTCCAGTAGGAATATCTGGGGGCGGTGATCTTCTCCGATTCCAGTTCATTATGATCTATCCTGGCAAAAAGTTCTTCTGCAGGCATATCGTATTTTTCGAATAATTCTTTGTCATTCATCCGCTTTTACCTGTCCTTCGTCGTAAATGAGATTCTGGGATCAACCACAGACATCAGCAGATCTCCCAGAATGATGGAAGTCACCGTCAGCACCGCATAGAACAGGGTCACGCCCACGATGACACCATTGTCATAAGCACTGATGGCCGATGTCAGCAGATTACCGGCGCCGGGAACTACATACACACGCTCCGTAATGATAGCTCCTGTCAATGCTCCCAGCACACTGCCCGGAATGCCGTGTACAATGGGGATGGCAGCGTTTTTCATAATATGCTTGCTGAAAATCTCCGTCTCGCTTAAGCCGCCAGAACGGGCGAACTTCACATAGTCGGAATTCATCTGGTCGATCATGTACCTGCGCATCCACTTCATCAGGTTGCCGATGGACGGCAGGGCCAGAGAAATGATGGGCAGGACATAATAAAGCTTGCTGGAGCTCTCCATGTTAAATGTCGTCGGCAGGCCAAAGACCGAACCTCCGATGGCTTTGAACATGAAAATATAGGCCAGGGAAGGCACCGCGATAATAAAGATGATATAGAGGGTGCCGATTCTGTCTAAAAGCCCATCCTTGTATCTGGCCATTAAAACGCCCAACGGCAGGCCGATGATATAAGCCATGATCACGGCGATAATGCCCATGGTAAAGGAGTAACCCATCTTGGACTTGCCGAAATTGTAGGTGCTCACACTGGTATAGTCATCCACATAGCGATCCGCGTTCACTGCCGTGGCGCTCTGGGAACCTGAGACATAAGTGGCAGTGTGCAGATTGTCCGCGCTGCTCTCTGTCAGACCTGTCTCATACGTCACCTCCCGCATCACATAGGAGCCCTGGGTCTGGGTCATGGTATCCCAAACGTCGATACCCATGTTGACAGAATAGGACACGCCCAGATTGATGGTCAGGAAATTCTGATGAATATAAGGGAACACATTATCAAAATACAGAAGATATTTGTGATAAGTTCCGTTCCCGATGATGGCCGGGGAAAATTTCCCTCCGCCATAAAGGGGATCAAATAAAGTGAAGGTGAGTCCTCTCTCCCCCACGTCGTCTTCCACATAATGGATATTATCAAATTCAAACAAATTGGAAAAATAGGTGATAATCCGGCTGAGCAGCGGCACATCCTTATAGGCAATCAGAATCTGCGTACCTCCTGTTGCCACCTTATTGCCCGCCAGAACGGCGTCATATCGCTCCACGGTATAGCCCTGGGATTCATAATACTCCGTGAACTCCGCCACATAAGCCGCCACGGTCTCGGAATCCTTGTCCGCAGTTCTGCCTAAAGAAACCGCCGCGGAGCGGGTTTCCTCATCAATCTCACCATCCAGTGCAAGCTGGTTGACATAATCCGTGTAGCTCACATAATCCAGATAACCGTAGGATTCCCACTGTTGATATCTGTAGGTAATCTTTTGATTATTGAGCAGCTTGGTATAATTGGAATCATTTGCAAAGACCTTAATGCGGTCCATCAGCGAATATACCATGATCATGACGATGACAACCACCGCCATGACAGAAAAGATGCTGTATATAATACGCTTTGTCAGATATTTGGCCATAGTTTTTCTCTCGCTTTTTATAACGGGCACAGGCGTGCGCCATTATGTTTTTTGGTAACCATTCACATCCACCTCGGCACATGCTCAAAAACGACTGTGAATAGCGATCTTGTATCCATATGGTACAAGAGAGTGGCTGTCCGCCACTCTCCTGCAGCTATTTTACTGAGTTTCTGTCTCAGCAGATATTTGATTTACCAAAGTCCCAGGCACTTGGTCATGTAGCCGCTGCCGTCGGGAAGCATGGTATCCAGATAAGTAGACGGATCTACATAGTCCGGCCCCCAGCCGCTTAAGTCATACAGATCATAGTTGGACTCAGAACCGATATCTACGTTATAACCAGTGTAATACCATTCATCCTGGGTACCGCCTACCAGGTTCACAATGACCCTGCCATCCAGCGCATTTTCGATAGACTGCTTCATGGCATTGTACATGTTGGTACGGGTCTCAGAGGTATTTGGATAAGGAATATCAATATAAACCGGATTGTCCGCATCCACAGTGATGCCCATGGCTGCCAGCTCCTCAACAGCCAGATCCATCTCCTCTACAGCGGCGTCCACATTGTACCAGCCGTCGAACAGATCTGTGCTGGTGCCGTCCCAGGCAACGATGACAGAGCCGTCCGCATCCAGCTGTGCCTGCAGGATTTCACCATAGAAGGTGCCCTCCGGGAAGGTAGTAGCGGTGCCGTTGATATCAACGGTAGTTTCCTCCAGCAGATACACGAAATCGCCGGGGGTATAGGTATTTCTCATGGAAGCATACTTTAAAGCCTCACCCTTGGTCTGCGCCAGATAGCTTCCTCTGTCCCAGGCATAGTTAACAGCCATACGGAAGTGCTGATTTAACAGAGCCTCATAAGCGGTCGCCTGCTGCTCCTCATCCTTGGGAGATACCATGGCACTCTCATCGTTGGAATTGTGCCAGATCTGTCTGTTCACATTCACGAAGGACATGTAGGACGTGGTGTTCGTCGTGGAAATATAAGCATAAGTATCGAAATTGCCGTCAGCTGTGGCCGCTTCAATCGCATTGGCATTCAATCCACTGCCGCTGTAAGTCCCATCAAGTGTATTATTATAATATGACAAGGTATCAGAGCCATCATTATAGTACCAGACAATGGAGCTTACATTCACATGCTCAGGCTTATAATAGGTCTCGTTCTGTGTAAAAATAATGGTAGCATTCGCGGTTGCATTGCTGATGATGTAGGGTCCGCAATAAACGATGCTGTCCTTGCCCTTGCCATACTGATAGTCAGATGCGGATGCATCAAACTCAATGCCAAACTTGCCGCCCATGGAAGTATAATAGGTTCTGCACAGAGGCGCAAAGCAGGAGTAACCCAGCATGGTGTTGAAATAAGAGCAGGGCTCACACAGTGTATAAACCAGAGTATAGTCATCAGGAGCGGAAACGCCAACCTGGCTGAAATCAGTAATCTCACCGGACAGATACTCGGAAGCGCCCTCAATCACGCCCTCAACCAGCCACTCCAGACCGCCCGCAGCATCCAGCATGTGCTGAAAACCAGCCACAAAGTCATCAGCTGTGGCATCTGCAATATAACGACCCTGAGAATCAACCCAGGTCACACCCTCACGAATGTGGAAAGTCCAGGTCAGACCATCATCAGATACTTCATAACTCTCCGCCAGTGCCGGCTGCTGAACACCCTCATTGTCATACTCCAACAGACCGTCAAAGGTATTAATAATCACATCAGAGTCCGCAGCCTTGGAGGTAGCCAGTACATCATAGGTCTGAGGATCAGTGGTGTAATAGGTGGCATATGTATCGCCAAGCTCATAGCCATGCTCTTCCATATATGCCTTGGCCTCATCGATATAGGTACCGGTACCTCTCGCCTCATCCCACAGATCTCTCAGCGCCTGAATATCCTCAGCTGAGATCAGTTCAGTGGCTACCAGTGCAGAGTGATATCTGTCAGAGTCGGAACCCGCGTTCGCGTAGTCCGTGGTACGGGGCACGATTCTGGAGATTGCGTAGTTGCCGCCTGCGGAATACAGGGGAAGCATCACGCCGCTCTCTAAAAGCTTCGCCTCCGCGATTGCCATCAGGACATATCTCTCAGAGGTGGTCTCCGCGTCAAACGCGGTCATGTATGTGTCATAGAAATCGCCGAGCACATAGTCATAGATGTACTCGGAAGCTCCATAATAGTCCATGTCCGCGACAGCGGATGTTACTGTAGCAGTCAGTTCCGCTTCGCCTGTAGTCTCGGAGCTGGAGCTTGTCTCTTCGGTAGTGGTCTCAGTGGTCTCGGAACTGGAGCTGGAGCCGCAGGCGGAAAGAACGCCGGCAGAACCCAGAGCAGCCCCCCCTACTACCATTCCCTTCATAAAATCTCTGCGGGAAATACACTTCATCATAAATTTCCTCCTTCAATAAATTACACCCGGATGTACCACCATGCTGTCCCGTCATGCGGTCATACCCATTCAGCGAGCAGGCCTTCCATCAAGCCAGGCCAGCCGCTCAAGGCCGCCTCAAGACGCGAAAAAACAGCAGAAACGACACAAAATAAATCCAGGCCAATTCATAGTAGCACCATTTTAATCATTTGGCAAGTTACAATTACACATCGTTTTAAAATAAAAAAGCAAATAAAAAAACCGCGGTATACAGCCACGGCCTTTTATCTGTCCATACCGACAGAAGAAAAATTCATTAATAATGTAATCGTCTCCGCGTAGCCTTCCTCATCCAGCGCGATCGAGACAATATCCCCTTCTGCCAAATTTCCCATCGCAAATCCGACTTCTTCGTCTGATACTTCCGCATCCTCTTCTACGCTGCCAGTGCTTTCCCTTCGCATGCGTGCAATCACAGTTCCCGCCTTGGTCCGGATCGCGACCTCCCCGCCCGTCAGCTTCAGACCATCCTCCGTTTCCAGAGTCCCCAGCCTGATCGTCAGGGTTTCTTCTCCTACCGCGCTGACCTCACCGTACACGATTCCATCGCTTGTCATATAGCTCTGCGTACTCTCTGTTTCCGTCTCTTTCCTGCCTCTGACGCCGACCGCCTCATCATTCGCCAGCCAGCCGCCGAGGACGAATACAAACAACAGCCCAGCCAAAATAATGGTCGGTAATCCTTTTCCCTTCATCAGGTACTTATCCTCTCCTCTCAGGCCGTACTTCAAATCCTTCTCCTGTAACAAAACCCCCTCCCGCGAACAGCCGCATTCGCTGCCTTGCGGAAACAGGTTTTTGCCTTTATTGTAGGAACCACCTGTGAAAGAATCATTGATAAGCTGTGAAGATTCTGTGATTTCTGCGATTTTATCCTTCCCTGACCGCAGCCCTCGCCTTTTTCACATCCTCGGCGGTACAGGCTTCACCGGAATACCTGGCCTTCTCATAGACTGCCGAGAGATCCTGCTTTTGAAGCCTCCTGCCGCACTCCCTGGCCGTCATACCGCGCAGATGTTCGGCGGCGTCTCCTTCCTCCACCAGAACACGCCTGCCGTTCCAGACCTCTTTTTTATAAATACGGCGGATTCGCTCCCCCGCGCTTAAAAAGCCAAAAACACGCGCCCGGCCGCTTTTTTCACTTTTCTCAACACCGCATTTTTCACGCCGGTCTGTCCGGATTTCCTGATCCTGCCCCTCAGGCAGTGCCACATCGCTGAAACGCGCGTACAGAAACTTCGCCAGCCTGTACAGACCATAAACCGCCAGCGCGATCAGCCCCGCGACCAAAAGAACGAGAACAATTCTTTCCAGTACTTCCCAGAACCACCCGGGCTCGCCCCCCTCCAGGCCATAGAGACCGTCTGACGAATCGGAGACTTCCTCCGCAACCGTATCCGCAACCTCCGTTTCTTCGTTGTTGCGGAACAGAAAGCGGAGAATCCACACCAGAACCGTCCGGATCACCTTCAGCAGGTCAGACAGAATACTGGTTTGTGAAAAGAGAACCATCAGACCAACACTCCCAATTGAAAATGCCGATACCAGGAAAATCCCGCAGCGGAAAATTTCTCCCTGCGGAATACGCCCGGCACTGCTGTCATTGACCACCAGAAAGGAAGAAAAATTCTCCATATAGATATATATAAAATACAGCCCCAGAAACCCCAACGCAGGAACCAGATAATACAGGGTCAGGCCGCTCTGTCCCTGGGCATTATTCAAAAATAAGCCGGCAGCCGCAAGCACCACCGCGAATACCGGATGCACAGGAGCACCCAGAACATCTTTTGGATTCGCCCGCATCACAAAAGAATAAATAAAAAAGCCAATCACAAACAGGAGCAAAATCACGCCGTGAATGGAATTGTCAAACAAAAGCCCGCCAAATAAAACCGCTGTCAGCAGATGACCCGCCAGACAGAAGAAAAAATTTTGACGCAGGCGAAAATATAAAAACATAAACGGCATCAGGCACAGCAGCGCCCACCGCCACATTTGCGGTTTTCCTCCCCCTGCGACCCCGATCACCGTCATCGCCAGGGTAAAGAAAATCCAGTAATTCATCTGAGACGCCAGAACGGCTCTCACAATCTGAATCGTTCTGTCTTTCATGATTACGCCTTTCCATCCTGCGCATTCACCCATCTGACATGGGACATGGCCCATTGCGGGAGAAGCGGCTTTTCATGCCTCCAGACCGGGTAAAACCAGACATAGTCATTTCCCATATCCTGGTATTCCCGGATCAGATTCAGCAGATCGTCATATGCGTTCGCTGACACAAAAAAGGTAATGGTTCCTTTGCTTTCTTCCAGAAGCGTTTCCCGAAACGCTTTCGTGAAATCTATACGGTCTTTTTTGGTGTCCACGCGCGCCAGCGCTTTATAAATCTGATCCATCTGCCCGCTTCCGGCTCCGGCCTCTACCCTTACCGGTTCCCCGTTGATCACATCCGCGCTGTTTCCATAAAGCGCCACACGGGTTCCCTGCGCGATAAAATAAGCGGACAGGGCGGCACAAATGCGAAGGCACAGCTCCACCGCGTCTTCTTTTTTTAAAATGCCCAGATCGTCAATATTAAAAAAAATGCGGATAGTCTGCAATGCCGTGTAATTGCGCTGATTGACCTTGAGCGAGCCGGTTTTGGCCGTTGCCTTCCAGTTAACGCTGCGCATGGTATCATAGGGCTGGTACTCGCGGATACCTCTGTACTCAAAGGGATCCTCGATCAGATGCTGTCTCGTCAGCACCTCCCCGTTCAGCTGCTGCAGAGACTGCATGAAATCCTCATCATAAAACGGCTTCGGATACACGTACAGCCAGCTGTCTTCCTTACGGCTCTCCGCCATATCCGTGGTCATCAGAAGGTCCGTGCTCACCAGATCAATGCCCATGATTTTATAATATCCGCGCTTCTGCCCCGTAAAGGAGAGGGTTCGGGTGATCCGCTCGCCGCCTCCGATCTGAAAGACGTCATTGCGGTAAAACAGGTCGCTGACATTGGAACCTTCAATATCATCAAAGACCAGATTCCGGTCCGTGTGGAACTTCACCTTCAGCATGGACAAAGGCAGGTGCTTTTTATTTTCCACAACTTCCAGAAGCTCTCCCTGCCCGCCCTCAAAGATTTCCCTGTTTTTAAAACTGATCCTTACGCTGAGGTTCTGATTCCAGAGCTTCTGATACACCTTCACCTGAATCGTATAAAGCAGCCAGGCCACGATGCCAACCGTCAACAGCGCGATCATGACCTGAAATCCTCTGTCGGCACCGCGGTGTTTCTGACAATATTCTCCACCAGCGTGCGTGTGTCGTCCCCCTTGCCATAGCCATAATTCAGCACAATGCGGTGCGCTAAAACAGGCACTGCCATGGCCCGCACATCATCTGGTATCACATAATTCCTGCCGTCCAGCCACGCGGACACCTTCACGCAGCGCAGCAGCGCCAGACTGCCTCTGGGGCTGACTCCCATGATCACATTGTCGCCCTCGCGGGTGGCGGCCACGATATCCACCATGTACTCCTGCACACTGCGGTGCACATAGACCTGGTTGGCCTCAACCTTCGCCGCTGCCAGCTCTTCCAGCGTCAATACCCTGTCCAGCTCCGTCAGAGGATCCTTGCGCATATAACGGTCCAGAATGTCCAGTTCCTCTTCCTTTGCAGGCAGTCCCATGGAAAGCTTCATCATAAAGCGGTCCATCTGCGCCTCCGGCAGCGGAAAGGTGCCGGCTGTCTCCACCGGGTTCTGCGTCGCGATCACAAAGAACGGGCTGCCGGTTTTGTAAGTCTCGCCGTCAATTGTGACCTGCCGCTCCTCCATACACTCTAAAAGGCCGGCCTGGGTTCTGGGCGTGGCGCGGTTAATCTCGTCAGCCAGCAGGATGTTGGTAAACACAGGACCTTTACGCAGTACAAATTCGTTCTGTTTCTGATCATAAATATTGATGCCCGTGATATCCGAGGGAAGCAGGTCCGGTGTAAACTGAATCCGGGCAAAGTCCGCGTCCAGGGACCGCGCGATGGTTCTGGCAAGCTTCGTCTTGCCCGTGCCCGGCACATCCTCCAACAGCACATGGCCGTCGGCCAGAATGGCTGTCAGCAAAAGCTTTGCCGTCTCCTCCTTGCCGATAATCGCCTTCCCTACATTTTGAAGCAGCCTGTCGGCCAGCTCTTTTCCTGTCATGCTATGACCTCCTTATGATTTTCTCCCCTCCTGAATCTGCCATTATCAGGCAGAGCTGTTTTATTTCCTGTCATCCACATCCGCGCAAACCCATAGTGCATATCGATCAGGCATGGGAATATCCCAGAAACAATAGCCGCCGGAGTTTTCCGCCTCTTCCAGCTCCTGATAGCAGGTTTCGATCCTGTGCGCAAATCCCTGCCCCGTACATTTTAAGTAGCTCTCCAGTCTGCTGAAGCTTCGATAATCCCCGATCGATGGATACCGGACTTCTCTGGGTTCCTGGATGTCAATTCCTACCAGAACATTCCCTGCTGCCAGAGCCGCGTAATGCCCTGAGTGGGACAAGTTAAAATAAGGATATGCCGCCTGACCGGTGCGAAGCCTCCAGGTCGGCCGCCCCCTGTCAGAAATCTCATAAAAGATTCCCTCCGACATCGGATACCCTCTCTTTTCTTCCTCATCCACGATTGTCTGTATTATAAGGTTGGGGGACAGTATTTGCAAGCCTTCTTCTGACACAATGTCCTCTTTTTCCCTTTCTTTTTTTCCTTCTTTTTGCGCCTGTTTTGGGGCGGCATCAGACATACTTTTCCCACAAAAGATATCTCCGTCTGTAAGCCGCATACTTCCGTTAAGTCCCGCGTGCGCTAAAAGCAACAAAAGACCGGCGCCCGCAAGGCGCGCCCGGTCTTTTTCGTTTTTCGCTCTCATCGCTTTTTCTTTCCGTGCGGGATCCAGCAGACATAATGCCTGTGCAAACAAATCCGCGTTTTCCAGTTCCCTGATATCCATCACGTAAAGATTCAGCTCCATGATATTGTTCACTTTCCAGCGCCCTTCCGGGCAGTTTCTATTCTCAGGTTCCCCTCTGTCCGTGCTTTACGCGCACGGCAGTTATACTTTCAGCTTTTCCTGATAGAACTCTACAAATTCCGTGTAGTCTTCCTTCGTGAGATTATCCTTCTGGAATTTTTTATTTTTATTCATGTGCACGACCAGCACCTGTGTGCCGTCCTTACGCGCTTCCTGAGCCTGTGCGATAATCTGACTTAAACTTTCACCGCGAACGCCCTTTTCAATCAGATAAGCAACCTTTTTCGGCGCACCCGGCACCTGAAAGCCCCGTTCCATCAACAATAAAATGATGCGCTCAAAGCCGATGGAAAAGCCGCAGGCCGGCACGTCGTTACTGGTGAACCTGCCCACCATTTTGTCATACCGTCCGCCGCCGCCGCAGCTGCCGCCAAACTCCGGCATGGCAATCTCAAAGATGGTGCCGGTATAATAGCTCATGCCGCGCACCAGCGTCGGATCGAAAACGATCTCAAAGGTATCCTCCTGCGTCGCCTTCACGCTGTCAATGATCTCCATAAAGGAAGCCATCACGCCTTGCGGCAGAATGTCCTTAAGCTTTTCGGCAATAAAAGCCGGTCCATTCTCCGCCTCGGCAATCTGCGTAAAAAGCGCCATATATTTGTCACAGATTTCCTCAGAATATCCCAACTCCATCAATTCGCGCTTCACGCCGTCCGCACCAATCTTGTCCATCTTATCCAGGATAATGAAGACCTGGTCATAGTCCGCCTCATTGAAACCGGCATAGGAAGCCATGGCTTTTAAAATCTGACGGTCGTTGATGCGAATCTGGAAATTGCGAAACTCCAGTTTGCTCAATGTGGTGGTGGTCGCCAGGATCAGCTCGATCTCCGCTAAGTTGCTTGGCTCCCCTAAAATGTCGATATCGCACTGCATAAACTGGCGATATCTGCCCCGCTGCGGACGGTCCGCGCGCCACACATTACCAATCTGCAGTGCCTTAAAAGGCGACGGCAGGGAGTTTGCGTTGTTGCTGTAAAAACGCACCAGCGGCACGGTCAGGTCATAGCGAAGCCCGCCGTCCACTAAATCTGCCTCACTTTGCGCATTTTCAAGGTTCAGCTTCTCTCCTCTTTTTAAAATTTTGAAAATCAGCTTCTCGTTCTCGCCGCCCTGTTTACTGCTTAAATTGGCGATATTTTCCACGCAGGGAGTCTCGATGGACGTGAAGCCAAACTTCGCGTAGGTTTCCTTGATCACCCCTGTCACATAGTCCCTCACCTGCATCTCACCGGGCAGGATATCTCTCATGCCGGTCACCGGCTTTTTACTTAAAGCCATATATAAAGTCCTCCATTATTGTTTTTCGGCTGATGCTTTCAAAGAAAATCATCGAAATCTCCGTCTTATCTCTATAGAACAACGCCCTATTTCCTGTTCATTCGTCCGTCAGAAGTTTACTGCAGCAGCTTCCGCTTGCGCGCAATCATCTCGTCGATCTCATCCATGTACATGTCCACCTCTTTGACACAGTCGCAACGCTCGATCCTTCCGCCAGGAAAGACCGCCTTCGTGATCGTACCCGCGCCCAGAGCCACAATGGTCTGCAGCTCCTCCATGATGAGAATATTGTAAATGCCGTATTTCCCTTCTTTTGCGTAGCCCACGTTTTCAAAGCTGCCGGCCATATTTTTCTGCCGGTACAGGTAATAGGGCTGCATATGGAGCGCTTCCGCTCCCGCCGCGGCGATGGCCATGGTCTCATCTGTATTTTTCAAAGCGGAACGGTCATTTTGCTCGATCCATTTCGCCAGACGGCTGGCCTTTTTGATCGCCAGCGAGTGAACGGTCAGGCTGTCCGGAGCAAGAGCCTTCACCTTTTCAATGGTATCCGCAACCGCGGTCTCATCCTCCCCTGGTAACCCTAGGATCAGATCCATATTGATATTATCAAAGCCCAGATTCCTGGCCAGGCGGTAAGCCTCATATACCTGCTCCACGGTATGCCGCCTGCCGATGAAATCCAGCGTCTCCTGCTGCATGGTCTGTGGATTGACGCTGATGCGGGTGACGCCATGTTTTTTTAAGACCTGAAGCTTCGCCTCCGTGATGGAGTCCGCGCGCCCCGCCTCCACAGTAAATTCCTGTAAATGGCTTAAATCCAGCCGTTCTTCCAGAGCCGTCAAAAGCCGGTCCATCTGAATGGGTTCCAGCGTGGTCGGCGTGCCGCCGCCGATGTAAACGGTATCCAGAATTTTGTCCCCGCAGGCCTGCGCCGTGAAATCCAGTTCCCGGATCAGACAGTCAATATACCGATCCACCTTCTGTCTGAAGGAGGCAATCGGAAAGGAGGTAAAAGAGCAGTAAAGGCAGGTAGTGGGGCAAAAGGGAATACCAATATAGAGACTGTAGCCGTTCTCATAATGAAGGCGGCTTAAAATCCGCCGCTCCCGCTTCGTGATATCAAGCGCCAGTCCCGCCTTTGTATCTCTGACAAAATGATGCTCTTTATAGAAATTCAGGATCTCCTGATCACTCTCTCCCGCTTCCAGCCTCTACATGGCGATCTTGGTGGGACGAATGCCGATCAGGTTACCCCAGGGGAGCGTTTTGCCTGTGACGTCACACAGGGAACGATACAGGAGGGATTTCAGAAGATCTTTATATTCCGCGCCCAGATAAACTGTGCCATCCGGAATGACCGCCTCTCGGGTCAGTACTGCTTTTTCCTTCTCCTGTATATTCCGGCTGCTCCTGTTCAGAGGCAGAGTCACCCGGATTTCCTGCTTCCCAAGCGCGATACTTCCCTGCCAGGCCGCCTGCGCGCGGTATCCTTCCGCCTTCCAGGCGTCCGTCCCGGGCGTAATCACCTTCACCGTCTCCTCCGGATAAAAAGCCTTCACCAGAGAGTGGATGTCGTATTCAAATTTTGCTGTATTCAGAGTAATAATATACATATCATTTATGTGAAAAACGGATTGTGTTCCTTCTCCCAACCAATCGTGGTGGAGCCGCCGTGGCCCGGATACACCTTCGTCTCATCCGGCAGGACAAACAGCCTCTCTTTGACGCTGCGCACCAGCGCGGACATGGAACCGGTGGGGAAATCCGTGCGTCCCACGCTTTCCTCAAACAGCGTATCTCCGGCTATAAGGATTCCGCCCTCTTTAAAATAAAAACAGCAGCTGCCCTCGGTATGACCAGGCGTGGCAATCAACTCGCACTCCATGCCCGCGGCGGAGAATTTCTCCCCATCCTGTAAGTAACCGTTTACCTTGACGGTACAACCCACTCCGTTGCCGGCGCTTAAATTCAGTCCGCTGTCGCGCAACAGCCTGTCCTCTCCGGCGTACGCGTAAATCTTCGCGCCACTTTTTCTGCGCAGCTCCTGCGCCCCCAGAATATGGTCAAAGTGCCCGTGCGTCAGCAGGATCGCGGCCACCTCAAAGCCGTTTTTCAAAAGGGCCTGATAAATTCCGGCGCCCTGATCCGCGGGATCCACAAAAATCACCGGAATATGCCCATTTTCAAGTTTCTGGTCCTCTTTATATAAAAAATAACAGTTGGTCTGACACCAGCCCAAGACCATACGTCCGATTTTGATTTCGCTCATCTGTCCGCTGTCCTTTCTAAGTCTGCCGCGGGCGATTTCTCTATCCCGCCGCGTACATCGTTCACTTCATGACTCCGGGCACATTCCTGGTCAGTCTCACCCTGTCGTCCGCTCGATATCCATCACACTGGGGATCGTCTTAATCTTATCCACTACCCTCCCCAGTTCCTCCTTGGAGGACACCTCAAAGGTAGTCTGCATCGTAGCGATCCCGTCCTTGGAGGTCCGCGTCGTCATGGAGAGAATGTCGATATTTTTCTCTGTCAGGGTCTTGGAAATATCCGCCAGCAGGCCATTGCGGTTATAAGCATAGATCGTGATATCGGCGAAATATTTGCTCCCTCCGTCGCCCATATCCGCCCAGTCCGCCTCCATCAGACGCTCCCTGTCCACATCGGACAGCGCCATGATATTCGGGCAGTCCGTGCGATGAATGGAAATGCCCCTGCCGCGGGTAATAAAGCCCACAATCTCATCCCCCGGCACCGGCGAACAGCACTTGGAGAAACGCACAGCCAGGTCATGAATGCCCTTGACGGTGATGCCGCTCTTGGGCGCCATCCGAACGGAATTATCCCTTGAGTTTTCACGGATGGTCTCCAGAACCTCCTCGTTGGTCTGCTCCTTTTTGTGATCCCGCTCGTAGTATTCCTGCATGCGGTTCACAATCTGGCCTTCCTTTAAGCCTCCATGGCCAATGGCCGCCAGCACGCTGTCCCAGTCGCGGAAGCCGTATTTTTTCATGATGGCTTCCTTATACTGCGGCACCATCATCTGAGAAAGGTTGATGCTTTTTACTTTGCAGTAATTATCCAGCATCTCCTTGCCCTTGATGATATTATCCTCTTTGAATTCGTTCTTAAACCACTGATTGATTTTGTTTCTCGCCTGCGTGGATTTGGCAAGCTTAAGCCAATCACGGCTGGGGCCCTTGGAGTTTAAACTGGTCAGAATCTCCACACAGTCGCCGTTATTCAGTTCATAATCAATATTGACAAGCTTTCCGTTGACTCTGGCGCCGATCATCTTATTGCCCACCGCGGAATGAATGCTGTAAGCAAAATCCACAGGGGTAGATCCCACAGGAAGGGTCTTGACATCGCCGTTTGGCGTCAGACAATATACCTGGTCGGTAAACAGATCCAGACCGCTCTTAATAATGTTCAGGAATTCCTTATTGTCAGCGCTGTCCTGCTGCCACTCCAAGATCTGGCGCAGCCACGCCATTTTCTCATCGTCCCCGGCCTCGGTCTTTTTGCCGTCCGCGGCCTCTTTATATTTCCAGTGCGCGGCGATGCCGTACTCAGCCGCCTTGTGCATCTCAAAGGTGCGGATCTGAATCTCAAACATCTGCCCGTTCTCGCCGATCAGAGTCGTGTGCAGCGACTGGTACATATTGGGCTTCGGCATGGCGATATAGTCTTTAAAACGCCCCGGAATAGGCTTATACATCTCATGAATAATCCCTAACGCCGCGTAACAGTCCTTCACATCATTGACAATGATGCGGACCGCGAACAGATCATAGATCTGGTCAATGGTCTTATTCTGATTCTTCATCTTTTTGTAAATGCTGAAGAAATGCTTGATGCGGCCGTCCACCTTCGCCTCGATGCCGGCGTTTTTCATGTGTTCGCTGACCTCATCGACGATAGACTGGATATATTTCTCGCGGACATTTTTGCGGATGGCGACCTTATCCACCAGGTCGTAATAGACGTCCGGCTCCAGATATTTCAGGCTCAGATCGTCTAACTCCACCTTGATTTTCATAATGCCCAGGCGCTCGGCGATGGGCGCGTAGATTTCCAGCGTCTCTCTGGAAATGCGCTGCTGCTTCTCCGGCGGCATATGCTTGAGCGTACGCATATTATGCAGGCGATCGGCAAGCTTTATGATAATGACACGGATGTCACGTGCCATGGCAAGAAACATCTTGCGCAGGTTCTCCGCCTGCATCTCCTGTCTGTCCGCCGTCCCGTCGCCGTTGAAAGTCGGCAGCTTCTCCAGCTTGGTGACGCCGTCCACCAAATCCGCCACATCCTGGCCAAACTCCTCCGCCAGCTGCTCCTTGGTGTAGATGGTGTCCTCCACCACGTCGTGCAGAAGGCCGGCGGCGATGGTTTCCTTGTCCATTTCCAGGTCAGCCAGAATGATCGCCACGTAGAGCGGATGGATGATATAGGGCTCGCCGGACTTACGGTACTGATCCTTATGAGCGTCGTTTGCCACCTGAAAGGCTTTTTCAATTAAGCTGATATCGTCCGACGGATGATACTTCCTGATTCGGTCAATCAGATCATGATAAAGCTCCTCCGGAGAAAGATACTCCGGAAGCTTCTCAATGCGTCCGTCATCGATAATTTTGGTGTTCACTTCGTCACTCATACGCCATGTCTCCAGGTTTGTCTTTATGTACTGTATATGATAAAACTTTTATTTGCCGTCGTAAGTCTTCACAGCGTCCAGGCGATATCCTTTGATGACCTCACGGCCTTTTAAGCCGGCCAGCTCGATCAGCACAACCACGCCCGCGACCACGCCGCCCAGCTCCTCCACCAGCTCGATCATGGCCTTCGTGGTGCCGCCGGTCGCGATCAGGTCATCCACCAAAAGGACCTTCTGTCCCGGTTTGATGGCGTCCTTATGAATCTCAATCGTCGCGGTGCCATACTCCAACGCGTACTCCTTGGAGACGACCTCGCAGGGGAGCTTGCCCTTTTTACGGATTAAAACCAGGCCCTTTTTATTATTATATGCAAGAGGCGCCCCAAATACAAAGCCTCTGCTCTCCGCCCCCACTACCACATCATAATCCAGATCGTCAATCAGCTCCTGCATATCGTCGATCGCGACCTGAAATCCTTCCGCGTCCTGTAAGATGCTGGTAATATCCCTGAAAATAATCCCCGGTTCCGGAAAATCCGGAATACTTCTGATATAACCGTCAATGTCCTTCATTTGCATTTCCTCCATAAAATACGCTTTCTCCGCTGTAAAAAACAACTACCTGCCATTATAAGTGCTTTTATTAAAAATGTCAAAATAAATGATAAAGTCGGGGTAAAAATCGGGGTGAACTGTCTTTTACCTTCGTAACCTTGACTTCACCCCTGAAATATTATAAATTGAGACTGTAGTGAACTCTTTCGCCAGGAGGTATTCTGTGAAAAAAATTCTGATCTGCGGCCCCTTCGATGAAGTGACCAATTATATCGCGGCTGTCAGTAAGACCGGGATGGAGCCGGTGGCTTCCACTTCGCTGCCCACGGAAGTCGGCCTGGATATCAACGACTTCGCGGGGCTCATCCTCCCCGGCGGCTCTGACATGGATCCTGCTCTTTATGGGCAGGAGAACTGTGGCTGCCGCAAAATCAGACGGTGGCTGGATCTTGCACAACTGAACATACTGGACATATTTGTGAAATATAAAAAGCCTGTCCTGGGAATCTGTAAGGGCGCCCAGGTCATCAATGTCTTTTTCGGCGGCACGCTGATTCAGGATCTGCCGAATCATGACCACCATCAGTCCTATTATGAAAATCACGAACGAAAAGACTCCCATCACCCCGCCCGGATTCTGCCGGACACACCCCTGACCGACATCTGGGACGATGATGAAATCATCATCAACAGCGCGCACCACCAGGCTGTGGACCGTATCGCGGAAGGTCTCAGTGTCTGTGCATACAGCGACGACGGTGTGATCGAAGGCCTGTATCACAGAGACCTGCCCATTCTGGCCCTGCAGTGGCATCCGGAGCGGATGGCTTACGCCCACTATGTGGAGGGGTGGTCCGACGGCAGCCTGGTTTTTCAATCTTTTAAAAAAAGATTGAAATAATCTGTCGTTCGCAAGAGCGGCCCTGTAATCAAAGTACCCATGGCAATACAATATCCCGCGTGCGGATATGAAAGGAGATCAAAATGTGGCATTACAATATTGTATCCCTTCCGGATGACGAGGAATACCGTTACTGGAAATTATTTGAGGACACCTATATCATTCATTATGGGGAAGCGCTCGACACCTTCCTGCTTTTAGGCGGGGAAAAGGCGCTGTTAATCGACACCGCCTACGGGCGGGGAGACTTTCCCAATATCGTGGAGGAGCTTCGGGACGGGAAAGAGCTCCTGGCCGTCAATACCCATGGACATTTTGATCATACCGGCGGCAACCGCTGGTTCCCAAAGGTATATATGTACCCCAACGCCATGTCCTATGCCAACACCCCGTTCTCCCCGTTAGATGAAGCCTGGCTTGCCAACATGCCCTACCCGGATTATGAGATGCTTCCTGTCAACGATGGTGATGTCTTTCACTTAGGCGGCAGAGACGTGGAGGTTTTATGGACCCCTGCCCATTCAGACAGTTCGCTGTCCTTTATCGACCACAGAAGACGCCTGCTGTTTTGCGGAGACGAGTTCGACTCAGGACAGGCAAACCTGGGAGAGTTTTCAACCGTCGGCGCTTTCTTAAAAAACTGCATCCGGCTGAAAGAACGGGAATCCGAATATGATTTCATCATGCCCAACCACAACGGCTGCCCCATCGTGAAAGAATATCTGGATGATTTCATTACCGCCGCGCAGCATATTGTGAACGGCAGTCCCGATCTGGTACCCTTTGACCATCTCCCCGGTTATAAGACCACGCACGGCGGAATCCGCGCCCAGGTCGGCAATTCCTGCATCAATTACCTGCCGGAAGGCGTGACCAGGAACTGAGCAGGATTTCAGGAAAATGCAGCACAGATGAAGCTGCAGATCTCATATGTCCAACAGCAAAAACACCCCGGCAGGCAGCGCATTCAGCTACACCTTCCGGGGTTTTTCACTATGATTTTATTTGATTTCATATAAATGCGACAGTGGAGCGATTCTTCGGCTCGTATATTACAGCAGGCCGGTTCTTCGGCCTAGCCGATTAATAATTCAGCTCCGAATACCCGTAGCCGTTCACAATCGCGTCCAGCTTCTGCTTCTGCTGGCAGAACGGACAATTGTAAGCCTCATAGGCAACATAACCTGGAATATCACTGCCGGTGAAAATACTCTTCACCTCATAACCGCCACAGTGATCCACCATGCTGAATACGGAACAGACTGCCTGCACCTTGCCGCCATAGTAATCCAGGCATGCCAGGCTTCTGTCAATCGTCATACCTGTGGTGGAAGTAGCCAGCAGCAGGAGGATATTCTTGCCCTTAATCTCGGGGATCAGATTGCCACGGAACAGAAGCTGATTGTTGGAGTTGATCTCCGGCGTCACCACATAGACTGTGTCATGCGCATTCATATTGGCATACATGCCCTTTTTCAGCTCTTCCGCCAGGTAAGCGCCGATCACTTCGCTGCCGTCCATGCACACGATTGTATCCACCACAATATGCGGGGAAAGCATGCGGATAAAGGCTTTGGCCACTTCCGCGGCCTCGCTGACTCGAGTCTTTAACTGCGTCATATCCACGTAATAATTAATGTGAGAGTGACTGGTGGCAAAATGTCCCGGGATGGCGCGCAGCACCACCTGGTTACCGGTTTTCGAGTGGAACTCCATCATTTTCTGTTTCAGCATTCGATACCCCTTTCTTCCCTCTTCCGGCTTAAGATGCCGGAGCGACTGTCGTCTATGCAGCAATCTGCCCTTTGCGCATATTTTACATGAATTCCTGAAATATAGCAACAAATTTATGAATTATTACTATATTTTTTTCAGGACGCTGCACCTGAAATATTATAAATGGAGTTGACAAAAGGGCATGCTTTACACTCCGTCAGGGCGACAGGAATTTCAGCACCCTGTCCATATAACGCCGAACCGTTTCATCGTCCGAGCGAAAGATTTCATGTTTTGTGCCGGGAATACAGACAATCCCGGCAGACGCAGTCAGCTTTTCTGCAAACAGATCCTGCTGTTCTTTGGAAACAGCGGTATCCTGCTCCGCCTGAATCAGCAAAACAGGGGCCTCTGTCTGTTTCCAGGCCTCTCGCATCAGGAAACGGTTTAAGCGGACGGCTTCGCGAAGCCATCCATAGGAAGCGGCACATGTCTGATAAAGCGGCTCTGAATCGGTTTTATTTTTATACCAGGCCCATCTGGCGAATGATGTAGCGCAGCTTTCCTGAAAAGTCTCTTTGCCGTCATACGCGTGCTGACCGATGACATAGCATTTCTCCCTGCCGAGTGCGCACATCACAGAAACAATCAGTTTTGTCACTGGCCAGGGCACATCGCCTGTGAGTGGACGGATCATGGGAGACGTAAGAAGCACCCTGTCAAACAGATGAGGCTTTTGCGCGGCCAGCGCCGCGCCGATTCCGCCGCCCATGGAATGTGCAAAAAGAAAGAGAGGCAGCCTGGGGCACTGCTGCCAACGGCTCTTAGCGGATTTAGCGATAAAGCTGAGATCATCCACATATCTCTGCCATCTGTCCGTATGGATCAGACAGGGGTCTTCTTTGGTGAGACGATATGAGCGTCCGTGACCGCAGTGCTCCGGAATACATACATGATATCCCGCCTTTAAAAAATAATAGATCATTTCAAAGTATTTATCTGCCGTCTCGCCAAAGCCGTGCGAAATGAGTATAATACCAGACACGTCTTTTTCACGCTCATCTGCTTCTGTATGTTGCTTTGGAGGACATTCTCCTGCAGTATAAAACGCGCAGTAAATCTGCCGCCCTGCTTCCCGTGAAAGATAACATTCCTCCCGACGTGACAGAATATAAGGGAGAATACACTCCTCCATAAACTGTGTATAATTCTCTTCCGGTTTGATTGCATCCGGTTTTATATCATTGGTATGTACATCATTTTTCTTCATCGTACTCTCCAGAAGGCACAGAGATCATCAGTCCTTCCCTGTTCCCCGTTTCAGGTGGATCTCTTCCGCAAGTGCTTCCACCCTGTCATCCGTCAGCTGATAACGTTTATGGAACAGCCACACCGCGATGAAAAGCATCACGATCGGAAAAACAGTCATGGTCATGCGAAGACCAACTACAGAAGACCCGGCTGCTTCGGCAACAGCTTCGGCATCAGTATCAGAGCTTAAATTGCACACAGAAAGGCAGATGGAGGCGACCAGCGCGGCAATGCCGGAGGCAAGCTTGACGACAAATGTCTGCATGGAAAAAATCACGCTCTCATCCCGGCGATTGTTTTTGACCTCGCCGTAATCCACCGTATTTGCCAGAAAGATGGTTGTCAGCACTGTCAGCATCCCGCTCGCCGAGAAAATCAGAAAGCCCGGAATAAACAGCACAAAGACATTTGACATACTCGTGAAAGCCAGCACGAGCAGAACAACATAACCGACCACCGCCATGGAAAAGCTGATGTAGAAAATGCGGATCGTGTTGAAAAACCTGCGCAGCAGCGGGAAAAACAGCATCATCGAGAGAATCTGCATCGCACCGCCAAACATGTTAAACAGCGTGTAGGAACTGTACCAGGAATCTCCGCCGAAATCATATTTAAAAAAATAAATCACCAGATTCGATGTAATATAGACCGCACAGTTGATGAGAACAATCGTCAGCACTACCGTCATCGCCTGATCGTTTTGGAGCAAAGCGCGGAACATCTGTCCAACAGACGGGGATTCCACATCCACTGTGGATTTTTCTTTGATATTCAGGCAGGTACATAAGATAAACAAAACAAACAGGATGGCGACAATCAGTGCAAACCGCTGAAAGCCGACACGCTCATCTCCACTGCCGAGAGCCATGACGCTCATCATGGTGACCACAGTGATCAGGGCGGAGCCCACACCGGCCGCGCTTCTGGCAAGTGTCGTCAGATTTTCACGCTCTCTGCCGCCCTCCGTGAACGCCGGAATCATGGACCAGTACGGAATGTCCATGATCGTGTAGGTCATGCCCCAGAGAATGTAAGTAACCGCGGCATATGCTACCAGTCCGGCGCCGTCAAGCGCCGGCGGCGCGGAAAACATCAGCACCAAAATGACCGCATTCAGCAACGTGCCAATCAGTAGCCAGGGACGAAACCTGCCGAATCTGGTTTTGGTCTTTGCCACGATCACACCCATGATCGGATCATTGAACGCGTCAAACACACGCGCAGCCATCATGATGATGCCCATGGCAATCGCGTTCACCCCGCAGACATCCTGATAATAATACAGGACATAGCTGGCAGAAAGCATATACACCATGTCCTTTCCCACAGCGCCAAGGCCGTAGGATGCCTTTTCCTTCGTGGATAACTTCATTGAAAAATACCTCCTGTCTGTTTTCAGGCGACTTCTGTCATATGCTCGCCTGCGCATTCACGCCTTTTTATGCTTAAATACCCCGATCATCTCCCTGGTCAGGCTGTAGCCGTCGTCCTCCACCGGGATTTCGTCCCTGTGATACCACTGCGCCATGGACAGCTCCCGTTCATCCAGCCGGATATGGTCCTCCCCGTCCAGATCACAGAAAAAGCCCTGCAGCACATTTCCATCCACGCCCCATGGCTGACTTTTGTAATAGCGAATGTTCCTGACCCTGAGACCAACTTCTTCCATAACCTCCCTGGCCACCGTCTCTTCCAGAGTCTCGCCGATTTCCACAAAGCCAGCGATCAGCGCATATCCTGTATGTACCCTGCCCGCATAGCGGGATAACAGAATCCGATCACCGTCCGTCACCGCCACAATCACCGCCGGATTGATGTGGGGATAAATCATATTGCCGCAGTGCGGGCAATAAAGCATCCTCTCCTTCGTATCCCGGACAGTTCTTTGCCCGCAGCGGCCACAGAACTGATTGGAGCGATACCAGACATACAGATGCCAGCCTGTCATGATCAGCAGGCTGGCTGGCCGGTTTGACTCCCTGGTGCCCGCGCGGACCTGCGATAAGGACAGGTATTCGCAGTCAGGAAGCATAACAGCACCGGAAAAGTCCAACAGCAGATAATAGTCCCTGTCATCTAAAGAAAATGCGTACTCTGCCCTGCTGTCCACTTCGTCGGTCAAAGACAGCAACGCCTCCTCACACTGCGGAAATTCGATTTCTTCCCCATCGTCTTTCCTCACCAGCACCTCTTTCTGATCATTAAAAATAAGCAGAACATCCTCCGCTTTTGGCTTTTTTAAATGAAATTCATTATGAAAATGATGCGGCGCAATGTCCTGAATCATGATACTTATCCTCTCTGTTCTGCTGCTTCAGTTTACTGTACGATGTCATTTACCTGTACAAAATCCCTTTGCCGTTTATTTCATCCTGTCCTTGCCTTTTCAATGTCACGGGTCCGCAGGAGTTTTTTGTCTCAATGATAAACTCATCGGACGAAGGTATCAGATAATCCTCATCTATACCATAGCTCACTTCCGCCCAATGGTGTGGATCCACTTTTTACTCTTCAGTCTCCACAGGCTAAAACCGCAGCTGAAAATCCGGTCGATTTTCAGGAAAAAATAAACCAGAAAAGCAGGGAGTCTCCAGACAAGTCCTGCCATAGCCCCCAGCGGCACACTGAAAACCCACAGAAAAAGTGTGTCAATCAGCAGTAAAAAGCGCGTATCCCCGCCGCCGCGCAGCACGCCCTTTGTCATCACACTGTCCATACTCTGAAAAATCACGATCAGAGCAGTCACCTGAAGCAGCTGCCTTGCAATGACGGCAGTTTCCTCCGTCACCTGATAAACCGAAATTACAAAATTCGCGGAACTCAGGATCAGCACACTGCCCGCAGCGCCGATATAAAGTCCCAGCTTCAGCATAACCCGCGCTGTCCGCACGGCCTTTTGCTCCTCGCCTCTTCCAAGCGCCTGCCCCACCAGGATGCAGGCGGACTGTGAAAAGCCCTGCAGCAAAACCGTGGAAAGCTGCTGTGTCACTGTGGCAATCGCGTTGGCAGACACAAAGGCAGCGCCGATGCGGCCCATCACCATGGCCAGCACATTATTTCCCACAGCAAGAAGCGTTTCCCCCGCAAAGACCGGCAGACCAATCCTGAAATATTCTCCTGTTATGGGAGAGCATCTCACGAAAATATCCCGGAGCCGGTACCCGACCGTTTGATCCTGAAAGAAAAGATAGCCCGCCACAAAAGCAAACTCAAACACCCTGGCGAACAGCGTGGACAGCGCCGCGCCTGTCACACCCATGGACGGAAGGCCGAATTTTCCGTAAATAAAAGCAAAATTTCCAGCCAGATTGATCAGGAATGCAATGATCGATGAGAACATGGGGATCCTGGATTTTCCCACGCTGCGAAGCGTGAGCGTGGCGGTCAGCGTCACACCGTGAATAATATAGTAGAAAGCAGATACGCGCAGATAAGCTCTGCCCTCCCGGATAATCGCTGCTTCTGATGTATAAAGACGCATGAGAAAGCCTGGCGCTGCCGCGGTCGCCACCGTAAAGACCAGCCCGAACAGAACCGCGAGACGCAGCATGACCGTCACAGTCTTTTTCACACTGTCCATGTCTTTCCTGCCGTAAAAGCGGGAAATCAGGACGCTCGCGCCCATACCGATACCCAGACAGGAAGCCTGATAGGTAGTAATAAACTGATTCGCCAAAGAAACCGCTGACAGGGAAGTCTCTCCCAGCCGCCCCACCATGACGGTATCCACCAGATTGACGCTTAACGCAATCAGCGACTGCAGGCCGATGGGGAGAGTCAAGCGGACCGCGGCTTTATAAATTTCTCTGTTTTTTCTGAGCCACTTCAAAGGGAATACCTTCTTATCACAAAAAGTCCTTTCTCAGTATTCCCCATAAACAGAAAATTACTTCTTAAGCTCCGCCTTGATAGCGCCCAGCAGCTCATCAAAGTCCTCAAACGCCTGAAGCCCCGGATTGTCCGCCTTAATTTTCTCCGTACTCTTAAACAGAAACCCCGCCTTGCTGGCATAAATCATATCCAGATCATTGTAGCTGTCGCCGCTCGCGATCGTCTCAAAACCGATGGACTGCAGCGCCTTGACCGTGCTGAGCTTGGACTTCGCCACCCGCATATGAAAGTCCGTAATCTCCCCGTTCTCCGCGACCTCCAGCGTATTGCAGAAAAGCGTAGGATATCCCAGCTTTTTCATCAGCGGGGCTGCGAACTGCTCAAAGGTGTCACTTAAAATCACCACCTGCGTCAGGCTCCTGAGCTCATCCAGAAACTCCTTTGCCCCCGGCAGCGGATCGATCGTGGCTATCACATCCTGCACTTCCTTTAAGCCCAGGCCGTGCTCCTTTAAAATACCCAGTCTGAATTTCATCAGTTTATCATAATCCGGTTCATCCCTGGTGGTTCTCTTCAATTCCGGAATGCCGGTTGCCTCAGAAAATGCGATCCAGATCTCCGACACCAGCACTCCCTCCATGTCCAGGCATACGATGTACATAATATTGTCTCCTCCCCGCTTGTTTATTGTTACAATTCACAAACATTCTGTTACAGCTTACTACAAAGTGACTCCATTGTCAAGACAGCGTTTTGAGAAAACAGGGGATGGAAATCATTGAAAGACCGACTCGCTGATCAGAAAAATATGTTCCGTCTTATCATAAGTCCCGTCCTGCCCCTTCTGATATCCATATTGCTCCGCGAATTCAGAATTCACCATCTTTTCAGGAATCCGGACCGTATATCCACAGATATAGACCAGAGTATCGTCCGTTACAGCCTCATCGCCTTTCAGCACGCTTATATCTACCTCAAATTTTGTCAATACCTGCGGTGTAATGTCCACCCACGCAAGCCCCGGCTTTTCCGTCTCTCCGTCATAGACTGTCACCACGGACAGTGTCACCAGAATGGCATTTCCATGAGACCAGGTTTCCGAATAAAGCGCATAGGAAAGCGTCGAAGTGTCCAGGTAATCCTGTCCTTCGTCCTCCGCCAGATACATAATCGCATTACAGACACAGTCATTTTGACCCGCATACAGACGATTCTGTACCTCCTCATAATAAGCATGCGCACTTTCAGCATCGATAATTTTCGCGATGGATTCAGCTTTATAATGATACAGGGAAGTCAGTTCTTCATTGCCTGTAAGGGTTCCGCGAACGATCCAAACTACCAGCAGAATAACGGCAAGCAACAGAAGCGCCGTGCACACATCCCGGAATGCGCGGGTGTGCGTGATTCGTACCGCTTTGTTCGTTAACTCTTTGCTTTCGGGCTTCTTTTCAGCCCTGGCAAAATTTTCCCTGGAATCCTGCTCCCCGGCCAGACCTCTGTCAGCAGCCCCATATTCTGTGAAACCAAAGCCACTCTGTGAATCGCAAGCCATCTCGTCCTCTCCCACGCGGTTATCCTCTTCCTGCTCCGCATGGTCAGTATTCTGTAATTCTTCGCTCCCGCTTCTTGTCAGCAGATCCGCCAGGTCGCAGTCAAAGATCTGGCACAGCTTCAGCAATCGTTCCATGCTCGGAAAGCTCTCCTCCCGCTCCCACTTGGAGACACTTTGCCTGGAAACGCCCATAAGCTCCGCAAGCTGCTCCTGGGATATTTTTTTCAGTTCCCGCATCCTTCTTAAATTATCGCCGAATTTCACCCTCCGTCCCCCTCTGATTTCATACAGCCGTTTGGTCTGCTGTTTCTATTTCCGGCCATGTTATAATCACCGACACCTGACTACCGTTACTGACGGTCAGGCCATTCAACACCAGTATGATTGCCATGTACCCTGTGCCCATTGTACACAAAAAACGGCCCTCATACCAGCAACTTTCGGTTGCGCCTTCCAAAATTCATCCAAAAAGCCATAAATACTGCTGTCCGCAAATTCCATAAAGCCTCTCAAACTCCCAACATATTTCTTTACGGCAAAATCAAATTCTGCTATACTGTTTCTGAGTA
>JAJQFS010000089.1 GCA_021200995.1 Lachnospiraceae bacterium | reverse complement strand
ACAGTTTGTTAAAGTACGCCATTTTTTGGCTGTCCTCTACTTTCTTTCACAGTATTTCGCTTCCTGTTTTGGGAAAAAGACTGTCATGCCTGTGGAAAACATCTGGCATTAAAAAAGGTAAGTGTCGATGTAATTAGGGAAGAACCGATCTCGGTGCTTGTAAAGACAAAGATCAAAGATAACTATGGCGCGGAAACAGGCAGTATGGAGCAGTATATTCCAGGAACGCGAACCTATTATCAGGAAACATATGTTTGTAAATATTGCGGAGCAAATAGCTATCGGACTTTTTCTAAAGAAAAGGCAAACTTATAATGATTTGAAATGTTAAAATCGGTGGGAGGGAAAAGTGAAAATATCGAAGATAATGGCTGCATTATTAGCGATCTGCCTTAGTGTAAATTGTGTGGCCTGCGGTTCTGATACCGGAAATACTGATATGTCAAAAATAGAAGAAAGTTATGCGCTGGAATCGGAGGAACAGCCAGAAGATTATGAAGAAGATGCAGAAACAGTAGCTAACACTGAAACGGAAGCAAGTACAGAAGAAGTTGAAGCACAGGAATTAAACCATTTGTATACAACGCAATTTGCAACTGTGAATGAGATTTCATATCCCCTATTCATGTTTGATTATCCAGATAATTGGTCTGTATTGCAGGAAAATGTTACAGAAGATAAAGAAACCGTTGTCTTGGAAAATGAAAGAGGGGTTACTATAACTTTTTCATATACAGGTAATGTACCGGAAGGAACATTTGAAACAGGCGGTTCATCTACGGTTATGTCTCGCGTGGAAGTGTCAAAGGTTTCAGATTCTTGTTTTACACCGACTTATGTACAGGGGAGCGAGTATTATGATTTGGGGGCTTTCATGGTTGCCAAATTAAAATATACGGGGCAGTTAGATATGACAGTCGATTCGGATTTTGAAGATATTGACGGTTATTTATATTATGCTGTTTTACCAGAATCAGAAATCGGGATAAATGACGGGGTTCGTCATCCCTATGATGAAGAATTTGCATTTTGGTATAGCGGATATATTTCTTTTATAGCAAATGCTCCGGATGGACAGTTTACGGAGCAAGAGGAGCAGGATGTAATATCCATTCTTTCGAGCTTTCGAGCAGAATATTGATGAAAAACGGTCACTGAGACAGGAGATTATGTCAGCAGTGTAATAAAAGAAATTGTAATTATGGGATATTCTAAAAGAAAATTAGAATATCCCACTATAATTAATTATTATTAATCGCCCGCCAGTTTGTCCAGTTGTTTATCAATCTCTCTCAAAAAATTTGATTGGCTCCAATTCGGATTCCTATCATCTGGAAATATTAAATCCTCTTTGACTGGTACTAATTCTATCATTTTTGGTGTATCGTAATTATTCAAAAATATTTTTTCTTCCTCTTTAACCCACATATCCTTAATCTTTGCGGGAATATTCTCATTGTTCGCTCTGGCTGTATTATATAAATACTTGAATAATGCCTGATTAATTTTAAGAAATGGATATTTCATTTTACGTTCATTTTTATCAACAGTGCAAGTTTGAAAACTGAAAGAAATAAATTTTCTTAACGTATCTAAAGTATTGCTATTATCGACGCCCTTACATAAAAAATCATGAGAAACATGATAATGATCTGCAATCGCAAACTGATTTTCTAATGTCAGGCTTGTTTTTCCCTGTTCAATTTTTGCAACGGCATCCGGTGAGATATGAAGTATAGATGCCAACTTTGCCTGTGTTTCACTGTTTGCTTTTCTCAATTCTTTGATTCTGTTTCCTATTTCTCTTTTAGTATTTTCAAAATCCATATATAGTCCTCCTATCCCTTTCTAGACTAATTAAATTGTATCACAAAAATATAATGTTATCAACCGATTTATATATTAATAATATATTTTATAAAAATATTCACTTTAATAAATCTGGCATATAATAATTTAAATATACTAAATATAATTCCATTTCCAATTTTGGACTGATGATATATTATATTTTACAGGACGCGCGGCCTAAATAAATATAATTCGGAGGTATTATATGAAACTTGCTGACGTAGCTTTTGATTTTTCAGAGACATTTGGAGATTTAATGTTAATCGGAGATGGGAAAGAGGTATATGTCTATGTAGACGGGAAACGAACCAACGATCTTGAAGCAATCGGTTATCTCGTCATATCTACGACGAACTGGGAGAAATTTACCGTAAAGGTAAGAGAAAAGACTCCCTCGGTACAGTTCACCGGAAAACCTGTACCAGTGGTGTTTACCAATGTTGAAGCAAAACTCTGGCAGGATTTCCGAAGTAATGAAATTAAAGTTTCTGCCACAGCTGACAGTATCGAAATTGTCAATTCAAGCCGTTTGAAACTGGGAAAAGGAGATGCTTCATGAAATACCACAAGGTAAAACCATATTCCTATTGGTGGTTAAAATGGCTGCCCATCCTGTATGCAGCTTTATTCCTTACAACGATTGTTCTCTGTGGAATGACGAATAAACTCATTTTGGTTGGATGGTTACTCATAATGGTTTTTGCTGGCATAATGTTTATTGCTTATGTTCGGCATACTGGACTGTACAAGGCGAGAGAAATCTCTCGCCTTGTACAAAGACACATTGACGAAAATGAACTTTGTCAGACAGAAACACGTGGCAGAAAAAAGATATATACATTTTATCCCAAAACAGAATGGGGAGTCGATGAAACCACAAACACATTACATATACGTTTTCGATTAACCGGAAATAAGATCAACTTGCGAGGACTTGAAACCAATCTTGCTGATCGCTTGGAAAAAATATGTCTGAATATCTTTGAAAAACGAGGATATATCGAATACGTATTTGAAATTCAACAGGAAAACGCTTTTGTTATTTCTTCCAGTGATGATATATCCGGCGAGTATGGACAAGAGGAAATTTCTCTTTCTCCCTCTTTTGTCTGGAATTACCGGAAAATGCCGCATTTTCTAATATGCGGTTCTACCGGTTCTGGAAAAACTACTTTCACACGCTTTTTGATTATATCGCTTTTAAAACGCGGAGTCCGCGTCCTCTATCTTGACGTGAAGCGGGATGCGGAGATGGAATGTTTCTGCAAAGGAAATATTGCAATTACATATGCCTATAAACCAGAACATATTGCAGAGGAGGTCAGGAACATTTCAGACGAACTGCAAACCAGAACGATTGACATAGAAAATATGGGGAAATATCAGATCAATAAAGAATCTGACTTTGAGTTTAATCCTGTTTATGTTATCTGCGATGAAATCATTCTGATGAAACTGGTTCTTCCTGACAAGCTGTATAAGGAAATCATTTCCCGAATCAATGCGATTATCGTAAGCGGGAGAAGCAAAAATATATTTGCGGGTTTAATCTCTCAATCTGGTCTGGCGGAATATTTCGGAAACAGCGGAATCCGTGGCAATATCGGTTTAAAAATCGCATTGGGGCAAATGAGCCAGACAGAATATGGCATGATATTCGGAAATGAATTTTCTGACATCAAGAATCTGCGATATGGTGAGATTGGAAGCGGATTGATTATGAGAAATGGAATCGACAGTAGACCGCGGGAATATGCCTCCCCATATATCAAATCTGGCGTGTTGGATTAAAAAAAGGGTTCCGCCCAGTGACCGCCGAAGGCGGGGAATCTGGGCGGGGGTACAACCCCTTAGTATTACAAGGGGTTGTAGCAATCCTTGTTATATTCAATAAAATCAATGGTTTTAGAATGTTACATTATTTTGTAACATGTAGGAGGGCCACATGGCAGAAAATAAGTTGCAGACAAATAAAGACAGACAAGCACGTAAATATAATATCACGCTTAATAATCCACTTGCTATGATGCCACCAATGACACACCCACAAATCAAAACAGAGGTTGGCAAACTCGGTTCCGTAATATATTGGTGTATGGCGGATGAAATTGGCTTAAAAGAGCAAACACCACATACGCACATTTACCTTTATAGCGCTTCTCCTATTCGTTTCTCCACTATAAAAAATCGATTCCCACAAGGTCATATTGAAAGCGCCTATGGTTCATCATCGGAAAACAAAGACTATATTTTAAAAGCGGGGAAATGGAAAAATACAGTCAAAACAGAAACTTCGATCGCAGGAACTTTTGAGGAGTTTGGAATTATGCCTGCAAAGGAGATTATGAGTGCAAAAGGAGAATTACAATTTATTTATGACATGATTGAAAGTGGATTGAGCACCGCAGAAATACTAAAGGCTTTTCCGCAGGCTATGCGCTATCTGGAAAAAATAGATCGTGCCCGTCAACTTCTGATTGAAGATGAATATAAAAATACCTGGCGTGAATTAACGGTGACTTATATTTATGGGAAAACTGAAACCGGAAAAACCCGTTTTGTCATGGAAAAATATGGTTATAGCAATGTGTTTCGGGTAACAGATTATTTACACCCATTTGACAGTTATAAGAATCACAATGTTATAATCTTTGAAGAATTCCGCAGTAGTATCAGAATACAGGATATGCTAAATTACCTTGACGGTTATCCTTGTGAATTATCGGCGCGATACAATAACAAGACGGCATGCTATCGGGAAGTGTATATTATTTCCAACATTCTCTTAGAACAGCAATATGTCAATGTACAGGCGGAGAGCCCAGCGACATGGCAAGCCTTTCTCCGGCGTATTCACAAGGTCATTTATTATCCGGACAATGGGCATATTATCACTTATGATTCTGTAAAGTCATATTTGGAAAGAAATAACCAATTTCAACCATTGACAGATACGGAACAGCAGAATTTACCCTTTGCGTGAGGAATGGCCTATGGAAAAGAAATTATTAACGCTCAAAGAATTATGTGAATATCTGGGTATCGGAGAAACCAAGGCACGCGAACTGGTTAGAGGAAGAAACGGATTTGGCGTACAAATTGGAAACAGATGGTACGCAGATAAAAGCAAACTTGATAAATGGCTCGATCAGATGTCTATATAACTTGAAACAAGGGGTTTTGTCGTGGTATACTGTTATCGGTACATCCACTGCAAAATCCCTTTTGATTTACCGGGAAAGGAGTGAAAAATGGGTAAATCATTAAATGGGAAAGAATTAGGTCGGGGAATCACCCAACGAAAAGATGGTTTATATCAGGCGCGATTTATTAACCGCTTTGGTAAAAGACAGACTATCTATGCAAAAACTTACAGCGATGTAACCAAAAAACTACGGGATGAACAATACGAAGACGAAAGACAGCTAAATGTAATTGACAGTAATATGACGCTGGATGAATGGTTCGATATATGGATGAAAACCTGTAAAAGAAACTGTCGCGATACAACCAGACGGACTTACACTGTCCAATATAATCGGCTTCGTAAAGATTTGGGATGGCGAAAACTTACAAATCTTAATCTGGTAATTGTACAAAATGCTTTTAATGATTTGAAATCAGATGCTTCCAGACGCGATTGTAAAGCAATACTTGTAGACATGCTTAACCGTGCGATGGAATCTGATTTGCTCCAGAAAAATGTTGCAATATCTGTAAATACCAAAATCGACTGCAAAGAAACGAATGAAAAAAATGTGCTGACGGAGAATGAAAAAGAACTTCTTTATCAGGTATCTAAAGGCGGCAGATTATATCCGTTTTTTGTAATTGCATTAAATACAGGTATGCGTATGGGAGAAATCCTCGGTCTGACATGGGATTGTGTTGATTTTGAAGCCGGTATGATACACATTGAGAAAACATTGTGTTATCTTCCGAATAATGGGAACGCAATTTACGAATTTCATCCACCCAAAAGCAGAGCGGGGAAAAGAAACATTCCTATGTCCAAACTGGTAAAAGAGGTTTTACAGGAACAAAAAGCATGGCACGAGGATGTAAAAACCAGATACTCACCGCAAAAGGGCTTTGAAGATTTGGTTTTCACAAGTAAAACAAACCGTCCGTTAAACGCCGCAAACATAAAAGATTCAATCAATTATCTTGTGGCAAAAATCAATGTTCAAAATCCCACGCAGGAATTTAAGCATTTGACACCACATTGTTTAAGACACACTTTTGCAACCGATTGTATTGCAAAAGGTATGCGCCCTAAAACATTGCAAAAACTGTTAGGACATAATTCTCTACAAATGACGATGGATTTGTATTGCCATGTATTAGATGAAACATTAAAAGAGGAAATGGCTATTATAACAGAAATGGTGTAAAAGTGGTGTAGTAAAACGGTGGATAGGCCTGAAAAGCCTCTACTTATCGGCTTTTCAGACTTAACCATTAAAGTTTTATATTTTTCAGGTGGTGGAGGAAAAATAGAGGGAGAGATAAAACGGATGACATACGAGGAAATCCTGCGTGACTTAAACAGCATGGAAAACAGAAAGACAAAGGACATTGACAGGTATGACAGGGGTCTGATCAGGGCGAAAGCAGATGTCAGCTGCCTGAAGGATTACGTACTTGTCAATCCACTTGTACACAGGACCTATTTTCAAGTGTCACTGGGAAAATTGAAGGATGCTGAAACCCAGTTTCAATTTATCGAGGACAATGAAGACCTGCTGCAGGACTGGTGGCATGTCGATCAGCTGACGCAGTTCTTAAGAAAACCGCTTGATTTTGACTTTGCTTTTTCTAAGGCGAAACGATATGTGCATTCCTCCAAACCTTTGTGAGACGGTGGGGCTATGTGTTGTTTCTGACGGGACTGCAAAAGGACAAAAGCCATACCGCGGATATTTTATCCCTGATGAAGGATGACGATGCATATTATGTACAGATGGGAGAAGCGTGGCTGATTGCCGATCTGGCAGTATTCAATGCTGACGAGGTTGTCAGATTCCTTGAAACCACAGGTCTGAAATACAATATAACAGGCAAAGCGGTTCAGAAAATCTGCGATTCGTACAGGATATCCCCCGAGTTGAAAGCATATTTGAAATCGCTCAGGGGACAGTTGAAAAAGTAGGTTGTTATCGGGCAGACACTTTCTTTTTTACCTTTTCCTCCGTGCGCGCGATTTTTCTTTCGATCCATTTAAAAAGCGCCGTCAGGTAGCGGTATACCGGTTCCACCGCGATGGCGAAGACGACAAGCAGCATCAGGCATTCCCTGGAAATCCTGCTGACAGCGTAGACGTCCGGCAGAAAGATGCAGCACAGAATGAATCCGGTGATACATAGAATGACAATGCTCCAGTCGCGCACATTCTTGGGATCTGTTACCTGATAAAGCAGCATGAAGCCAACGATGGCGAGCAGCATGAGAGCCGCGGTGGAGATGCTCGCGGAGTCAATCTCAAAAACGATACCGAAGACTGTCAGCGCAGCGACGGCAATCATGTCCGTCAGGCCGCCCGGCAGGGCTTTCAGCATCACGTTGGAGATAAAGCGGCCGTGGATCCGCTCGCTGCTCGCCCGCATGGACAGAAAGAACCCAGGCACTCCGATTGCCCACATGGAAATCAAGGATATCTGGGACGCCTCCAGCGGATAGGTGATGGCGGTTGCCACGGAGAAGAGCGACAGCAGGAAGGAAAAGATATTTTTCACCAGGAAAAGGCAGGCGGAGCGCTCGATATTGTTGACCACGCGGCGGCCTTCCAGCACCACGTCCGGCATGCAGGAAAAGTCGGAATCCAGCAGGACGACCTGCGAGGCCTGGGCCGCGGCGTCGCTGCCGGAAGCCATAGCAACGCTGCAGTCCGCGTCCTTTAAGGCTAGGACATCGTTGACGCCGTCGCCGGTCATGGCGACGGTGTGTCCCTGCTGCTGCAGGGCCTTGACGAACTGCCGTTTCTGTTCCGGCGTGACGCGGCCGAAGACGGTATATTTTTTAACAGCGTAGTCGACGTCTTCCTGCGTTTCGAGCGTGGTTGCGTCGACATATTTTTCAGCGTTTGCGATCTGCGCCTCCTTTGCAGCCTCCGACACGGTCAGGGGGTTGTCGCCGGAAATGACCTTGATGGCCACGCTCTGCTCCGCGAAATAGGAAAATGTAGCGGGCGCCGCCTCGCGGACAGGGTTTGAGAGCAGAATCAGTCCCAGGGGATTGGCTGTCTCTGTCAGCGGCTCGCCGTTGATTTCTCCGTCATAGGACGCGAATACCAGAACACGGTATCCTCTGGCGGAGTAGTCGCTGATTTCTTTTTCATATTGAGAAAAATCATTCCGCAGCACCATTTCCGGCGCGCCCAGCACATAGCCGCCGTCTGTAAACATGACGCCGCTGTATTTGACCGCGGAAGAGAAGGGCGTTACTTTGACAGCCTGTTTCCCGGTGTTCTCTGTAAAATGTCCCTTGACAGCTTCCATAGTCTGGTTGTCGTTTTTCATGGCGGCGGCGAAGTCGCCCATCAGAGAAGAGAGCGCGGGCAGGTCATCCGCCGTACTCTGTCCGATAGGGATCAGTTCCTTCACTTCCATCTTATTTTCCGTGATGGTCCCGGTTTTGTCCACGCACAGGACATCAACTCTCGCCAGTGTTTCAATGCTCTTCATATCATGGAGCAGAACCCGTTTTCTGGCCAGGCGCATGGAGCTGGCGGCCAGAGCAATGCTGGTCAGCAGATACAGCCCCTCCGGAATCATACCCACCAGCGCGGCTACGGTGGAGGTGATGCTTTTGGCAAATGTTTCTCCGGTGACGGTGTAGCTCTGGACGAAGAGTGCGATTCCGATTGGAATCAGCGCGATTCCCACAATCTTCAGCAAGCGGTTTAAGGAGCGCATCATTTCGGACTGCTCTCCTTTTTTCATGGCTTTCGCCTCCAGAGTCAGCTGTGAAATATAAGAGTCCTGTCCCACAGCGGTCAGCCTGGCATGGCACTCTCCGGATACTACGAAACTCCCGGAGATCAGTTCTTCCCCCTGCCCTTTCATGACGGAGTTTGACTCGCCGGTCAGCAACGACTCGTTGATCAGCGCTTCCCCCTCCAGAATCACAGCGTCCGCGCAGATCTGATTCCCCGCGTGAAAAATGACAATATCATCCCGCACAAGCTGATCGGACGGCACAGATTGAATCTGGCCATCCCGGACCGCGTCCGTCTTCGGCGCGGCCAGCATATTCATTTTATCAAGCGTATTTCTGGCGCGAAGCTCCTGAATGATACCGATGAGAGAGTTGATGATCAGAACCGGCAGAAAAGTCAGATTGCGAAAGGAACCGACCACGCACAGCAGAATGGCCAGAATCAGAAAAATCAGGTTAAAATATGTGAGAAGATTTTTGCGGATGATGGAGCCCGTGCTTTCCCGGCCGGTATCGACAGCTGTGTTTGCCCAGCCGCCTGTCAGGCGCTCCCCGACCTGTGCCGCGGATAAACCGGATTGACAATCCGCTTCCACAACCGCGACATCCGTCCTTACCGCTTCCTCGGACTCCATATGCCGTCCCTTTCTGTTCCATTCTATCATATCCGAAATCTCCTGCATGTCCTGAGAAATGTCTGTGTGTTTTTGTCTTTTTCTATGACTTTGGAAGTGTGAATGCATTACTGTATCATTTTCCCACATAAAAAGCATTATACCCTATTTTCTATATGACGAATTTTAAATATTCCTAAAGATTGTGTGTAATTTCTTTGAAAATCAGGAATTTGTGAACAGATTATCCATGCATTTGTATCCCTGTACTACCGAGCGGGGCAAGGAATAACCTGCTGAGCGAATTCACACGATGGAGATGAGACTATTAACGATCGTGGAAGCCACTGCTGAACACGATTGTTATGCCCATAGGCTCATCGGAATGCCCCGTGCGTCTGAGTGAAGAAGATTATTCCTTGCCCCGCGACCCTATATACTGACTTATTTATTATCCCACGCCCGTTTACTGACACAAAATTTTGTGCTATACTCCATTATTATGAATACGAATATGAACAGACTTCCCGACTACCCCCAAACTTTACACCTGACCACCCCTCACGGCGTCCCCCTCCTGCAATTTCCCTGCTTTCAGGATACCCCCTTCCTCACCCACTGCTTCACCACCCGCCTGGGCGGCGTGAGCACCGGCATCTACGAGAGCATGAACTTCAAAGAAGACGGCGACGACTTAAATGAGAATATCCGTGCCAACTACCGAATCATTGCCCAGGCCCTTGACGTCGATGTGACCAAAATGGTGCGCCCCTCGCTGGTACACGGCACACAGGTTCATGAGGTGCGCGAAGAGGATTTCGGCGTGGGAGCCCTTTTAAAAAGTACCCTGACGGGTATCGACGCCCTGATCACCAATATTCCGGGCGTCACCCTCGTGGCCACTTTCGCGGACTGCGTTCCTCTCTATTTCGTGGATGTGAAGCACCGCGCCATCGGCCTTGCCCACTCCGGCTGGAAAGGGTCATGTAATAAAATCGCGCTTTCAGTCCTGGATGCCATGCAAGCAGCCTATGATACGGAGCCCGAGGATATACTGGCGGCGATCGGCCCCTGCATTTGCGGAGACTGCTATGAAGTGGGAGCGGAACTGGATACAGAATTTCAGAAAGGATTTGCGGGAAAGATCGAAGAACAAACCGGAATTCGATATCGGGAGGCCATCATGCGCCCCGGAAAGCGAAGCGGGAAATACCAGCTTGACCTGCGCCAGGCCAACCTGCAGACGTTCCTGCATGCCGGCATTCCGCGTGAACAGATTGCGGTCGCGGACATCTGCACCTGCTGCAACCCACAGCTGATCTTTTCTCACCGCGCCACAAATGGAAAACGCGGCGCAAGCGCCGCGTTCCTGGGGTTAAAATAGTATTATTTTTTTACTGTCGTTATCCTGTACCTGTTCAGTATTTTCTTCCTCTTTTTCAGGCAGGCGGATCAGCACCTGTGCTACGCGGTTTTCACTGATTTCCCTGACTTCCAGGACAATGCCGCCATCTAGCGTGACTGTTTCCCCCGCCTCCGGGAGACGGTCCAGCTGACCGATGATCAGGCCGGCCACACTGTCATAATCCTCGCTGGACATTTCCGTGCCCAGTATATGGTTGACGTCCGAGATCTTCATGGAGCCGGCTGCCAGGTATTGATGCTCTGATACTTCGATCAGCCGTTCCTCTTCATCCTCATCATATTCATCCCGCAGATCCCCCACGATTTCCTCCAGCAGGTCCTCCATACTCACCATACCCACACAGGAACCGTACTCACTGAGCACGAAACACACGTGCTGGGCTTTCTCACGCATTTCCAGCATCAGATCCGCGGTCTTTTTATACTCATAGGTATAATGTGCTTCCCGCAGAATATCACTGACATGAAAGTCATTTTCCGGATCCTTCCATACGAAATCCTTGATATTGATGACACCGATGATATTGTCCGGCTCCTCATCGTACACGGGCAAACGGGTATACATATGATCGCGGAAGAGCGACATTACTTCCTCGTAGGTTGCGTCTTTGGAGACGGTCACCATGTCGATGCGGGGCACCATCACGTCTTTGGCCACCGCGTCAGAGAACCTGAAAAGATTATAAATGATATCCTTCTCTTCTGTCTCAATGACGCCCTCTTTATGGCTCTCGGCCACGTAAGTTTTTAATTCTGTCTCCGTGATGGAGCAGGGCTTCGCGTTGGGGTCCAGATGGAGAATGCGCATGAAAAGAGAAGACAGATGATCCACCACAAAGATGACCGGTGTCAGGATGATCATCAGTTTATGTATGATGGGAGCGTAGGCGAGCGCCAGTTTCTCTGCATATACCTTGGCCAGCGTTTTCGGGGTGACTTCTCCGAAAAGCAGTACCAGCAACGTCAGTACGCCTGTGCCGACGCCGATATAGATGCTGCCGAATACCCTTGCTACCAGCGTAGTGGTGATAGCGGACATGGCGATATTGACCAGGTTGTTGCCAACCAGGATGGTGCTGAGCATTTTACTGTACTGAGTGATGATCTGATCCAGAACGACGGCTTTTTTGTTGCCGTCCTCGATCAGCGCCTGAATCCGCACCCTGTTCATGCTGGACAGAGCGGTTTCGGCACTGGAAAAGAAGCCCGATAAGAGCAAAAGAACAAATATGGCGACCAACTGTGTGGCACTTGACGAGTCCAAAACTTTCTCCTTGAAAAAATATTTTTTGTAACTATACAGTTTTCTGTGATTTTTGTCAAGAATGAACCCGCGTCCGCATACAATATTCATAAGAATTTTATGAGGATTTTACGAAGAAGGTATGGAAAAAAGAATTGCAGGACGGAGCCGGAGAGGTCTGTTTAAGTCCATGGCGCTGTCCATTCTGCCGGCCCTGCTCACAGCGGCCGTGCTGCTTTTGCTGGCGGCGGTCTGGCTGGATCGCTTCTCGCCGCAGGAGGAAACTGTGCGGAAGGTAATCTATGCCGTTCATTTTCTGGCGGCCTTTGCCTGCGGCTTTGTCATGGGAAAACAGAAAAGAGAAAGAAAGTTCCTCTGGGGACTTTTGTCCGGAGGAACCTGGTTTGTGCTGATTTTGCTTGTCAGTCTGATCTTTCAGGGAGGAACGCTTGACACGGGAGCCGTGCTGCCGGTGCTTTTCGCCTGCGCGGGAGGCAGCATGGCGGGCGGGATGATGGCCTGAAGCAGGCATGCCGACTGAAAGGAGAATTGCCGTGCCGTTTGATCCGCAGAGAAAAGCGTGGGAGTACGCAGGTAAATCAGTATATTTTGGTAATCTCCGACGGATCCAGGTGATAGGCCGCGATGAATTCATCCAGATCTTTTTGACCGCGGATGAGCATGATATCCTCAAACTGACCGGTGTGAACTTCTAAAAATCCGGCGGTCTGTTCACCGGTGCAGATGCTACATTTTAAGGCGGGTTTATAATTTTCCCGGTCATAGGACTTCGATCTGACTGTTTTTTTGCCGAACATAGTATTTCCCTCGCGACTTCCCAGCATGAAACTCTTTTTTCTACTGTAACCCGGGTGGGCCGGTTACGTCAACAGATTTTTATAGAATATTTCCTTGACAGAATACAGAAGAATGTGATACAAGGGACAAAAGGATTTCGGGACGGGCTTTCATCTGTCATGACGCGGCTTCGAGATCGTATCCTTTTGTCACTTATTCATCTATCATGGAAATATGGAGGGAATGTGTTATGAGCAAGTATGAGGGAACCCAGACTGAGAAAAATCTGATGACCGCTTTTTCGGGCGAGTCTGAGGCGAGAAACAAATACACCTTCTTTGCGTCCGTGGCAAAGAAAGAGGGATATGAGCAGATTGCGGCACTCTTTTTAAAGACAGCCGATAATGAGAAAGAGCACGCGAAAATGTGGTTTAAGGAGTTAAGCGGCATCGGCGATACCGCTGAGAACCTGCTTTCCGCGGCCGAGGGTGAGAATTACGAGTGGACCGACATGTACGCCGGTTTTGCGAAAACCGCCGAGGAAGAGGGCTTTCCGGAGCTCGCGGCGAAGTTCCGCCTGGTTGCTGCCATTGAGAAGCATCATGAGGAGAGATATCGCGCGCTTCTGCACAATGTCGAGACCGCGCAGGTCTTTGAAAAGAGCGAGGTCAAGGTGTGGGAATGCCGCAACTGCGGCCACATTGTGGTAGGCACCAAGGCGCCTGAGATCTGCCCGACCTGCAACCATCCACAGAGCTATTTTGAGATTCACGCGGAGAATTATTAAACAAACCGTAAGCAGTACAGGATATGAGTCATAAAAAAGAAAAGAAAAAACTTTCCATCCCTGGCCGGATTCTGACGGTCATCATGTTTTTGATCGTGCTGGTCTTTGACGGCCTGCTGATATACTCCCGCATGGTGCCGGCTCAGTATCTGGCGGTGGTGGTATTTTTGTCGCTTTTGCTGGTGCTTCTGATCCGCTCGCTCGCGAAAAGGCGGCATTTCGGTTCGGCATTCTTTTTAAGCCTGTTGTCCGGCGCGGTGCTTTGCTTGTGTATTGCCGTGCTGGGACAGCTGACGGGCACGCTCAGCGCCATTACAGGGGTCCAGACAGAGGTGACGAATGTCTGCGTTTATGTTCTTGTGGAGGATAATGCAGAGACATTAAATGACCTGTCGGAGTCAACCTTCGGTATTCTGGCCGCGCAGGACCGAACCGCCACGGATGAAGCGGTTGCGCAGCTGAATGAGGAGCTGGATACCGAGATCTCGACCATGGAATACAGCGGACTGATTTCCCTCGTGGATTCACTCTACGCGCAGGAAAGCCGTGCGATACTTATGAATTCGGCTTATCTGGACGTTCTGGAGGAGATCGAGGGATATGAGGATATCACCGACCGGATCAGGGAGATTACCACGGTGCGCGCGGTGGAGACAGTTCGTGTCAATACCTCAGACAGCGCGGCATCAAACACTGCCTTTGTTGTTTATATCAGCGGCATTGACAGCCGTAACGGCCTGGTAGCCAAAAGCCGCAGCGATGTGAATATTCTGGCGGTGGTCAATACGCAGACGCATCAGGTATTACTGGTATCCACACCGCGGGATTATTATGTGGAGCTTTCCATTTCAGACGGAGCAAAGGATAAACTGACGCACGCCGGCATTTATGGCGTCGGTGTTTCCATGGACACGCTGGCCATGCTCTATGATGTGGACGTGGATTATTATTTCAGGGTCAGCTTTGATGGCTTTGAGGAGATTGTGGACGCGCTGGGCGGTGTGTCCGTGTATTCGGAATACGCCTTTCAGTCCAGCTTCGACAGCAGTCTGTATTTTTCACAGGGGTACAATGACGTGAATGGCGAGGAGGCGCTTTTATTTGCCAGAGAGCGCTATGCCTTCAGCACCGGCGACCGCCAGAGAGGCAAAAACCAGATGGAGCTGATCAAAGCGATCATCAATAAGGCCCTTTCCCCTGAGATTCTGAGATCTTACAGTTCCCTGCTGGCAGCGGCGGAGGATAATTTTGAAACCAGCGTCCCTTATGACCTGATTGCCTCCCTGGTGAGCGATCAGTTAAAAAGCGGGAGCGACTGGGATATTATCAGCTACAGTGTGGACGGAACAGGCTCCACCGCGGTTCCCTGGTCCATGAGCGCCAGCGCGTATGTTATGATTCCGGATGAGAGTACGGTAGCCGAGGCGAAGGAACTGATACAGGCAGTCTTAAACGGCGAAGTGATCACGCAGCCGTAGCGGAACATGCGGCGCAACAGAGCGTGTTCCGGGTGAGGCCGCCGTGGCAGATTCCGCGCTGAAAAAGACGATATATAAACCACACAATTAAGTACACAACTACTGTGAACTCAATTACCATTCTTCCTGTATTCTGGTATACTGTAAAACCAGAGTTACCATTCACGGACAGCCTGTCGGATGCTTTTGCGCATGTCGGTGTATCCGAAGGGCGTCTCACCAAGGAGAGCCGTGAATGTCAGCAATACGGCCAAACGACATGATACCGGACACAAGGGAGGAAACGGGATGGGAAGATTAAAGGATCTTCGGTGCAACAGGGGACTGACACAGGAAAGACTGGCTGATGAGATTGGGACATCGCAGCAGACGATCAGCCGGATCGAAGGAAAGGGAGATATGATTCCTGTCGATCTTCTGGTCAGGCTTTCCAAATATTACAATGTTTCCGTGGATTATCTGCTGGGTCTGAGCGATGAAAAATACAATCAGGCCAGCAGGGACAGGATCTCCTACTACATGGAAAAGTACGACGTGGAATTCGCGAAATATGACGTACTGAATCCGGAGTATCAGGAGATTGTGAAATCTGTGATTTACACGCTCTCTGAGCTGCAGGAAAAACAGGCGAAGGAAAAAAGAGGGGCATGAAAATGTCCTTTTTTGATTGCCAAAATGCTGTGCCTGTGATACGATTGTCGCAATGACGGCACTGCAGGTGACAGGGATCTGGGAAAGGTGCTGCGGGAGGAAAAGCGCATTTTATGAACAGAAAGAAAGGCTTAAGCGGCGCCGCGCTGAAGTGGATGGCGATCATCTGTATGCTGATCGATCATATCGGCGCGACCGTGGCACTGCAGCATTTTAATCGGGTGGCCGCCGCCGCTGCAGCGAGCGCCGCCGGGTCTGAAGTATTTGATTACAGCGCGTACATGGCAGCATATTATCTGTACTGGGTTTTACGCTGTATCGGACGGTTTTCTTTTCCGGTGTATTGCTTTCTTTTGGTGGAAGGTTTTTATCATACCAGGAGCAGGGGACGATATCTGCGCAATCTGCTTTTATTTGCGCTGGTGAGCGAGATTCCGTTTGATCTTGCTTTTTATAATACTCTGCTGGAGACGGATTTTCAGAATGTATTCCTGACGCTCGCAATCGGCCTGATGGCTCTGTGGCTTGCGGAAGGGTTGTGGAACCGACTGCGCAGCAGGTTTGTGGAGATGGACACAATATCTCCGTCGGCCATTTGGCTGCTTCGCTTTCTGACCGGCCTTTTGCCGGTCGTTCCCGCGGCCCTGCTGGCGGAGGTTCTGAATACAGATTACGGTGGCTGGGGCGTTGCCGTGATTTACGCCTTTTATCTGCTGCATGACAGGAAAACGCTGGCCGCCGCCGCGGGTGTGGCGATCATGACAATCATGCAGGAAATTGAAATTTTCGGTTTTCCGGGCATCTTTGCGATCCGGGCTTATAACGGGACCCGTGGAAAGCAGCCGAAATATTTCTTTTATATCTTTTATCCCGCGCACCTGCTGATTCTGTATGGGGTCTGCAGGCTTCTGGGATACTATTGAATGGAGGAAGCAAAATGAGTCGTGCGGATCATATTTTTATCAACATGTGCCGGGATATCCTGGAGAACGGCACCGACACACAGGGAGAGAAGGTGCGCCCCCACTGGGCGGATGGCACGCCGGCCTACACGATCAAAAAATTCGGTGTAGTGAACCGTTATGATTTAAGCGAGGAATTTCCGATCATGACGCTGCGCAGGACGGCGTTAAAATCCTGCACGGACGAGCTGCTCTGGATCTGGCAGCTAAAGTCCAACAATGTGCATGACCTGCATTCCCATATCTGGGACGAGTGGGCTGACGAGGACGGCTCGATCGGCAAGGCCTACGGTTACCAGCTGGGCGTGAAGCATCAATATAAAGAGGGCATGATGGATCAGGTTGACAGGGTGATTTATGATCTGAAGCACAACCCTTTCAGCCGCCGCATCATGACCAATATCTATGTGCATCAGGATCTGCATGAGATGAATCTTTATCCCTGCGCCTACTCCATGACCTTTAATGTGACGCAGAAGCCGGGGCATGAGAAGCTGACCCTGAACGCCATCTTAAATCAGCGTTCCAACGACGTTCTGACCGCCAATAACTGGAACGTGGTGCAGTACGCGGTGCTGGTGCACATGCTGGCGCAGGTCTGCGATATGGAGGTGGGAGAGCTGGTTCACGTCATCGCGGACGCCCACATTTATGACCGCCATGTGCCGCTGATCAAAGAACTGATTTCCAGGGAACCGCTGCCCGCGCCGACTTTCTGGTTAAACCCTGACATTCATGATTTCTATCAGTTCACCAAAAATGACGTGAAGGTGGAGGGCTATGAGACGCATCCGCAGATCAAAGACATTCCCGTTGCTGTGTAGAGAAAGGAATCACCATGAATTTAATTGTAGCAGTCGATGCAAACTGGGCCATCGGCAATAAGGGAAAGCTCTTAGTCAGCATCCCCAACGACCAGAAAAACAATTTCCGTGCCCGTACCACGGGCAACGTCATCGTCCTGGGACGTAAGACCATGGACACCTTCCCGCAGCGCCGTCCGCTTCCCAACCGCACCAATATCATTCTGTCTCGTAATCCGGAATACACGGTAAAGGACGCCATCGTGCTGCATTCTCTTAAAGAACTGGAAAAAGAGCTTAAGAACTATCCTTCCGAATCCGTTTATGTTACAGGAGGTGACAGCATGTATCGTCAGCTCCTTCCATACTGCGATACCGCTTATGTAACCATGATTGATCACTGTTACGAGGTGGACGCGTATTTTCCGAATCTGGATCAGGATCCGGAGTGGACCATGACTGAGGAAAGCGATGAGATGACCTACTTTGACATTCCCTATTATTTCAGGACATATCAGAGAATTGAAAAGTAAAAGTCAGTTTGTCCGAGTTTGCACATAAAGGAATATGCACAGATGATGACGGAAACGGTCTGCGTGCGGTAGCGTTTCCGGATGACACCCCGGTACAGAGCACGTATCATCCTGTGAAATATCCTTTCTATAATGCCTCTAATTACAGGGGCGAATATTCCTTCCCGGATAAAAGCTATATTACATTCCATGAGGATATCTGAAGGGAAAAAGTAAGATGTAAAACGCATTTTTTACAGAATTTCTGAGTGATGCATGAGAGCAGTGAATGTATGTATTGAAGCCTAAAGTTATTGACTTTTCCCTGTAAAAGGTAGATAATGAAAAAAGCTTCGGGGAAGGACAAATGTCCGGCTCTGAAACACAAAATAAATCCTAAATATACAAGGAGAAACCGTAAAATGGAAAAGAAAAATATTGACTGGTCCAACATTGGTTTTGGATACATTGAAAGTGATTACCGCTATGTATCTAATTATAAAAACGGTGCCTGGGACGAAGGCGCGATCACCACGGACGCGAATATCGTATTGAATGAGTGTGCGGGCGTACTGCAGTATGCGCAGACGGTTTTCGAGGGACTGAAGGCATATACCACAGAGGACGGACATATCGTGACCTTTCGTCCGGACTTAAACGCGGAGCGCCTGGAAAACAGCGCGAAGAGACTGGAGATCCCTGTATTTCCGAAGGAGCGTTTCCTAGACGCTGTGGAGCAGGTGGTGGCAGCCAATGAGGCTTCCGTTCCGCCCTACGGGTCAGGCGCGACTCTGTACATCCGTCCTTATATTTTCGGTTCCAATCCCGTGATCGGCGTCAAGCCGGCGGACGAGTATCAGTTCCGTATTCTGGTGACCCCGGTAGGCCCGTATTTCAAGGGCGGCGCCAAGCCCCTGACCATCTGTGTCAGTGACTTCGACCGCGCGGCTCCGCACGGCACCGGCAATATCAAGGCCGGCTTAAACTATGCCATGAGCCTTCATGCCATCGTGACCGCGCACGCCAACGGCTTTGATGAGAATATGTACCTGGATCCGGCTACCCGCACGAAGGTAGAGGAGACCGGCGGCGCAAACTTCCTCTTTGTGACGAAGGACGGCAAGGTCGTGACGCCGAAGTCCGATTCCGTTCTGCCTTCCATCACCAGACGTTCTCTCATTTATGTGGCGCAGCACTATCTGGGACTTGAGGTGGAGGAGAGAGAGGTACTCTTCTCTGAGGTAGATGATATGGCCGAGTGCGGTCTCTGCGGCACCGCGGCAGTGATTTCCCCAGTTGGTAAGATTGTGGACCACGGCAGAGAGATCTGCCTGCCGAGCGGCATGACCGAGATGGGTCCGATCACAAAGAAACTCTATGACACCCTGACCGGCATCCAGATGGGCCGTATCGAGGCGCCCGAGGGCTGGATTCACGTGATCAAATAAGCGTATGCGTGACAAAATCAAAAAGACGATTTTACCTTTGCTCCTGTCAGCCCTGCTTGTGTGTTCCTGTGCGGGCTGCGGGAGCAAAGTGGTGTTGACGGCGGGCCTTGGCAAAAATGACGTTTTCCGTATCGGAGACGAAAAGGCTTCCTCCGCTGAATTTGCGCTCTACCTTTATTCCATTGCTTGGGATTCCGCGCGCGTTTCCGGGGCGGACTTCTGGGACCTCGATACCGGTGACGACTCCACTTTGTTAGACCATTGCAAGGACCTGGCGCTGGCGCAGCTGGCCCGCCTGAAGGTGATGCATCTGCTGGCCGCGGATTATGGCCTGACTCTGAATGAGGAGGAAGAGGCATTAGCTGAAACGGCAGCGGAACAGTTCATGAGCAGTGTTTCTGAGGATACACTTACAGTGATGGGCGTCGATGACGACGGCACAGAGGTGCTTGCACTTTATGAGGAACGGCTGTTATCGGACAAACTCTATGCCTATCTGATCAAGGACGTCAATCCGGAGATCAGTGACGATGAAGCCAGAGTTGTGACAGTACAGCACATTCTGCTAAAGACCTATACCGTGGACGAGAACGGAAACCGTCAGGAGATGAGCGAGGCGGAAAAGTCGAGCCTTTATACCAAGGCGGAGGAGATCCGCGCGCTTGCCGAGGCGGGAGAAGACTTTGACAGCCTCGTTTCCAAATACAATGAGGATACGAAGAGCACCTACTCCTTCGGCAAGGGCGAGATGGAGGAGAGCTTCGAGAATACTGCATTTGAGCTGGAAACCGGAGAAATCAGCCACGTCACCGTCACAAGCCACGGTTACCATATCATCAAGTGCATCTCTACCCTTGACAGAGAAGCCACCGACGCCAATAAGCAGACGATCCTGCAGCAGCGCAAGGCGGAAGCGTTCGGGGAAACCTACGACGCGTTCGCGGCGGATCTGGAACCAGAGGTCAATGAAGAGGTTCTGGACGCGTTTGAACTGGCGGACTATGATGCCATCGGGGAGATTCTTTTCCTTGATATTTATGAGCAGGTGACTGAGGATTACGAGCCTGTTTTTGAGGACTGAATGACAGGCTGTTCACACTGCTTCACAGAAATTTTAGATTTGATTCATCAAAATATTAGCACTCAACACGGTTGAGTGCTAATATTTTTGTTGACTTTTTTTTGGCTGGGGTCTAAAATGAACGTAATTTGTGAATAGAAGTTAAGGAGGCATATATGCGAGGCAATCTTTCGATTAACAGTGACAATATTTTCCCGATTATTAAGAAATGGCTTTACAGCGACCAGGATATCTTCTACCGTGAGCTGATCAGCAACGGTTGCGACGCCATCACCAAGTTAAAGAAGCTGGACATGATGGGTGAGTACGAGCTGCCCCTGGATTATAAGGCCAGAATCGATGTGGTCGTGGATCCCAAGGCGAAAACGATCGCGTTTTGTGATAACGGTCTGGGCATGACCGCAGAGGAGGTAGATGAATACATCAACCAGATCGCCTTCTCCGGCGCCGCGGATTTCGTGGAGAAATATAAGGATAAGACCAACGACGACCAGATCATCGGACATTTCGGCCTGGGCTTTTATTCCGCGTTTATGGTGGCGGATGAGGTACACATTGATTCCCTCTCTTATCAGGCGGGTGCGAAGGCTGTGCACTGGGAGTGCGACGGCGGCACGGAGTTTGACATGGAGGACGGCGACAAAGCGGAAGTCGGCACCACCATCACGCTCTTTCTGAATGAGGACTGCCTGGAGTTCTGCAATGAGTACAAGGCAAGAGAAGTGCTCAAAAAATACTGCTCCTTCATGCCGATCGAGATTTATCTCTCCAAGAAGGATGACGATGCCACCCAGACCATTAAAACCTCTGAGAAGCTGGATTCCGATGTCGTTGTGGAGACCATCGCTCCCGAAAAGGAAGGCGATGAGGAGAAGGTAAAGATTAAGAGACGTCCGGAGTTATTGAATGACACCAATCCGCTCTGGACCAGGAACGCCAACGACTGCACCAGAGATGATTATCTGGAATTTTACCGCACGGTTTTCCATGATTATAAGGAGCCGCTGTTCTGGATCCACCTGAACATGGATTATCCGTTTAATTTAAAGGGCATCCTGTATTTCCCGAAGATCAATACCGAGTACGACTCCATCGAGGGCACCATCAAACTGTACAATAATCAGGTCTTCGTGGCGGATAATATTAAGGAAGTCATTCCGGAATTTCTGATGCTCTTAAAGGGTGTGATCGACTGCCCGGATCTGCCGCTGAACGTGTCCAGATCCGCCCTGCAGAACGACGGCTTTGTGAAAAAGATCAGTGACTTCATCACCAAGAAGGTGGCGGATAAGCTGGCCGGCATGTGCAAGACCGACAAGGAGTCCTATGAAAAATACTGGGACGATATCAGCCCCTTCATTAAATATGGCTGCCTGAAAGACGATAAATTCTGCGAGAAGATGACGGATTACATTCTGTTCAAGAACCTGGACGGTCATTATATGACCCTGCCGGAGTGCCTGGAGGTGAAACCCATCGACGTGGACGAGGAGGAAGCTGACAGCGAAAAGACAGAAAACGCGGTAGATGAGAATGGCAACACGGTCGAGGCTAAGGTAGTAACTGAGGTGCCGGACGGCGGGGAACAGACTGACGAAGAGACATCGGAACAGGAAGCGGAAACTTCTGATGAGGTGAGTCCTGAAGATGAGGCTGCAGACGAGGAAGAGAGTAAGGACAAAACCATCTATTATGTCACCGACGAGCGTCAGCAGGCCCAGTATATCCGCATGTTCCAGGGCGCGAAGATGGACGCGGTGATTCTGAATGAAAATATTGATCAGCCCTTCATCTCTCAGCTGGAGAGCAAGAACGAGGGGATTCATTTCAAGCGAATCGACGCTGACCTGACTGAGAGCCTGAAAGCGAAGACCAGCAAAAAGACGCAAGAGGATCTGGCCGCCAAGACAGAGATCATCAGCAAGCTGATGAAAAAGACCATCAAGAAGGACAATCTGACGGTCAAGGTGGAAAAGCTGCGTAACTCCAAGGTCGCGTCTTTAATTACGGTACCCGAGGATAGCCGCCGGATGCAGGATATGATGAAAATGTACGCGGCGAACGGCATGAGCATGGGCGATCTGGGCAAGGAGGATGAGACACTGATCTTAAATTCCGCTAATCCGCTTGTGAAATATGTGCTGGCAAATGAGGACAGCAAGAACGCGAAGACCATCTGTGAGCAGCTGTATGATCTGGCTAAGATTCAGCACGCGCCGCTGGAAGGCGATGAGATGGCGCGCTTTATTTCCCGCAGCAATGAGATCATGATGCTTCTGACCGAGTCAAAAGAAGCCTGAAACAGGATTGACAGTTTTTCTTTTCCCTTATAAACACAGGAAACCGCAGGTGCAACAGCCTGCGGCTTTCTGCGTATACAATATGCTGCTGTGAGAGAGTCGGCAATCACCTGATTTCGCCGCTGATTTATTATGAGGTCTTGTTGTAGTATGATATGACAGACGCAAATGATTGTGTCGGCAGACGAAATTCCTGATTGACAGGAAAAAGAATGATGTTATAATAGCATACAGTTAGTTTTTGCAAACTAACCCGCATCAAAGCGAACCTGGGAAAAAGAACATGTTTTAGCGCAGAATAACATATTTCCGCGGGGAAAAGCATACTTCAGCGCAGGATTAACCTGCTCAGCGGAAGAAGAAAGGACATATTTCATGAATAAAATTACACTGAAAATCGACGGCATGCAGTGCGGCATGTGCGAGGCTCATGTCAACGACGCGATCCGCAAAGTCTGCGGGGAGAAGGTGAAGGTTTCGTCTTCCCATACGGAGGGAAGGGCGGAAATCATCATGGACGAGACGCCTGATATTGCCAGGATCAAAGCGGCCGTGAAGGCGGATGGGTATCGGGTGCTGGATGTAAAGGTGGAGCCGTATGAAAAAAAGAAGGGATTTTCGTTATTCAAAAAGAAGTGATTGCCTGGTAAAATTTGTAAAATGCCACAAATATCCGGCAGGATTTGTGGCAAATCTGTGAAAAAGTTAGTTGACATTGACTAACTTCAAGCATATAATCAAGGAGATGAAAAGTTAGCGACACTTAACAACAGGATTCCGCTTAAAGGCGGCTGTCTCTGCCGCAGACTGATTTGTCTGTTACATAGTTGCGAAACGATAAAAGACAAAGGAGGACACATGATGGCTTTGGCATTGATGAGCGTGGGGGAGAAGCGTAAAGTGGCCAGCATCCACGGCAAGGATGAGGTAATTCGTCACCTGCAGGATATGGGATTTGCTCCGGGCGCAGAGGTGGAAGTGGTCGGACAGAATGCAGGCGGCATGATTCTGATGATCAAGGGGACCCGGATTGCACTCGACAGAGGGCTTGCCAGCAAGATTCTGGTGGCATAGTTTTGCCGGAGGGCAGAGCTGTCTTGAGGAGAGTGTCGTTTTAAGTCTGATTGACCGGGTTTTGATTGAACGTTCTGGTCTGATGGACAGATTTGTGAGAGGAAGGAGAAGAGTATGCAGACATTGAAAGAGGTGCCGGTAGGAAGCACCGTGACCGTTGTGAAGCTGAACGGGTCCGGAGCGATTAAGCGCCGTATCATGGATATGGGCATCACGAAGGGCGCTCAGGTTTATGTACGCAAGGTTGCCCCATTGGGTGATCCGGTGGAAGTCACCGTGCGCGGCTATGAGCTGTCTCTCAGAAAAGAGGACGCGCAGATGATTGAGGTAGAGTAGATGGTTTTGCGCCGGCTGCTGCAAAGACGGATCTGAGAGTCTAAGCGGCACTGGAACCTGCGCAGGCTGCGGGAGCAGCTTATTTTTAAATGAATGGGTTAGTTTAACATAACCAAGAGGAGGAAAAAATGGCAATTAAAATTGCACTTGCCGGCAACCCGAACAGCGGCAAAACGACATTGTTCAATGCGCTGACCGGCTCCAACCAGTATGTGGGAAACTGGCCGGGCGTGACAGTGGAAAAAAAGGAAGGCAAACTAAAAGGTCATTCCGATGTGACCATCATGGACCTTCCCGGTATTTATTCCCTTTCCCCTTATACACTGGAGGAAGTGGTGGCCAGAAATTATCTGATCGGCGAGCGTCCGGACGCGATTTTAAACATCATCGACGGCACGAACCTGGAGCGCAACCTTTATCTGACGACTCAGCTTCTGGAGTTGGGCATCCCAGTGGTGATGGCGGTCAACATGATGGACCTGGTGGAGAAATCCGACGACCAGATCTATGTGGATAAGCTGGCGCAGCAGATGGGCTGCAAGGCTGTGGAAATCTCCGCGTTAAAGGGAACAGGTGTGACTGAGGCGGTCAACCTGGCTGTGGAAGCGGCGAAGGCAGGCGTACCGCAGAAAGTGGTACATACTTTTGACAAAAAGGTCGAGGACGCGTTAAGCTCTATCGAGGCAAAGTTGGGGAGCGATGTAGCGGATGCGCAGAAGCGCTTCTTTGCCTTAAAGCTTTTAGAGGGCGATGAAAAGATCGCGGAGCAGATGACGAAGGCGCCGGATGTTTCTGCCGAGATCAAAGCGGTGGAGGATGCTTTCGATGACGACGCCGAGAGCGTGATCACCGGCGAGCGCTATACTTATATTTCTTCCATTATTGACAAATGCGCGAAAAGAGCGTCTAATAAAGAAAAGCTGACAATTTCCGATAAGATTGACCGTGTTGTGACGAACCGTATCCTGGCACTGCCGATCTTTGCAGTGGTGATGTTCCTGGTTTATTATATCGCCATGAGCACCATCGGCGCAGCGGCTACCGACTGGACGAATGATAATCTGTTCGGTGACGGTTTTCACCTCTTCGGGATCGGCACGGCGGACTATGAGGAGGTCGCGGAGGAATACGGCGGAGCCGCTGAGATCGTGACCGGCTTTGCCGAGGACGCCGGGGTTGATGAGATTCTGGAAGCAATCGACGAGGAAGCGGACGAGTATGATCCGGACGCGGCAGCAGCGGCGGTTGTGGAACTGACCGCTCTGTACAGTGAGGGTGCTGAGATCGTTTACGAGGTAGAGGACGAGGAAACGCTGGAGGTTCTGCAAGAGGAGGCTTCCTACGATGACCTGATCGAAGCGGCAGCGGTTTTGGAGGCGTATGGCTATGAGGCTCCGGATCCGGCGGACTACGGTATTTTCGTCCCCAGTATTCCGGCAGCTATCGAGAGCCTGCTGGATGTGCTGCACTGCGATGCGGCATGGCTGCGCGGCCTGATCCTTGACGGCATTGTCGCCGGTCTCGGCGCGGTGCTGGGCTTTGTTCCGCAGATGCTGGTGCTGTTCTTCTTACTTGCCATTCTGGAGTATTGCGGCTACATGGCCCGTATCGCTTTCATTCTGGATCGGATTTTCCGCAGGTTCGGTCTTTCTGGCAAGTCCTTCATCCCGATGCTCGTGAGCATGGGCTGCGGCGTGCCCGGCATCATGGCCAGCCGTACCATTGAGAGCGACAAGGACCGCAAGATGACCATTATGACCACTACCTTCATCCCCTGTGGCGCGAAAGTACCGTTTATCGCGATGATCGTGGGCGCGTTGCTTGGAGGCAATCCGTTTATCGCGACCGGCGCTTACTTCATGGGTGTGGCGGCAGTCATCTGCTCTGGTGTGATTTTAAAGAAAACCAGGCTCTTTGCCGGTGATCCGGCTCCGTTCGTTATGGAGCTGCCGGCCTACCACCTGCCCACCATCGGCGCGATCTTAAGAAGCACCTGGGAGCGCGGCTGGTCCTTCATCAAGAAGGCAGGCACCATTATCACTCTGTCCACCATCATCGTCTGGTTTACCACCTACTTCGGCTTCGCTGAGGATGGCTTCCGGATGCTGGCGGAGGATGAGATCGATTACAGTATCCTGGCAGCGATCGGCAACGCCATCGCCTGGATCTTTATTCCGCAGGGCTGGGGCAACTGGCAGGCGGCTGTGGCCTCCATCACCGGCCTGGTAGCGAAGGAAAATATCGTAGGCACCCTGGGTATCCTCTACGCGAACGGCGACGGATCTGTATGGGAAAATATGGCGGCAGCCTTTGCCTCCAACGGCTCTACCACCGCGGTTGGCTACTCCTTCCTGTTATTCAACCTTTTGTGTGCCCCCTGCTTCGCGGCCATGGGCGCCATCAAGCGGGAAATGAATAATATGAAGTGGTTCTGGATCGCCATCGGATATCAGTGCGGCCTGGCCTACTGTGTCTCCCTGGTTGTCTATCGGATCATGGGCCTGTTCACCGGCGAGTGCGGCTTTGGTATCTTTACCGTCGTAGCCATCGCCCTGATTGTCGGCTTTGTGTATCTGTTGTTCCGCCCCATGCCGGATCATGATGGCAAAAAGGCGGTAGTGAAAGGAACGGCGAAAGCATAATGGGAAATGTCATTGTCGGACTCATACTCCTTGTCATCGTGGCGCTGGCAGTCCGCAGCATCTGGAAGGATAAAAAATCCGGCAAGGGCTGCGCCGGCTGCAGCCATGGGTGCAGTAGCTGCAGCGGTTGCGTGAGTTCAAATGTAGATGTAAAGAAATTTTGATTATTTAAGCTTTGTATAACCGAGCGGGGAATAAATAAACTGTCAAGCGATTTTTGCGCTATGGAGATGAGACTATAGGTAATCGTGGAAGCCTCTGATGAACATGATTGCCTTGCCCATAGGCTCATCGGAATGCCCAGCGCAGCATGAGCGAGACAGTTTATTTATTCCCCGCGACCCTTTTGCAAACACCCTTCAATTTAATCGCAAGCGATTGACTTAATAAAAAATTCATAAAGCCTCTATTGATTTCATCACAAAGATAGCATAGAATAATCACCAGAAAATAATCATCCGTGCGGGCGCGGCTGTCTGGCCTGCTGCCCGTGCGAATAATGATGCAGGGAGGAAATCATATGCTTAAAACACTTGCAAAGTACATAGGGCAGTTCAGGAATGTCTCCATTATTACTGCCTTGTGTACTATCGGTGAAGTGGCTCTGGAAACGGCGCTTCCTCTGGTGACTGCTGCGATCATCGATCAGGGCATTGAAGCGGGAAATCTGACCAAGATTTTCCTTTACGGCGGCCTGATGATTCTGATGGCCGCGGGCAGTCTTTGTTGCGGCCTGGGATCCGCGCACTTCGGTGCGCAGGCGGCCATGGGCTTTGGCAGCAATTTAAGGGACGGTATGTACCGTAAAATCCAGACCTATTCTTTTTCCAATATTGACAAATTTTCCACCGCCGGCCTGGTGACCAGGCTGACCACGGATGTGACCAACATTCAGAACGCCTACATGATGCTTCTGCGGATGTGCCTACGCTCCCCGATCACTTTGATCTGCGCGATGGTCCTTTCCTTCATGATCAATCCGGCGGTGGCCAGCGCGTTTTTGGTGGCGGCGATTCTGCTCGGAACGCTTCTGGTGGTGCTTTCTTTAACGGCCATGAAATATTTTGACCAGACTTTTGACAGGTACGATGACTTAAACGCCAGCGTGCAGGAAAATGTCGCCGGTATCCGTGTGGTAAAGGCTTTCGTCCGTGAGGATTATGAAAAGAAAAAGTTTAAATCCGCGGCGGAGAATATTTATAAAATGTTCGTCAAGGCCGAGAAGATCATCGCTTACAATAATCCGGCGATGATGCTGACCATCTATTCGGTTATGCTGATTCTCTCCTGGGTATCCGCACACATGATCGTGGCCGGCAATATGACGACCGGTAATCTTTCCAGTCTGCTGCAGTACTGTATGAGCGTGCTGATGAGCCTGATGATGCTCTCCATGGTCTTTGTCATGCTTTCCATGGCCATCGCGAGCGCGCGTCGTATCGCGGAGGTCTTAAATGAAGAGCCGGATCTGGTCAATCCCCCGCATCCGTTCTTTGAGGTGCCGGACGGCAGTGTTGACTTCAGCCATGTTTATTTTTCCTATCATAAGACGGCCCGCAAGGATGTGCTTTTCGATATTGACATACATGTCAAAGCCGGAGAGACCATCGGTATTATGGGCGGCACCGGCACCGGCAAGACCAGCCTGGTCAACCTGATCAGCCGTCTGTACGACGTGACCCAGGGCAAGGTGATGGTGGGCGGCCATAATGTCCGTGACTACGATCTGGAAACGCTTCGAAACGAGGTTTCCGTTGTACTCCAGAATAATCAGTTGTTCTCCGGCACCATTTTAGAGAACCTGCGCTGGGGCAACGAGAACGCCACCGAAGAGGAGTGCATTGAGGCCTGTAAGATGGCCTGCGCGGATGAGTTTATCCAGAGAATGCCAGACGGATATAATACTCATATTGAGCAGGGCGGCACCAATGTGTCCGGCGGACAGCGCCAGCGTCTGTGTATCGCCAGAGCCCTTTTGAAAAAGCCGAAGGTTCTGATTCTGGACGACTCCACCAGCGCTGTGGATACCGCGACGGACGCCAAGATTCGCAAAGCGTTCCGGGAGCAGATCCCCAATACCACCAAATTCATCATTTCCCAGAGAGTGTCCAGCATCGAGGACGCGGATAAGATCATCGTGCTTGAGGACGGTCATGTGGATGGTTTCGGCACGCATGAGGAGCTGATGGAGAGCAATGAGATTTACAGAAGCATCTACGAGTCCCAGACCCAGGGAAGCGGCGACTTCGATGAAGTGGGAGGTGACTGATTATGCCGAGACAACCGATAGGGGTCAGACCCAAAACAGAAAAAAGCATGGGAGAACTTCTGACAAGAATTTTTCGGGTATTGCTGGAGGAATATAAGGTACATCTGATTGTTGTGGTCGTCTGTATTCTGGGCTCCGCGCTGGCAAGCCTTCGGGGAACCCTGTTTATCCGTTCCCTGATTGATGATTACATTACACCGTTACTGGGGATGGACAATCCGGATTTCAGCGGCCTGTTAACGGCGCTGATCAGCGTGGCTTTTGTCTACCTGCTGGGCGTGGCCTGCAGCTTTACCTATAATCGTCTGATGATTTATGTGACGCAGGGGACGCTGAGGAATATGCGTATCAAGCTCTTTGACAATATGGAGAGCCTGCCGATCAAATATTTTGACACGCATGCGCACGGCGATATCATGTCAGTGTATACCAACGACATCGATACGCTGCGTCAGCTGATCAGCCAGGCGCTTCCGCAGATTTTAAACAGCAGCATTACGATCGTGGGAACCGTGGTGAGCATGATTGTGCTGAGCCTGCCTTTAACCGGCATTGCGCTGGTGATGGTCTGTGTCATGGTCGGCGCGGTGCGTGCATTGACAAAACGGAGCGGTATGTACTTTACCCGTCAGCAGAAGGCACTCGGCGTGCTGAACGGTTATATCGAGGAAATGATGACCGGTCAGAAGGTCGTCAAGGTCTTCTGCCATGAGGACAAGGCGATTGAAAAGTTTGATAAACTGAACGAGGATCTGCGGGTGAATGCCACCAGAGCGAACGCGTTCTCCAATATGCTGGGACCGGTCAATTCGCAGCTGTCCAATTTAAGCTATGTGCTTTGCGCGACCATCGGCGGTACGCTGGTGATCGTGGGCGGCGGCATCGCGGGCGTGACGCTGGGAACCCTGGTTACCTTCCTTCAGCTGGTGAAAAGCCTGGGGCAGCCGATCAACCAGGTGTCCATGCAGTTTAATTCCATCATCATGGCCATGGCCGGTGCGGAGCGTATTTTCAATCTGCTGGATGCCGAGCCGGAGGTTGACGACGGTTATGTGGGCCTGTGCAATGCCCGTGTCAACAACGTGGGGCAGGTCATTGAGGTGAAGGAGCACACCGGCACCTGGGCCTGGAAGCATTATCACAAGGATACCGACACTACCACCTATCAGCTCTTACAGGGCGACCTGGTGATGGATCATGTGGACTTTGGCTACACGGATGACAAGATGGTGCTGCATGATATCGAGCTTTATGCCGAACCGGGCCAGAAGATTGCCTTTGTCGGTTCCACCGGCGCCGGCAAGACCACCATCACGAACCTGATCAACCGCTTCTACGATATTCAAGATGGCAAGATCCGTTACGACGGTATCAATATCAATAAAATCAAAAAGGGCGACCTACGCCGTTCCCTTGGGATGGTGCTGCAAGATACGCATCTGTTTACCGGCACTGTCATGGACAATATCCGTTACGGCAAGCTGGACGCTACCGACGCGGAGTGCATCGAGGCCGCGAAGCTGGCCAGGGCGGACTTCTTCATCGACAGACTGCCTGATGGTTATAATACCATGCTGACCGGCGACGGCAGCAATCTCTCTCAGGGACAGAGACAGCTTCTGGCAATCGCGAGAGCGGCCGTGGCCAATCCGCCGGCGCTGATTCTGGATGAGGCGACGTCCTCCATCGATACCAGAACCGAGCGTCTGGTGCAGGAGGGCATGGACCGTCTGATGGCCGGCAGAACCACCTTTGTCATCGCGCACAGACTGTCCACGATCAAAAACTCCGACTGTATCATGGTGCTGGAGATGGGCCGCATTATCGAGCGCGGCAATCATGACGAGCTGATTGCGCAGAAGGGCAAGTATTACCAGCTGTATACAGGCAATCAGGTGACGCAGTAGACAACAAAATAATAAACAGGATGCCTCCGGAGGGAAACTTCCGGAGGTATTTTTATTACGCTGATTTTACATTTCCGCATTTTCATTTTACCTTCGCGGGATAGTTTGTAAAACGGTTCCTGCTGTAAAATGCACTCGTACACGAAAAAGAATACATAGTTGAAAAGACCTCAGCAGCTGTGTGAAAACACATGCGGAAAGCGTGTGAATATATATCATCAGTCTGCAAGAGTGTGCGGGGTCAAAGGAGGAAAAAATGAAATTCAAAAAAGTAGTTGCGTTTGCGACTGTAATGGCGATGGCAATGTCCATGGCAGCCTGCTCTACCGGCTCAAGTACCAGTACCAGCAGTTCTTCGGAAGCGGCTGTGGAGGAGAATACCACGACTGAGGAAAGCACCGAAGAGACCACTGAGGCGGAAGCAACGGAAGAAGTTGCTGAAGAGACCACACAGGTCAGCGGCAAGGTGTCCATGTCCGGTTCCACATCCATGGAGAAATATGTCAGCGCTCTGATCGAGACCTATGCGGAGATCAACCCCAATATTACCGTAACCGCTGAGTACGTTGGTTCCGGCGCCGGCGTTGAGCAGGTAATCGCGGGTTCCGTAGATATCGGTAACTCTTCCAGAAATCTGAAGGATGCTGAAGTGGAAAGCGGCGCGGTAGAGAACATCGTGGCGATCGATGGTATCGCGGTTGTGGTTGACCCGGCGAACACTGTGGAAGACTTAAGCCAGGAGGATCTGATTGTCATCTATACCGGTGAGATCACCAACTGGTCCGAGCTGGGCGGCAGCGACACTCCGATTGTAGTCATCGGCCGTGAGGCGGGCAGTGGTACAAGAGGAGCCTTTGAGGAGCTCTTAGGCATCGAGGATGCGTGCGCATATGCTTCCGGGCTTGACTCCACCGGCGCTGTGATTGCTACTGTAGCGGCAACTGAGGGCGCAATCGGATACGCTTCTTTAGACAGCCTGAATGATACTGTTGCAGCCCTGAAGCTGGATGGTGTTGAGGCGACTGAGGAAAACATCGTGGCAGGTGAGTACTTCCTGTGCAGACCTTTCGTCATGGCGACCAACGGTGAAATCTCTGAGCAGAGCGAAGCGGTTCAGGCATGGTTTGACTTTGTGTACAGCGACGAGGGCAAAGCAGTCGCAGTTGAGGTTGGTCTGATTACGGTGGATTGAAACAATGAATAAGCAAACTTTAGAAAAAGGAAGCGGTTCGATCAACGGAAGCAGAAAAGACAGGGCAATGGCCGAGGTCGCGGCACAGATTATCTTTACAGTCTGCGCGGCCGTGGCCATTGTTGCTGTTGCGGCTATCTGCATCTATATGGTCAGAAACGGACTCCCGGCCTTCTTTACCGTGGGAATTAAGGAAATTCTCTTCTCCACGGAGTGGGCGCCGACGGCGGCGGAGCCGAAATACGGTATTGCGCTGGTCATTCTGACATCCATTGTCGGTACTTCCCTGGCTATTTTACTGGGCGTCCCGGTAGGACTTCTGACCGCAGTCTTCATCGCGGAGGTAGCAAATAAGAAACTGGTGAAGGTTGTGCAGCCGGCGGTGGAGCTTTTAGCGGGCATCCCTTCCGTAGTATACGGACTGTTGGGCATTTACCTTTTAAAACCTCTGATGTATAAGCTGGAGCGTTTTGTCTTCGCCGGCAGCACCACGCATCAGTATACGGGCGGCGCAAACCTGATTTCTGCGGTCATCGTCCTGGCCATCATGATACTGCCGACCGTGATCAATGTGAGCACTTCTTCTTTAAAAGCAGTGCCCATGGAGCTGCGGAGCGCGTCCCTGGCGCTGGGCGCGAGTCCGGTGCAGACGATCTTCAAGGTTACCATTCCGGCCGCGCACTCCGGCATCATTTCCGCGATTGTCCTGGGTGTGGGAAGAGCCATCGGCGAGGCCATGGCCATCACACTGGTTTCCGGCTCCTCGGTCAATTTCCCGCTTCCGTTCAATTCCGTGCGTTTCCTGACGACGGCAATCGTCTCCGAGATGGGCTATGCCTCCGGCACCCACAGACAGGTTCTGTTCACCATCGGCCTGGTGCTCTTTGTCTTTATTATGATCATCAATGTGGCGCTGACGAAGGGCCTGAAAAAGGAGGAGGAGGACAATGGCTGATCAGGAAAAACAAAACGAATCGGTTCTTTCGGAAAAACAGAACACGGAAGCACTTTTGGAAAAGCAAAATACGCCGGCTGTTTCAGTTCTGGGCAAAAAGCCCCGCGTTTCAGACATGATTTTACTGGGCTTGATTTATCTGTGCGCCATTTTTGCGGTAGCGCTGATTGCGGGCATCATCCTCTATGTGGCCTACCGCGGTATCGGCGTGGTGAACTGGACGTTCCTCACCACGGCTCCAAGTTTCTTAAAGGGAACGGTCGGAATCGCCGGAAATATTATCAACACTTTGCTGGTGGTCGTGCTTACCTTGCTGATCGCGACGCCGATCGGCGTGGGCAGCGCGATTTACTTAAATGAATATGCGAAAGAGAGTAGATTTACCAAAATTGTGGAGTTTACGACAGAGACACTGTCCGGTATCCCCTCCATTATTTACGGCCTGTTCGGTTTTATGCTGTTCGGCTCCATCTGGGGCTACTGTATTCTGACTGGCTCGCTGACACTGGCGATCATGGTATTACCGTTAATTACCAGAAATACCCAGGAGGCTCTCAAAACGGTGCCGGAATCTTACCGCACCGGTGCCCTCGGCATGGGCGCGACAAAGTGGCACATGATTCGCACGGTCCTGCTTCCCTCCGCCATGCCCGGCATTGTGACTGGCATCATTCTGGCCATAGGCCGGATTGTGGGTGAGAGTGCGGCGCTTTTATTCACGGGCGGCAGCGACAACAGTCTTTTAAAGAGTATCACGGATCTGTCCGGAAAGCTGTTTTCCTCCGGCGGAACTCTTACCATCGCGCTTTATCTCTATATGTCCAAGGCAGAATATGACACAGCCTTTGGAATTGCTCTGGTGCTGATCGTGATAGTGCTGCTGATCAATTTCGCCACGAAGGCGCTGACGGCGAGGTTTGACGTGACGAGGAGAAAGTGAGAGATGCATGCGGGTGAAACGCCGCGTACAGTAACAGACAGGAGACTTAATATTATATGGAAACTTCATTTAAAATCAGAAATTTAAATCTCTACTATGGCGACAACCACGCCTTAAAGGATGTGGATATGGACATAGAAAAGAACAGCATCACCGCCTTCATCGGCCCCTCCGGCTGCGGCAAATCTACCTATCTGAAATGCTTAAACCGCATGAACGACTTGGTGCCGAACTGCAAAATCTCCGGCGAGGTGCTTTTGGACGGTGAGAATATTTACGCGCCTGAGGTGGATACCACAAGGCTGCGCAAAAAGGTTGGCATGGTCTTCCAGCAGCCAAATCCCTTCCCGATGAGTATTTATGACAATATTGCCTACGGCCCGCGCATTCACGGCATCAAGAATAAGGCGAAGCTCGATGAGATCGTGGAGGAGTCCTTGAAGGGAGCCGCGATTTTCGACGAGGTGAAGGACCGTTTGAAAAAGAGCGCGCTCGGCCTCTCCGGCGGACAGCAGCAGCGTCTTTGCATCGCGAGAGCCCTGGCGGTGGAACCGGAGGTCCTCTTAATGGATGAGCCGACCTCCGCCCTGGATCCGATCTCCACCTTGAAAATAGAGGACCTGATGGAGAGCCTGAAGCAGAAATATACCGTGATTGTCGTTACCCATAATATGCAGCAGGCAGCCCGTGTGTCAGATTATACGGCGTTTTTCCTGCTGGGCGAGATGATTGAGTTCGGCAGCACGACGGATATTTTCAAGAGACCGAAGGACAAACGGACAGAAGACTATATCACCGGCAGGTTCGGTTGAGGGAGGAGAATACGATGCCAACAAGAGTAAATTTTGACAGAGAGCTGATCAAATTAAGACAGTCCCTGTTAGAAATGTCCGATCAGATCGAGCATGCCTATCAGAAGCTTTTGAAGGGGCTGCGCAGACGGGACAATGATATTTTGGAGCAGATCCGGGAGGAGGATCATATCATTGATGATATGCAGCGTGCCATCGAGTCCCGCTGCCTGACACTTCTCATCAAACAGACGCCTGTGGCGCGCGACATGAGAGTGGTGTCCGCGTCCTTAAAGATGGTCACGGATATGGAACGCAGCGGTCATCACGCCGCCGATATCGCGGAGATTTTTCAGCGCATGAACGCCGCGGATCTGGAGGAGTTTGCGGAACAGATCGACGACATGATCACGAAGGTGATGATGATGCACAAGAGCGCGGTCAATTCCTTTGTGGAGCGCAATGAGGATCTGGCGAACCAGACCATTGTTTATGATGATGTGATCGACGACTGTTTTAACGCGATTAAAAATAATATCATCGCGAAAATTCACGCGGGAACCTCCAATCCGGACGGCTGTGTGGATACGCTGCTGATCGCGAAGTGGCTGGAGAAGGTAGGCGATCACGCAGTGAATATCTGTGAGTGGGAGAATTTCCAGGAGACGGGTACAATCGGGGAACACAGGATTATGTAGCTATGCATGTGAAAGCCGATTGCTTCGCACGCGGTGCTCTCGCAATCGCCGCCGACATTCGCAATCCGCATTATTCATGCTACTTGCTCATATCGTCTTGGTTGTCTAATATCCAGTCATCTGTGCAAGCACACTTGCCCATCTGCCTGTCTATTGACAACACTTTCACAGAATTTACCCAGATTTTACATAACCCGGATTGAAAAAAAGCCGGTTTCTTTTAGAATAATAGAGAGGGATGTTCGGAAATATTCGGATAATTTCCGGGCATCTCTTTCTTTTTGGGTATGCTGTAAACAGCTGCACTTTATTTTACGGTGTGCGTTTGCCGCAAAAGAGTTTATTTTCCCCGTGGGAAAGGAAGGTTTATGAGTTTTCTGAACATTTTAAGCATGGTGGGCGGCCTGGCACTCTTCCTCTATGGGATGCATATGCTGGGAGAGGGGCTTGCCAAAGTCGGCGGCGGTCGCCTGGAGGGTATCTTAGAAAAGCTGACCAGCAGCCGTATCAAAGGCGTTTTGGTCGGCGCCGGTGTCACCGCCCTGATCCAGTCCTCCTCGGCCACCACAGTCATGGTGGTGGGTTTTGTCAATTCCGGCATCATGAAATTAAGCCAGGCGATCAACATCATCATGGGCGCCAACATCGGTACGACCATGACGGCGTGGCTCTTATCTTTATCCTCCATTGACGGATCCAGTCTCTGGATTCAGCTGCTGAAACCGGTGAATTTCTCGCCCATTCTGGCGATCATCGGCGTCTTTATTATCATGTTTTCCAAAAATGAAAAGAAAAAGGATGTGGCGACAATCCTGGTGGGCTTCGCGATCCTGATGATGGGCATGAGCACCATGTCTTCGGCGGTGGAGCCTTTGGCGGATGTGCCGGAATTCACCAGCATTCTGACGATGTTCCGGAATCCTGTTCTTGGGATGATCGCGGGCGCGGTTATCACTGCCATCATACAGTCATCTTCAGCCTCTGTTGGTATTTTACAAGCGCTGTGTGCGACCGGTTCTGTCACCTATGGGACGGCGCTGCCGATTATCATGGGACAGAATATCGGAACCTGTGTGACGGCGTTACTGTCCGCGGTGGGTGCGAGCAGAAACGCGAAGCGGGCGGCACTGGTACATTTTTATTTCAACCTGATCGGAACGGTTGTGTTCATGTCTGTCTTTTACGCGGTCAATTTCTTTGTGGATTTCGCGTTTCTTAATGATACCGTGGGCGCAGCGAATATCGCGGTCATTCACTCCGCCTTTAACATCGCGGCAACCATTGTGCTGCTGCCGTTCGCGGACCAGTTAGGGAAGCTTGCCTGCCTGACCATTCCGGATGAGAAGGAAGCGCCGGATGAGAATCTGACAGAGCTGGAGAAAAACGTCCGCGCTCTGGACCGCCGTTTCCTGGATATGCCCGGTTACGCTCTGGTTCGCGCCAAATCTGTTTCTTTGCAGATGGCAATCACAACCTGTGACACCATGACACTTGCCATGGAGCAGTTAAGAGTGTATGATGAGGATGCGGAGTCAGGGATTGAACAGTTGGAACGGGAAGTGTACACCTATGAGGACGAGATCGGCAGGTATCTTTATCAGCTTGCCGCCCGTACCACTTCCCGCGAGGAAGGGCACAGGATCACGGTCCTGCAGCACTGTATCTATGATTTTGAGCGTATCGCGGAGCACGCCATGAATGTCGGAAAGTCCGCGCAGCTTCTGTATGAAAAGAAAACAGATTTTTCACAGCAGGCCATCGAGGAGCTGCGGGTTTATACCCATGCGATCCAGGACATTATGGACCAGACGCTGCGCGTTTTTTCCAATGAATCTGTGTCCGATGCGGCTGCAATCGCGCCCCTGGAGGAGGTCATCCGCCAGATGGGCAGTGAGATGAACGACAGGCATTTAAAGCGTCTGCACCGCGGCGAGTGTACCATTGAGCTGGGGCTGGTGCTCGCGGAGATTACGAATAATTATGAGCGCGTGGCTAATCACTGTGCGAATATCGCCCTTTATCTTATTCAGATGAAAGAGGAAAATTTCAATATCCACAGTGAGGACGAGGAGCGTATGCGCGAGGTGGACGAGGAATACCAGAAGCGGAAGCGCTTTTACGCGGCCAAATATGTGCTGCCTCAGGTCAATAAAGGAGTGCCTTACGCTGTGATGGCAGCTGATGAGAAAAAGCAAGGCCCGGTACCGGACGTACAGACGGAATGACTGTTTTCAGACACTGGCGATTGATTGAAAAAAGAACAGGAGAGGATGCTATGGCTTTGATTTATGTGGTGGAGGATGACACCAATATCGCGGAAATAGAGAGTTTTGCCCTGCAGAACGTGGAATATCAGGTGGAGACGTTTCCCACAGCGAAGGAATTTCAGGACGCCATGAACCGCAAGCTTCCCGCGCTGATTATGCTGGATATCATGCTGCCGGATGAAAGCGGCCTGGATATTTTAAAGAAGCTTCGTACGCGAACGCTGACAAAGGAGATCCCGGTGATCATGGTGACGGCCAAAACCACCGAACTGGACCGTGTCAAGGGGCTGGATTTCGGAGCGGATGATTATATCTGCAAGCCCTTCGGCGTCATGGAGATGATTTCCAGGGTGAAGGCGCTTCTGCGCCGTCTGCCGGGGGGAAATGAGGAGGAAACGCAGCTGGTTTTAGGCCCGGTGGTGCTGGATAAGGAAAAACACGAGGTCCATGTCCAGGACCAGCTGGTGGAGCTGACTTATAAGGAATTTGAACTGCTCCAGCTTCTGATGAGCAACGCGGGCACCGTCACCACGAGGGAAAAGATTTTAAATAAGGTCTGGGAGGCGGACTTTGAAGGCGAGAGCCGCACGCTTGACATGCACATCAAGACCCTGCGCCAGAAGCTGAAGGGTGCTGGCAGTATGATCAAGACCGTCAGAAATGTCGGATACATTATGGATGAGGAAGCGTAGCGCCTTATGAGAAAAAAGATTTACAGTCATTTTATGCTGGTTGTGACGCTGGCGATTCTACTGACCATGGCCGGCTCCAGCTTCCTTTTTTACCGGATATTCAGGGAACAGATGTATGGGGATATCAGGGGCTACGCGCAGCTGATCGCGCAGTCGGAGGCGAACGCGCATATGGACTGGGCGCTCTACGACAGCTCCGGCGAATATTTTCGTCTGACGGTAATCAATCAGGACGGCAACGTCGTATATGATAATGAGGCGGACGCTGATTCCATGGAGAATCACAGCGACCGTGAGGAAATTATTTCCGCATGGGAGACAGGGGAGGGCCAGGCAATACGGCAATCGGACACGCTCAACCGTTCCACTTATTATGTGGCGCTTAAACTGGACGAGAATACGGTGATCCGGGTGGGCCGCGACGGCAGCAGCGTGTTTGGACTGTACCTGCATGTGCTGCCGATTGTTCTTCTGGTTGGTGTCCTTTGTTGGCTGATCTGTCTGTTTTTGGCGTCTTTGCTGACCCGCAGCATCTTACAGCCCATGCAGACGCTGGCGGACAATCTGGATAAGCCGCAGACCGTGCCCGCTTATGAGGAGCTGCAGCCGTTTCTGGAAACCATTCAGAAACAGCACATGGACCTGTTGGAATCAGCCCAGATGCGCCAGGAATTTACGGCCAATGTTTCCCATGAGTTAAAGACGCCGCTGACGGTCATTTCCGGCTATGCGGAGCTGATCAGTTCCGGAATGGCCCAGGACAAGGACGCCCGTCACTTCGCGAAGGAAATCCGGGAAAACGCGGGGCGGCTTCTGACATTGATCAATGACATTCTGGAGCTCTCCAGGCTGGATTCTACTTCACCGGGAATGGAGCTGGAGCATGTGGATTTGTATTCCGTGGCACAGTCTTGTGTGGAAATGCTGGATATCAGCGCGCAGAAACACAAGGTCGGCATCCGCTTAAGCGGGGAGAACGCGATCGTGCCCGGAAACCGTCAGATGCTGGAGGAACTGATTTATAATCTCTGCGACAACGCGATCCGCTACAACCGGGAAAACGGGTCTGTGGAAATCACTGTGCAAAACCGCGTGGACACCGTACTGCTGCGTGTGAAGGATACCGGTATCGGCATTCCGAAGGAGCACCAGACCAGGATTTTTGAGCGCTTTTACCGGGTGGACAAGAGCCGCTCGCGCGATACCGGCGGCACCGGCTTAGGGCTCGCCATTGTCAAACATATCGTTTCGCTGCACGGCGCGACGCTGGATCTGGAGAGCGAGGAGGGCACAGGCACGGAGATTACCGTGACATTTATGAAGGCCAGAGGAGCGGAGTAAGGAAGACCCGCAAGCGGTCTGCGCGTAGGAGAACAGCAGGATATAGATCTGAGAAGAAAAGAATATTGGTATGAGAAAAGTGTCTCAACATTCCCAAAGGGGTGTTGGGACTTTTTTGTTTGAAAATGAAAATTAGACTGATTGATTTTTCAGAAAAATGTTCTGTAAGTACGATACTTACAGAACAGGACATTCAAAAGCCCTGAAAACAAGGACAGACAGGTTTCTCAGACCACTTTTCTGGCTGCGGATCATTCCGGAACTGACCATTCCATTGACTATATCCGATACAACAGGACCGACTGAAAAAGGATCAGAACCGGCGCTGATCCTGTCTTGTTTTTTTATTGTTTTTCTTTGTATAAAACATGTTTTTTCTCATAATTTGTCGGCGTTTGCACCAAATTAAACATGAATTAAATTCGATGTTCCAAATGCCCGCAAATAAAGGTTTGCAAAACCTACGA
>JAJQFS010000008.1 GCA_021200995.1 Lachnospiraceae bacterium | reverse complement strand
ACAGTTTGTTAAAGTACGCCATTTTTTGGCTGTCCTCTACTTTCTTTCACAGTACAATCTCCTTATTTCTGCAATAAAATTTCTGACCCGTTTATCCGCGATAATCTTCACCGCGGCTGTTACAAAATGAATCAGCCGAATGTTTCCGTTCAGCTCAAATTCCACATCCAGATATGATTCCATCCATACCGGTTCAAAGACAATGGTCCCCGGCAGATATTCCTGCAAAGCACAATAAGCGCCGTAGAGATAGCCGGTATTGTCAGGGGAGCCTGTCCCGAAAATCAGGTGAATATTGCATTTGCGCGGCAGGATGGATTTTAACGCATGAAACACACGACCCAGAACGTCGGGATACATTTCCTTATACTGCCATAGAAGCGTCACGATTGCCGCAAGTTTATTTTCGGTATCTTTTTCTGAATGCGACGCAGCTTTTTTCTTCGCGGCAGTTTTGCCTGCTGTCTTTTCATGCCCGGATTTATCCGCTTTCCTGTCGGTGCTCCGTTTTTGATCAGATTGTTCTGACTTTATTTTTGCATCCCGCTTTTGTTCGGATTGCTCTGTCTCCCTGTTCTGATCCTGCTTTTGTTCGGATTGCTCTGTCTCCTTGCTCTGATTACGCTGTTTATCAGAATTATTTTCCGCTCTGGCAGCTGTTTCCTTCGCTTTTGGTTCCGCATGACCGTCTTTTTCTTCATGCTCTTGTGGAAGCTTTCTGGTTTTTATCTTTTTTTTATGGCTCTTTTTTTCTTTCGGATGCAGCAGATCAATCCAGAGTATTTTTACTGATAAAATCGTCTCTGACGGATACTCGGCCCTCACCCTGACAAGCGGCCAAAGATACGAGACAAACGCACTGACAGAAAGCGCAGCCGGATGCTTTGCTCCTTTTGCCCGATATTTCACAGGCGCAAACAGCAGAAGGCATAAAAGCAGGACGATCAGCCCCAGGAGCACCAGCAGGATAATCCCTATAATTTTCAGGATGGTGAGCAAAATCAAAATCACGGCTTCACTCCTAACTGTTCCTCCATAAATTGCTTCAGATCCCGGTATTTTGCGAGCGCGTAAATCTGATCCATCACCTCCAGAATCAGACCGTATGCCTCTTCTTTGGAGGCTGCAAGACCTACAATGAGATCTCCCGTGCGCAGTACCCCGGGATTATAATGAATCATCCGAAATGAGTAAATCTCCAGGGAGGCGGACACCGTATATACAATGACATAATATGAGTCAGGCAGGCGGCATTCACACAGATCGTTCCGCAATCCGTCCAGATCCGGATCATCGATGCTGCCGCCTAAAAGCAGCTTCTGACTGACATCCATATTTTGCCTCCTTTTACCATACCGCATGCATACAGCTGAAAATTCTTCCTATATAAAACGGCAGGAATTTAAACCTGCCGTTTTCAGATTCAACTGTATTGCAGCATCTTCTTAATCTGGAGATTGTTCAGCCATCATCCTATCTGATGCCGGATATCAATTCTCCCAGGAGCCCTGTTTGCGCATCTCTATATACGCATGATAAGCCTTTTCCAGGATCTGCTTTTCATTTGGAAATCGAAGCAGGTGATAGGCCTCATGATACTTATAGAAACCAGAGTCCACAAAATATTCCTCGCGTTGTGGCTTGCTGTAATAGCTTTCCGCAGACATTAAAAACCAATGAACTTCTTTGGATACAGTATCTTCCGGAACCATAAACGTATATTCGCTCTTGCCCACATACTGTTTGATGGTGCCCTTGGCGCCGGATTCTTCCTGTACCTCACGTAAGGCTGTCTGTTCGAACGTTTCGCCTTCCTCCACAGTTCCTTTTGGCAATACCCATCCTTCATACTTATTGTGATAGTTTTTGTACAGCAGAAGGATTTTGCCTCTGAAAATAACCACACCGCCACAGCTTGTTGCCTGAAGCATGTCAGTACCTCCTGTATCTGGTGGGTCTTTACGACTTAGGCATAGTATAGTCTATCTGACAACGCTTTGCAAGAGAAAATTGCGGCCGGTAAGCTGCTTATTCACAGTAACATTTAATATAAGTCCGCATTCGAAGCGAACGCGATATATCCTCTGTACGCCTCGTAGACATCGATCTTGGAGGTCGCTTCCCACGGCGCGTGCATACTGAGTACCGGTACGCCGCTGTCAATGACATTCATCCCGTAGGTAGCCAGCACATATGCGATGGTGCCGCCGCCGCCCACATCAACCTTGCCAAGCTCCGCGGTCTGGAAGGAAACGTCCTCTTTCTCAAAAATGCCGCGCAGATGGGCAATATATTCTGCGTTCGCGTCGTTGGAACCGCTCTTGCCGGCCCTGCCGGTGAATTTATTCAGTACGATGCCATGTCCGAAATAAGCCGCGTTTTTGGTCTCAAAGCAGTTGGCGTAGAGTGGATCAAATGCCGCGGAGACATCGCTGGAAAGCATGCAGCTACGTTGCAGGCAGCGTCTGACATTCAGCTCAGAATACGTCCCGCAAAGATCCATCAGTTCCGCAACAACATTTTCAAAGAAAAGACTCTTCATGCCGGTCGCGCCGACACTGCCGATCTCTTCCTTATCGACTAAAAGACAGCAAACCGTCTTTTCCGTGATGCCCAGATCCAGCATGGCTTTCAGGGAAGTAAACGCGCAGACTCTGTCATCCTGCCCATAACCCAGGATCATGCTTCTGTCAAGTCCGGCTTCTCTGGCCTTGCCCGCCGGTACAATCTCCAGCTCCGCGGAGAGGAAGTCTTCTTCCTCGATGTCATACTGCTGCTTTAAGATTTCCAGAACGGCTTTTTTGACCGCGTCCTTGGCGGGGCTCTTCTCTTTATCAGAATTCTCCTGTCCCTCTGCGGACTCTTCCGCCGCCGGACGGTTGCCGATAATTAGATCAAGCGCTTCGCCGTCGATCGCCTTGCCGGCTGTCTTGGCCATCTGCTCCTGCGCCAGGTGGATCAGGATATCGGAAATGAAGAATACCGGATCGTCCTCATCCTCACCGATATTCACGATCACGGTGCTCATGTCCTTTTTGACCACCACACCGTGCAAGGCAAGCGGCAGGGCAACCCACTGATACTTTTTGATGCCGCCGTAATAGTGCGCGTCCAGGTAAGCGAACTCTTTATTCTCATAGAGTGGGTTCTGCTTTACGTCAATTCGCGGGGAGTCAATGTGCGCGCCCAGAATGTTCATGCCCTCGGTCAGCGGCTTGGTGCCGATCTGAAACATGGCGATGGACTTATTCATATGTACATAATAGACCTTGTCGCCGACAGAAAGCCTTCTTCCCTCCTCCATTGCTTTGGCAAGGGAAATATAACCGGCATTCTCAATCAGTTCCACCGTCTCATCGATGCATTCCCGTTCTGTCTTTCCGTTGTCTAAGAATGTACGATACTCATCTGACAAGGCGTTCACCTTGTCGAGCGTTTCCGCGTCGTATTTATTCCAGATGTTTTTTTGTTCCATGATGTCCTCCTTGTTGTATGAAATAAAATAACTGCAATTATGATATCCGTTTCTTTTCAAACTGTCAAGTCGTCCCATTCAGAATCAGACTCAGATAAGCGCCATAAAGGATGATATACATGGTAAAATACATCCAGAACATAATAATAATGATAATACTCAGGCTGCCATAATACGAAAAATCGTTAAAATAATCCACATATATGGAAAAGCCATATGAGAAAATCGTGCAGCATGCCGCTGCCAGAAATCCGGGCAGTACCTGTTTTTTCAATTCCGTTTTTCTGTTCGGCAGATAGGTATAAATGAAGGTGAAGAGGACGCCCATCAAAACAATGGACAATAAAAAACGATAACTCAAAAAGCGTTCAAATGCCTGCAACATCACAGGAAATCCGGCAAAAAGATAGTGAATGATGCTTTGCCCGAAAACTCCCACTACAAGGACTAACAGTATTGCCACAATCAAAAGCAGCATGTAGACACCGGAAATGATGCGCAGCCTCAGATAGCCGCGTTCCTCATGATCATGAAAGATCTCGTTCATGCCGCGGATGAGGGAAAGCATTCCTTTTCCAGCGGACCAGACAGCGACGACTATAGAAAAGGAAATAACTCCGGCGTTTGTGTCATAAATGTAATTGATCAGAGATACAAAAAAGCTTTCTGTCGCCTGTGGAAAGATATAGGTGAAGATGTCCAGTACCATTGCTTCTGTGACTGACGTGTATGGCAGAATGCTGCTGATGACTGTCAGGATCGGCACAAAAGACAAAAGCATAAAAAAGGCTGTCGCGGCAGCGTTGCTGGCCAGGTCATGTTCGCTCGCCCCATGGACAAACTCATAGATTTCACGCACGATCTTCTTCATATCTCACCAATCTCGTATCCGGAAAATAGAAAAACAGAATTTCCTGAAAGCTTTGGCCTGCTAAGGCCATCTGGTTGGCACCATTCTGGCTCATGCCGACTCCATGGCCATAACCGCCTCCGCATAGTGTATATGATAAACCATTTTGACCGGAATTGGTAGTCAAAATATAAAAAAATCCGCTTGGGAGCAGGGTGTTTCCATCGACAGTCACTCCGTCCTGTCTGGTGATCTGTACGTCTGTGGAGCAAAGCACGTAACGGACATTATATTCCCGATTTACCAGATAAGTATTCTCGCTGCCCGTAATCAGAAGACTTGTCACAATGCCGCCCTCTCCGCGCTCATATACTTCAACGCCTGTGAGCGTACCAATCCCCTTGATATTTTTGGCAGAAAAGCTCCCGTTTTGATTTAGAGTCAGTACAGAAGCGGGATCCGCCACATAGCGTTCCTTCAGTCTCTTTTCCATTTCAGAGACATCAACCGCTTCATTCACGGCCTGCCACCGATACCATGGAAGACCCGACTCATACGCAGGTACGAAAGGATCATCCATCATACTTTGAAAAACGCTTTCTGTTTTCAGATATTGCAAAAGGTAAGTCTCCGCTTCTGCTCCAATCAGATTCTACGCGCTGTTGTACAGGGTTCCGGCGCCGATTCTTAAAGCCTGAAGATAAGACTGTCCATCTCCGCCCCAGACAGTGCCATCCGTTCCAAAGCCCCAGGAAGTGGAATAATAATATACCTCAGCCAGGTCATTTCCGCTGAATAAGAGCACACCATCCGTACTCTCCACGACTTCATCCGTTACGTCATTTGCATCCTGATTTCCATATACCTGAAAAGAGATACTGTCATCCACATGAGCATTATACTCCTCATAGGCAGGCGAGAGGAGATACTTATACGCGTAGGTCCTGGCCAGAATAGCCTGTGCCTTCAATGCCTCTGTGTTAAAGGAAGCTGGCATCTCGCTCGGCACCACCATCTTTAAATAGGTTTCCAGCGGCAGAACATTGACGACAATCAGACCATTATCGTTATCGGAAGCGGAAATCTCAATTCTCCCATAATATATACAGGTGTCACGGCTGCGTGAGATACTCTCTATAACGGCTGCATCTTCCGAGCTGTCCGGCACAAACACGGCCATCTCCTCCCCATTGAGAGAGTAATCGCCTCCGTTTGTTGTTACAGTCACGCTCTCTCCCGCTTTTATTGTCTGTTTCGTCCAGTTCTGATTATGGTAAAGGAGCAGATAACCGCCATTCGGAAATGAGAGCGTTACACTCTGATGACAGATGCCTTCATAATTGCCGGACTGTATGAGAACACGAATGTCAGGACTTTCGCTCAGCCGGTCAATATCCTCCATCCCGGCGTCTTGTTCAGTCTCTTCTTCCTTTGCGCTATCTTCCGCTCCTTCTTTCCGCAAATGAAATAAAATCAAAATGGCAAAAAGAAGCAAAAACAGAAGCATCCATCTGAAGCGCACACGCCTGAAATGCTTTCTGAGCTCTTCCCTGTCCCGATATTCCCGCATCATGTTTCTCCCGAACAAGTCTTTCTGAAATGTATGTCCGGATTTTGAAAATTATGCGATACATGGATTGTTGGCTGTGAATAGTAACATTTTGTGAATCCACAAATTAGCAGTTGTTTTTCCGGTTTAAATTGTATATAATATGAGTAGCCAGAATGGCTTTCAACTTCTGCTTCATTTGAACCTACAACTACTTTAAACGGGATTCCTATATCGCTGTGCAGCTGTCAGGCCTCCGGATTTTATCCTTGTGCAGGGGAAGGCAAAAACACATGCTGCGGTCACCCACCTGGCCTCGGCTAGGAGTCAATCGGCAGAGGTTCCATTCTGGTTTTTTAATGTTACGATTCACAGACGACTGGAGAGAAAGCGGCTGTGAATAACACAAATAAAAACACCCCTTCGCATTTCTGCGTCGGGGTGCTTATTTTTAACCTGTTATACGGTTATGCCGATTTATTTCTGCGGGCCTGCTGAAACCAGTGCCTTGCCGGCAGCATTGCTCTCATACTTCTTGAAGTTCTTGATGAAACGGCTGGCCAGATCGTCTGCCTTCGCTTCCCAGTCAGCAACATTTTCATAAGTATCGCGAGGATCCAGGATGTTGGTGTCAACGCCTTTGAGCTCGGTCGGGATCTCAAAATTGAAGATCGGCAGAGTCTTGGTCGGCGCGGTCTTGATGTCGCCGTTTAAGATTGCGTCGATGACGCCGCGGGTATCCTTGATGGAAATACGCTTGCCGGTGCCGTTCCAGCCGGTGTTGACCAGATAAGCCTTCGCGCCGCTCTTCTCCATCTTCTTGACAAGCTCCTCAGCGTACTTGGTCGGATGCAGCTCCAGGAAAGCCTGGCCAAAGCATGCGGAGAAGGTCGGGGTGGGCTCGGTGATGCCGCGCTCGGTACCCGCTAACTTCGCGGTGAAACCGCTTAAGAAGTAGTACTGAGTCTGCTCAGGAGTCAGAATGGAAACCGGAGGCAGCACGCCAAACGCGTCAGCGGACAGGAAAATCACATTCTTCGCTTCCGGAGCGGAAGAAATCGGACGTACGATATTCTCAATGTGGTTGATCGGGTAGGATACACGGGTATTCTCGGTCACGCTCTTGTCATGGAAATCGATCTTACCGTTCTCATCTACAGTCACGTTCTCCAACAGAGCGTTTCTCTTGATAGCGTTGTAGATGTCTGGCTCGGAATCCTTGTCCAGGTCGATGACCTTCGCATAGCAGCCGCCCTCAAAGTTGAACACGCCGTTGTCATCCCAGCCGTGCTCATCATCGCCGATCAGCAGTCTCTTGGGATCGGTGGAAAGGGTGGTCTTACCGGTGCCGGACAGGCCAAAGAAGATCGCAGTGTTCTCACCGTTCATATCGGTGTTGGTGGAGCAGTGCATGGAAGCGATGCCCTTCAACGGCAGATAGTAGTTCATCATGGAGAACATACCCTTCTTCATCTCACCGCCGTACCAGGTGTTCAGAATAACCTGCTCGCGGCTGGTGATGTTGAAGGCCACGCAGGTCTCAGAATTCAGGCCCAGTTCCTTATAATTGGAAACAACAGCCTTGGAAGCATTGTATACGGTGAAATCCGGAACGAAGTTCGCAAGCTCCTCCTCAGTGGGCTGAATGAACATATTCTTGATGAAATGTGCCTGCCAGGCCACTTCCACGATGAAGCGAACCGCCATACGGGTGTCCTTGTTGGCGCCGCAGAACGCGTCTACCACGAACAGTCTCTTGTCGCAGAGTTCTTTTACCGCAAGATCTTTCACTGAAGCCCAGACATCCTCGCTCATCGGATGGTTGTCATTCGGATATTCAGGGGTGGTCCACCACACAGTATCCTTGGAATTCTCATCCATGACAATGTATTTGTCCTTGGGAGAACGTCCGGTATAGATACCGGTCATAACATTTACTGCGTCAAGCTCGGTCAGCTGTCCGACCTCATATCCCTCAAGTTCCGGCTTCATCTCTTCCTCAAACAGAAACTCATAGGAAGGATTGTACACGATCTCGGTGGTTCCGGTGATGCCATACTTGGTTAAATCAATAGCCATCTTACTTTTCCTCTTTTCTTTCTTTGATATAGTGTAAATTTATAGTTTTACCCGCAGCAGCGGGTTTTACCCGTTCGTCAGGATGTCGGGAAATCCTCTCAACCCACAGATAATTATACCTGTTGTTAAAAAAAAATCAATAAACAATCTGTAAATTTTAGTAAAATACAACGTGAAAAATTTATCAATATTATACAAAACGCACGAATCCATGTTCAAAACGCAGAGTATCCTGTTTTGAACCGTGAACGATCTGCTATTTATCTATCTGCAGAAACTTCAGAATTACGTCCACCATGTCATCTTTCTCACAGACTGTATCGTGCAGAACAGGCGCGGTTCGGATTTCCTCAATCGCGGCTGGGATTTTGACGCCGGAAAGCTTACAAAGGCGGTCTGCCAGTGCAAAATCTTCTTCTTTCGCGTGTTCGGGGTCAATCGCCTCCATCACACTGCGGGTGAACTTGTACGGGCTGGCGGTTGAGGCAATGAGCGTCACATGGTCGTCACCGGTATCTCGCACATACTGTTCGTTCACACAGGCAGCCACCGCGGTATGCGGATCGATCACATATCGGTCATTCTCATAAATATGACGAATCGTCTCAGCCGTCTGCGCGACATCAGCGCAGCCGCCAGCAAAATCTTTCAGGCCTTCGCGCATGGCGTCTGTAATGGTATAAACACCGTCCTGATTGAGCTGCTGCATCAGAGCAGCGTTCTGCGCGGCGTCCTCTCCCGCGATTTTATAAATCAGGCGCTCCAGGTTGGAGCTGACCAGAATGTCCATGGAGGGAGATGTGGTCAGAATGAAGTCCCTGTTTTTGTCATAGGTACCGGTGGAGAAAAAGTCATACAGGACTTTATTGTCATTGGAGGCGCAGATCAATTTATGCACAGGCAGGCCCATTTCCTTTGCGTAATAGGCGGCCAGAATATTGCCGAAATTGCCGGTCGGAACGACTACATTGATCTCTTCTCCAGGGAGAATTTTCCCCTGTGCCAAGAGTCTCGTGTAAGCGTACACATAATATACAATCTGCGGCACCAGACGGCCAATGTTGATGGAGTTGGCACTGGAGAACTGAAAGCCTGCCTGATTAAGTCTGTCGGTAAGCGCCTCATCGCCAAAGATCCGTTTCACGCCGGTCTGCGCGTCGTCAAAATTGCCATGAATGCCAACGACGAATGTGTTGTCGCCTTTCTGGGTTATCATCTGCTTTTCCTGAATGGCGGAGACGCCGTTTTTGGGATAAAAGACGATAATCTTCGTCCCAGGTACGTCAGCAAAACCTGCCAAAGCGGCCTTGCCGGTATCCCCGGAGGTAGCGGTCAGGATGACGATATCGTTTTGTACGTGATTTTTCCTGGCAGAGGTGGTCATCAGGTATGGCAGAATGGACAGCGCCATGTCCTTGAAGGCGATCGTTCGTCCATGGAACAGCTCCAGAAAATAGGCTCCATCCGCGTAACGCAGCGGCGCGATCTCAGACGTATCAAATTTCTCATCATATGCGTGATCAATGCAGAACTTCAGTTCTTCCTCCGTAAAATCGGAAAGCAGAAGCTTCATCACTTCATAAGCCACCTGACGATAATCCAGTCCGGAAAGCTCCGGAAGGCTTTTGTCCAGGGCCGGTATGTGGTCCGGCACAAACAGACCGCCGTCCTTTGATAATCCCTGAAGGATCGCCTGAGAGGCTGTGACTGTAACAGAAGCGTTTCTGGTGGAATGATAGAAAACAGGCATTTTACGTCTCCTTATATACATCAGATTGTTTGAAACATTTCGCTGACAATTCTACCATAAACAAAATACCCTTTCAAGGCCGCATTTCGAAACTTTTTGACAAACTCCCTCTACCTTTTGAGCAAAATATGTGGTATCCTAGGTTTATCTGTAATTTCAGGAGGTTACCATGTATATTTCCAGAGAATCTCTGGAGCAGTTTACCCCTGCTTACCCGCTGGAGCAGTTTGCTCCCCTGGATGAAATCTTATTTTTGGATATCGAGACAACCGGATTCTCTCCCGCTCATACACAGCTGTACCTGATTGGTCTGATTTCCTGTCAGAATGGCAAGTGGGAGCTGCACCAGATGATGGCGGAATCTCCCTCCGAGGAGAAAGAGCTTCTGCTGCGTCTCAATCATCTTCTTGATCATTTTTCAGTGCTCATTCATTTTAACGGTACCCGCTTTGACATTTCCTATCTTATGCAGAAGGCCGCGGCCTATGAGATCGAGCTGCCTTTAGACAGTCTGCAGAGCATTGACCTTTACAGACAGATCAGTTCCTGGCGGGACAAGCTGGGTCTGGCGGACTGCAGGCAGCGCACTGTTGAGGAATTTATGGGGCTGCACAGGCGGGATCCTTATAATGGAGGGGAACTGATTCAGCGATATAAGGCGTATACCGCTCATCCGAACGATACGACGCGCAATCTGCTGATGCAGCATAACCGGGATGATATGAAGGGGCTTCTTTATATCCTGTCCATGCTCTCATATGGGGATATCCTGCGCAAAGTACCAAAAGTACGCAAAGCCTCCATGACCAAAACCAAAAATCACAAAGGGGAACTGACCTGTGAACTTACCATGGAGTGCAAACTTCCCCAGCCGCTTCCCAGGCCACTGACGCTGCAATATGACGGCATCACGCTGCTGGCTGACGGCACGAAGCTGATGCTTTCGGTTCCCGTACTGGACGGAGAACTGAAATACTACTACCCGAATTATAAAAATTACTATTACATACCGGCGCTGGATGCCGCCTATCACAAATCCGTCGCGTCCTTTGCGGAAAAGGAATATCGCGTCCAGGCGACTGCCGCCACCTGCTACACCAGGCGCAGCGGATATTTTCTGAAACAGTATTCGCCGATTGTGGAACCCTATTATAAGGCGGATTACAAGGATCACGTCACCTATTTTGAGATCACGACCGATACTCGTGAAAACCGTGAACTCTTTCAATGCTACGCGGAGCATCTGATCCGGAAAATCCTCAATGACCGACAGGCGCCTGCCATGGCCGCTGGCGAAACGTCATAAACAGTAAAAGCAAAAAATCCCACAGGTTCCGATCTCATCTGATCAAAACCTGTGGGATTTCTGTATACACATTTAAAATAAATCAGAACCGTCAGGATACGATATCCATACAGGTGAGGCACAACAGCAGCTTACTCCGCGTCCTCTTCCTGCTGCCTGGCAATCTCCGCCTCGATATCCACGCTTACGACATCCGCTTCCGGCTCTTTCTCTTTTCTGGATTTCGTGGAAGGAAGCAGCGCCTTCATGCTGAGGCTGATCTTGTGCGTCTCTTCGTTGAAGTTCGTAATCTTGGCTGTAATCTCCTGGCCAACGGAAAGAACATCAGAGGGTTTCTCCACACGCTCTCTGGAAATCTGAGAGACATGCAGCAGAGCGTCCACGCCCGGCTCAAGCTCCACAAAAGCGCCAAAGTCCGTCATGCGGGCTACTTTGCCGGTGACAATTGTGCCGACAGCGAACTTCGTGGCAGCGTCCTTCCAGGGGTTCAGCTCGTCAAACTTTAAGGACAACGCAATCTTATTGCCGTTGATCTCCTTGATCAGAACCTTCAGTTCCTGGCCTACGGTAAAGACCTTCTTCGGATGCTCGATGCGGCCCCAGCTCATCTCAGAGATGTGCAGAAGACCATCCACACCGCCCAGATCGATGAACGTGCCGAAATCGGTCACGTTTTTCACAGTGCCTTCTACCACATCACCCTCTTTGATACGGGCAAAGACAGCTGCCTGCATCTCGGCTTTCTTCGCTACGATCAGCTGCTTTCTGTCGCCGATGTAACGTCTTCTCTTCGGATTGTACTCCGTGATGACAAACTGAATCTCCTGATCCGCGTATTTGGTCAGGTCTCTCTCATATGTATCGGAAACAAGGCTCGCGGGGATAAAGACCCTTGCCCCTTCCACTGTCACGCTTAAGCCCCCATCCAGAACCTGGGTTACCTTCGCGGTCAGGACTTCCTTGTTGTTGTACGCTTCCTCGATACGCTTATTGCCGCGCTCCGCGGCGAGGCGCTTGTAAGTGAGGGCAACCTGCCCGTCGCCATCGTTCACCTTCATCACCTTTACTTCCATCGTGTCTCCAACCTTCACAGCCTGTGTCAGATCAACAGCAGGGTCATTGCTGTACTCGTTTTTCGGCAGGATACCATCCGCCTTGTAACCGATATTCAGTATGATCTGATCGGGTTTCACGTCGATCACAGTACCGCTTACTACCTCTCCTGTATGAATTGTTTTGAATGATTCCTCCAGCATTTGTTCAAAAGTTAATTCTGACATAATTTTGAACCTCCTCGATTATATTGTTGGGGGTGGAAGCCCCTGCAGTAATACCAACAAATCCAACAGATTCAGGTAGTTCAAATCTCAAATCCGCCGCTGTCTGGACGTAGTATGTATGTTCGCAGTGTTCAGCGCATATCTCGTACAGCTTACGGGTATTTGAACTTTTCTTTCCACCTATGATTATCATTGCATCAGCGGCCTGGGATATTTTCCTTGCCTCAGTCTGTCTCTCCTCGGTAGCATTGCATATAGTATCCACAATAAGTGCATTATAATTCTTTTCCCGGATGATTTCAACTATTTTGTGAAATTTTGTGTAATTAAATGTCGTTTGGGCCACTACGCAGTATTCTTTTTTGGGCAGAATTTCTAAATTTTCGGCGTCACTTTCGTCTTTTACCACAATAGCGGGGGTCTCGCACCAGCCCATGATGCCCTGCACCTCCGGATGTTCCGGATTCCCAGCGATAATAATCTGTCTGCCGGCAGCGCTCTCCCGTGCCACGGTTGAATGAATGCGCTTAACAAACGGGCATGTGGCGTCCACACATGTAAAGCCTTTTGCGGTCAGCTGTTCCTGTACGGCCCGTTCTACTCCATGTGAACGGATAATCACAATTCCTTCAGACACAGAATCAATATGTTCCGGATCAAGCACTGTAACACCACGAGACTCCAGGTCTTTGACCACTTCCTCATTATGAATGATGGGACCGTAGGTATAAATCTTTTGTCCGGTGTCAATCTGCTGATATACCATATCCATGGCACGCTTCACGCCAAAACAGAAACCGGCGGATTTTGCGAGTCTGACTTCCATGCTGTCTCTACCCCGCTTTCCGTTTCTTTAAAGCCATCTCCATGATCTGAGAGACAACCTGGTCAATGGTCATGTCCGAGGTGTCTACCTCCACAGCGTCATCCGCTTTGCGCAAAGGAGAGATTTCACGGTGCATATCGCGGTAATCCCGTTCGTTAATCTCCCGCTCGATTTCATTCAGGTCGCAGTTGACGCCTTTCTGCGTAAGCTCCAGATATCTGCGCTTGGCCCGCGTACTGGCGGAGGCTGTCAGATAAATTTTCAGCTGCGCGCCGGGAAGGACACAGGTTCCGATGTCCCGTCCATCCATAATCAGATCTGTATGTTCGGCCAGCTTCTGCTGCAGAAGGACAAGACGTTTGCGGACGTCTCCGTTTGTGCTGGAAACAGAAGCCTTTTCACTGACAGCCTCGCTTCGCAGATATGGATTCACATTTTCCCCATTTAACAGGACGATCTGTTCTCCGTTGTCATAGGCAATGGAAATATCCGCGTCCTGGCAGTCTGCGCTGATCTGCGCCTGATCAGTAAAATCTGTCCCTTTGCGCAGCAGATGATAAGCCATGGCGCGGTACATGGCGCCGGTGTCGACGTAAACGAGACACAGTCTGGCGGCAAGTTTTCTGGCGATGGTGCTCTTTCCCGCTCCGGCGGGACCGTCTATCGCGATACAAAAACTCATGTATAATTCCCCCCCTCACCTGACAGAATCTCCTGCCAGATGCCCGGTTGACCAGGCAATCTGCAGGTTAAACCCGCCTGTCAGCGCGTCCAAGTCCAGTACCTCTCCCGCGAAATAAAGTCCTTTTATCTTTCTGGACTCCATCGTGGACGGATTGATCTCCCTGACATCGACTCCGCCCTGTGTGATAATGGCTTCCTCGAAACCTCCCGTACCGGTAACCGTCAGTGGAAGCGCTTTCATCAATGAAGCAAATGATCTGCGTTCCTCACGGCTGATTTCATTCACCTTCCGGGATGGGTCAATGCCTGAAAGGCTGACCATCACCGGTATCAGCCCGGAAGGAAATAAGCCGTCCAGCGCGTTTTTAAACTGCTTATTCTGATTGGCCTCAAAATCCCGCAAAAGCCGTCTGTCCAGCTGCTCCAAGTCAAGCGCCGGTTTTAAATCAATCTGCAACAGCAGGCGTCTGCCGGCATATTTTCCTGTGTAAATACTGCTCGCGGACAAAATCAGCGGGCCGCTCACGCCGCGGTGGGTAAAGAGCATCTCGCCGAAGTCCTGAAACAGCTTCCGTTTCCCGTCCAGAAGTGTAACCTGTACATTGCGAAGCGACAAACCGGCTAAATCACGGCACCAGTGCTCCGGGCAGACAAAAGAAACCAGCGCCGGATGCTGCTCCTTCACGGAAAGTCCCGCGTCGTGCGCGAAGCGGTAACCGTCCCCTGTGGAGCCGGTGGACGGATAGGAAAGCCCTCCCGTGCAGACGATCACAGAGTCGGCATACAGACGCCTGCCGTTTTTCAGTTCCACGCCGGAAACCGCGTTATTCTCAAAAAAAAGCCGGCTGACTGTAGTCTTCAGCCGAATCTCCACACCAGCTGCTTTCAGGGCGCGCTGCAGGGCAAAAATCACATCGGAAGCATGGTCCGAAACGGGGAACACTCTGTTCCCACGCTCTACCTTTGTGGGACAGTCGTACGCGTTCAAAAGCGATACAACATCGTCCGGGCCAAATCCATAGACAGCACTGTAAAGAAATTTCGCGTTTGTCACCACATGCTGAAAAAAATCTTCTGTTTCGCAGGCGTTGGTCAGGTTGCAGCGGCCCTTGCCGGTGATATAGATTTTTTTGCCGAGCTTTTCGTTTTTTTCTAAAAGAAGGACCTGGTGTCCCCGTTTCGCGGCCTGGTAAGCGGCCATCATACCGGACGCGCCGCCGCCGATCACAATACAGCTACTCATCACTTTTCATCGGTTTGACGCCAAAACCAGCCTCCGTATCAATCCGGTTGATCTCATCATGGGAATACACCTGATAATTGTCCCAGGCATCCTCCAGCGCTTTCAGCTCCTGCGTGATCTTTTCAGGCTCTTTTAAGCACATGGCGACAATCAGCGCGTTCAGCACGCACATGGGCGCCACCAGCGAATCCGCGACGCTGTTTAAATTACTGCTGGCGTAAAGAGAAACCGAGGCGTACATGTTCATGGGACTGTGTTCGGAATCGGTCAGCGCCACGATCGAAGCGCCGTGATCCTTGGCCATCTCCATGGCCTTCAGAGTGCGGATCGAATATCGCGGGAAGGAAATCGCCACCAGGACGTCATCCTGCCCGATGTGCAGCATCTGTTCATAAAGCTCCGTGGCCGCGGTCGTATTTAACTGCATGACATCCGGTCGGATCATATTCAGATAAAAATAGAAAAACGATGCCAGCGGCGCTGAGTTGCGCAGGCCGACAATGTATATATGCTTTGCTGAAAGCAATAAATCAACAGTATAGGCAAAGCGGGTCTCGGACAGGTTCTCCATGGCGGAGCTGATTTTCTCCATATCCGACTGAAAAACGGATGCGATCACGCCCCAGGTGTCAAATGTCTGGTCGGAGAATTCCGGTGCTGAAAGGGTGCGATATTTGGTCTTCGCGTACTGCTGGAGCGCGTCCTGCATCTGCGGATATCCCTTGTAGCCGATTCTGGAAGCAAAGCGGACCACAGTGGATTCCGAAATTCCCAGCGTCTGCCCCAGCTCCATTGCTGTCATGAAAGCGGCGTCATCGCTGTGCTCTATAATGTAATCCGCTATTTTTTTATGTCCTTTGCTTAGCTTGTCCCGGTGCTCATTGATGACCCGGACAATGTCCTGTCTGGAACCTTCCACTTGCAGTTCCCCCTGTCATGTTTGCGTGAACCATCACGCTGTCTGTCATTTTAGCACATTCAATTTCAGAAGTCTATCTGCAGCAGGTAGATTTTTTGGTAATACTTCCTGATAAATGACCAATTTAAAAAATTTAGAGTGTCAGGATTGCTCCGACACGTCTTCCCAGGAAAGCGGAGTGCCGAAAGGAATATCTCTTGCCGCCTTCCCACCATTCAGCAGCTGTTCATAATATCTGGTATGAAGCCCGCAGGCCGGTCGGATAGAGCGAATATTTTCAGCGGTAAAATCCTCTCCCGCTTTGATATCCTGTACCGCGAACAGACTTCTGCGGTGGGCGTAGCTCTGCGCCTCATCCGCGCTGGGGCCATACTGTATCCCGCGAAGCGCCGTCTCTGTGTTTCTGACGTCTGAAACCAGCTGCTTAAACTCCTCTTTATCCAGTGAAAAGGCGCCGTCCACAGTTTTATCTTCTCTGGAAAGACAAATATGCTTCTCAATCACCGGCACGCCAAGCGCCACCGCCGCGATGTCCGCAAGCGTCCCGACAGAGTGATCTGAGAGTCCTACCGGCACACCGAATTTCCGGCGCATGTCCGGGATGGAGTTTAAGTGCATAGAAGCATAATCCGTCGGATAGGCACTGCAGCATTTCAACAGAACCAGATTCTCATTGCCTGCCGCGTGAATGGTATCCACGGCTTCCTGGATCTCCTCCTCTGAGGCCATGCCGCAGGAAACGATCATGGGTTTGCCGGTCTGCGCGACTTTTTTAATTAATGGAATGTCGATAATCTCAAAGCTCGCGATCTTATAAAACTCAAGCCCCGTTTCTTCCAGGAAATCCACCGCCGTCAGGTCAAAGGGGGTCGAGAGAAAATCCATGCCCAGTTTCTCTGCTTCCGCTTTCAGCACGGGCGTCCACTCCCACGGCGTGTATGCTTTCAGATATAAATCATATAAATATTCCTTCTGCCATAAGCCGGTCTGAATCCAGAAGGGCTCTGTATGGCAGTTGATGGTGATGGTGTCCGCCGTATAAGTCTGAATTTTGAGGCAGTCCGCCCCCGCATCCGCGGCCGCATGGACGATGTCCAGCGCTTTCTGTAAATCCCCGCCGTGGTTGCCGCTCATCTCCGCGATGAGGTAGGTTTTATGCTGCTGCATGTAGTCCAGTAATTTCATGCCAAATCTCCATCTATAATAGTTGAAATATGTTCGATAAAAGCGATTGTCGGAGCATATTCATCCCTGTCGTGTAAATTCTATAAACCCGTTATTCAAACTCATATCTGTCGCATCTGACTGTCTTTTTCTTCTCCGCCCACTCATCCGCGAGGATTGACCCCATCGAGACGTCATAATAAACGCCGTTTTTGCAGATATGGTCTCTCAATACGCCGTCCTCTTTGCTTCCGCACATCTGGTGAAGCTTCACTACCTGCTGATTGACCACGAAGGTCTCATTACAGAGCTTGTGCAGTCCGAGCGTTTCGAAGACATAATCATAGAGGTTCCATTCCAGATACATGGCAAGCTTCAGAGAACGGAACTCCTTCTCCGCCACGTAATACCCCCAGACACAGCGGGAATTGGTGCGGTCGATCTCCACCAGATTGATCAGTCCAGCGGGTTTATCGTCGCAGTTGATGATCCAGTTTTTCTGCGTCTGATCGTTGGAAATACGCGCAAACCAGGCAAGCTGCCCTTCCATGGTGAGGACGGGATCGGTATACATATACTGTGTGATATAAGGGCGCATCCGCCAGTCCATGACGAGCGCCAGGTCTTCTTTTCGCAGGAGCGTCATTTTTACGTCCATCAGTCACTCTCCCATTATATCGTTCATTTCAGGTCGGTTTATTTCCGTAAAGCAGCGCTGTTAATCAGATCTCCTACAGTCTTTACTTCCAGCGCTTTGTCTAATGGGATTTCGATCTGATATTTCTCATCCAGTTCTGAAATCAGCATGATAAACTGGAGAGAATCGAAGTCCGGAAGCTCCTGCAGGACGGTGTTCTCATGAAGTGTGGCTGCGTCCACGCCCATTGTTTCCGCAAGAATTCTGATAATCGTTTCTCTTACATCCATTTAAATTTCCTCGTATATGTCAACATTTATGTCAGACAGTTGATATTTAGATAACAGTCTCAAAGAGCCGTTCAGGAAGCATATGAAACACAAACATTCATAAATTGACAAATAACTCCCGCGTCGGCTTTTTGGTCAAATCCATCTGATAGGTCTTTTCTTCTTCTGATTCTGAGACAACCTCATACCCCAGCTTTTCATACAAATCCACAACTGGAATATTTTTCTTCGTCCGGATGAACCTGGCTTTGATGCAAGAATACCCTTTGTTTAGGAGGTCTTTCTCGATATCGTCCAAAACATAACGCTCGATCTCCCTGCCCATGACCCGGCAGCTCATCAGAAAACTATCGATTTCCGGAATATCCAGGTCCACAATGGCGACAGCTACCAGGCCATAATCTCCGAATTTATCCTTCACCTGGTAAGCATAGAGCTCGTAATGTGTCTGAAGCATCTCTTCCAGTTCGCTTCTGCTGTAACGCCGTGTTGTCAGATTAAACTGATTGGTCTTCCCGATGAGCTGCGCGACACGGTCCAGACGCTGGTCGTTCAATTCCACGCGGAAAGCCTCCAGGTGCAGAGATTTCAGGAATTCCTCATAGGTCAGATTCTGCGCTGCCTGCGCGCGCTTCGCGTTTTCCTCATACTGCTGCGTTTTTTTCTGATCCTCCTGCGTAAGCTTAAGCGGCTGAAAATAATCCGCGTAGAGTTGATCAATAAAAGCCGGATAAGCTTCCAGTCTGTCAGGAAAGCCCGGTACCGTGACTTCGGGCAGACGGCTGATGATATTATCCCGCTCCGCCGGCATATCATCCAGGAACGCAAAGGAATCAAGGCCAAGATTTAACTCCGCGGCCATGCTTTGCAGATTATCCGCTTTGTCTTCCCAGTTGATCCTGACAGAAACAAAATCCCCTTTTTTTAAGAGCATATGCGGATGCGTCTCCCAGACTTCCTCGACATCGGAAAGGTTATTTTTAGAAGCGATTGCCAGCAGCGTGCCGTTCTGTTTGAAGCGCAGCAGTCTCCGCTGTACATCTCTGTAAACAGCACCCATATGGTCATCCGACAGTTCTATTCCATCCACGCCGCATTCTCCGAGGACGCCTCCCCAGAGTGTGTTGTCCAGATCCAGAACCAGAACCTTTTTGGGCGTTCTGGTCAAAAGGGTTAAAACACGCAGAATCTCCTCTGCTATCAGACGGTTTCCTTCGTTAGAATAGGGAACTTTCCCCATATACATGAGCTTCTCAGAAAAGAAAGCATCCTTCCCACATTGTCTAATCAGCGGATTTAACTTCAGAACATGTACATTTCCGTGTTTTTTCATCGTTGCTGAAAGCTTCGCAATCCAATAAGACTCTATTTGCTCCGCTGCAAAGGAGTCATTATCCGAAAGCTGTGCGAAACGGAAACACACGTCCGAAACAAAATAATTTCTGGCAGGTTTTAAAACGGTGCAGAGGGTGTCAAACCAGAGATCTATCTCGGTGGACGCCTTTTGCGCGCTGTCACAATCCTTTAAAAGCTCCTCAATATCCACAATCAGAAAAATCGTCTCCGGATCCTTCTGATGAAAGTCAGAGTTCGGATCCAGCATCTTCCCCCAGATATCACCGTACCCCTGCGCCGGCAGCGTCTCAGTCTCTTTGGCAACCAGGCGCAGCACATAATCTGTATTGATATTTGATAAAATCGCAATCACGATATTTTCTCCCTGTTATCAGCCGGATTTGGCCTTTCGATCAATCATACAGCGAAATTCGTTCCGGTGTCAAATTTTATCAACAGTCAGAAGGGACCTGTCCGGTCATCAGCCGATACTTCATCTCCGCGATTGCCCAGTCGCTCTCATTATCAATATCCTGTACCTCTGTCTCCGGCACAATGATGGGCGCGAAGCTGTCTGTATTATAGGATAAATCATCCTGTATTCTGTAAAAATAAAACTGCCCGCAGTCATGATAAATCGGCTCCAGATCCTGGCTGCGCTTGCTGAAATTCTCCGGATACTGATACACCAGCATACCGTCACGAAGCACCATGGCCCGCTGCGGCGGATAGGAAAACTGTACAACCGGCATCACACTATCCGCACCGGTCCTCAAAAGCTCCTCATACGCCCCGCGCAGCTTTTCAGCCATCACAAAAGGTGCCGTAGGATAAATACAGCACATTTCCGTAAACCGCTTTCCCCTCTGCGCATAGCAGGTCAGAACCTCAGTCAGGACATCCTTCGTGGTCGCGTAATCGCTGCTCGTAAACGCGCTCCTCATAAACGGGACGCTTGCGCCCGCGTCCCTGGCAATCCGCGCGATTTCCTCGCTGTCTGTCGACACCATGACTTCGTCGAAGATGCCGCTTTCAAGCGCCGCATGAACAGAATATTCGATAATCGGTCTGCCGCAAAAGGGCTTGATATTCTTTTTCGGAATTCGTTTGGAGCCCCCGCGGGCTGTGATAATGGCGATGGATGGCATGGATTTCCTCCTACTCCCAGGTGCGTTTCGTATAGCGCTGATACAGGACTCTGACGCGGTCAATCACTGTCATGGCCAGAAACCAGTTATGTTTCAGACAGATTCTTTCCAGGTTCGCCCGAAAACCCTGATATTGTCTGGCCAGTAATTCCTGAAACAGATCGCTTTCCAGGTATGAATGATCTTCACGTGCCTCCCTCACATGAGAAGACACGATCCGAAACGAGTTTTCCAGAAATGTTCTGCGAATATGCTCTTTGCATTTTGCCGGGAGCTGGCGGTCATCACAGAAAACACATAATTTTTGATAAGCGGTATCGAAATCAGACAGATAAGAAATCTTCGCCTGTCCTGCCAGACCGTCCTTGCGAAACTCGTGGATATACCAGTTCTGATTGACCGCACACGCAGTCTCGACAGACGAAACAAAACCAATCAGAAAATCCAGTTCCTCCGCGACCCTGGTCTTTTCATCGAACTTCAGATTACGCTCTTTTACAATCGAACTTCGGTAAATTTTTGCCCATACTTCATTCTGTGTCAGTGTCGTCAGCCATTCGTACAGCGTATTTAAGTCTGAAATCCGGCCATACGGCATGGGAACAGAAACCAGTTCCTCCTGACTCATGCTGTTTCGTTTCAAAACAGAATCATATACGTAGAAATCGCAGTCGAGCCGAACCGCTTCCAACATACAGGAGAAGAACTCAGGTGTGATATAATCATCCGCGTCAACAAAAGCCAGATACTTCCCCTGTGCCCTGGAAAGCGCATCATTACGCGCAGAGGAACAGCCACCATTTTCCTTATGGAAATACCTGACATTGCTGTATTTATCAACGTATTCTTTACATATTTCAGCACTATGATCGGTTGAACCGTCATCAACCAGCAAAATTTCATATTGATCCAGCAGATCTTCACGAATCAGACTGTTGAGACATCTTCGTAAATATGCTTCCGCATTATATATCGGGACAATCATGCTGAACAACATTTCGTCCGCCCCCTCAAGTGATTTCTCCTGGCTCATCGCCAGCATGCTCTTAATTGCAATATTCTACTACTTTTTCACCAGTGTGTATTCCTGATTCAACATGCATTCTATTTCCGACGCCATGATCCTCTCATTACACTGCGTTTCCAGATATAGTCTGCCATTGACGGCGATCTCTTCCGTCAGCTTTTCATTCTCCAAAAGCATCCTCATCTTAGAAGAGAGATCAGACACTGAACCAGGCTCATACAAAAGTGCCGTCTTTCCATCCTCCACATAATCCGTCAGGCTCGGCACTCTGGCCGCGATCACGCACTTTTCAAGCGCCATCTGCTGCATCAGTGTCATCTGGCCATAGGAATAATTGAAGCTTTCCAGCGGCAGGACACAAAAGCGTGCGTTATAAATCTGATTCATCAAATCCCTGGCCGGCATAAACGGAAACTGCTCTACTCCTCTGATACCGCGGTATCCATCTTCCACATGGCCAATCAGCCGCAGAGAGACATCCGTATCCACTGCCTGATAAGCTTCAATCAGGGTGGACCAGTCGCGCTTCGCGTAACCGACACAGAGAATATAGCTTCCGTGATCCTCACTGATTGACAGATCATCAGGCTTAAAAAAATCAAGATCCGTTCCAAACCGGATAAAATGACTTTTCTCCGCTATCCAAGGGAAAAATTTGCTGTAATAGTCCAACTGACTGCTGGTATGATATATCACCGAATCGACAGATTTGGAGGCAAACTGCATCAGCTTCAGACTAAAACCTGATTCAGAAGCGCTCGCAAACGAGCCTATTTCAAATACAACGTGCCTGACTTTCCCTTTGAAGAATCTCCGCCACAAGCTGACCACTACAGCGGACTGCATCCCGTGCGAGACAATCAGATCATACTGATTTAATCGGGGGATGGCTCGCAGCGCCTGTATCACATAAAAACGGAGTTTATTTTTCTCAAAGCGCTCCAGAAACGGCAAAGAATGGATATCCAGGACATCGACCTGCGGCTTATCCTGAAAATAGCGGTAAAACCAGTAGTCCTCGCCAGCGACTGCATAATCCGGAGGCTGAAGATCCGCTGGTTTCTGGCCGCAGTATTTAATTTTCCAGTTTACCAGCATCAGTATCCGCATCGTTTAACTGTTCCCTTGAGGCAGCGCTCAGTCCATCGTTCGCAGCGGCGCACAAATCACAGGTGCTGCGGGCATCCAGCTCCTCTTTCGTTACCTTTCCGTCGCGGTAATCTCTGCAGATCTGATTCTCAAACATGGAATAAGGGTGTTTACTGAAAAGCGCCTTTCCCTTATGCTTCAGAACCCACCACGCCGGTTTCCAGATATATTTGTGCATTGCGGGAGAAGCGGAACCGATCATCCAGCATTGTCTGTCGCAGCAGCGGACCCTCTGGCGAACTGCCTCAGCTCCTGCCCCATTCCATACCTCGTCCCAGGACTGTGTATTGAGGTTGCCCATCACTTCCCTATCCTTCGTCCCGTTGCACGGCATGACATCGCCGTACGGGTCGATGAAAAAGGTGTCGAAGCTCATATCACACGGCAAAAGCCTGGGCTCACCATATATATATCGGATCAGGCCATGATTAAAATATGCGCGGAACCATTTCTTCGGGCTGTTCGATTTTAAAAGTTCATTAATCAGATCCTCAAAGCATTTTGCGACCATCGGTCTGTCATGGATGATATTGTGCGCCTCCACAAAATAAAATGAGTTGTGTAAAGACGCCGTGGCAAACTCCATATCCAGTTCATTGGAGAGCTGATATAATGGCACCAGATCAGGAGCATTCCTGTCCTGCACGGTCATGCCGAAGCCGACATCCTTTAAGCCCATTTCCCGCAGTTTTTTCAGCGTCTCATAGCCTCTCTGGAAGCCGTTCTCCAGGCCTCGGATCTCATTGTTGGTCTGCTCTAATCCCTCGATGGAAATCCGAATGCCGACATTGGGAAATTCCCTGCATAAATCGAGGATGCGGTCCGTAAAAAAACCGTTCGTGGAGATGACGATCCGGTCGCTTAATTTATCCAATTCCCTGATAATGTCCTTTAAATCTGTCCGGATGAAGGGTTCGCCGCCGGTGACATTAGTAAAATACATCGGCGGAAGCTTTCTGATCGTCTCCAGACTGATTTCCTCATCCGGCGTGGAAGGCGCCTTGTATCGATTGCACATGGTACAGCGAGCGTTGCACCGGTATGTGGCGATCACTGTGCCGTTCAGTTTTTTTGTCGCCATCTTATTCTCCCTGTTCTTCCTGCCTGCCCTGATAAATCGCCATAATTCTGTCATAATACTGCTCCGCGGTGAGGAAATGAGCCTCCCTGCAGTTTTTGCTGTATTCATCCGTCAGGGCGCAATTGTACCAGAGGGTTTCTGTTTTATTTTTTAAAGAATCGGCATTGCCGCTCTCGAACAGTTCTCCTGTCCTGCCGTCCGCAATCAGCTCCGGAATGCCCCCAATGTCAGCACCCAGCACCGGTGTGCCGTACATCTGGCTTTCCATCACAGAATAAGGGCAGTTCTCATACCATTCTGAGGGATAGACACTGAAGCTCGCCTGCGCAATCAGCGTCTGAAGCGCTTCTCCCGTCTGAAAACCGACATTTTCCGCATTGGGCAGTAGCGCAATCTCCTCTGAAAGCGGACCGCTTCCCGCAAAAATAAAATGTACTTCAGGCAACATCCTGCATACAGAAATCAGGGTTTTTATCCCCTTTTCTTTCGAGAACCGCCCAAAGTACAGGACATAAGGTTTTTTCTGGTGATTTTGATATAAAACCGGTTCCGCAAAATTCTGCAGAACCACGGTTTTCTCTGCAAACACCGGATTGCTGTCAAGCCGGCTTTTCATAAAATGGGTCGGACAGATCAGCGTGTCAATCTGCCGGTAAACGCCGCGTGCCTTCCAAAAATACGCTTCCGCTGCACCGACCGCGCTTTTGGAGAGGGAGCCGTGAATGCATCTTCCCCGCAGACAGGAAAGGAAATGTCCCTGCAGACAGTTCTCACAATTCTGATCGGTCAAGAAATTTCGCAACATATGGTTAGGACAAATCAGCTGATAATCATGCGCTGTGTACACGATTCTGACAAGATGTCCGGTCTGGCGCTCCCATTCTCTGATTTCCAGAATAATTGACGGGGTCAGCTGATAATTGAAATTATTCAGATGACAGACGTCCGGCTGCAAGGCATCCAGCACGGGGCGGAGCTTTTTTCGCGCTTCCGCGGAATAAACTGTTTTGACCGGATAAGTCAGCTTTGCCAATCTGCCGCCTCCATGAAAATCCATATCGGAAGTATAGGAAGAGACCTCGTTGCCGACACAGCGGCCCTCATGCTCCATACCAAAATACTGCACTTCATGTCCGTGCGCTTTCAAAACGGCGCCAAGCTGAAAAATATAGGTTTCTGAGCCGCCGTTCGGGTGCAGAAATTTATTGATGATTAAAATTCTCATAACAGATCCCGATACAGCTTTAATGTCTGGTCGATCACATCGTCCCAGTTATATTTTCCACAAATGTAATCAGAAACGGTTCCCTTATATCGCTGAACCAAAATCTCATCATCACAGAGCATCTGCAGCTTGTCCTTTAAATCAATGGCATCGTCTGTCCTGAATACAACTGCGTGATCCTGCGCCACTTCCGTAAGTTCCGGAATATCAGAAATCACACAGCAGTTTGAACTGCTCATGGCTTCCAAAAGGCTCAACGGCATGCCTTCCAGATTGCTGGGAAGGACATAAAGATAGGCGTTGCTGTAAAGTTCCTCCAGAAGCTGTCCGCTTACAAAGCCTATAAAAACGATTCTCTCATCTTCCTTTGCCAGGGCAATCATTTCCTCCATGAAGGCATCTGTATCAGAAGATCCTCCGGCAATGATCAGCTTTTTGTCTGTTTTGACATGGGAAAACGCATCCACAAGATAGCGAATTCCCTTTTCCGGCACGATGCGGCCGACAAAAAGCAGATAGCTGTCCTTTTTCAGGCCGTACTTCTGTCGGATCAGATCCGGTTCGCGTGAGGGCATTTTACTGACTCCGTTTGGAATAAAACGGGTTTCACGACCATAGGAATCCAGAAAATACTCCTGTACCGATCTGCTTAATACAATGATCTCATCCGCAAACCTGGCAGCAATCCGTTCACTGAAATGAATGAAACGGGCGCCGAAGGTCCCCCTCCACTTTTCCCGCTGCCAGTCAACGCCGTGAATGGTGACCACGCACTTTTTGCCGAACAGGCGGGGAAGCCAGGCCATAAAACAGCAGCCCTCCCCATGGAAATGAACAATATCATAGCGTCCAAAAGAAGCCTTCAGGACAGCAAAAAAACTGGATGTAAACGCCGCAATCCCTTTTCCTTCTATGGTAAAGGCGTATTTCTGGCGTACACCCTTATATTCGCTGGGCCTTTCTGAATCGTACTGTTTGCCGCTGACATGATGCCCTCTCCGATTATAGCAGGTCACCTGATGTCCCTGTTTGGACATCCTGGTGCTGAGCTCTTCCACGACAATCTCTACTCCGCCTTCTCTGGATGGGATTCTCTTATGCCCAAGCATGGCAATCTTCAATTTTTCATTTTTGGCAGTATGACTTATCCCCATGTACTCTTGTTTCCATCCATGTGTCATCATTTCAGGCACAATTATCCATCGCTAATCATACCATACTTTTATTTCATGTTCAACCAAAAGATTTATTCGTGGCCGGCTTTTGCCATCGCCATTGACAGGCATTCATATTTTAGTATGATGTCAATTTCTGTAACCTGTCAAAATCTGTCCACCACCTTTTTCAGTTCACAAAACCATGAATAAAAGAATAAGCTTTTCTGCCGATACATCAAAAGCCTGGTCTTTCTTTTGAGGGAAGCGAAATCACACAAGCGGCACATCGAAATATAGCGCCAGACTGTATCGTTGCGCAAATAGCTTTTTGCCGCATCACGCATTTCTTTTCGATTCAGTGAGTTGTTTTTGTGAAGGATATAGGTACGCTCGACAGCTTCCACAAACATTGTCGCATGAATCCCCAACGCTTCCTGATACTCCGCATCATCGCGATGATACAGATTGATAAACTTTTCGCCTTCTTCGATCACACGGATCAGGATCTGCGGCATTTGGGGATTATATCTGTTGCTGACCGAATCTTCATAGATTCTATAATGGTAGCCATTATAATTCAAGAAATACGCACTCTGCATAAACTCACACAGGTAAAGATTGAAAATAACATCTTCCGCATTTCTAATTCCTGTGGGAAACAGAACCTCGTGATCCTTCAGAAGCGAGGTCCTGATGATTTTTCCGTATGGCGGTTTAAAATCCATATGATCATAGAACGCCTCCCCCTTCAGCAGATGCAGTTGTATGGCCCTGAACTCAGACGGCTCAATCACTCGGGACACACCTGCGGAAGGTAAGGAATCATTTTCACTTTCTCTGATATGCTGAAAGCAAACCACATCTGTCCCCTGCCGCTCAATTTCTGAAAGCAACGTTTCCACATAGTCACGGTCAATCCAGTCATCCGCGTCAACAAAAATAATATATTTCCCGGCAGCTGATAAAATTCCATGGTTTCTCGCTGCGCTTACGCCCTGATTTTCCTGATGGATCACCCTGATGAATGGATATTGCTCCGCATAGCTGTCGCAGATTCTGCCGCAGTTATCCGGAGATCCGTCATCAATTAAAATCACGTCATTATTCGGATATGTCTGATGAATAATGCTCCTGATACACGCGTGAAGATATTCTTCGTTAATTTTATATACCGGAACAATGATACTGACCAGAGGGTTATCCAAAACGCCGGCTTTCGTCACATACTCTCTCATTGTATTTTAATCTCGCCCGAACAAATCTCTTGTATACACCTTGTCCCGCACATCATCCAGACAACAATCGTAGCGATTTGCGATAATCGCCTGGCTTTGCGCCTTGAACTTCTCCAGATCATTCACGACCAGAGAACCAAAGAAGGTGCTGCCGTTCTCCAGGGTCGGCTCATAAATAATGACCGTTGCGCCCTTGGCCTTGATGCGCTTCATGACACCCTGAATGGAGCTTTGACGGAAATTGTCGCTGTTGCTCTTCATGGTCAGACGGTATACGCCAATGACGCACTGCTTTTCCTCCCAGGCATTGTAATCTCCGCGATGATAATAATCATAATAGCCAGCCAGATTCAGTACGCGGTCCGCAATAAAGTCCTTCCTGGTCCGGTTGCTGTCCACAATCGCCTGTACCAGATTCTCCGGAACGTCCCTGTAATTGGCCAGCAGCTGCTTCGTATCCTTGGGCAGGCAGTAGCCGCCATAGCCAAAGCTGGGATTATTATAATGGCTGCCGATACGCGGGTCCAGGCAGACGCCCTGAATAATCTGTCTGGTATCCAGCCCCTTCATCTCCGCGTAGGTGTCCAGTTCATTAAAATAAGAGACTCGCAGCGCCAGATACGTGTTGGCAAAGAGCTTGACCGCTTCCGCCTCCGTGAAGCCCATAATCAGCGTGTCAATCTCTTCCTTGAGCGCGCCCTGCTTTAATAAAGATGCGAATGCATTGGCTGCCTTTACAAGACGCGAATCCTCAAGATCCGTGCCGACAATAATCCGGCTCGGATACAGGTTGTCATAAAGCGCCTTGGATTCTCTTAAGAATTCCGGGCTGAAGAGAATATTGTCACAGTGATATTTCTCCCTGACCTGCAGCGTAAACCCTACCGGTACGGTGCTTTTGATGACCATGATTGCGTTCGGATTGTGCTCCATCACCAGTTGAATCACGGTTTCCACCGCACTTGTATCAAAGTACTGCGTGTGCGAATCATAATTCGTCGGCGCCGCGATAATGACGAAATCCACCTTGCTGTAAGCTGCCGCCGCATCCAGCGTCGCCGTCAGATTCAGTTCCTTTTCTGCCAGATATTTCTCAATATATTCATCCCGGATCGGCGACTTTCTTAAGTTAATCAGTTCAACTTTCTCGGGCAGGATGTCCACTGCCGTCACTTCATTGTGCTGCGCCAGCAGCACCGCCAGACTTAAGCCGACGTAGCTGGTACCGGCTACCGCGATTTTGTATTTCCTCATCTTAGCCTTTCTCTCCATCTTCTATTTTTATTTTATCTTTTGTGTCAGTTCATTGCAAATGCAGAAATGGTCAAGAGTCAAATCTTCAGGAAATAGCACTAATCAGATAACTCTTCAGCCATAAAACTGCTTCTTTGAAATCCTTGTTATTTAAATTACAAATAACGAAAACAAGTATACTTATTATACAACATATGATGCCTCTTAAGAACAGCAATAGTACTCCCTCTTGCGGTAATAAAGAACAAACATAATAAGAAGTGAAAGCCGCAATTATAGTTACCGCGAAGAACCTGCCCTGTTTTTTTATGATAGAGAACGGATTCTCATGAATAATATATTTACATACATTGTATATTGACCAGGGCAAAGAAATTCCCCATGCTAAAACTGACGATCCTATAACCCCATACAATCCACATTTTGTAATTAAGACAATATTCAATACAATGTTTAAAATATTAACACTATATTCTCTTAGCAGATCTTCTCTCCATATTCCGGCCGCATCCTTAAATAATATATTTACTCTTTGGATTATGAAAATGTAAAAATAAATACAGAAAAGAAACATAATCCCGTTTTCTACAAGTAAATCACTTCCTACCCAAATCATCATAAACGGTTGATACAAGGACAGCAAACAGCTTGTACACACACATACCAGACCGGCATCTATAATATTCATGCGGTTGTATACGTTTACAATTTTATCATTTGAATCCTTCACCAGGAGATTGCCAATTCCCGCTTGTGTGGAATTCAAGAATATTAAAAGAATAGCAGCAACAGAGTTTTCAATATAATAATAGTTATTGTAGATGCCTACAAGTTCTAAGCCCAGAAATGTGGATATTACAATCGTATCTGCGGATGAGACCATTATTCCCCCAATTTTGGTTCCCAGTAAAGGGAAAAGCCTCTTTCTGATATCTAATCTCAATTCTTTTGATATTGTTCCCTTCCCGGTAAATTGCGGGTACATTTTATCGACAACTACAGAGGTAATAATATTATTTACCAAGGTGGTAAGCGGTATAAGAAACACGTATACGTAATAATTTGGATAAATTAACAATGACACAATTTGTAAGATATACAACAAAGCGGTAGTAATGAAAACAATTATATTTTGAATGTCATTACGCTGTAAGGCATTCAGAACTGCCGTCTTATATCCAAGTAAAAAATATGAGATAGAAGTATTCGCCAAATATATAACATATAAGATATAAATATTCAGTTGACCCGGAATATCGCCGGAAATCAGGTTCTGTAAAAACGGAAGGACCATAAGCCCTAATGCAGTGATAACAAGTCCAACTATTTTATATATCTTTTTCAGATAACAAATCAAGCCATTTACAGTATCAATGTCATCTTCCGCTATTGGTTTATACATGCAATATACAATCGCAGTGCTAAATCCTAATTCGGATAGACTTAAAACCTGTAATACTGAAGAAAAAAGGCTGTTCAAACCAACATAATCTATTCCTAGTTTCTTAATTATGATAGTTCTTGTAACAAAAGGTAACAAAATGGAAGATACTTTTTGTATAAATCCCCAAAGAGAACCTCTAAATGTATTTTTTGTTCTTTCTATGATCATTCTTCAATCCATATTTTCAGAATATGTGTTTCGCTTTCTGAGGTTTCTACATAAGGGAACCCGTTTACACAATCTCATGCCGCATCGCGCACCTTTTCTTAAAATGCGCGATGCCAAGACACAAAATCTCCCCCTCAGGAGCTTCCGCGCGCAAGCCTTCCGCATAGCGCTGTTCAAAAATCTGATTCAACGCCTCCTGCGCGCCCTTTTCCACATTCTCCGTACACTTAAATTCTATGATAATGTGAGCCCGCTTCGTCGGCTCCCTGGAAATCATGCGGATATCCGCCCTGCCGTCCCCGGTCTCATAATTGCTTTTAATCTGATACAGAGAATCCAGAGAAATCATCATGCCGAGCGTCAGCATATGATAGGGATTTTCAAACTGCCCGGCATTCTGAACAGAGTCATAATAACTGGTGCAGCTTAGGATGATGTTTCTGTAATTGGAGAAAAACTTCTCGTAATCGCACTTTGTCAGTGCATTGACCATTCTGGAGAAATTTCCACCGTCCGATCCGATCGACTCCGCTACTATGTTTTTAAACTCATCCTTTACTTCCATATTTACAAATCTGATGATATACAGTTCATAGCCTGTCTTTTCCCTGACAGTCAGATAGCCCGCATTAATGAAAAGACCCCAGAGGGTGGCGTTATTCTGCAGTTCCTCGTAGGAGGTTTCCAGATTAAGAGCCACTTCCACCTCCCCATACTGTGCCAAAGTCTCAAAATCCTGCCGGAACGTTTCGTCCGCGGTCTTTAAATTTTCGCGGATCAGGCTGTTGCTGGACGTATTCACCCAATATGGACGCAGCTCACCACTCTTGCAATAATTTAAAATCGACCAGGGATTATAAATTTCCATGCCTCCAATATGGTAGCCGTCATACATCCGCCTGACGCCTTCATCCAGCGTATAGCCGTAGTATTCCAGTATCTGACTGGTTTCCTGCGCGGTAAAGCCAAAATACGATGCATATTGCTTATCAAGAATAGTATAAACAATCACATTATTCAGCTTTGAAAAGATGCTCTCCTTGGCTACTCTCTGAATACCTGTCAGAAGTGCCTTTTCCAGATACTGCTGTCCCTTGAGAGCACTGCCGTAAAAATTGGCGATAAAAGCTGAAATCCGGTCATGATATTGATACTGATGGCTGCTCATGATCGGCGTATCGTACTCGTCCCAAAGTAAAATCACAGGTTTCTGATAAAGCTCAGACGCGACCCGTTCCAATAAAGAAACACTCTCTGACAGCTCCACTAACGTGGCACTTCTTGATGCTATTTTAAAGTAGAGCGTCTCAAAATAAGGGAAACAGTCAATATCTTCCGGCCTATTCTTCGCAATTTTGTAATATCTGTTATACTCTGTGAACAGCGCATTACACAGTGCGGCTGACAGCTCTTCAGGCGTCTGCGCATTACAATCCTTTAACGTAAAATAAATCACCGGCTGGGCATTGATCTGTCCAGCGTACTCTGTATTCATAATCGCAAGTCCATCGAAAATATCACGGCTGTCTTTTGTAATATCCAGGAATTCCCGCAGCATTGTCATATTCAAAGTTTTTCCGAAACGCCTCGGCCGTGTAATCAGGGCAACTTCATCGCCATAATCAAGGAATTCCCCAATCATCATGGTCTTATCTACAAAATATCTGTCAGTCTCCCGAAGTTTCCGGAAATCATCATATCCTAATGGTAAATTTTTCTTTTTCATGATTTTACCCCTTCCTGCCAACCCAGGTTTCTTTCAGGCAGGTTCGATCACGCAAGTGTGCTTCTTGGTTCCTTTGTCATAATTAATCCCTGCCATCAACATCTTTCCGAAATATTGCTTCATCTGGCCATCATAACGCTGTTCCTTTATTTGTCTCATTGCACTGTCAGCATCTTTATCATACTTTAATTCAATAATTAACGCTGGATAATCTGTATTTCTTCTGGGCAGAAACGCCAAATCCGCAAAGCCCTTCCCGGCTGGCAGTTCACGAATAATCTCATACTGCCGCCTGGCTGTGTAATAAGCAAGCATAATTGCCGCACTTAAAGACGCCTCGTTGTTATACTCCAAAACAGACGCAACGCTTTCATGAGCTCTTTCAAGAGCGAATGCCACCTTTTCACAGTTTCCCTGTACCGTTGCCTCTAAAAGATCGTCGGAATCTTTTATTGCCGCAGCTACATACTCCCAACCAGTTTCCCCGACCGCGTCCCCAAAGGCACCCGCAACCTCCAGATTCGGTATTATTGCTTTCTGTGTCCGACTGTCATAGGCCAGGTATCCAAGATGAATCAGCAAGGTCAGTACATCATCTTTATTTTTGAATGAGGTCAGATCATTCTGAAAGGTGCTGATTTTTACCCTGACCGCCTCGCCCCCAAGCATCCGCACAATCGCACCCTTGAGGCCATCAAAGTCCATCTCAATATATTTTTTCAGCGACTGATAGGTTTCAGAAGCTGTCCAGTAATTTTGAAACTCTTCATTGCGAATCGCCAACATTACAGAATTAGGGCTGTAAACATGCTGGATTTTGCTGAAGGAATACCCATCATACCAGGTCTGCATACTGTCAAAATCCATATGATACTGTTGACAAAGGTTCTTCACTTCTTCTTCCGTGAAGCCAACATACTTCGCCAGTTTTGCAGGACTCGTCATGGTAAATTCCTGAAAATCTGTCAGTGCAGATTCTGTACCATATTTTTTGATTGGCAGGATGCCCGTCATATATGCTGCCGCAATCGTCTCGTCTGTCGCCGTACCGCCCTTAAATAAGCCACGTAACAACTGTACATACTCCTTTTGCAGCGCATCATCCTCTTTTGCCTCGCGGAATAAAGCGTCCCATTCATCTATGATTAAAATGAATTTCTGCTTCGTCGTGTGCGCAACTTCCGCCATCATACGAGGCAACGAACATTCCTCGCTATCAGCTGCGCGCGGAAATGCTGATTTTAGCTCCTGAATAACGTTTCTCTGCAAATCTGAAACAACATTCTTTATACATACGGTTGTGGAAATAAACCATGTGATATCCAGATAAATGACATTATATCGATTCAAATGTTCTTCAAAGGAGGGCATTCCCGCAATTTTTAAATCGAGAAATAATTTTCTTGAATCGCAGCTTTTATCATAGTAGGCACAGAGCATTTTAGCGGTAAAAGACTTGCCAAATCTCCTTGGGCGGCTGAAGCAGGTCAGCTTCGTCGATGTTTCAATCGTGCTGTTTATATAATCTATAAAATCCGTCTTATCCACATAAGAGCCCTTCAGAATTTGCTGAAAAGCTTCATTTCCCGGATTTAAATATAACCCCATTTCAGTCACCTTCCTTCATTTCTGATCGTCACCAGCAGGCAGCCGGTTAAAGTCTTCATCTTCTTCATGAAGACCTCCGCCGAAAAGATTTGCCGGAATATCTCCGTTCCAGTTATCAGTGGCGTTCAATCACACATTCATGTCTTTTGGCATTCTTACCCCTGGCATCCTTGAAATAACTGACACCGACCAAAAGTAATTCCCCTGCATAATCCCTTAATATCCCTTCATAGCGGTTATTATGAATCTGACAGATAGCTGTGTCCGCGCCTCTATCATACTTTAATTCCACAATCATAGCCGGTTTATCAACATCTCTTCTCGGGAGAAATACGTAATCAGCAAATCCCTTGCCGGCTGGGAACTCTCTTATCAACATATAATCGTTTCTGGCAGTATAATACGCAATATAAATTGAGCATGCAAGAGAATTCTCATCATTATACGTTAAAACGGAAGAGCATTCCTCATGAACAAGCTCCAATGTCTCTGCTACAGCACTCGAGTCTCCATCAATGGTCGCCTGTAAAAGACGGTCTGACTGCTTTATCGCCTGTTCAACCGGCTGCCATTTACCGCCTTTCACAGCAGCCTGAAAAGCATCAGACACCTCTCTATTCGGAATATATACCTCACTTTGTCTCTGATCATATGCCAGATATCCCAAATGGATCAGAAGTGTTAAAATATCATCCTTATTGCTGAATGACGTTATATCATTCTGGAATGTACCGGTGTCTACCTTTACATGCTGCCCAGCAAGCATCAGAATCACGTCATTTTTTAATCCATCAAAGTCTCTGTCAATATATTGTTTTAAACTTTCAAAAGTTTCAGTCTTAGTCCAGTAATTCTGAATTTCCTCATTTTGAATCGCATTGATTACAGAATTTGGACTGTATACATGAGGCGCCTGCCGGAAGGAGTAACCATCATACCAGGACTTCATATCATCAAAATTCATGCCATGATTCAGGCAGAGCTTTTTGACTTCGTCTTCTGTAAAACCAACATACCTGGCCATTTTTGCCGGGCCGGTCATGGAAAACTCTCTGAAATCAGAGAGTGCTGACTCTGTTCCATATTTTTTGATTGGCAGAATTCCCGTCATATATGCAGCCGCAATAATCTTAGGCGTCAGGTCTCTGTTCTTAAAAAGATTCCTTAAAAATAAAATATAATCCGTCTGGAGCTGTTTATCATCCTTAAATTCCCGAAACAGTGCGTCCCATTCATCTATCACAAAAATAAACTTAATGTTTTGCTCAGAAACAATGTTGTAAAGCACTCTGCCCAGGTCATCTTCCTCCGGCCGCATACATTCTGGATAAGTTTCCCGCAGTTCCCGTATTAAAGCGCTCTGCAGTCGTTCCACAGGGCTTACCTTCCTGTCACCGGATATGTGAATAAAACCTGTCATGTCAAAGGAAAGCACATTATATTTGTTTAAATGTGCTTCATATTCTTTCGTTTCTGAAATCTCCAGCCCATCAAATAAGGCATGAGAATCACAGCTTCTGTCGTAATATGCGCACAACATACTGGCATCAAAAGACTTTCCAAACCGCCTCGGTCTGCTGAAACAGACCAACGGCTTTGGTTTGCCAATCAGGCTGTTCATATAGCCAATCAGCCCTGTCTTATCAACGTAGATATCTCTTCTGATTTCCTCAAATCCAACATTTCCAGGATTCAAATATAATCCCATCTCGTTTTACCTCCGATGATCAGTAAATGAATGGTGCCTGACCCAAATAAATTTACTGTTGCACAAAAGCATTGGCATGTTTGTTAAAAAGCATCTTTAATAACCGAAAAATTTTAATATCTCTCCAACCTTTCAAGGTTCTACCGAAGTCCTTGTTAATCTTGGTTTTTTCATAATCTACTTGACACTACCTTATTATTTATCATTTTGCAGAAATGCAAACGATTGGCTTTTAACATAGCTCATACAATTTCATGTCGCATGGCACATTTTTTCCTGAAATGCGCAATACCCAGGCACAAAATCTTTCCTTCCGGCGCCTCAGCGCGCACGCCTTCTGCATAACGCTTTTCGTATATCTGCTCCAACGCATCCTGTGCTCCCAGCTCGACATCCTCCGTGCATTTAAACTCTATAATTATATGAGCGCGCTTAGCCGGTTCTTTAGATATCATGCGGATATCCGCCCTGCCATCCCCTGTCTCATAATTGCTCTTGATCTGATACAGAGAATCCAGTGAGATCATCATGCCAAGCGTCAGCATATGGTAAGGATTCTCATACTGGCCGGAATTCTGAACAGAGTCATAATAACTGGTACAACTTAGAATAATGTTCCTGTAATTCGCGAAAAACTTCTCGTAATCGCACCTTGCCAGCGCACTGACCATTCTGGAAAAGTTGCCACCGTCTGATCCGATCGACTCCGCAACGATATTTTTAAACTCGTCCTTTACTTCCATATTTACGAATCTGATGATGTACAGCTCGTAACCTGTCTTTTCTTTGACGGTCAGATATCCCGCATTGATGAAAAGACCCCAGAGTGTAGCATTATTCTGCAGTTCCTCATAGGAAGTTTCCAGGTTAAGAGCCACCTCAACCTCACCGTATTGCACCAGTGTTTCAAAATCCTGTCGAAAAGTTTCATCCGCGTTCTTTAAATTCTCGCGGATCACGCTATTGCTGGAGGTATTCACCCAATAAGGCCGCAGCTCTCCAATTTTGCAGTAATTTAAAATCGACCAGGGATTATAAATTTCCATGCCTCCAATATGGTAGCCGTCATACATCCGCCGGACGCCTTCATCCAGCGTATAGCCGTAATATTCCAGTATCTGACTGGCTTCCCGCGTGGTGAAGCCAAAATATGCCGCATATTCCTTATCAAGTATAGTATAAACAATCACATTATTCAACTTTGAAAAGATGCTCTCCTTGGCTACTCTCTGAATGCCTGTCAGAAGCGCCTTCCCCAGATACTGCTGTCCCTTGAGCGCACTGCCGTAAAAATTGGCGATAAAGGCGGAAATCTTCTCATGATACCCATACTGGTGACTGCTCATAATCGGCGTGTCATACTCATCCCAGAGTAGAATCACTGGTTTCTGATATAGTTCAGAGGCGACCTGCTCCAGCAAAGAAATGCTCGTTGAAAGCTCTGTGAGTGCAGCCGTTCCATCATATATCTTATGATAGATACTTTCAAATTTAGGGAATATTGCCAGTTGCTTCGAGACATCCCTTGCAATGCTGTAATACCTGCTGTATTCTGCCAGCAGCGCATTACACAGTGCAGCCGCCAGTTCCTTGGGTGTCTGCGCATTGCAGTCTTTTAACGTAAAATAAATCACCGGCTGAGAATTGATCTGTCCAGCGTACTCCGTATCCATAATTGCAAGTCCATCGAAAATATCACGGCTGTCTTTTGTAATATCCAGGAATTCCCGCAGCATTGTCATATTCAGGGTTTTTCCAAAACGCCTTGGCCGCGTAATCAGGGCAACTTTATCACCATATTCGAGGAATTCCTCAATCATCATGGTCTTATCTGCAAAATATCTGTCAGCTTCCCGAAGTTCACGGAAATCATCGTAACCTAATGGTAAATTTTTCTTTTTCATGAGTTCGCCTCCTTTTAGCAGATGAAAAACGGTCAAAAATCGACATCTGCCTGAACCACTGCACTAGCTTCTGTGAAGACGCCATCCGTATCCACAAGATGAATGATCTGCTGAAAATCATCTGATTTGTATCCGTATTTTGATTTCACATCAGCAATCAAATCGTTAATCCGGGAAATAATATTGTCTACGGATATGTAATCATCTGTTGTTATATCACCATGCACAACTACGAACTGAACTTCATTACTCGAATAGTATTCTTTAAGAACAGATCCCAATGCAGCTTCATATCACTCGGTCCTTCCATGATGACCGCAACAACTTTTTTCTCACGCGTCACGAACACTCCTTCCCGCTTTCCGGAATGCTCGCGCAATTTTCAAGCTATCTGTCTCTTCATAGATCACTTCATCCTGGCCGCCAAGTGTGATGCTGCGAATATACATATTTCTCAGATTATTGGTTTCACGCACATTCTTCATGCGAATGTAGCGATTCTCTGGATTCGCGGTAGAAAATATAATATTCTCTGTATCCAGCATTTCCAATGCACGCAAATTATGGGAGGTAAAGATAAGCTGTCCCTTGGCACTCTTCTTTATTATCTCCAGAAGCTCTCCGAGCATATACTCAAAGATTCCGGCATCCAGTTCGTCCACGACAAGGCAAATAGACGCATTCCCAAATGCTTGAATCAGTGCATTTAAGATAGATATGATCTTTACCTGCTCAAACGCATCGGCACGGCTGCTCAAAAGGTCCGTGCAGCGTGCTCACATTGAGCGATTTCTACACATCTGACGCATTACTTTATTTAGTGCCTGCAAATAAACCGGGAGGCAATATTATAATATTGTCTCCCAGAATCTCACATGTAACGAAAATTAAATGATGGTACAATTAAACAAATTTATCTTAAGTAAAATAATTAAACACAGGAGAAATCATAACATATTCAGTCTTCAATGTTATCACATTTTGAAAGGAAATGAGACATCCAAATTTAACTGACCTAATTATCAAGCATGTTATTGATATTAAATGCTGGCAACACAACACATTCCACTTCTGGCTGTGCAGTTAGCAAAGATACTTCGCTTCTTAAATATGGCATCAATATCGCTACACTATTTTTAGTAACAAGTGTATTTTTTAAATCTTCAGTCAGCTCACCATCTGATTCTATACTAAAATAACCAGACAGACCAATCTCCAGGGTATATTCTTCTGGTTTTTTCCCTTTTAGTATCAAAGTGACTTTGTAAATCTCCGGATCCTGTCTTTGTGATATATTTGACAATATTTCCAATTCAAGCTCATTATCATTCATAAAGCCTGATCTTTCAAACTCAATTTTGTCAAAAGCTATCATATTTAGTTTTAAAACACTTTCTATACTTTTGCCATTTCCCATTTTATCACCTTTTACGCCGCAACTGCTATATTATTTACAAATGGTTCGGCCAATTTAAATGTTTCGGTTTGTTTTGATTGCTTAGAACTTTTAAAAGTAACCGTTTCTGTTTTTATAGATTTCATCCTTTCATCATATAGCAACATTTCAGGGAATTCTGCCCTTCTATATTTATAATCCAGCAACTCAGTAAACAGGTCAATATTTCCAGTTAATAAATCCAGGGAGATACTTTCAACAGCTTCACTCAGATCTGCTTTTTTATCACTTTCGGAAAAATATTTAGTATCAAAAAACTCACGAAACTCACGATCAAATTCTTGAACAAACAATAGCATTTGCTTTGTCAATATTTTAAAACGAGCTTTTTCCTCTGGTAACAAAGCTGTATCCAATGTATCAATACTCTTCTTTGTCGCCACATCCATACAGATCTCATTACCTGACACGATATCCCAGTATTCATTCTGCCTCAAAATGGCATTTCTCATAGGAATTTTCCCATGCAATAAATCATATACATCCAGCAATGATAATTTTGTCACGATATAACTCAACTCTTCAATATCTGTACACAATGCTATATAATATTGATTTCCTCCTTTACACAAGAAAAAAATAGGAATATCCATATAATCCACCAGAATCTGTTCCAGATATAAATCCTTATTTTCAATATTGAAACATAATTCTCTATTCATCTTTCTTCTCCTAAATCAGCTTAAATCCACTAACATCTGCTCCATCATAGAGTCACCAGCAAACATGTTGATCCTTTGTATTTTGTGGCCCGCCTTCTTGATAAACATATCCTGCCGCCATCTTCTTTTTCGGGTTAGGAAATTTCATTTTCTGTTCGACTATCTCCCTTTTCAAAAAACTGGAAACCCCATAATAGTGTGGGTCTTTTTCGTAATTTACTGCCATCCCCCTTGGCATTTTCGGTATCTTATGTAATTCAAAATAAGACCTGAAATCCTCCATTGTTACTTGTCTGTTATCATCAGCATTTCGTTCCACCGCTCTATATGTATATAATTTATCATAGTGAAACTTCGTTGTTTCTGGAAGTTCAATTTCTTTGTTTAATAACTTATCTCTTAAAATAGCAGGAAATTTACGGTACAACGCCTCATCTTCTTGCATTTCTATCATTTCCCTCTTTCAGCTATCACATATTATAAAAAAGTAAAGTCTTAGCTTTTCTAATATAGCATAGATTTTATTCAAAATAAAGTCTTAACTACAAATTATATTTATGCTCATTCATTTTTAGTATTTCTTTTTCTAAAAAATTTTATTCAAGAAACACATATCATTTCAATCAAGACAACTTTTTCTTTATCTGTGGGTTCTTCCGCAATTATCCGTTACAGTGCCTCGGCTGATACATCAGTTTTGCTGCTAAAAGCTCCTTACTGCATCTTCCATACATCGTGCGCTTGACCATTTTCAGCTTACTTCTTGTGCCTTCTACAAACTCATTCGATAAATCACTTGCAACAGCATTTTCAACGGCTCAAATAAAGTGGCAGAAATATGGGTAATGTAGGGACATTTTAAAAGAGTAGATTATATATCCGCCTCCAGCCTCGCAACGATCTCTCTGACTAGGCTGATAGCTTCTGCGCTATGATCACCTTTTGATAGCATATGTCTTGTGTACCAGACCTGATCATATATTTCCATCTGTGACAAAACCATATCCACATCTATTTTGAAGTCGAATTCGTTTTTTTCATTCGCTTCACCATAATGAGCAATCACTCCATCGAGCCTTCGTAAGATTGATTTCCTGTTTAAGTCCATGGGGATATATATTCTGATGTTATCTTTCTCACCTTCCGGCTCCAACGCCGCTCTTGCAGTACCTTCGTTCAGTGTTTTATCTATCAGCCATGGCTCATTGATATAGCGTGGCATGCTTTCTTTTGGCACTGGATATACATCTAATCTATGATGGTACATTTCTTATTCATCTCCTTCATCTGCTTAAAAAACCAGAATTTCTTCATATGTCCTTGCACTTTTTCAAGGTCAACAAAAACTACTTCTATAATCCCACTCACGACTTGCTTTTTCTACATATTCCATCAACACAGCAGCCGGATATCTTACATAATAATTTGGAGTCAAGTCTAATGTTTCTTCTTCTCTGCCATATTCTCCAACTTCGGATACAAATAATCTATTATAAACGCACCAGTCACAGGTTGTGATCATCTCTGAATAATTCGGCGTCTGTTCCGACAATAAAACAGCTTTCTTGCCTGCATTTCGTTCAGGCTTCGTATGTTTTTCCATAATCTCTTTGAAATTCACAAGATCAAATTCCGTCGCGTTTTCCAGCGCCTTGCAAACAATCAATTCATCCTGTGTGAAATCACTGCCATTGGCTGTATGATCCGCCAGGATAAGCCCATATATGAAACATACTCTGGGACATTCTGCGTTAATGGTTTTTCTGAAAAGATTTGCAACAGCAGTCGCCTTAGAGTCGCTGGAATTCACATAATTATAAAGATCATTCAGCGTTTTTTCCATATCAAGTCCGCGTGAGAGTCCTTTTATCAGGAGAATAAGCTTATAATCATTGTATTTCAGCGAAATATCATTGGCCATTCCCACAAATGTTCCCGTAATCGGATCCAGGATTTCTGTCACTCCAACAGCGATCGAGCGCACCATTTCCCCGCCAAGGCAGGTCAAAGCATTTGTAAGGATACCTTGAATCTCCTGAACTTTATGAATAATACGATTTTCTTCCATAAACCTGAATTATTCACGGTTCAGCTTACGAAATCGCTGAATCCCGCGTAGTT
>JAJQFS010000010.1 GCA_021200995.1 Lachnospiraceae bacterium | reverse complement strand
TAGATGGTGGGTGATGGATAGCTAAAATGTTGATTTAATCAGCGTTTCCTTAGTTCACCGGCCACATTCAGTTCTGAAAATAACGCACCATTTATCACACCGCCGGTAAACTTATCTATCCGGATACGCGTTCTTTCAAACTCCATTTCTCCCGCATCATTCCCATTACGCACAATCACATCCCGAAACCGCAGATTTCCGGTCACTCCATCCTGAGCTCCGTCTGAAGCTTTGCCAAATCCATCCGCCACAATTCCTTCATCCAGCCCCATATACGCGGCAATCATTTCCATGCGGTTCCTGACAGATCCTTTCAGAGAACTGCCCGGAATGATGTATTCCCTGTTAGCATTCTGAATATTCTCGGCCTTCGGCGCATTCTTTCCAAAGTCTTCAGCCGCGATCCCTTTTACAAGCAGTTCACTCTCTGTCGTGGCATGAACCTGAATCTCATAGGCGATCTGATGCTTCGATGCATCCAGCTGCGGCAAATCAATCTGAACAAGGCCGCTTTCATCGCGCCACAGCCGTCTGTCTGTCGCATTTTTCATATCATAACGCCTGTGCAGAACCTTGGAGACTTTCACATAACCGCACCCATTGCTTTTCTGTCCACCAAACTGAACCTCTCTCTCATTCAGAGATGACAGGCACTGCAGCACAACCTCATTTTCTTCCTGTGCTGCGCCATACAGGCAGATTTCAAAAGAAAACTTTGCCCCTGCGCCTACATGCTCCATGTCAAATTTATGTCCGGATTCCCTGTTTGGAGCGCCTTTCAAAGCACCTGAAGATACTGTCCCCGACACGGGATCAATTTTCACTCTCGGCCTCAATTCCATTTTAAGGCTTTCATCATTCTCAAACTTTCCGTCTGAGAACCGGATTCTGCTTTCCTGGTCATCTTCATGCGTACCAAACAATTCATTCGTTTTTTCCTGCCCGCATATTTTCACACAGCAGCTTCGCAACGCACCACATATCCCTGATGCCTGGAGAAAAGGAATCTGATCTGTCGGGTGAATCAGCACCTCACTACTGTCTCCCGAAGCACCGCCGACATGCAGTGGTTCCAGACAGACAAGCTGCACAACATATTTGTCAATGCTGTCATAAATTGCCGCACTAGCCATTGCTTCTTCCTCCTCTGTTCAGAAACCGAATCTGCTGAATCAACAGATTTTGTTTGATTCTCACAATCTCTCCTGGGGTCAGGATTTCATGATACCGCACCCCCATCACATCATCTGGCGTTCCCAAAAGTTCCGGAAGCTCCTGCCGGATTATGGTATTCTCCACATACTGCGCAATTTTGTCCCGTTTCTGATATGCCTTTTGCTTTCTGTTGCCATCATCCTTTTCTTTTGTGGTCTCAAAATATTTAAGAAGCCGGTCAAATCCCTTTTCGCCATTGTATAAATCGGTCAGCAGAATGGATTCCATTGTGCCAAGCTGCGCCCCGTTTAAACCGAATTTTTCAAGACTGTTATGCTCATCTGCGATATAGGCGCTGACTGCCCGATCGACCAGGTTCATATAATAGCCCTTTGCAGCAATTCTGAGCGTCTTTTCTTCATCTTCATCCAGTTTTTTGTTCCCGTTTTCACTCATCCCGCGGGAAATCTCCACGTTCATTTTCCTGGACAAAGACTCATAATGATCCAGGAACAGAACCCTTCCATATCCCTCGTTCGTCCGTACGCCAATCCCCTCATCCATAACCAGTCGCAGTTTTTCTAACGGTACGCTCTCACCCGAAAACACCAGTTTAAAAACGCTCCCAGCCTCATACATTTTCACCGATGGCACCATTGCCTGCCAGGTCCGGTTATACCCTCTCACATCCACCACAGACGTAGAGCAGAACTGAATTTCAAGATTGCCCAGTCCCAGTCTTTTAGCCAGAAGCCTCTCATCAATCCCCACATTTTCTCCCAGCTCACTGATCATCGCGGTATTGGATAAAAGCACCATATATGCCAGATCCTGCGCATCTGTCTGCACCGCCATATCGGTGTACGGCATCCTGTTTGTCCGTTCCAATTCCAGAATCCGGCACTTTCCATATCCATAAGAGCGGTTTCCTCCCAGAAACAGGCTGTCTGTCTCCCTCATATGTTCCAGAGTATCCAGGAGTTTCCCGCAAAGATCCTGCAAATCACGGACTGCAATATAGGCAGCAAAGCAATATCCCGGCACAACATACTGGTTTCGGAACACATTCTTTTTTTCTGCGCCTTTTCCTTTATTGATCTTCATATCGCTGCCCATTTCCAGATCCGTATAGAAAATGCAGTCATTCTCCGTATAGCAATATTTTCCCAGGGCAGCCCTCTTATTTCCGGCCGTAATCTCCCCGTTAATCAACATGTTCTCAATTGTCTTTGCCTGCGGGCCATTGTCAGATTTATCTTCATAAAATCCTTTGAACGAAGGCACCATTTCCTTTTTGTCGTCCATGACATATGCGTTCAAAAAACTGACCTGCTCTGATAAAACGGCTGTCTTATACTGTTCAAGCTCGCCATTCCTGACAAGACTTCCGATGACGGCGCCTCGCAGAGAAGTGCCCGGAACATAGGAAAGGGCATCAACCTGACCATTCTGACTGTTGCTGTCATCCGCTATTTTCAGCGGTTCCACGTTCTGAAACAGAATTCTGATATACTCTGTCATCCCTTCACTCCTCCGACAATCTCTATCTTTACCTTGCCAAATCCACGATTTCTCATGGTACCGACGTATTTAATCAGTCCCAGCACCTCTTCTATCCACGCCGCGTCACTTTCTTCATACTCTACAGCTCCGACAAGTGTAATCCCCGCTTTGACGCACCTGGCGCTTCGCAGCGTGTTTTTCTGTGCGATGCCCTCCTCATCCAACGCTGTAAATGTGCGCTGACATGTAAAAGCATCCAGTACATCATCTGAATTCTGCACAGTTTCCGTTACCCTCTTCCTTACCTTCTGCGGAATCACAAAATCATAAAACCGAAGCTTTCCGGGAAGTTCTCTGTCATCTCCAGCACTTCCAAGCTTGTCGTCTACATTCAGTTTCATCTCCGGTACCCAGGCCGCGAAGTTTTCCATCTCCTCCCAGAAAATGCCCTTAAAAGTGCCGCCTTTATAATAAGGGAACCCCTCTCTGTCGCAGAGAACGGACACATCCTCTCCTCCCGGTACACTTACCCCGTTTCCAAAGATTGCATCTGACAGAAGTGTCATCTTCAATGCTGATCTCATGCCCTATCCTCCTGTACATCCAATGAAATAAAGGTATCCATCGCCTCGATAGCGTCAAACAAAATCGATCTTGACACCTGATCGGCAGTTGTCACAAACAGCTCGCTCTTCTGCCTCTGACCCGTACCAATTCTGCTAAGATCCGCTTCCTGATATATTCCCATATAGCAGTCGCGAACCAGGTCATCGATCAGGTTTGTTTTCAGATAATTCCGCGCCGCTGTTTCTCCTTGCCGCAGATATGTTCGCAATTCCTTGATCTTTCCCCGTGCATAATCTATTTTCTTTTCCTCAAACGCCCTGATGATTTTTCTGAAATTATGATAATCGCGGCAATGTTCCTGCTCCATATAATAGTCCGGTCCGCAAACCACATATGGCCTCATCTCCAGCCTTCTTGAATCAGCTGTTTCATACCTTTCGCGAATCTTTCCAATATCATCCCCAAGCTCACCAAATTCCAGATGCCAGTCGATGGCACAAATCATAGAGGAGTCAGTACCCTCCATGTTTTTCGTGGAATTGGCTACAAACTTTTTCGCGTTGGAACACAGCTCCTCCGCCAGTTCATACGCTCTGTAGAACGGATATTTCTGATGTACAATCGCCACTCCCGCGCAGGCAGCATAATGTTTCCCATCCACGCGGTTTACCCTGGCGCTCAGCAGCTCCATGAAAATACGGGCGCACTCTATTCCGATACGGCCCTCTGTCACAAAGCAGATATCATCGCCTTCGGTTATCACCCGCCGAACCGGGAAATAATACGCCCCATTCTTCGAAGCAGTCAACTCCAGTGCCCCAATCTTTCCTTCCTCGATCTGATCCGCAACCTTTTCACGCATCTCCCGGAAAGTATCCCGGAAATCAGACGCAATCGCCTCACTAAATTCCTTCAGTGTCTTCCGGTACTGCTGCCAGGGTTCAGCACCATGCGTCTCACGCAGTTCCTCCACGCGCTTTCCCATGGCATTTCCGTCAATATGAACCACCGCGATAAAATTGGAATCTCCCTTACTGCCGCCCAGATTCTCAAACGAAAAAGCTCTCTCAAAGCCTTCCGGGCAGGATGCGCGATCCGCCTCATCATCCGGAGAATACGGTTCATATTGAGAACCGTTCAGCCTGATAACAGAAGCCTTTCTAGAGACAGCCTCCACCTCCTCCACACCGAAGGTTCCCTGACCAAACGAAGCACGCCGGACAGACTTCTTTTTCTCCAGCTTCTGAATCAGGCGAAAAATGCTTTCCGCATTCGGTTCCTCTTCACACTCATGAATTGTCGCAAACAACTCCAGCCCCGGAAATCGACGTCGGACATCGCCAGTAATCAGCCGGACAAACTGAACCGCCGTTTCATGATTCGCAAATTCCAGTATCGCGTGGCCGCCTCCGCAATACACCTCATTCTCATCCGTATATACAGAACCGGCCGCATCTTTAAAATATCGGCTGCTGGTAACATAAGCGATAACCGCGGAATTGGTAATGTTATCTCTAAGCCGGTTGCTGGAAAATATATACGCCTGTTTCTGTGATACCTCTGTAATAACCAGATTGGATCCCACTTTTCTCTTCCTCCTGCCGTAATTCTCACTTTAAAAACTGTTCTTTTATAAAGGATCTGACTTCACCCTCATATTTTTTTCTTCCCTTTGACGCCGTATCTTTTCGAAGTCCTAACGCTGTTGCCATGACCGTATCAGTAAACTCGAAAGTATTTTCTCCCCGGCCAAAATCCTTTAATAAGTTGGCATACAGATCATACATTTCCTCCGGGAGCTGCTCGTAAGCATATTGCACATAATCGTTATTCAATATGTTGCCATAAAGAATTTCTCCGTCACGGTTCAGCATTTGATAAACCTCCCAGTCTCCCGGAGGTTCTGTCCTGCTCAAACGTCCCCACCTTATATAACATCCATAATTCTGACTGAGCTGGCAAGTATTTCTGGTCGGACACCATTTTCTGCACAACGGTTCCAGTTCCTTTATGTAATCCGCGCTCTTATCCCTCTTAAGTTGCGACAATTCATCCCGGCTCAGTCTGCGGAGCTTCAATTCCACCAGAACATCTCTGGACAGAAATGCCTTCAGCAAATTGCGATCCGTCTTAAAAGTAGACGCGACCACAGTATCCCACTGCTTTCCCAGGCAGCCAAGCGCATCCATTCTGTCATCACCCTCATCAATCCGTTCAGCAGGATCCTCTCCTCCAGGAATTATCTCCTCCATGCTGACGCCATCCTCGTCGCCAGGAATAGAATCTACGCTGACGATATTCAGGTTCTCTATCAAAGACCGGGCTTCCCGTATTTCCTCTCGTGAATAAGTATATTTACTTGTTTTCAAGCATCCCTCCAGGACACTGTCAAGGTCATTCCAATTCCATCCGCTGCCGCGGGCCACAATCACTGTTCTGACTTCTTTAATCAACTTCACAAGCATGGGTATACGTGCATCCCTTGTCTGCAAAGTCATGCCCGCCATTTGAAGATATTCTTTAGAAGCAGCACGCCCTGCGAGTTGCTTGTATCTGTTATTGATGGACTGCGTAAATGTATATTCTTTTCCTTCTTTATTTACCCCGATGAAAGTATTGACGCATTCTATCAGAGTCTCCATCAAAACAACAGAATCAACACCATTTTTTCTGGTTAAAGCGGGAAGACATCTAAGCAGATCCATTACCATAACTTCATAGTACGGCTGTTGCCGAAACCAACGCCACCGCGCAGAATCTTTCCCCAGTTTCTGATCTTCCCTGGGCATTTGTTTCAATTCATCCAGTATCGTTCGATATTTTCTTTCAAATTTTTCCGTATTCTGAGCAACCTGTTCATCTTTCCTTTTTTCTTTTCCCATATTCCTGTATCTCACATATCGATCAATTTCTGCAAGGTTCCCCGGATATCTGTAATCTCAAGATTTTTCATCTCTTCAATCACATCGCCCAGTGTTTTCAAAACTGTAAGATCATAAAGCTTCGCACGATTCCAGTCTATTTTGGACGCGACTCTCGGCACCTCTCCATAGAAAATCCCATCCACCTCGGCGTCCTTTAATTTCTCTACAAAGATAGCCGCATACAAAATATACATCGCCATCGGCTTCGTTCCGAATGTGATATCCGCGTACACAATAGAATCATCCTCAATAGCGTCCAGAATTTTCATCATGGTCGCCAAACCCACGTTTTTACTCTGATCTTCCCTAACTGAAATTACCGTCACCTGTTCTTCTGTGACGCCAATCTCAGACAACTGCTCCAGAAAGGCATCATAATTGTCCTTCGTGTCCTGATTTTCCGCGCAAATAGCAATCACTCTTGCATGCTTCCCTTCCGGAGAATATTCCGCGATTATCGGAATAATCGGGAAGGAAACCGCGCGGTTATGCTCCAGCGTAAAGCCTTCCGGCTGATACGCTCCCTTCTCCAGATCACCTCTTCCCTGTAGCGAAATTGCTGTGATATATGTTTTTACCATGTTTCGTCTCCTTCCATCCGGCCCTTATCCTGCAGCCAGCATTTCTGTATCCAATCCACCAATTTTCTGTGCTACTTCGAGCATTTCCAAATACATCCGCCGTTCCACTGTAACCTGTTTCTTTTTTAAAATAGCAGGTTTCGTTTAACGCGGTATAGAATTCAGAGATTAACCGTTTCTTTGCCGCCTCAGAGAAGCGCAATCCCTGTGGCGTTCTTTCCTCAACGTCATCCCAGGTAATTTCAGAATGACTGCGGATTCCAAGAGCCAGTTCTTCACAAACAATGCGCTGCCCTTCAATAAAATCATACACAAATGTCGGCTTATTGTAGGAATCCACATGCATTATTCCGATATAGGGATCCAGTCGACACTTATATGCCATCTTTTTGATCTTGGCATACAAAATACCATACAAATAATTCAGCACAGAATTATAAATATCATCCGCGTTTCTCTGGCGTTTTGTAAACTGCATCTCCTCCGGAAGCAAGTAGGATACAGCCTCGAAATAAGCCTTTCCTGCGTTCCCTTCAAATCCCTGCAATGTCGCCCGCACCGTATCCATATCAGTGCCGCAGAGTTTACGTATCTTGGTAAGCTGCTCTTCCATTTTCTCTATACTCTCATCAATGACCAGCAGCGTCTCTGCTTTTCGCTTATTTCTCCGGATTTTCTTTAACTGACGGATACGATTCTCAATTTTTCTGCTCAGAAAATCTTTTGCCAGTTCGACGCCCTCCCGCCTGTGTGTCAAAAGCAGTTGGTTCCTCTTATAAATAGGAGCTGAACCTCCGGCAAACGGCGCGACCTCTCCTGTCGGCTCTCCGTATTTGTTCAAAAACACAACCCAGATATCCTTATCCATGCAGAGCCTGATCGCGTCCGAGGAAATACTGCAGGCCGGAAATACATGCAGTTCTGTCACCTGATCTGAAGATATTTCTTTCTCCCCATCCCCGTTCTTTATCACGAGGCAATTGCTGCGCTTCCCAATAGACGCGCCATATTCCTGTACGACTACGATCATCTCTTTCCTTTCCCGTCAGTTGGACGATATCTAATTGAGTACGCTTACATATTTCAACGAACTTCGCAATGTAAGCAAAAATGGCAATGCGGGTCAATCCTTGTTTTGGTGGATCCTGCTTTCATACTATAATCGAACGATTGAGCCAATTCTTTCGGCAATTATCGGTCTCAATCCTTGTTTTAGTGGATCCTGCTTTCATACGCTGAGTGTGGTCGAGTAATGTAATGTCATGGTATGGTGTCTCAATCCTTGTAAGTAACGACCTGATCGCGGATTCTGACGCGAATATCGACAATATCGTGACCG
>JAJQFS010000037.1 GCA_021200995.1 Lachnospiraceae bacterium | reverse complement strand
TTAAACGACATAGTAGTCAAATTTGGGGATTTTACCGCTTTGCATCACATCAATGTCCATGTGAAGGAGGGCGAGTTTTTTACATTTCTGGGACCCTCCGGCTGCGGCAAGACGACGATGCTGCGCACGATCACGGGCTTTATTGAGCCGGAATCGGGAACCGTCTGCGTCAAGGGCCAGGATATCACCCATATGCCCATTGAGAAGCGGAATATCGGCATTGTATTTCAAAGCTACGCCCTGTTCCCGACCATGACAGTTTATGATAATATCGCTTATGGGCTGAAGGTGCAGAAGTTAAAAAAGGCCGAGATAGACCAGAAAGTGCGCGAGATTGCCAGAAAGGTGGATCTGACAGACGAGCAGCTGAAAAAGGCGGTGTCCCAGCTCTCCGGCGGCCAGCAGCAGCGTGTCGCGATCGCCAGAGCGCTTGTGACCAATCCCAGTATCATTTGTCTGGATGAACCGCTCTCCAACCTGGACGCCAAGTTGAGAATTCAGCTGCGCAATGAGCTGAAAAAGATGCAGGCGGAGTTTGGAATCACTTCCATTTACGTGACGCATGACCAGGAGGAAGCGCTGACGTTGTCCAACCGGATCGCCGTATTCAACCAGGGCTGCATCGAACAGGTGGGAACGCCGAACGAGGTGTATAATCATTCCGCCACCGAATTTGTCTGTAATTTCATCGGGGACATCAACCGTCTGGAAGGAAAAATCGCGGAGGATCTGATCGCCTCGGGAGTTTCGATTCAGCCGCAGGATCACCACTATATCCGTCTGGAGCGCCTCCATGTCAATGTGGCGCGGTCCGAGGACAGCATTTCCTACGAAGGCATTGTCCGCAGCATGGAATATTACGGTCTGTATATCAAATACACCGTGGACACCATGGGCCAGCAGGTCCGTGTGATTGAAAAAAACGACGGTTCCCGTCCTTATGAAACAGGAGAAAAGGTGACGATTCATTTCCGCCCGGATGACATTATGAGTTACCGCGCGGAGGATGGCAAGGCGGTGGTAAAATGAAAAAAACAAAAAAGCTGGACGGATCGCTTATTCTGAGTGTGCTGGGGATCGTGGCGTTTGCCTATCTTTTCTTCGGGTTTATGCTTCTGCCGTGCTTAAATACTCTGACCAGCATTTTTACAACCACAAACTCGGCCGGAGAGGCTACTCCGTTTGCGGTAATCCGCTTTTTTCTGGCGGGCAATATGCCGCGGTATGTGTGGAACTCCCTGAAACTGGCGCTCTGTCTGATTGTGACGGTCAATGTGGTAGGCATTTCCATTGTGCTTCTGACGGAGTATTTTGACATCAAGGGAGCCAGAATCCTGCGTCTGGGGTATATGACCACCATGATTTATTCCGGCGTGGCGTTAGTCACCGGTTATATGTTTCTGTACGCGAACGACGGCATTCTGACGACGCTTCTGACCAACGCGTTTCCCAATATGAACGCCAACTGGTTTACAGGCTTCAACGCGGTGCTCTTCACCATGACCTTTGCCTGTACCAGCAATCACGCGCTCTTTCTGCGCAACGCGATCCGCGGTATTGATTACAACACGGTGGAGGCGGCGAGGAACCTGGGAGCCAGTCCGTTCAAGGTGCTGCGCCAGGTTGTGTTTCCCACCCTGATTCCGACCATCTTTTCCCTCACGGTGATGATCTTTATCACGGGCCTGTGCGCCATGTCGGCGCCTACCCTTCTGGGCTATGATTCAATCAATCCGGAGATTGTGCGTCTGGCCGGTTCCTCCACCGCGGACGAGGCATTCCCGCAGGCGAGGGCAGCGCTCTTATCCATTATCCTGGCGTTTTTTACGATTGTGCTGCTGACCGTTCTGACCGCCTATGAGCGGAAGGGACATTACCTGTCCGTCTCCAAGACCAAGGCGAAGCTGCAGAAGCAGAAAATTAACAATCCAGTGGCAAATGTACTCGCGCATATTTACGCGTATGTTCTGTGGATCGTTTATATGACGCCGGTTGTAATGATCGTGATTTTCTCTTTCCAGACCTACAGCGCGATCCGCATGAAGAAGCTGGATCTGTCCAACTGGACGCTGATCAATTATTTCGGCAAGCAGGATTATTCTTACATGACAAGCCGCGGGACTTATAAGGTCAGAGAGGGGTCTATTTCCGGCGTGTTTTCCAACGAAGCGACGCTGGGAGGCATCAAATTGAGCTTTATCCTGTCCGTTGTAGCCGCGGCGCTGGCCTGTGTGATCGTGGTGGTCGCGTGTAATTATATATTTAAGAATAAGGGCAAGAAAAGGAGCATCGCGATGGAGTACGCGCTGCTCTTCCCCTGGCTTCTGCCGACCATCCTCATCTGCTATTCTTACCGGATTTATTTTAATTCCAATGATGTCTGGTATGTGTTCGGGCAGAACCTGTATTACGGGGAAAATGTCCGTCTGCTGTTGATTATCGCCTACACGGTAGTGAAGCTGCCGTTTTCCTTGCGCATGATCAAGGCGTCGTTCTATGCCATCGACGAGGAGCTGGAGGACGCGGCGAAAAACCTGGGTTCGGGGAGACTGCGCACGTTTATGAAGGTCAAACTGCCGACTATCTTGCCTAGCGTATTGGCGGTCTTCGCCCTGAATTTCAACTCGCTTTTTACGGAATATGACATGTCCGCCACTTTTGCCAGTTCGTATGGCACGACCTACGCGATGGTGATTCAGGCCATGTGCCGCGAGGAAGGCCTGTACGGGTATAATGTCAACGCCTCCGGCAGGCGCTGCGCGTCCACCGTGTTTATCATGGTGGTGTCCGGCATTGTCCTGTATCTGGTCTACGGCGCGGGCGCCAGGGACCTGGCCGAGCGCCTGGAAATCAAAGAAAAGCGGCGAAAACGATGGGGAAAGCTCACATCCGTTTTCCGGCGCGGCGGCGCAAACGCTGAAAAAGCCGCGCTGAAGCAGGAGGGTACATGATTTGGAATATTGTGTTTGATATGGGACAGGTGCTGATTTATTTCAGGCCGGACAGCTTTTTAAACCGATATGAGATTTCTGATGAGGAAAAGCAGCTGTTAAAGAGAGAAGTATTCGGCAGCATGGAGTGGCCGCTTTTGGACTGGGGAGCACTGACGGATGAGCAGGCGTTGGAGCGGATGAAACCGCGCATTCCCGCCTCCCTTCACGAGATTGCGGGCAATCTGGTACGCATGTGGGACCGCCCCATCGAGCCGGTGCAGGGGATGGCAGATCTCATCAGAGACTTAAAAGAAGCCGGCTACGGCATCTATCTTCTGAGCAACGCCAGTTTTCGTCATCCGGACTATTGGGGACGCATTCCCGGAAGTGAGTATTTCGACGGGCTGGTGATCTCCGCTTTTGAACATATGGTGAAGCCAAACCCGGACATCTACCGCTGTCTGCTGGATCGATATGATCTTCGGCCGGAGGAGTGCGTGTTTATAGACGATATGCCAACCAATGTGGCGGGCGCGTATGTTGCCGGTATGGACGGGATTGTGTTTCGCGGTGTAGAGGAATTAAGGAATGAATTGGAAAAGAGAGGCGTGAATCCGGGAAATGCGTCTGAATGTTGTGGAAAATAGTTGGGCAGTGCTTTGATGAAGACGCGGGTTTGCCGATGGTTGTCTGAAAACCATTGACGAAGCCCGCGCCTTTCTGTCAGCGAATGACTGCCGTATTGCTGTCGTTTAAAAACTGCGCCTCCTTGCTTTGCCCTTGCGCATCGTTTTCGCCCCAGTCCACTAAGAGGTCGGCGTACACGCCGCCCAGCTCTTTCAAGCCTCTGGCGATGCAGCCTGCGAAGACTACCGCGCCGGCATATTGTAAGCGACTGTTGTCCGCCTTGCCCTCAGGGCAGTAAGGATAAATTCCGGCGGGCACATGCACAAACCATCTCTTCGTCCCTTCCGGACCGGCCTTTTCCATTTCCTGACGGCTCATGGCGTTTAAATCGATTAACGGCACGTTTTCCTTCGCGGCGACCTGCTTCATGCCCGCGACATAATCGCCGTGTTCTCCCTTCGTCAGCTTCCCGTCTTCGGCGAAAAAGCGTCGCTCCAGCGGCGTAATCAGCACCGGCCAGGCGCCTTTATTGCGGGCCACGTCGATGTAAATGCGCAGATTATCCTGAAAGGTGGAATACGGCTCCGTATAGCGGGAAGGGTCGTTGATCTTCTCATCATTGTGCCCGAACTGGATGAAAAAGAAGTCGCCCTCCGAGATCACCGCGTCGATCAGGGCTAACCGCCCCTCGTCCATAAAGCTTTTGGTACTGCGGCCGTTGCGGGCCCGGTTGACAATTTCGACATTCGGTTTACAGAACAGGTGCATGGCCTGTCCGATGCCCGCGTAGGGGTAAGTGGTAATGTCATTGTACTGCACGGTAGAATCACCGGCCCAGTAAATTTTGGTCATGTTGTGTTATCCTCCCGGTTTTCTGTTATGCTATTGTTCGCTATGTGAGAACTTTGCTCCTGAGTTCGTTCATATTTATGGGGCTATATTGACTTCGCTTTTTGGATGCAATGCGGCATCCTGTTTCTTTTTCTGCCGCAGTTCAATGAAAAACTGTGTCAGCATTTCGCTGCACTGCGTCTGCAGAACGCCGCATGTGATGTCTGCCTGATGGTTGAAGCGGGGCTCCTGAAGCAGATTGCAGATCGATCCGGCGCAGCCCGCCTTCGCGTTCATGGCGCCGATGACAACCCTGGGGATTCTGGCCTGAACAATGGCGCCGGCACACATCTGGCAGGGTTCCAGGGTCACATATAAGGTACATTCCTCCAGCCTCCAGTCGCCGGTGACGCGGGCGGCCTTTTTAATGGCGGTAATCTCCGCGTGCGCCAGGACGCTTTTGTCCGTGTTGCGGCGGTTGTAGCCTCTGGCGATGATTTTGTCCCCCACGGTGATGACGCAGCCGATGGGAACCTCGTCAAGGGAGGCTGCTTTTTTCGCCTGGCGGATGGCCTCTTTCATAAATCGTTCGTCTTCGGTCATGAGATATTCCTCAAAATGTGACAATATATTTTTTGAAAATGGTATGCGCTGCCGCAAATCCGGAGAGTGCCTGCATGATATGTAAACCGTGATCTGAGCAGTTTGACCTGAACGCATTGTATCAAAAACGACATGGAAAAGCAATTGCTTTCCACCCGCGCTGGTTATTATTCACAGTTGTAATAAGCGAGCTTCCATAATTTTCTGTTTACATTTCCGAAATATTACGGTATAATGTGTTGAATACAAAATCCTGAAGGAGATAATTGTAGAAACATGGGAGTAAAAGATCTGAAAAAACTGGAAGACGGCAGCGTTTCCTATGTGGTTACGAAAGAGGGCGCGGACTGGCAGGCAGCGTTAAATAAAGTGTCTGTCGAGATGCAGAAACAGAAGCCGATCCAGGGATACCGGCCGGGGAAGGCTTCGCCGGAGATCACGTATCAGACCTATGGCAAGCCGATGATTGATCAGGCGGTGACTGAGGTTTTAGCGGACGCAATGACTGAAGTGTGTGCGGAGCATGATTATTTTCCTGTATCCAACCAGAATATTCAGCTCGATCAGGCGGATTTAAAGGCCCTGAATGCGACGGTCAGCTTTGCAATATATCCGGAGATCGATGATTTCGACTATACGGCCATGGAAGTGGAAAAACCCGTGAAGCCGGTTACGGAGCAGGATGTTGACGATGCGATCAACCGCTATATGAAGGCGCGCCCGTGGGTACACGAGGTGGAGCGCGCGGCGCAGATCGGAGATGTCGTCGAGGCGAGCTTCAACGGAACCTGCGAGGGACAGCCGTTTGAGTATGATCATTCGGACAAGACGCGTTTCATCATGGGCAGAGAAACCCTCTTTACAGGGCTGGATGAGAAGCTTGTGGGCTATTCCGCCGGTGATGACCTGGATGTAAGCCTGACGATGCCGGCGAATTTTCGCCGTGAGTCGATTGCGGGCAAGACTCTGGATCTGCATGTACACCTGATCAGCGTCAACGCGCGCGACGTCCTGGAGTGCACGGATGAATTTGTCAAAGAAAAGGTGAAGGATTGTGATACCGTCGCCGCCTTCCGTGAGAAGCAGCGTGCGAGACTGCAGAAACAGAACGATCAAAAGAGCGACCGCGCGTTTGAACGCAATATACAGGATGCGCTGGTTTCTCATGTGACATGCCCGATTCCTGAGTCCATGATCAGCGTCGGTGTGAATAATTATGTCCGCGCACTGCAGCAGATGAGTATGCAGCAGGGCATTTCGGTGAGCCAGCTTTTGAAACAGGAAGGCAAGACCCTGGCTGATTTTAAGAGGGAGGTTCGTCCCTCGGCGGTCAAGCAGGTCAAGGTTTCCATCGCGCTCGATTACGTTATGCGCAAGGAACAGTTTGAGGTTCCCAAAGACGCCGTTGAAAAACAGGTGAATACATATATGAAGCGCGCGAGGAAGTCCTCCTATGAGGCGGCATTAAAGGCGCTCGGCGGCGAGGAAGAGGTGGAGGAAAAGTTAAAGAACGACATGGCGATCGACTTTGTGAGAACCCACTGCAAGGTCGTTGAAGTGGAGGTGGATTCCTTTACTTCCAAACCTGCCGCGACTTCCACAACCTGACCTTACAGCCGGATATTTCAAACAGGTCATACAGGACTTTACGTACGGCAGGGAATGCGCTCGCCGTTAAAGCGGAAGTCTTTGGATGATAGATCATACACCCGGCGTAATAGGAATACCGGGAGAAAGGAGGAAACGCAGGAGGATGAAGATAGGGGGATTAGAGCTTATCGTCGTCCTTGTCGTCTTGATTCTGGTAGTTGGCCCTGAGCGCACGATTATTTATGCGCGAAAAGCGGGAAAGTGGCTTCGTGTCCTGAGAGTGTATCTGGGCTCCATGACGGAAGAGCTACGTGAAACCGTAGTGGAACCACTGCAGGAATTACAGGAGCCGTTAAGAGAAATCACCCAGCCGTTCGATGAACTTTCAAAGGAAGTCACAGGTACAGTAAATGAGATCTCGAAACCTTTTGAAGACACCGTGAAAGATGTCAGAAAGTCGGCAAATGAGCTCAAGACAACTACGGAAAAAACTTTAAGCATCAACACAAACCCGAAAAAGGCCGAACGCAAAGCTTCAGCGAAAGCGGAGGAAGAGTCCGATATGACGGATGAAAGCAATGCGGAAGAGACCAACGCGGACGAACCCATCGTGGACGAAATCAGTGTAACAGAGTCCATTGCGGAAGAACCCGAGGAGGAACTGGAAATGGCGCAGATCATAGAAGAAGATCCCGCGCCGGACAACAACACATCGCCAGCCATAGCTGACATAGAAGAAGCAGGCAGCGAGACAGATGAATTACCTGAAGCCGCAAACGCGTAATGGCAGCGCTTACAGGAATTCAAATTATCAGAAAAGAGGAAAAAGAATATGTTTATTGCAGCACTTGGAAGAATCGGAGTGACAGAGCTCCTTGTTGTATTAGTGATTGTATTGATTGTATTTGGACCAAAACAGCTCCCGAAGCTCAGCAAAACGCTGGGTCAGACATTAAAGAGCTTTAAAGATGGCATGGCGGATGATGAGCCGGCACAGGCAGACGCCCAGGCGGCGGCACCTGTCCAGACGGCGGCAGCGGCACCTGAGCAGGCGAGCGCGCAGGCGACAGCCACCGTACAGGCGACTCCGGCCGCGGCTACAGTGGAAACCGTACAGCCGCAGGATAAAGGCGTAGAATAATTCCGGGGCCGAACAGTATGCCTGAACAGAATTATTCAACAAAGCCTGCAAAAAAGAGAAAGAAAAATCAAAATCGCGAAAAAAACATGACATTGACGGGGCATCTGAGTGATCTGAGAAATTGCCTGGTGATTATCGCACTCACGTTCATAGTTGCCGCGGTTGTATGTTATTATTTCGCGCCGGATTTTATTACCTATGCCATGGGCAGGGCGGATGAGTATGATTTTATCCAGACCGGCGTAGCTGAACTGATGGCGCAGTATATTAAGGTGGCGCTGATTGCCGGCCTGGTGATTTCCTCTCCCGTCATTATCTGGCAGGTGGAAAAGTTCGTGGGTCCCGGTCTGAAAAAGTCCGAGGAACGAAAGTTCCTCGCGGTTTTAATCGGCGGCCTGGTCATGTTTGTCATTGGCGCGTTGTTTGCCAATTTCATCGTGATTCCGTTCACGCTGCAGTTCTTCTTAAGCCTGAATACGATCGGGATCAGCGGTCTTTACAGCATCAAGGAATATATCAGCTACATTGTGACGATGCTGTTTTCCTTCGGGCTTGTTTTTGAGATTCCGGTTGTGGTGGCAGTACTTTCCACTCTGGGACTGATGAAACCGCAGTGGATGAAGGCGGCAAGACGGTTCGTCATTGTTGCCTGTGTATTCCTTGGCGCGTTGATTACACCGCCCGATATTACTTCACAGATCATGGTTGCCATTCCGATGTATATTCTCTATGAGGTCAGTATTGTGATCTGCAACGTGATTTATACCCAGCGGATCAGAAAGATGATCGCGCAGGGGATCGATCCGGAGGATGAGGAAGCGGCCCGCAAGGCGGAGAAGTCAACCAGCCGCTGGGCGCTGGCAAAGGCCATGGTAGATAAAAAAGACCAGGAAAAGAAAAAAGGAACCAGTAATTAGTTGCTATTGAAGCAAAGAGATTGCAAAACAGACGATGTGCCTGCCGATGCCCCGTGTGCGGGCGGCAGGCACATTTATTACGGAGAACATATATGGAGACTCTGAAGGATTACCTGGAGGGGGCTTACCGGATCAAGCGGATTCCGACCTACATCGCGGACAGATGCACGGAGCGGAAAAGTGTCGGACACGTCTGCCAGGTCTGCGCGGATATCTGCCCGCAGAATATTTACCCTACCGGCAAACGCAAACGCCCCATCTGGGATCAGTGTTTAAAATGCGGGATCTGCTCGGCGTCCTGCCCTGCGAGGTGCATTACTACGCCGTCGCGGAGAGTGGAAAGCTTCCTGATGGCAGCCGCCAGAAAAGGAAGGCTGACCATCGCCTGTGAAAATGAAGGCAGTGGAGCCAAGCTCAGCGAAACCTGCATCGCGGCCATTTCCTGGGAGCAGCTTGCCGTTGCGGCGCTGCGCGAAGGCGTGGTCATTTCACTGCGCGCCTGCGGGGAATGTTCCTATGACGCGTGCAAAGAAGTCATAGAGCAGAACCTGAGTGAGCTTCGCTTCTTCCTGGGAGATGAGGTTTTTAAGGAGCGGGTGACAGTTTTAAGGGAGGGGGACGAGTACGAAGATTCGACTGGGGAAGAAGCGATCAGCCGCAGAGAGCTCTTCGGCTTTTTCAACAACCTTTCAGTCGATACGGCGTTTACCATGATGCCGAAGGTCGAAAATGCACGCGACAACGGACTTCTGTTCCGCGCCATGCTGAGAGACAGCGTTGCCCAAAAGGCCGCCGAGACAGAAGCGGCCGCCAGACCGAAATACGCGGTAAAACTTCCCAGGTTTACGGAGAAATGTTACAACTGCGGCTATTGCGAGAGCGCTTGCCCGAATGGCACTTTGAAGATCGTGCAGGGTAAGGACAGCTTTACAGTTGCGGTGGATGTCTGGAAATGTACGGGCTGCGGCTTATGTAAGAGCCGATGCCGTGTGGACGGCATCAGCGGTATTGTACCCATGCGGATGTCAACGCTGGGAAAGGTCGCTGTCGCGAAGCTTCCTAATCACATCTGTCCGATGTGCGGCAAACCGTTTTCCTATGAAACGGATAAGGATCACTGCAGAGTATGTGAGACAAAACTGCGCAACGAGGCGGTGAAGAAAAAGCGCGAAGAGAGAAAGAAGAAAAAAGAGATGGAAGCGGCCGCGGCGGCTCTGGCAGCAACGGAAGCGGAAGCAGCAGTGGAGACGCAGGAACCGGCTGTGGCGGAAGCGGAAGAATTATGAGTAAAGCGCTGCGTACATTTCAGGCATATTGCCAAAAGGAGCCGCTGTTTTGCGGGGTCCTGCTCTATGTGCTTTTGGCATTCGCGCCGGGCTTATGTGGGAATCTGCCGTTGTGGCTGATGTGCGTTGTACGGTATCTGCTGCCCGCCGCCCTGGCGGCGGTCGCGGCGGTTGCCTGCTTTTATGTCCCGGCCGCGGCGCTTGGCGCGCGCGGCCTTCAAAAAAGCTTCCTGCTCTCAGCGCCCGTCGTGGTTTTTGTCATGGTGAACATTCTGGCCGGAGCGTTTTCTCTGAAGGAAAGCGCCGTTTCAGCCGCATTCGCGGGCGTGTGTGAAGAGTTTTTATGCCGCCTGATGCTGTATCCGGCTATAAGACTGCATTTCCAGGGCAGGAAACACGGGGAGGAGGCAGCGATTCTGCTCTCCTCCCTTTTATTTGGCATTGCGCACCTTTCCAACTTGGGCGGTGATGCGGGGATTTTCGCAGTCTTATTTCAGTGCTGCTATACGACGCTGATCGGGATCGTGTTTGCCAACGGCTATCGGCGAAGCGGCTGTATCTGGGGCAGTGTGGTCTGGCATGTGCTGTTAAATCTTTCCGGCACGCTGTTTGGATAGGCGGCTGTAAGCGACAAAGTTTTGGACGCCGCGGAGCATGGGAATCCGTAAATGCCGATCAGCACTGCCAGAAAAAATCCCGTTTGATTGAAAAGTACCGCCGACATGAAAAGAAGTGCCCGCAGCCAGGAAAGAAGTCATTGTAAAGAGAAAAAAAATGTGCTAGATTAGTAAGTAAGTGGGGTTACGGACACTGAAAATATATTTTCGGGAGGTATAGTTATGCTGAGAGTAGGTATGCTGACAAGCGGCGGCGATTGTCAGGCGCTGAATGCCGCGATGCGAGGCGTTGTGAAGACGTTGCTGAACATGAGCGATGAGCCACTGGAGATTTATGGGTTTCTGGACGGCTATCAGGGACTGATTTACAGCAAGTTCAAGATGCTGACGGGCAAGGATTTTTCGGGTATCCTGACAGAAGGCGGCACCATGCTGGGCACGTCCAGAACGCCGTTTAAGGAGATCGAGAAACCGGACGCCAACGGCTTAAATAAGGTGGAAGCCATGCTGCAGAATTATTACAAGCTGCAGCTGGACTGCCTGGTGATTTTAGGCGGCAACGGTACGCACAAAACCGCGAACCTGCTGCGTGAGAAGGGACTGAACATCATCACCCTGCCCAAGACCATTGACAATGATCTCTGGGGCACGGACATGACCTTCGGCTTCCAGTCCGCGGTTGATATCGCGACCAACGCGATCGACTGCATTCACACCACGGCGGCGTCTCACGGCCGTGTGTTCATTGTGGAGGTCATGGGCCACAAGGTTGGGTGGCTGACGTTAAACGCCGGTATGGCCGGCGGCGCGGACATCATCCTTCTGCCTGAGATTCCCTATGATATCAATAAGGTCTGCAAAAAGATCGAGGAAAGGGACAAGGGCGGCAGCCGCTTCACCATCATCGCGGTAGCCGAAGGCGCGATTTCCAAGGAAGACGCCAAGCTTTCCAAGAAGGAAATGAAGAAAAAGATGGAGAATTATGCTTATCCGTCCGTTTCTTATGAAGTAGCCGACAAGATTCAGAAAAAGACCGGCCGTGAAGTGCGTGTGACTGTTCCGGGCCATGTGCAGCGCGGCGGCAGCCCCTGCCCCTATGACCGTGTGTTCGCGAGCCGCCTGGGCGCGGAAGCGGGCAAGCTGATCTTAGACAGACAGTTCGGCTTCATGGTGGGTTACAAGGACAGAGAGATTGTCCGCGTGTCCTTAGAGGATGTGGCCGGCAAGCTGAAATATCTGTCTCCGGACGCTACCATCATCCAGGAAGCGAAGATGCTGGGAATTTCCTTTGGAGATTAAGGATGACGTTTGATCAATCATAATGCAATAAGGCCGCCGGGTCAAACCCCGGCGGTTGTGTTGAGAGGAAATATATGGCTTACACGGCGCTTTACCGAAAATTCCGCCCGGCCACCTTTGAGGAGGTACGGGGACAGGATCATATTGTGACGACGCTGCGCAATCAGGTGAAAGCGGACCGGATCGGTCACGCTTATCTGTTTACGGGAACGCGCGGCACCGGCAAGACCTCGGTGGCTAAAATTTTCGCGCGGGCGGTCAACTGTGAGGCGCCGGTGAACGGCAGCCCCTGCGGCAAGTGCGCGGCGTGTAAATCCATCGGGGCGGGCACCAGCATGAATGTGGTGGAAATCGACGCCGCCTCCAACAATGGCGTCGATAATATCCGTGAGATCATCGACGAGGTTTCCTATTCTCCCGCGGAAGGGAAATATAAGGTCTACATCATTGACGAGGTGCATATGCTCTCCACGGGCGCGTTCAACGCGCTCTTAAAGACCCTGGAGGAACCGCCGTCCTACGCGATTTTTATTCTGGCGACCACGGAAGTGCACAAAATCCCCATCACGATTCTGTCGCGGTGTCAGCGTTATGATTTCCGCAGGATGTCGATTGATACGCTGGCCGGACGTTTACGGGAGGTAACGGAAGCGGAGGGGGTCGTCATTGAGGAAAAAGCGCTGCGCTATCTGGCGAAGGCGGCGGACGGCTCGATGCGCGACGGCCTGAGCCTGCTGGATCAGTGTATTGCCTTTCATATGGATGAGGAACTGACCTTTGACAAGGTGCTGGACGTGCTGGGCGCGGTGGATACCGGTGTGTTTTCCGACATGGTGCGCACGATTATGAAAGCGGACGTGGCGGGGACCATCGAGCTGCTGGAGGAGATCGTCTCACAGGGGCGGGAGCTTTCTCAGTTTGTTCTGGATCTGACCTGGTATCTGCGAAACCTTCTGCTTTTAAAGACATCTATGTCCGCGGATGATCCCGCTGAGATTCGGGCCATGGAGGAAATTCTGGAAGTCTCCGCTGACAATCTGGCGAGGCTGAAGGAAGAAGCGGAAGCAATTGATGAAAACCGTCTGCTGCGCTATATTCGCGTCCTGTCTGAGCTGACAGGGCAGCTGCACTATGCCGGCAATAAGCGGGTGCTGACGGAGATTGCCCTGATTAAGCTGTGCAGACCGGAAATGGAGACCAGCACGGACGCGATTGCGGACCGGGTGCGCAGCGTGGAGGAAAAGATCGAACAGGGCATCGTGGTGCGAAACGGGACGGAAGGTGAAAGAGGATCTTCCGGTTCAGGAACAGGTGGAAATGACACAGACGTCACAATAACCCGCCCGCCGCTTCCCAAAGCGACGCCCGAGGAAGTAAAGGAGGTCATCCGCCAGTTTCCGGCTATCCGCCAGAGCACCGAGGGCCTGATGAAGACCAGTTTAAAATCGGCGCAGCTGTCCGTCTCGGAAGCGGGAGAGCTGGTGATCGGCATTCCGGATGGCTATGATACGGATTATTTTATCCGCTATCCGGAGCACGTGACCGCGCTGGAGGATATCCTGGAGGAGAGAGTCGGCAGGCATGTGAAGGTCGTAGTGGTACCGGTGAAAAATGAGCGCGAATTTGAGGCAAATTATCCGGATATTTCAGAGTTCATTCACATGAAGCTGACAGAGGAAGAGTAAAATATCCAGAAGGAAATATAAAAGCAAAAAAGCGCGGAGTACTCAGCCGGGAAGACATCGTATAGGAGTGCCTGTGCGGCGAATAAAAAGGATACAACGGAAATCACGGGCAGCGGAACGTGAAAAACCGGACTGACAGAAAGGAAAGAAAAATGGCAAAACGCGGAGGCTATTCGGGCGGCGGCATGGGCATGCCCGGCAACATGAACAATCTGATGAAGCAGGCGCAGCGCATGCAGCGCCAGATGGAGGAGGCACAGAAGGAGCTCGAATCCAAGACCTATACCACGACCAGCGGAGGCGGCGCGGTGGAGGTGACCGTTACCGGTAAAAAGGAGCTGACCTCCTTAAAAATCGCTGAGGAGGCGGTGGATCCGGATGATGTGGAAATGCTGCAGGATCTGATTCTGGCGGCCGTCAATGAGGCCATGAAGAAGGTGGACGAGGACAGTGAGGCACTGATGGGAAAAATGACCGGCGGCATGGGAGGATATGGTTTCTAAATGGATGTGTTCAGCGGATACATGAATAAATTAATCGAAGAGCTTTCCGCGCTGCCGGGCATCGGCAATAAGACTGCCCAGCGGCTGGCTTTTCATATTATGTATATGCCGAAGGAGCGGGCCGAGGGGCTGGCAAAGTCCATCACAGACGCCAGGGAGCATGTCTGTTACTGCGCGGAGTGCTGCACACTGACCGACCAGGAGCTGTGCCCGATCTGCGCCAACGAGCGCCGCGATCACAAGACCATTATGGTGGTGGAGAATTCCCGCGATCTGGCCGCTTATGAAAAGACCGGCAAGTACGAGGGCGTTTACCATGTCCTGCACGGCGCCATTTCTCCCATGCTGGGCATCGGTCCGGCGGATATCCGCTTAAAAGAACTGATGAAGCGGCTGGAGGGGGATGTGGACGAGGTGATCATCGCTACCAATTCCAGCTTGGAGGGCGAGACGACCGCCATGTACATCAGCAAGCTGGTGAAGCCGACGGGCATTAAAGTGACGCGGATTGCCAGCGGCGTGCCGGTGGGCGGAGATCTGGAGTACATCGATGAGATTACGCTGCTGCGGGCGCTGGAGGGACGGACAGAGCTATGAGACTGTTTAAGCGCGGAGCCGCGAATGGCGAGGAAGGGAGTTCTTCTGAAAAGAGCATGGATCAAGAGCGGGAGAGGAAGGATGACGAGGGCATCCGCCGACATTTTATCGTCTCCGGCAGAGTCCAGGGCGTGGGTTTCCGCTATACAGCTTTTCAGGTCGCGAATACCTACGGCCTGACCGGCTGGGTCTGCAACTGCTATGACGGAACCGTGGAGATGGAGGTCCAGGGACCGGAAGAGATGGTGAACACCTTCCTCAAACGGATGAAGCTCATGAACAAATGGATGCGAGTGGAGCATGTGGAGGAAAGCGACAGGCCTGTCATAAACGAATCCGGCTTCAGCGAGCGATACTAAGTCGTATCGGCTGTTTCAGAAAGGCTGCAGCTGCGCGGCACGAAGCGCGAATTGAAATAAGCTTCGCATTTTCAGGATGCGGGGCTTTTTTGTCGGCCAAAACAGGGAATATCCGCTTTGCTTTTGACATATTTTTTCAGGTGGACATGGTATCATGATTTCCAAAAAGGAGGACATGACCATGGAAATACCAAAACATACGACGCAGGTCGGAACCGTGTCTGCCCATAAGAAAATGTATCCGGAGGATTACTGCATTTCTTATATCCGGCAGCTGGACAAGGATCATCCGGAGGAAAAAAAGCAGATTGCCCTGTATGGCTGCCTGCAGAAGGAAAAGACGGTGGAGTACGCGCTGGTGTTCGGGGCGGCGCTTCTGGGTTTGGGCAGGTCGCGGACGGATTCCCTGACGTTGATACAGAAGGAAGAGGCGGAGAGAATCCGCCAGGCGTCATTTCCGGATTATAAGCTGGTGGGGCTGATTGTGGGAACGGACACCATCAGTCAGAACCTTTACTGGCTGGGATATGGCAGCAAGGCCATTTCCCAGGACGGTTATTTCATTTTCTATGACCGTAATGAAGCCATGCTGGCGTTTATGATGCAGCGGGAGCAGGAGGAACGGGAGCCCGACGTGGATCCGGTAATTGCCCGCAAAGCGGATATGGATCTGAAAAAACAGGAGGCCGCTGAAGAAGAAGCGCGCGCAAAGGAACGGGCGAAGGAACAGGCAAAGGCGGAAAAAGAAAAGGGCGGGAGCTATCGCAAACAGATGCGGCAACAAGCTCAGAAAGAGGCAAAAAACAGGCGGAATGAAAAGCCGGAGAGAGGCGTGATTCAGCTGGAAAGACGCAAACGGAGCCGTTTCCCCGCCGCGGCCGCGGCGCTGCTTCTGGCGATTGGCGTGGTGTATGGCGTAAGGACTTATCTGCCGGAGGGCATCCTTTCCAGGGCAACCGGCTTTCAGCTGCCTGACGTTGGGAGCTACATAACAGAAGTGATTTCCCAGAACAGCATTTTAAATGAGAAGGAAGAGGCGGAGACCGACGCGGAGGAAGCTGCCGTGGATGGGCAGACGGCGGCGGAAGAGACCGCGACGGAGGAAGCACAGATTGAAATTACTTCTATTGACGCGGTGGAGATACCGGACTTAGAGACGATGGCGGATGCGGAAACGACGCGGACTGCGGATGAGGGGAATGCCGGAGAGAGTGCCGCGGCGCAGTCCATGGCTGACGGGACGATACAAACTGCGGACAGTACGACCCAGTCCACGGATGGAGCAGGACAGGCAGCAGGTGGTACGACCCAGGCGGCGGAAACCGCGGCAGGCAGTGGAAGCAGCACTGCAGATACAGAAAGTGACAGTAGTGTCACAAATAGCAATGCGTCGAACAGTATTCAGGCATCCACATCAGAGATTTATCTGATCCAGAAAGGGGACAACCTGCTGACTATTCTGCGCAGACATTACGGGGATGACAGCATGCTGCAGGAGGTCTGCGAGGTCAATCAGATCGAGGACGCGAACAATATTCAGGTCGGGCAGACCATCGTGCTGCCGTGAGGGAGTCAGCTTATTGACATCCCTTACGAGCACACTTGACGGGTTTGGTTTTATCATCAAACCGACTGTGCATAGTAACTTTGAAAGACATTTTGCGCGAAAGTTTCGTTTACTTCAAAAAAGAAGTATGCTATACTGTTTTCTGCGTGAAACGGTATAGCATATTTTTTTGAGCGGGAGACAGGCTTGGAAAAGGAAAAGCAGACAGACGAAGACGAACTGAAAATGACACTGCAGCCACGGACATTGCTTGTGCTGGCAGCCGGTATCCTGATTCTGGTGGTGATTGTCCTTTACCAGCAGGCAAACCGTCAGTACAGCGGTTATCGGGACGTGCGTACAACGTCGCTGGTGCTCACGGAGAATACGCAGGCGAGGCGGCTGGGCGACAGTATGCTGATTTACAGCGCGGACGGCATGCGCTGCATGAACTCTAACGGCAAAGAGGTCTGGAATATTTCCTTTCAGATTCAGAACATGTGTATCGATGTGTCGGGCAGCTACGCCGCTGTCGCTTCTTATGGAGAGAGTACGATTTACATAGTCAATGAAGAGGGGCTGCAGGGCGAGATTACGACCGGCTATCAGCTACGCACGCTGTGTGTCTCAGAGCAGGGCACTGTGGGTGTGGTGCTGGATGATGATGACGTCTACTGGGTGTACATATATTCGGTGGACGGCACGGAGATCGCCCACGCGCGCACGACGATGGAGCAGAGCGGTTACCCTATTGCGGCGGCACTGTCCCCTAATGATAAGCTCCTGGCGATTTCCTACCTGTATCTGGACGTGGGAACCGTCAGCAGTACAGTGACGTTTTATAATCTGGGTGAGGTAGGACAGAACTACGCGGACAGCTATGTCAGCGGCTATAATTACGATGAAATTGTCGCCCGCGTGGAATTTTTGAGCAACAGCGTAGCGGTCGCGGTGTCTGACGGCAGCGTCATTTTCTACGAGGGCAGCGAGAAGCCGGTGGCCAGCCAGGTAAACTACCTGACTGATGAGATCAGTGCGGTATACTGGGGCGATAATTGTATTGCACTTGTATTTGATACGACTGGCAGCGAGGGGAATTATCTGCTGCGCCTGTACGATACTGGCGGAACCCTCACGCTGGAAACCGCTTTTGATCTGGATTATACGGATATTCAGATCGATTCCGGTGTCATTACCATTTACAATGATACGGACTGCCTGGTTATGACCACGGACGGGCGGGAGCGCTACAGCGGCAATCTGGGCGGAACGGTGCTGTTTATGTCTCCGACGTCCAGAAATTATCGATACAATGTACTGCTGGAACATGAGTTTAAAGTAGTGGAACTGGAGTAAAATATGAGTATCAACGCATTATTGGTTGCAGTGATTTTGGTGGTGATCTGGAGAATGATTGTCGGCTTTAAGCGGGGAATGGTTAAGGAGCTGATTTCCATGGTTGGCCTGATTTTCGCTGCGATCGTCGGCTTTCTCGCGGTCAGCGGTCTGCGCGGCTACGCGGAAAATAATTTCTTTGAAGTCATTGTCTGCGTGGTGATGATCGCCATCGTAGCGGTGGTACACAGTGTGCTGAAGCTGCTCTTTTTCTCGGCAAAGGTGGTTTCCTCCCTTCCGGTAGTCAGCACGGCCAATAAACTCTGCGGCATCGTCTTCGGCTTTCTGGAGGGCATCATCATTTACTGGATTCTCTGCTACGCGCTGGTCAGTCTGGACATGGGCATCGCCGGCACTTATCTGCGCCAGATGATCAAAGGAAATGAAATCCTCTACACCCTGTATCAGTACAACATTCTTGGCGCGCTGGTGGATAATCTCTGGGCTTCCATCACGGCCAGCATCGGGATTTCCGCAGTCGTTGACTGAGAGCGCGATGGATTCTCTGAAAGAAGGACTTGCATTTTGCGTATAGATTTGCTATAATCGCACTTGACAGATTAATAATCCTCAATAGCTCAATGGTAGAGCACTCGGCTGTTAACCGAGTTGTTGTAGGTTCGAGCCCTACTTGGGGAGCTGAATACTTGAAATCTCGCGTTCGAAGAATGCGAGATTTCTTAGTATGAAGCTTTGCACAGCAGAGATGGAAAGCCGATAGACTTCATGGTTTATCGGTCTTTTTGTGTCCCCGGATTTTTGTCATGATGCGACAGATGTAACTTATTAACCATAATGCAGGATGCGCTGGAAGTGCGTGTTGTGGATTTTCTTTTTATGTGAAAAATTATATATCGGTGACCGGAATTTTGAATCTGTCCAAAAGCATGGGACTCAAGTTTCAAACCTGTCCTTGACAAAGGAAAGTAACCGATTTGCTCCAATATGTTTTGGGCGGAGGCTGCATCAGAGATGACAATGTGTTTCTCTTGCTGCAGGATATATAGTTGCTGTTCATAATTTGCAAATGTCTTTTGCCTGTCCATGGACGGCTCCTTAAGAAGAAAAGAGGGAGAGACCCGCAGGCTCTCCCCCGGCCGCGGGCTTCGCAAGTTTCCGCAACACGATCACTGAACACACTATAGCAAAAGATTGGAAAAGTGTCAACAGATTTAGAGGAAATCCAAGAGCAGCCTAACCATCTTACATTGCCATGCGGTTCCTTATCAGTATATGTTTTAAAGAATAAAATGATACCGATATTATAAAACAAGTATTTTTGATAAGCATTCTGAAAGAATGCACAGCCCATCACCGAAGGTGATGTTCAAAGGGGATTGGGGCGCTGGACATCCGGGGGATGTCCGTTTCCACAAGGGACGCCTTCGGTGCAGCGCGGACCTGCACAGCATGCGGGCTTTGCCCGTAGGAGCGAAGCGGAGACGGCCCCAACGAGTAAGCGAAAGCGGTCTTTGTAGCACAAAGGCATTGCCTTGCCACTTTACGAATTGAAATGAATTTTATCGAAGCATTCCACGCCAACGGCGTGCTCGGCCCGAATTAATGCCGTCCCTGGGTTACGAGTTTCTACTTGTCAGCTTCACGTATGCTGATATCATTCATATCAGGTCTGTAATTAAGGCGTTTGTCGGTGATGCGGATGAGGCAGTCATTGCGCGGAAGGAGTTTTCTCTCGATCAATTTACCATTATGTTATGGGATATCATCTGCTTATCAAAATTCGTTAGAACCGGTTATAAGTTTTTTATATTGCAGACGACTTTCAAATGGATTGACAGATATCTTCACAGTTTTTATAATGATGCTATCCCTACTGTTTTAGTATGTTTTAGGAGAATCTGATGGTAAGTAAGTTTGACTACTATTTTCCGGCGGCGGCACAGATGCGCAGGATACATCTGTATCTTCCTGACGACTATGGTGAAAGTACCGAACGTTATCCGGTGCTTTATATGTTTGACGGTCATAATCTGTATTTCAATGAGGATGCTACCTATGGAAAGGCGCTGGGACTGAAGGACTTTCTGGATCACTGGCACAAAAAGCTGCTCGTGGTCGGGATCGAGTGTTCTTCTGACGATGTGCAGCGTCTGCATGAGTACTGCCCGTTTCATATATACAGCCGGATATATGGAGAGGTATGGGGGAGAGGCGATACAACGCTGCGGTGGGTCACAGAGGACCTGAAGCCTTTTATCGACCGGACTTACCGAACCTGGCCGCAGCGTGAGGCAACTGCGATCGCCGGTTACAGCAACGGCGGTATGCTGGCGCTTTATTCCGTACTCCGATATAATGCGGTTTTCTCCAAGGCGGCTGTCATCTCGCCCTCGCTCCTTCCTGCCATGGAATGCTTTAAGGAAGAAATTCAAAATGGCAGTTTTTCTCCGGATACGAGGATCTTTTTCAGCTGGGGCACCGCGGAGGATTCTCCTGAGTATGTTTATCATCTCTCAGAAAGCATCTGTTATCTGGAGGCGCGGCTTTTGGAAAAACAAATTCAGACTTACCTGTATTGTCAGCAGGATGGGCAGCACAATGAAGGAAGCTGGGAGCTGCAGGTTCCCACATGGATGCAATTCTTATGGTTTTAGGAGGTTCTGCGCTATGAACGTTGTCTTTCTTTCCCCGAATTTTCCTTATCATTTTTATCATTTCTGTGATCGGCTGCAGCGTTTGGGCGTGCAGGTACTCGGAATTGGAGACTGTCCTTATTCCGAACTGAGCGACGAATGTAGAAGCTCTATGACGGAGTATTATTATCTGCCCAGTCTGGAGCGGTACGAGGATGTGTACCGCGCAGTGGCATTTTATATTTTCAAATATGGACGTATTGACTACATCGAGAGCCAGAATGAGTACTGGTTGGAGCTGGAGGCGCGGTTACGCACGGACTTTCATATTCTTAGTGGCTTTGATAGCACTGAGCTGGAGAATGTGAAGTTCAAATCACGCATGAAGGCCGGTTATGCCAGAGCGGGCGTAAAAACGGCGCGTTATATAATGGCAGAGGATCCAATTGCCTGCAGAGAGTTTGCGGCACAGGTCGGCTATCCCGTGATCGTCAAACCGGACAATGGCGTGGGTGCGGCAAACACCTGGAAGCTGCACTCCGATGAGGAGCTGAACGCGTTCTTTTCCGAGAGGCACGCGCAGGCTTATATTATGGAAGAATTTGTTCCCGGGCATGTCGAGACCTTCGACGGGATCACCGACAGTCAGAGTAATATTCTGTTCTGCGCCGGACAGGTGATGGCAGTGACACCGTTGGATATGCTGCAGGGGAACGGGGAGAATGTCAGCTATACCCAGAATATTCAGGAAAAAGATTTATACGGGATCGGAACGCGGGTTGTGCAGGCCTTCGGCCTGCGGAACCGCTTTTTCCATTTTGAGTTCTTTCGTCTGGACACCGATAAAGACAGCCTGGGGAAGAAGGGGGATATTGTGGGGCTGGAAGTAAACATCCGCGCTCCCGGCGGCTATATTCCGGACAAGATGAATTTTGCCTACAACGTGGACGTGTATCAGATCTGGGCGGAGAGCCTGGTTTTTGATGAGAACCGTTCATTCGCGAATTATCGTTTTCAATCCTATGTAACGCATTTTGCCAGAAGCGGACAGAACAATTATCTTCACTCTGCTGAAGAGATTCGTGGGCGTTATTCCGGTAAAATTCTTCTGGAAAACACCCCGCCGCCTTCTATTTCCGGTGGTATGGGCAGTCATGTGTTTATCCTGCGCGCGGATTCAGTCGAGGAGCTTTGGGAGCAGGCGGACTATATCCTTTGCCACAGGGGTGAGTGAGGACGATCAGAGTGTAATATATCGGTATAAAATATGTTCCGAATATCTGTTGGTCTGAAACGGAAAAAGGGGGAGCAGTCAGGATGACGCTGATTCAACTGTCGTATGTTATTATGATCGCGGAAACAGGCTCAATGAATAAGGCGGCGGAGCAGCTTTATGTTTCTCAGCCGTCCCTGACCAAGGCGGTCAAAGAACTTGAAAAAGAGATTGGAGTCACACTGCTTTATCGTAGTGGGAAAGGGGTCACGCTGACCAATGACGGTGTGGAGTTTCTGCACTATGCGAAAGAGATTTATCGCCAGTACGAAAGTCTGATGAAGAAGTATGGGAAGGGCGGCTCCTATAAGAAGAAATTCAGCGTCTCTACGCAGCACTATTCCTTTGCGGTGAAGGCGTTCGTAGACATGGCACAGGAATATGATGTGTCCAAATATGAATTCGCCATCAAGGAAACAAAGACGCGGGAAGTCATAAACGACGTCAGCACCATGAAAAGCGAGATCGATGTGCTGTATCTGAGTGATTTTAACCGTAAGGCAATGGAGAAGCTGTTTCACAACGCCCATCTGGAATTTCATCATCTGGTGGATTGCCGCGCTTATGTGTACATGTGGCGGGGTCATCCTCTGGCAGGTGAGACGTCCATATGCTTTGAGCAGCTGGCGCATTATCCCTGTCTGGCCTTTGATCAGGGGGATAACAGTTCTTTCTATGATGCTGAGGAAATTCTTTCCACCAGTGAGTACGCTCAGGTCATTGTTGCAAATGACAGGGCCACCATGCTGAACCTGATGGTAGGCCTGAACGGGTACACGCTTTGCTCCGGTATCATCTGTGAAGAGCTGAACGGGCCGGACTATGTGGCGGTTCCCTTTCAGGATGATGGAACGAATTCGGAAAGCGCCATGGAAATCGGTTATATTACCCGGAAAAATCTGGCATTAAGCCAGACAGGAGTAAAATACATTGAGGCGATGAAACGCTATCTTGCCTCTGCATAAGCCGGAAAACAGGGAAGGAGTGGCAAAAATGGACTGGGGTATTGAGACAAAATGTATTTATGGAGACGGTGTGAAATTTGAGGGGGACAAAACCGGCTCCATCAGCTTCCCCATTTACCAGACTGCCACCTTTGCGCACTCTGCGGTGGGACAGGATACCGGCTTTGCCTACAGCCGTCTGCAAAATCCTACCAGACAGCAGCTGGAACAGGTTGTAGCCTCTCTGGAGGGCGGTATAGACGCACTGGCCTTTTCTACCGGCATGGCGGCGATTACCGCGCTGATGGAACTGTTTCGTCCGGGAGATCATATCATCACCGACTCCGATCTGTACGGTGGGAGCATCCGCCTGTTTCGCTCCATCAGTCAAAAGAACGGTATTACGTTCAGCCACATCGACTGCGTGAGAGAGAATGTGGAATCCTTCATACAGGAAAACACGCGGGCCATTTTCATTGAAACGCCCACGAACCCCATGATGAACGTGATCGATATTCGTAAGATGGCGGAAACGGCAAAGAGGCACGGACTTTGGCTGATCGTGGACAACACCTTCCTGTCTCCATATTTTCAGAAGCCGCTGACTCTGGGTGCGGACATTGTGATTCATAGCGGCACAAAATTTCTGGGCGGACACAACGACACACTGGCCGGCTTTCTGGTGACAAATTCATTGGAGTTGTCCGAGCAGCTTCGGTTTATCATCAAGACCGTCGGTTCCGGGCTGGCTCCTTTTGACAGCTGGCTGATTCTGCGGGGAATCAAGACCCTTCCCATTCGTATGGAGCGGGCCCAGGAGAATGCGCAGGCCATTGCGGCCTTCCTGCAGGGGGAGAGCCGGGTGCGGAAGGTCTATTATCCGGGGATTCCCGGTACGCAGGCACATGAGATCTGTAAACGGCAGGCCAGCGGCTTTGGCAGTATGATTACTTTTGAAGTGGAAAGCGCCAGGCTGGCGCGCCACATTTTGAAGAGTACCAGGCTGATTCCCTTCGCGGAGAGTCTGGGAGGAGTGGAAACGCTGCTGACCTATCCCACGACACAGACGCATGCCGATGTGCCGGTGGAGGTACAGCGAAAAAATGGTATTACAGACTGTGTGTTGCGTATGTCCGTGGGCATCGAAACAAAAGAGGATCTGATTGATGATCTGAAGCAGGCGATGGATTCCTTTGGATAGAGCAGTTTGCCCCCGGGAGCGACAGGACAGGAACCGGAGCAGTTAAAACGAGTCGTGAGTTGTTATGAGGAGGTAATGAGATGTTACAGATTGATTCGCCGGAACTGGCGAAACTGCTGCTTTCCGGCAGCTTTGGCCTGGAAAAAGAGAGCCTGCGGACGGACGAGGCGGGTTTTCTGTCCCACACGCCGCATCCATTTATGGATAATCCAAACATTGTCAGGGACTTCTGTGAAAACCAGACGGAGATCAATACATCCGTCCAGCCCAGCCCCCACGCTGTGGTAGCGGAGCTGGAGCAGCATACCCGGACGATTCAGAAAACCCTGGCAAAGATGACTCCCAGAGAATATCTGTGGCCGTTCTCCAATCCGCCCTATATCCGCAACGAGCAGGATATTCCGGTGGCTCAGTTTGAGGGTGCGCAGTCAGGTAAGACAATATACCGGAATTACCTTTCCAAGCGGTATGGCCGGTATAAGATGACTCTGTCGGGTATCCATGTCAACTATTCCTTTCATGAGGAGCTGCTGCGTCAGGATTTTCAGCGCAGCGGACAGTCCAGCTATATCGACTATCAGAATAACCTCTATCTGACACTGGCAAAGAGGGTCGCGGCCTATGGATGGATTTTGACGGCCATTACCGCAGCCAGTCCCCTGCTGGACAGCTCTTATGTGGAAAAAGAACGGTTTGACGGGGATGTGTTCCAGGGCCTGGCGTCTGTGCGGTGCAGTGAGCTGGGGTATTGGAACGCCTTTGCTCCGATATTTGACTACAGCAGTCTGCCCGCCTACGTGGAGAGCATCCGGGACTATGTGCGCAGGGGCTGGCTTAAGGCTCCTTCAGAGCTGTATTATCCTGTCCGGCTCAAGCCTGCCGGACCCAACCGGCTGGATGCACTGGAATCCGGGGGCGTCAACCACATTGAGCCGCGGATGTTTGACTTGAATCCGCTGACATCTGCCGGTATTGATGAACGGGATGTATCCTTTGCTCAGCTGCTGTTATGCTGGCTGGCCGCCACGCCCGACCAGCCCTTCAATGACCGGGACCAGGTGCAGGCGGTTCAGAATTTTAAAAATGCCGCCCACTATGACCTGAAAACGGTGAATCTGATGCTGCCGGATGGCCGTGCTTATTCGGTTGCCCATGCTGCCCGTAATGTCATCACCCTGATGCGGGAGTTTTATTGCTATTATCCTGCCGAAGTGCAGCAGGTGCTGGATTTTGAGGAAGCTAAATTCATCGACGGGGAAAACCGTTACGCCTGGCAGATTCGCAAAGCTTTTTCCGGCGGTTTTGTCCGTAAAGGGCTGGCGCTGGCCAGACAGCAGCAGGAAGCGGGGAACGGCATTTGAAAAGGACCTGAAGGGAGAAAGAAATGCCGGAGTTATCAAAAAGGACGGAGGCTTTCACGGATTCTGTCATCCGCCGGATGACCAGAGTATCCAATCAGTACGGAGCTGTCAATTTATCTCAGGGTTTCCCTGATTTTGCGCCTCCCGAGAGGCTGACGAAGAGATTGTCTGAGGTGGCTGTTGCCGGTCCCCATCAGTATGCCCTGACCTGGGGTGCGCAGAATTTCCGTGAGGCGCTGGCCGCAAAACAGGAGCGTTTCTCAGGAATGCAGGTGAATCCGGACACCGAAATTGTGGTCACCTGCGGGAGTACGGAGGCCATGATGGCTTCCATGATGGCGGTCTGTAATCCCGGTGATCGTGTGGTTGTGTTTTCTCCGTTTTATGAAAATTACGGAGCGGACGCCATTTTGAGCGGAGCGGAGTCTGTCTATGTACCGCTTGTGCCGCCGGCCTTCGGTTTTGACGCGGATGAGCTGGAGGCGGCCATCCGGTTGCCCGGAGTGAAAGCTCTGATTCTCTGTAATCCATCCAATCCCTGCGGAAAGGTTTTCACGGAGGGTGAACTGAAAATCATTGCGGAGCTGGCAATCAAATATGACATCTTTGTCATCACAGATGAAGTGTATGAGCACATCGTGTATCGGCCTTGTGAGCATACATATCTGGCAACATTGCCGGGCATGCGGGAGCGCACCATTATCTGCAGCTCCCTGTCTAAGACATACTCTATTACCGGTTGGCGGCTGGGCTATGTGATCGCTGTTCCTGAGGTGGCTGATCGAGTGAAAAAAGTGCATGACTTTCTGACTGTGGGAGCGGCAGCGCCTCTGATGGAGGCGGCAGTGACGGCTCTGAGGTTTGAGGATGAATACTATGAGTGGCTGCGGAATAAATACACACACATGAAGGAACTCTTTGTGGGCGGATTGAAGAATATGGGGCTGCATTTTACTGAGCCGCAGGGAGCGTATTACGTGCTGGTGGATATCAGCGAGTTTGGATATGCCTCCGATGAGCAGTTTTGTCTGGATCTGGCGAGAATTGTAGGTGTGGGAGCGGTACCGGGTTCCAGCTTCTTTCGGGAGGATGTGAACCATCTGATCCGTCTTCATTTCGCAAAACAGGACGAGACACTGTATGAGGCGCTGAACCGGCTGGAGAAGATCAACCTGCTGAAAACGATGCATTGAGAATCCTGTCATTTGGAAATGTGTAGGTGGTGGATACCAAGCAGCAGTCGAATATTACTTCCTGAAGATTGCGGCTATCATTGCATCATTGCATATCTGTGACGGATGCGCTATGATGAGGGAAAGTTACCATTCACTGCCGTTTCCCACCCATGCGCAATCTCGCCCGCTTCGCGTGCTTTCCCGCCCCTGGCGGGGCTAAGATTGCTTATGTGGGGAAAGTGACTGATTCTAAGTCATCTTTAACTGTATAATCTGTGTGCTGTGGAGCCGCCTGATGGTGAAGTCTTCCTGATGCCGCATGAAAGCAGAAATACTTTTAAGCGTTTTCTGTTTCATCGGTATCGGATTTTATTCTCACCATCAGGCGGCTCTTTTTCTTTCCGTCTGCGCCCCTGGGCAGCGGAAAGAAGGAAGAAATGTATTTTGACGTTCCTCTTGATTATCTTGTGCTGGGAGAAACGCCGGATGTGGAGATTGAGCAGATCAGGTCAGAACTGGAGGATGTGATCGGGCGCTTGTCACAGATCCGGAAAGTTTTATGACTTGGCGTGCGCTCAAAAATGTGGGAAAAGGCGCAAGAATATTGTCGTAATCTGGTGCTTTATATTATACTATGAAAATCAGGTAGAGATAATATTATGGGGAGGACAATCAATGGCAGCAGAAAAAAATGAAATCGTCACAAAAGATAAAACAGACATAGCTGTTGCCGATACAGCGCAGTCCGATATACGCAGTCTGATACATGTCATTCGTGGACAGCAGGTTATGTTGGATAGTGACCTGGCGATGCTTTATCAGGTGGAAACAAAAGCCCTGAACCGTTCAGTAAAAAGAAATATTAACCGTTTTCCGGAAGATTTTATGTTTCAACTGACTGAAGATGAGTATCAGTTTTTGAGGTGCCAATTTGGCGCCTCAAAAATGGATGTAGAAAACAATACGGAAGGACGAGGCGGCAGACGATATTTACCTTATGTTTTCACTGAGCAGGGTATATCCATGCTTGCAAGTGTACTTCATAGCGAAGTTGCAGTAAAGGTAAGCATTGGCATTATGCGCGCTTTTGTGGAAATGCGTCGCATTTTTGCAAATAATGCGATTATGTTCGAGCGGATCAGCGCAGTTGAGTTACGCCAGCTCCAGTATCAGGAACAAACAGATGCAAAGCTGGAACAGATTTTTGAATACATATCTGACCACGCAGAATCTTCCCAAAAGATTTTTTTTGATGGACAGATTTATGACGCTTTTGGTTTGCTGGTCAGCTTCATTCAAAAAGCCTCCAAGGAAATCACATTGATTGACGGATATGTGGATGTGGACACATTGAATTTACTTTGCAAAAAGAACGAAAGGGTATCTGTTGCTATATATACGCATGAGAAGACACACCTGAGTGATGTGGATGTAAAGACATTCAACGTGCAATATCCCTCTTTGACTGTGAAGTATACGAAAGCATTCCATGACAGGTTTCTGATACTTGATGGAAAGACAGCGTACCATATCGGCGCTTCCCTGAAAGATGCAGGAAAAAATGTTTTGCGATCAACTTAATTCAGGATGACGGTGTAATTCAGGATATTTTGCAGCGTTTGCAGTTGGAAACAGAGGAATAAGACGCTGATGCTTTACAAGTTCATGAAACTGCATCAGGGGCCTTACAAAGCCCCCTTTCACGGCCTGTAAGGCCCTCCCGACAAACGCCGCGTTTCGGTACAATTTATTTGCAGCCGATAAAAAAGGATGCAGGTACATTGAAAGTATAAAGAGATCCTGAAAAAACAGCAGGCAGCACATGCGGCGGGCAGACGAAAGATCACGTTGGAGATAGATAAGAACCGACGTCAGATGGAAGTCCTGCAGCAGGAGATCGGAAAGTCACTTCAGATACTGCGCCGCGTAATAGATGGTTTCCGCGTCATTTGTAAAGACAGACGCCATGATGGAGCCGCCAAATTCACATACGAGCGACAGCACCACACCCACGCCCAGGGCGGTGGCCAGCATATAGTGAAGGCCCTTCTGACAGCGCTCCCTGTTTCCGGCACCTACATTCTGTGCGGTAAAGACTGCCATGGATTGCAGGAAAGCGGTCGGGATGGCGATGGCGGTAATCTGCGTTCTGCTTACGACGACGGCACTGATCATTCTGAATTATTTTGTGGACAGGGAAAGGAATTGATAATATTCGGTCATGATGAAAATATATATGATAAATGTGCTAACTTTTTCAGATTCTTCTGATGAATTCCCAGATCCCCATCATCAGCTCGCCCGGAATGAATTTTGCAGCAACCCTGTGGATGGTGCAGACAGGGCCGGGTGTAGACACCGGCAATCCTAATTTTGCGTCAGTGAGGGATTTTTTTACTACATTACGAGATCGCGATGCCAGCGGGAAATGCCGGATAAAAGAACTGTTCCCGGTTTCCTGCGCATTGCTGATAAATTCTGTATCCCTGATCCAATAAGGACAGACAGCTGTCACGTGAATTCCGCTTCCCATAAGTTCTATCCTTAAGGAACGACTGTAGCGGTACAGGAAGGATTTTGTCGCGGAATAGATTCCGAGATAAGGGAGAGGCTGAAAAGCGGCGGTGGAACAGATTTCAAGAATGCATGCGCTTTTGCCCATGTAAGGCAGCACAAGCTGTGTCATGGTGACGGCCGCTTTACAATTCAGATCAATCATGCTGCTGCAGTCTTTCAGAGAGATGTCTTTCCATGAACCGATTTTGCCGAAGCCGGCAGCGTTGATCAGGTATTGTACAGATGGCTTTTCCTTTCCCGGCAGGGCGTTGACTACTTCAAATGATTCCGGACAGACCAAGTCTTTTTCAGAATTTGTCCCAATATGGTATATCCGGACTGATTTTGGGTTCCTTTTTATTATATTGTGGTCGGATCTTCGGGATTTACTTTTCGGATATATTGTTATAGAGTATGATATATACAAAGTGCCGGGAGGACACAGGGACCAGGTGAGGATATTTCAGACACCGCAAAGAGAGTACACTGTACGAGAAAAAGAGTGAAAGAGGGCATGATGAACGCAAATCATTTCAGCACACCGATGGATTTAAAAAATATAAAAGTGACAGATGAATTCTGGCACAGAGAGCAGGAAGTAGTCAGAACCGGGATGCTTCCCTATCAGTGGGAGGCTTTAAACGACAGAGTGGAAGGCGCGGCGCCTTCTTTTTGCATGCACAATTTCCGGGCGGCGGGCCGCCTGATGAAAAGGAAACGGGAGCAGGGAGTTCATTTCAAAGAGCCGGTTTATACCTTCCGGGGCTTCGAGACTTTGCCGGAGGATGGAAAAGTGGATCCGGATCGATTTTATGGGTTTGTGTTTCAGGATACGGATTTTTCTAAATGGATTGAGGCTGTTGCGTATTCGCTCTGCAATCATCCGGATCCTGAGCTGGAGAAAACGGCGGATGAGGCGATCGAGATTGTCTGCGCGGCGCAGCAGGAGAACGGGTATCTGGACACGTATTATATCATCAATGGGATGGACCGGGTGTTTACCAATTTAAAAGACCATCATGAATTATATTGCCTTGGGCATCTGGTGGAGGGCGCGGTGGCGTATGCGCAGGCAACGGGAAAAGAGAAGCTTTTAAAGGCGGCCTGTCGTTACGCGGATTACTGTGTGGCATATTTCGGGCCAGGGGAGGGGCAGCGCAAGGGCTATCCCGGACATGAGATTGCGGAGATGGCGTTAGCCAGACTTTATGAGGCTACCGGGGAGTGGAAATATTTAGAGCTCAGCGCCTTTTTCCTGGAGCAGAGGGGAAAGCAGCCGTACTATTTTGATGAGGAGAGCCAAAAGAGAGCGGAGTATGAGGAAAAGCAGTGGAAGCCGGATGAAAATCCGGACAGATACGCTTATTACCAGGCCCATCTGCCGGTGAGAGAACAGACAGAGGCAGTGGGCCACGCGGTACGGGCAGTTTATCTGTACAGCGGGATGGCAGACGTGGCGAGACTTACACGCGATGAAAGCATGTATCAGGCATGCTTAAGGCTCTGGGACAGCATTGTTTCCGAAAAATTATACGTGACCGGCGGCATTGGCGGTACCGCGCATGGGGAAGCGTTTTCCTATCCCTTTGATCTGCGCAATGATCAGGCGTATTCGGAGACCTGCGCGGCTGTCGGCCTGGTTTTCTTTGCCCGCAGGATGCTGGAGATTTCCGCGAAGAGCCAGTACGCGGATGCGATGGAGCGGGCGCTGTACAATACGGTTCTGGCGGGGATGGCGCTGGATGGTAAGAGTTTCTTCTATGTGAATCCGCTGGAGGTAGTGCCCAAAGCCTGCCGTCAGGACCGGCGACTTGCGCATGTGCAGCCGACCCGCCAGAAGTGGTTTGGCTGCGCCTGCTGTCCGCCAAATATTGCAAGGCTTGTTAGCTCCGTGCAGGCTTATGCGTATACTGCGTCAGAGGATGTGCTATACACGCACTTATATATGGGAAGTGAATTGGCGGTGTCTGTCGGCGGGAAGGAAATTAAATTAACAACGGAAACAGATATGCCGTGGGACGGGCATTTCCGGATGGAGGTAAGGCTGGATGCCGGAGAAGCCTTCTATATGTTTGCCTTCCGCCTTCCGGACTGGAGCAAAAAAACACGGGTTCGGGTTTGCGGCGGAGGGGAACAATATGCGCTGGAAATCAATGTGGACGCAGTGCGTTGGATTGCCACGGAGAAAGGGGAGAAACTGAACGGGAAGGAACGCTCTTTGGCGGAAGTTTCTCAAAAGGCAGAAGGAAAGGAAGCTTTTCCGGCTGAAGCTTTCATAAAAACAGAAGTAAAAGACGGGTATCTGCATCTGAGCGGCGATTGGCATGACGGGGACCTGGTGACGCTTGATTTCGCAATGGAAACGCATATGGTGACGGCCAATCCGCAGGTCAGGGACGACGTCGGCAAAGTCGCTTTTCTTCGCGGACCACTGACTTATTGTATGGAGGAAGCGGATAATGGAGTGGATTTACATCTGTATCGTGCGGACTTGGACAGGATTGGAGCGCACTGCCAGGGAATTGAAACGGGGATGATGGAGATTGCAGGACATAAAATGTCCGTTTTAGAGGTTCCGGGACTGCGTATGAAGGAGCGTGGCGGAACGGAAATTTTACCAGTGGGGAAGAAAGCGCTGAATCCGGAAACTATATCGGCGGAGAAAGAACCATTGTACAGGGAAACTTTATCGAAAGAGAAGCAGCCACTGTACCGGGACTATCTGCCGCCGGTCGAGGAAAGCGTTTCCATGACCATGATCCCATACTATGCCTGGGCTAACCGGGGAGAAGGGGAAATGTCAGTCTGGGTGAGGATATGATATAAAGTTACCATTCAGATCATTTCATCCAGACGCTTTTTCAGGCGGCCTGCTAACCGTCCGGCCTGCCGGGCGCCTTTTTTCAGTGTTGAAGCGCCGTCCGTGTCGGCGCTTTTGTCAGGGATTGTTGCCTGCGGCTCGTTCATCTTCTGTGGATCGTCTATTTGCGGCTCATCCATCTGCAGGGCAAGGCCGCAGGACGGGCACTGAATATACTGTTTGCTCTGAACCGGGAAAAGCGGCACCCAGAATACGGTGAACCAGCGCTGCTCGCGGATCACCTGGTAATGTACCAGTCTTCGGCATCTGGGACAGATCCGAGGTTCGGGGATACATCCCAGTTCTTCTTTTTTTACTTGCGTTCCGATAATCACGAACATGTCTGTGCCCTTTCTGTTTAAAATCGTTGGCTGTATCATAGCATATTTTCCGGAAATGGTCTATAATGTATGAAAATTGAATCAGATGTACGGCAGGAAAGGCGGACTCTCAACCACAGAAATGTGGAGCGGAGTTCGCCTTTTTTGCGTTCCCACAAATGATAACGCTCGTGTCACAAAATGAAAAAAGGAGGGCATTGCCGCCGGAAGGCCAGAGGCGTTCACTTTGAACAAAAAAACTGGCGCGAAAAGCAGACTTTTTGCGCTGTAAGCTGCTGCCAAACAAGATGGTTTGCAGTAAAATACTATAAATTGTTATTTGAAATACAATAAGTGCAGATGTCAGTGGGAATTACTTCCTGACAACTACACTTTTATGGCGCTGAATAAGGTCATCCGCGGGGATGAGCCAGGCAACTGAAACAAATTTCCGCTGACGCAAAAAGTCTGCTTTATGCGCTGGCAGCCGCAAACACGTAAGAAAAGGAAATACAAAAGAATGAACGAATGGATTGAATATCTGGACGACAATAGGGCAGTGATCCACCTGGATGAGCTTCTGAAGCTTCTGCTGCGGCACATTGTCGTCATTATTTTATCCACACTTTTACTGGGAGGCGTCGGGTTTTTCATTGCCAGATTTGCCATCACTCCACTCTATCAGTCCTCCATCAAAATGTATGTCAACAACTCAGTCAGTTCCTCCACCAGCATTACCAGTTCCGATTTGTCAGCGGCCCAGAGCCTGGTCGATACCTACGCGGTCGTTCTGACCAGCTATTCGACGATCAGCGCGGTCATGGAGCAGACCGGCGTCGACTACAGCTACGAGCAGCTTTGCAATATGATCTCCACCACTTCCGTCAATGACACGGAAGTATTTCGCGTGACCGTGACTAGCTCCGATCCGTTGGAAGCGGCTGAGATTGCCAACGCGATCGCGGAGGTCGCGCCGGAGCAGATCATGGACGTGGTCATCGGCAGCTCCGTGAAAGTGATTGAATATGCCCGCGTACCCACACAGAAAAGCTCCCCCAGAATCAGAAAATATACCATGATGGGAGCTCTGGCGGGTTTCGCGCTCAGCTGCTGCGTTATTCTGCTGCTGTCCCTGCTGCAAAACGGCCAGAGCGCGGAAGAGAAAATCCGCAGAAACTTCAAGGACAAGGCGGTTCTTTCCGTTATTCCCTATATGGGCACGCCGACAAAAAAGCGCAGGAAAAAGAGCGAGGAAACAGCGGAGCTGTGCGAACAGATGAGCTTTGCGGCGGCAGAGTCCTATAAACTGCTGCGCGCCAATATTTCCTTCTGCTTTTCCGGTGAACAGGACTGCCATGTGATTGGCGTGACGTCCTCCGTTCGTCTGGAAGGCAAATCCACCACCTCCATCAACCTGGCCTATACCCTGGCGCAGACAAAGGCGCGAGTCTGCCTGGTGGACTGCGATTTCCGCCTTCCCACCATAGCCACAAGCCTGAAACTCAAACAAAAACCCGGCATGACCAATTTCTTGGCAGGCCAGGCGAGCGGGAAGGCCGTTTTACAGAAATATTCGACAGCGGGAACCAATCTTTATGTCATTTCATCGGGCAGCATTCCTCCCAATCCTTCGGAACTGCTGGGCTCCGAGCGCATGCAGGTCGTACTGGAGATGCTGCGGGATACCTTTGATTACGTCATCCTCGATCTCCCGCCGATCGGAATTGTATCGGACGCCCTGGGCGTCTCGAAATACATCGATGGCATGCTGTTTGTGGCGCGGGAGGACTTCTATGACCGGAGAATGGTCAGCACGTCCCTGCGCACCCTTGACAATGTGGGAGCCAGACTGTTGGGCATAGTGGCGACCTATTCTACCTCACAGCAGAAGGAATACCGCCGTTATGGCGGCAAATACGGTGGGAAATATGGCGGCAAATACGGCGACGGCTATGGCTATGGATACGAAAAAGCAACGGACGTCAGCCTTGGAGACCTGAATTCCGCGGCCACGTCAAAGAATAAACGCCGGTCCAGCGGCATAGTGGAGCCGGCTCCTGCGCAGGAGACTGAGAAGGGTGAGAGCGCCATGCAAAAGGGCAAAGCCAGTGCCGTTCAGAATAGCGGAAGCGCCGTCGTACAGAAGGCTGAGGGCAGCGCTGCACAGAAAAAGGAAAACAACACAGAACAGAAGGCGGAAAGGAGAGCGGCTCAGGCTGAAGACAACATGGCACATTCCGATCCCGATGCATCACAGAGCAATATAAGAGGCGAAGCAGGATTGAGAGAATAGATTTCAGGGCGAGATAGTAAGATAAACGGCAAAAAGAGTTTGTTTGTCGTGGAACTATGGGGTAAAGAAACAGGAGGATAATCGAGCCCGTGGCTGATATGTGGGAAGCATATTGGCCGCAGGCTCAATTGCGTTGAGGCGGAATTACTATTGGAGTTTGTTGGGGCAGAGACAGTGAAGCTGTTTGCTTATCATGAGCATATGGGCAGAGAACCGAAAGCGTGAGGGGATGCAGATGTCAGGTGCAGATAGAGAATTATTCAAAAGAAAAATAGATAAATCGAAGATCCCCACCTGCAAAATATTGGGAGTTGATATTGCAGCTATCAATATGAACTGGCTGCTGAAATTTACGGAGACATATATAGATAAACTGAAGGGTGACTATATGACTGTAGTCAACGTATACAGTTGTGTGTCAGCCTATGAAGATCCGGAATATTGCAGGATTCAGAATAGAGCCATAATCGCGATGCCTGATGGCGGTCCGTTATCCACAGTTGGAAGAAAACGCGGCTATAAGAAAATGGAACGTACTACTGGTCCCTCTTATATGGAAGAAATTTTGAAAGTGAGCGTAGAAAAAGGGTACTCGCACTACTTTTACGGCTCGACACCTGAGACGCTTGAAAAAATGAGGACAAAGCTCCTGGAGTCATATCCTGGTTTAAATATTGCGGGTATGTATAGTCCGCCCTTTCGTGCTCTAACCGAGGAAGAAGATAAGTTGATAATAGAGAGGATAAACGAGGTAGCGCCTACATTTGTTTGGATCGGGCTGGGGGCACCCAAGCAGGAGTTCTTTATGTCGGAGCATCAGGGCAAAATATCGGGTTTTATGGTTGGTGTAGGAGCTGGTTTTGATTATATTGCCGGGAATATAAACCGGGCTCCGGAGTGGATGCAAAAAAGGAACCTCGAGTGGGTATATAGGTTGATTCAAGACCCACGGAGGCTATTTAAAAAATACTGGCATACAAACTTTAAGTTTATTTAGCTGGCTATGGCGAGAGGAAAGTAGATGATATGGATGAGAAGCAGAAAATATTGATTGTCCATAACTACTACCAAATCCCTGGGGGAGAAGATGCTGTTGTCGCTAATGAGAAGAAGCTTCTCGAAGATAACGGTCATGATGTGATACTTTATAGCAGAAATAACTCAGAACTGAAAACCATGTCCAAGGCTCAGAAGCTCCTGCTTCCGTTTTCCACAGTGTTTAGCTTAAAAACATACAGAGACGTCAAGAGTATCGTCAAAGAACAGCACATAGATATTGTTCATGTTCACAACACGCTAAATTTAATCAGCCCGTCTGTCTATTATGCAGCTTTTTCTTGTAAAGTTCCGGTGGTGCAGACAATCCATAATTTTCGATTGCTCTGTCCAGGAGCTACCTTTTATAGAGATGGTCACATCTGCGAAGACTGTGTTGAGCATGGTCTTGGATGCGCTGTGAAGCACTCCTGCTACAGGGGAAGTAAGTTGCAAGCTTTGATGTGTGTGATTACTACAAAGATTCACAGGGTGCTGGGAACTTACAAAAAGCTGAATTATATCTGTCTGACAGAGTTCAACGAACAGAAGCTGTTGCAATTGAACAGACCTGGCAAGAAGCAAATTATTGATCCTGGAATGGTTTATATAAAACCCAATTTTACATTTGAAGTAACCTCCGAAATCGGTCGGGGGGGGTACTGAGAAGTGAGTATTTCCTCTTCATTGGACGGGTAGAAAAGATAAAAGGGATGGATGTTTTGCTACAGGCATTTGCAGAAATGCCAGACAAGCATCTTGTGATTGCCGGTACAGGTACGCAGTTTGAGGAATATAAGGCTATTGCTACTGACAATGTAGAATTTGCCGGATTCTTGAATCGTGAGAATTTGGCAACTGTGACACATAAAGCGAAAGCTGTGATTGTGCCTTCTCAGTGGTATGAGACCTTCGGAATGATTATTGCTGAGGCTTATGCTGAACATACGCCGGTTATTGTGGGTGATATCGGAAATATCGCTTCGCTGGTTGACGAAGGAATTACGGGAATTAAGTTTAAGTATGATTCGTCAGAATCGCTCAGGGATGCAGTTGAAGAATTCGAGAATCTTGATAGTGCAAAGATGGGCGAAGAAGCCTACAACAAATACAGAAGAGAGTTTGCCCCAGACGGCAATTATCAGATGCTAAAGGCTATATATGATAGCGTGAAAGAATGAGTGGCTATTATGAGGGACTGTTTTATCTACGTCGGTAGAATTGACGAACTGAAAGGCATAAAAATTCTCTTCGAGGCATGGAAGCAGATGGGAGCATCTGCGCCCCAGCTGATCGTCTGTGGTACAGGACCGCTTGAGGATTGGTGCAATAACTTCTTGAAGGATAATCCTGACCTAAATATTGAGCTGAAAGGGTTTGTCCCTAATAACGAGGCTAAGAAATTAATTGCTAATTCGAAAGCTTTGATATTGCCGACACAGTGGTATGAGGGGTTCCCGATGACAATATTGGAGGCTTACTCAGTAGGGACTCCTGTGATTGGTTCTGATATAGGAAATGATGGAGATTTGATTGAGGATGGGATTACAGGTTATAAATTCAAATCTGACTCCGCTTCTTTACTAGTAGAAGTAATACAGGAGAGAGATTTTAATATTTGCGACAATGTGAAGAAAGTCTACATGGAGCGGTATACGAGTAAAGAGAATATCAGGCTACTGGAAGCTATATACGAGAATGTAAAGTGATTGGAAAGGACTGTAGACCAGATGAGTGAAGAGCTTAAAACGTCTGGCATATTGAAGCAGGCATTAAAAATAGAAAGAACAAAAAAGAAAGACGCATCCCATTTCGTTCTCTGTAACGGGGAGAAGATTCGATACATAATTGCTCCAAGTGGGAAGAAGCGGCTGAGTCAGAATATCTCTACATATTCCGGCAAACTTGGAATGCTGATGAAATACCTGAATTGCATTCCCTTTTGGATGCTGGAAAAAGCGGGAATGGGCTATTTTGCAAAGATAAAGCTTCATACAGAGATAGAAAAGGCTTTCGAGCAGACCGGCAAAAGCGCATGGAACATGATTATCGGTACATACGATGAGAAGCAAAAACTCGTAATGCAGTGTTTCGGAAATGATGCGTACAATGCTGTCTTTATAAAAATAGGAAACTCCGCCACAGAGAAGGAAATGTCTGCTGAGATGAATTTCTTGAGGATGGCTGGAACCTATAGAACTTTTGAGATTCCCCAACTCATAGCAGCTATAAAAGCAGACGATAGCAGTCCGTTTAATTTACAATTGACGGGGGAGTTCAAAGGTGAAAAGGTTGAGCCAATTCTTACTGAAGACATCATAGGTATTTATAAAGAAATATCGGCTATTAAACATGAAAATGTTGTGGCTCCAAAGGGTTATGCTTTTTCACACGGTGATTTCGCTCCTTGGAACATTAAAAAGACCGGGAACAGCTACACGGTGTTCGACTGGGAACAATGTGGCTACAGAATTGCGGACTATGACATCATGCATTATGTAACGGTTATAGGCGTTGCTTTGAATAATCTTTCTTTTGAAGATGCCCATGAAAGTGGCATTATAGAAATTAGAAAATATATTCCTGAGTTTGAAATAGACAAAGAAGCGTTTTTAAACGAATTTGGCAAACTGATAACACAGCTTGCATAAGTAAAAAGGGCAGTGGATAACATGAATTACGAAGTCGATTTCGTGAAAGCCATATTCAAGGCGTTTGAAAAAGAGAATATAGAATTCTGTGTGCTCCGTAATGCTGATGAAGTTGAAAGCGGCGATGCACACGATATTGATATGACTGCTGATGCAGACAGGCTGGTTGATGTTGAGAACATTATGCTTCGAGTTGCTGATGAATGTGGCTGGAAGATGCATATAAAGATCGGTTCTCCAAAAGACAAGACAAATATCAAATGCTATCATTTTTATTTTGCTGATGAGAGCAAAAAGGAAATACATATCGCGCACTTTGATGTTTTCCCGACTTTTGCGTGGAAAGGCTATGTTCTTCTCGAAAATTTATGCCTTATAAATAATATCGATAGTGGCAGCGAGATACATAAGTCAGATGCTTCAGTAGAAGCTGTTACAAAGCTTTTTATCAGGCTTCTACATAACGGCTATATAAAGAGCAAATATAAAGAATACATACAGGTTGTCTTTTCATCACATGGAGAGGCTGTTAAAAATCTGATGAAGAATTTTCTGGACAACGATACCGTCCAGTTTGTCTATCAGAATGTAATGAATTCCGAATGGAGCAAGATAGAAGCAGAACGGGATAGGATAGTTGGTGCTGTTCAGAAATTTGCAAGGAAAAGTAAAGGCTCTTATAACAGATACTTGCTAAAAAAATTGAAGGGAAAGCCTGGATTGATGGTTGCCTTTGAGGGTACAGATGGAAGTGGTAAAAGTACGATAATCAACGGCTTAGAACAGGTGCCTGAAAGCAGCTTTCCGGATGGAATGTTGGACTATTACCACTGGAGACCTGGATTTATAAAAAAAGAAAAACAAACAGCAAATGGGGAAGCAATTATAGTTACAGAACCGCATGCAAAGAAACCGTATGGAAGAACTAAATCGTTTCTTAAGTTTTCTTTTTTCAATTTAGACTATTTTCTGGGTTACTGGTTCAAGGTAAGATGGCAGCTTTCAAAGGGGCATTTAGTCGTATTTGATAGATATTACTACGACTATTATATGGATAAAATCCGGTATCGTCTCAGTATCAGTGACAGGGTTCTGGATTTTTTCCGTTTTATGATTCCTAAACCCGATGTATCATTCCTTCTTATCGGGGATCCACAAGTTCTGTATGAGAGAAAGAAGGAAATCGATGTGAGCGAAATTGAGGCGCAGATTCAACGGCTGCGAGCAAATGAAAATAAATTCGCACACGCTGTGGAAATTGATGTTAATGCATCGGTGGATGATGTTGTATTTTGTGTTGCAAAGGAAATTCTGAATTCATGCAGCAGGAATTATTAGAGAGGTGCTGTGACATGAGGAAACAGACTACAAGGAAAGATATAGCATATATTTTGGATTGCTTTAATGAATTTGAAAAAAACGGTATAAAGTATTGTGTACTCCGTAATGCTGACGAAATCATTAGTGGAGATCTACACGATGTTGATATAGCAGTTGATTTGAAACATAGTGATCAGATTCTAAAAATCATACGCAGAAATGGCTGGAGGGTTGTCTACTCCGTTTGGCGAGATTTTGGGAATGTGTGGACGGTTGTTACATCTGCAGATGAGGGTGAGTATCTTGCTCATTTCGATTTCCAATCATACGGCTGGGATGGCATCAATTTGCTGTCCGCAGAAACGCTCCTTGAAGACAGACAGAAGATTGATGGAATTTATGTGGCAAGTGAGCCAGTTCAGGCTGTGACAATGCTTTTCTCAAGATATTTGTATCATGGCTATATAAAAGAAAAGTATAGAAAATTTATACACAGTATATATCAGTCAAAGCAGCATGAAGTAAAGAAACTGATGCGTTTTTTCCTTACTACGGAATTTGTGAATGCAATATATGAAGATGTTGTTTCGGAAGAGCGGGAAAACATCGAACGGGAATGTCCCGTAGTAAGACGCACAATCCGACAGGTCAAAAAGAAATCGCAAAAAGGACGGATATCAAAGTCTATATTTTATATTACAAGAATGACCGATCCATGCGGAATAATTCTTGATGTGTCGCAACTTGACGAGCCTGATTACAATCATTTGAAAGATGTTTTACCCCAACAACTCAATCATCTTTTTACAAGAGATGAGTTGTCGGAAAATGCGGGGGGGGGCATTCGTACCGCTATGCAAGGGTCGCTGTATAATAACAAGATGTGTTCCCAGAATGCTGCGTAGATATTCCTATAAAGTTTCTACAGATGATTTATATGATAATCTCAACCTGAAAAAGCAAATAATCAAAGCTATGACCCATTTATACGATGTCAATAGATAATGTGGGTATATGCTCTGTTTAAGAGGAGACTCATAAAATGAAGATTTTGTTATCGGCGTATGCCTGTGAACCGAATAAGGGATCAGAACCTGGAGTTGGATGGAGTTGGGCTGTTGAGTTAGCAAAGCAGCATGAAATTTGGGTTTTAACAAGAGATAATAATGAACCTACCATCATCAATTATTTGGAGAAAAATCCGGAATATAAGAACAACAATCTTCATTTTATATTTGTTGGTTTGCCACGAGTGTTAACATTTTATAAAAGAGGAAATCGTGGAATAAGATTATACTATATGTTTTGGCAGCGAAAAGCTACAAAGGTAGCAGATGCATTGAATAGAGAAATACACTTTGATCTTGTCCAACACGTTACTTTTGTATCGTATACTCAGTCAACGTACATGTATAAATTGGGTATACCATTAATATGGGGACCGGTATCTGGTGGGGAGAATATTCCTTCAGAAATCAAAATTGAGATGACATTCAAAGAAAGACTGATTGAAGCAGTTAGAAAGTTCTCTCAAACAACAGCATTGGTCACACCGTCTATTCGGAGAACAATGAAGAGTGCGAAAGCGATTCTTGTAGCAACCGAAGAGACAAAGAATAAGATACCAGAGAAGTATCAGGGTAAAACATATGTTATTCCGGCAATCGGCTTAGAGAAAATACCGGATGTACAGCGAATAGAAGGAAACGGTGGAAAAGTCAAAATTGTCATGGCGGGCAGGTTGATTTACTGGAAAGCCTTTGACATCGGTCTTAAAGCTTTCTTACAGATAGTGAACAAGTATCCCAATGCTGAATTGCATATATTGGGCGAGGGAAATCAAAAGCCTGCACTGCAGAAATTGGCGGAAGCGCATCTTAACAAACAGGTATTCTTCGATCCGCCTGTGCAGCACGATAAGATTTTCGAGTACTACAGTCAGTTTGATTTGTTTGTAAACACAACTTTGCGTGATTCGGGTTGCATGACTATGATGGAAGCAATGAGTGTTGGTTTGCCTTGTATAGCAATAGCAACAGGAGGCCCAGGGATTCTATTGGACGCAGATTCACTGGGGCGTATTGAAGTTGCAAGCTACGAAGAATGTGTCACTTCCTTGTCGGATAGATTAGAATTTTTAATTAATAGTGGGGATGTGAGAAATAAACTTGCAAAAGCACAGAATGAGTATCTTATTGATATTTTCTTGTTATCACGAAAAACTGACAGAATCGGAAAAATATATAGGTAGTTTATTGGAGGAGTAGATTGTGGGCGAAAAAATTTCTATAATTACAATTTCTTATAATTCAGAAAGGACAATAGAAAAGACTATGAAATCTGTGCTAGAACAATCATATCGTCCACTTGAGTATGTGTTGGTTGATGGAAATTCCAAAGATGATACTATTCGTCTTATAGAAAGCTATATTCCGCAGTTTGAGAAAGCGGGTATTGAAGTTGTATTTCACTCTGAACCTGACAAAGGAATTAGTGATGCTTTTAATAAGGGTATAAATAGGGCGACAGGAGATATTATCGGTATAACAAACACAGATGATGCAATACTGCCCGACACGTTACAGTATGTTGCAGATAATTTCCCCACAGATGTTGATGTGTTTTATGGGAATATTTTATGGGAAGATACGGTAAGAAATATAAACTACGTTAGAAAATCAAGCGCAGATTTGAGTGACTTGAAATTTAAACTTAAAGCATTACACCCAGCCGTATATATTAGGGAAACACTGAAAAATAGCACTTTCAGCTCAACTAACCATCCACGTGGAT
>JAJQFS010000069.1 GCA_021200995.1 Lachnospiraceae bacterium | reverse complement strand
CAAAAACGCGTGACCAGCACACTGGCTGCGGAAAGCACCGGAGCAAACGCTGTCACAGTCAGAAATTTATTTCTTGTTAAGGCCGCTGAAATGACGCTGCAGCATCAGCAAAGCCATAATCAGCGTAAGAATTCCAACTTCATAAGCGGCAGAGCAGGCAGGGAATAAAGGTCTTGAGCAAATCGCCAATCAATACACAAATTACTCTGTTCATCATCTGGTATAATCCACCTGCATTCCGAAGGAATTCGTACCATTAGCTCATTCTTCATCAGAGTCCAAAAAGAGCCCCGGAGATGGAAGTCCAGTCTTTTCCAGCACGTCAGATACCATATGCACAGGAATGATTTTCAGATTTTTCTTTACCTCGGCGGCCACTTCGTCAAGGTCGTTTTCATTTTCTTTCGGAATAAATACTGTTTTGATGCCTGCCCTCTGAGCTGCCATCAGTTTCTCCGGAAGTCCGCCGATCGGCATCACACAGCCGCGCAGGGATACTTCTCCTGTCATCGCGATCTCAGGGGAGACCGCTGTCTGAGTCACCAGGGAAACGATCGCAGTGGTGAGCGTAATTCCTGCTGACGGGCCGTCTTTCGGAACCGATCCGGCGGGAACATGGATATGCAGGTCATTTTTCTCAAACAGTTCCGCCTTTTCAGGATACATGCTCTTCACAAGGCTGACCGCAATCTGCACGGATTCCTTCATGACATCGCCAAGCTGTCCTGTGATGATGATGTTTCCTTTTCCCTTTGTAAAAAGCGCCTCAATAAACAGAATATCGCCGCCGGCCTGCGTCCAGGCAAGCCCTGTCACCACACCCGGTTGCTTTACCTCCAGGATATGATCGTGCAGGATTGGTTTCAGACCCAGGAATTTTTCCAGCTGTCCTGTTGTTACAGAAATACTCTTATTCTTGCCTTTTACCAGACGCACTGCCGCCTCACGGCAGAGGGTATCCAGTCTCTTCTTTAATCCGCGCACACCGGCTTCCATAGTATAATCTGAAATAATCGTCCGCAGCGTTGCGTCGGATATTTTCAGATTTTCCTTTTTCAGTCCCATCTCTTCCATGGCTCTCGGAAGCAGATGCCTCTTCGCAATCTGGAATTTTTCCGAGGCAGTATATCCGGGGAACTGAATAACCTCCATCCGGTTTAGGAGCGGCTCCTGAATGGTGTCTGTCGTATTCGCCGTGCAGACGAACAGCACATCGGAAAGATCATAAGGTACATTCATGTAATGATCTGTAAACGTGCTGTTTTGTTCCGGGTCAAGAACCTCCAGCAGCGCGCTGGATGGATCGCCGTTATAATCCCTGCTGAGTTTGTCCACTTCATCCAGAACGACTACCGGGTTTGAGACACCGCTCCTTTTAATGCCGTCCATAATCCGGCCCGGCATAGCGCCAACATAGGTGCGGCGGTGCCCGCGGATCTCTGCCTCATCTCGAATTCCGCCCAGACTTACACGCACATAGGATCTTCCCAGTGCCTTTGCAATACTCTGGCCGATGCTCGTCTTGCCTGTTCCGGGCGCGCCGACGAAAAGAAGAATGGAACCGGACTGCTTCTGGTTTAAAGTCATCACAGCAAGCTGCTGGATAATTCTCTGCTTCACCTTGTCCAGTCCAAAGTGATCCACGTCGAGAATTTTTTCGGCTTCCTTTAAGTCAACCGCCGGCATCTCTTCCTTTTTCCAGGAAAGGGAGGTCATAAAATCAAGATACTCATACAGCATCCCATATTCGTGGCTGTCCTGACCTTCCTGCTTCATGCGGTTTAATACTTTCACAGCTTCCGCGTGGGCAGTCTCGTTCATCTGGGCTTCTTCAATCTTTTTCTCAAATTTTCTTACATCGGACACGTTTTCCGGATGCATCTCGTCCAGCTGATTCTGCAGTATCTCGATCTGCTTGCGGATCGCCTGCTCGCGGTAAGCTTTTTCATTGATACTTTGCTGCGCGGCCGCCGCTTCCTTTTTCACTTTGTCCGCTTCCAGATACTGATAAATGGCCTGCTCTATGCGTTCTGTCCGCTCGGAGAGTGTGTCGGAAGCCAGGATCTGGTATTTTTCATCATTGGAATTAATCATCTGATCAGACAGAGAAGCAACCATTTCTCCGAGAGAATCCCATTGCCTGATGAAATTACGGGCAATCATTCCCATCGGTGAGTTCTGAATGCTGTGGACAAATGCTTCCCTGACATGATCGAAGCGTTTCGCAGCCTCTTCATCCGTCAGATCCTCCACTTCCTGACGATTGCTCAGAGTAACGTCAATTTTGTCTGCTGAGACATCGATCGTTTCAATGTTGACACGTCCCACGGTTCTGATCTTTACATTCCCTTCCTGATCAACCGCTTCAATGGTGCCTGTGAGCCCGATCGGATAAAAATCCTCTGCCTGCATTTGTTCCCGCGGCTTGTTTTCTTTCAGCATGAGAAGCGCGACTGTTTCACCCGCCTGTGCAGTTGTCTGTGTAATCTCTTTAAAATATTCACCTTGAAAATACAGGCTGATTCCCGGAACAATCACAATATTATAATAAGGGATAATAATCATAATGGTATACCTCCTCTGTATTTCTGCGAAAGTTTTTATATTTAAATTGTTCTGCCTTTCGTTTTCAAGAATACTAGCACAATTATTAGCACTCGTCAATGACGAGCGCTAATAATTTATGAATTTTTAACCATTTCACAGAGGATTCACCATGGTTTTGTATTTGCCTTCAGTCCTTATCATATAAGCGGAATGTTCGCCTGCAGCCGTTCATGACCGCGTCCAGTACTTCCGCGGTCCGTACAGAGAGGAGAACTGCATTCCGCGCTGAAGAAACTGCATCCTGGTTTCTAGTTCATCTCACATAAAGAGCAGATGATCCTGGCGCAGTTTTCGTAGCCCAGTGTGCCGCTGTTCAACAAGATGTCATAATTCTTCCGGTCGCCCCACTCTTTGTCGGTGAACGTGCTGTAATGCCGGGCGCGCTCTTTGTCGGAACGGGCAATTTCGCTTTGCGCGGTTGCTTCTGACATTCCATACTCCTTCACACTGTGTTCAACGCGTTTTTTCATATCCGAATAGATAAAGACGCGAAGGACATCATTCCGGTCTCTGAGGATGTAGTCCACGCATCTGCCTACAATAACGCAGCTTCCGGCGTTCGCGTAATTTCTGATAATTTCCTGCTGCGCACAGAAAACCTGTGTGGTTAAAGGAAGCGGCTGCCCAGTTCCCGGCTGATTGTGATAATATTTTTCATGTGAGATCTCCTTTCCTGGCTTTTTTGATACTTTTATACTATCATCGTACAGGTCTCGTTACAACAACACCACGGCCCGGATTGTCGCATTGAATTCTGAAATTTTGGTGAAAGTTGTTCTTTTCTCTTAACTTATCCATTGCCCTTCATCTCCGGCAGGTACCAGCTGTCGAACATTTTCCGGATGATATCAAGAAGGCCTTCGTCTGACAGAACATTCTGACTTTGCAGATTGATGCTGATCGCGTAAAAGATGCCGAAAAAATAGATATCCCGGATGACCTTTTTCTTTGGGATGTCGTTCTCTTTCTTATAAAGGGCATCTGTCACATTTTCGGAAATTCTTCTTAAAAAATGCGCGCGGTTTTCCTCAGACAGAAGCACGGAAATCCGGTCTTTGTTCTCGTGGAAGCATTGAATGAGTGTCCTGAAAAACTGGCTCTCATTGAGCTGTCCTCCTGCGCTTTGTTTTTCAATTGCTTTCCGTATGTTCTCCAGAAGTTCATTTTCGCTGTATTCGATCAGAGCGCAGACATCTTCAAAATAGCGGTAAAAGGTCGTGCGGTTGTATCCGGCGAGATCCGTGATTTCATGGATGGTAATCTGACTGATTTTCTTTTTCCCGGCAAGCAGAAAGAAGGCTGACACAAAGGCCTCCCGTGTCGCGTCGGTCACTTTTGGATGCTTATTCATTGCGTATTTCTTCCTCCTTTTTTGAATAATGAATGGCTGTAACCGGACTGCATCCTGTGTTTTGGATGCTCCGGTTTCCAGAAACGTAGTCTACAACAGCTGTCGCAAAAATACAAGAGGCCGGTTTTAAAAATGCGACAAATGTCGGAAACTGTGGCTTGATGAATGAAATTCGCGGTGTTACCATACGTTTTGCAACAGATGTTGTGCAAAAGAGGAGGAAACATTATGAAACTGACAGAAAAACAAATGAGAGCCGTGAGGCGGCTCACATTACTTGCAATTTGAAATAAGACTGGAGGGATTTGCATGTTTCATATTTTCAGCAACATGAAGACCAAGGACAGGTGGCTGGCGCTTCTGTGCGTGCTGCTGGTCTGCGGTCAGGTGTACTTTGATTTACGTCTGCCGGATTACACGGCGGAGATTACGGTATTAATCAGCAGTGAGGTCACGGAGCTGTCGCAGTACTATGACGCCGGCGCAAAAATGTTAGGCTGTGCGCTCTGCAGCGCCCTGATGACTGTAATTGTGGGATATCTGGCTGCCATGATAGCGGCGGATTTTTCCTTTGACGTGCGTACGAAGGTGTTTTAGAAGGTTTCCGCGATGGGAAGTGGGGAAATCAAGAAGTTTTCCACCGCCAGTCTGATCACCCGTACTACCAACGATATCACACAGATTCAGATGATCATCGCCATGGGTCTGCAGATGATGCTGCGCGCTCCGATCATGGCTGTCTGGGCGATCATCAAGATTGTGGGAAAGAGCTGGCAGCTGTCCACAGTGGTGGCTGCGGCGGTCGTCATTATTGTCGGTTCGATGATTGTCCTGCTGGGCATCATGATTCCGAAATTCCGCATTGTTCAGAAGCAGATCGACGATGTGAACCGGATCACAGAGGAAAATTTAAACGGCATTCGTGTCGTCCGCGCGTTCAACGCGGAGAAATATCAGGAGGATAAATTTGAGAAGGCCAACACCAGCCTGATGAAGACACAGCTGTTCACCGGCCGCGGGATGGCGGTTCTTTCTCCGATTATGATGTTTGTACAGAGCTGCGTGAGCGTTGCGGTTTATTATGTGGGAGCCTGGCTGATCAATAACATAGAGGTACCTCTTACCGGGACGGCCGCGGAAATCGCGGCGGCGATTTCAGACCGTTCTGTGATGCTGGGCGACGTGGTTAGCTTCAGTTCCTATGGACTCTATGTCATTATGTCCTTTGTCATGCTGCTGATGATTTTCATGATGCTGCCCCGTGCGCAGGTTTCCGCAGCCCGTATCAATGAAGTGATCGACAGTGATATCGCTGTCAGGGAAGGGTCGGAAACAACCTCTGAAAAGTCCGGCTGCATCGAGTTTAAGGACGTGTCGTTCCGTTATCCGGACGCTTCCGATGACTGCCTGAAGCATATTTCCTTTACAGCGAAGAAAGGGGAAACGGTCGCTTTCATCGGCGCAACCGGATCCGGAAAATCCACACTGGTCGGACTGGCTGCCAGGTTGTATGACGTCACGTCAGGCAAGGTTTTGCTGGACGGCAAGGACGTCTCCACCTACAGCTTTGAAACCCTCTACAGCAAAATCGGATATATTCCGCAGAAGACAACGCTGTTCGCGGACACTGTGAAGGGGAATATAAAATTCGGAAAAGGAAAGCAGAAGGCGACCGACGCCGATGTGGAAGAGGCGCTGGATATCGCACAGGCCACGGATTTTGTAAAGAGCATGGATAATAAAGAGGAAAGCTGGATCGCGCAGGGCGGCAGCAATGTGTCGGGCGGTCAGAAACAGAGACTCGCGATTGCGAGAGCTGTCGCGCGCAAGCCTGAGATTTTGATCTTTGATGATTCCTTCTCGGCCCTGGACTACAAGACAGATCAGATTCTGCGTAAGAGGATTAAGAATGATCTGAAGGAAACGACCCGTCTGATCGTGGCACAGAGAATCGGAACCATCCGCAATGCGGATCGGATTGTCGTGCTGGACAACGGTGCGGTTGCCGGCATCGGAACCCATGAGGAACTGATGAAAAACTGCCCGGTTTACCAGCAGATCGCCCTGTCTCAGCTCTCCGCGGAAGAGCTGGCGGCGAACGCATAAGCAGGAGGTGATTGTATTATGCCAGAATCAAATAATATGAACAGACCGTCCGCCCAGGGAAGAGCGCCAATGGGGAGAGGTCCCATGGGCCGCGGAATGGGCGGCGGCGGAAAAGCAAAGGACATGAAGGGCGCAATCAAAAGCCTGATGTCCTATATCAGCAGCCAGTTGGGGATTGTGATATTCGCCCTGATTCTCGCGGCGGTCGGCGCAGTCTTTACGATTATCGGTCCGAATCAGTTAAGCCGGATATCCGATTATTTATATGACGGTCTTTCCACTGAAATTGACATGGACGGCATTCGCAGTGTAGCGCTTTTGCTGGTCGGCATTTATCTGGCAAGCGCAGTCTGCAGCTTTGTCCAGCATTACATCATGCAGACTGTGACTCAGAGAACCGCCAAAAGGCTCCGCGGCGACATCAGCACCAAGATCAACCGTCTGCCGTTAAAATATTTTAACGGCAACGCGGCCGGTGATGTGCTTTCCCGCATGACCAATGATGTGGATATGATCGGGCAGGCCATGTCCAACAGCCTGTCAAACCTGGTCACGGCAGTGGCACAGTTTATCGGCTGCCTGATTATGATGTATTATACCAACTGGATTATGGCGACGACCACCGTCCTTGCAACACTTATCGGCCTTGTATTGATGGTGGTGATCATGAGCCGCTCCCAGAAATATTTTACAGCCAGACAGGAAAGCCTCGGCAACCTGAACGGGTATATCGAGGAAATGTACAACGGACACGATGTGATCCGCATCCTGAACGCAGAAGATGAGGTCAATGAGAAATTTAATTCGCTGAATACGGCGGTGAAAAACGCCAACTTCCGTTCACAGTTTTTTATCCGGCCTGATGCAGCCTCTGATGACGTTTGTCGGAAACCTCGGCTATGTGGCGGTATGTATCGTGGGCGCGTCTCAGATCATAGACGGCAATATTACATTCGGCGTGATCACCGCGTTCCTGATTTACACCCGCCTGTTTGAGTCGCCTCTGCGCCAGATTTCCCAGGCCATGACCCAGGTGCAGTCCTGCGCGGCAGCTTCCGAGCGTGTGTTTGAGTTCCTCGCGGAGGAGGAAATGGAGGATGAGTCCGCCAAGACACAGAGAATTGAACATGTGCGCGGGGAAGTTGAGTTCCGTCATGTGAAGTTTGCCTATCCGAGCGCGCCTGAGAAGGAAATCATCCATGATTTCAGCGTGAAGGTAAAGCCGGGCCAGAAGGTCGCGATTGTAGGTCCCACCGGCGCCGGCAAAACCACCATGGTCAACCTGCTGATGCGTTTCTTTGAGCCGACCGGCGGCAGCATTCTGATCGACGGCGTGCCGACCGAAAACATTCCGCGCAGCAATGTACACAGCCAGTTCGGCATGGTGCTGCAGGATACGTGGCTGTTTGAGGGAACCGTAAGAGAAAACCTTCTGTATAATACGGAGGGTGTGACGGATGAAGAGATGATCCGTGCCTGCAAGGCCTGCGGCATCCATAATTTCATCCAGGCGCTGCCGCAGGGTTACGATTCCGTATTGCGTGATAATACGGCTATTTCCGCCGGCCAGAAGCAGCTGATGACGATCGCCAGGGCCATGATTCAGAACAGCCCGATGCTGATCCTCGACGAGGCGACCTCCAGCGTGGATACCAGAACAGAAATCGTGACACAGCAGGCCATGGACAGGCTGACCGACAAGCGCACCAGCTTTGTCATCGCGCATCGTCTGTCTACCATTAAAAACGCGGATATCATTCTGGTGATGCGGGACGGCGATATTGTGGAACAGGGCAACCATGAGGAACTGCTGAAACTGAACGGTTTCTACGCGGAGCTGCACAACAGCCAGTTTGAACAGGCATCATAAAAAGAATAAAGTAAAGAAGGAGGAAGTTACTTCCGAATATGACAAAGAAAGACTGCAGGATCGTCTGGCCAAGCTGGCAGGCGGGGTAGCCGTGATCCGCGTCGGCGCCGCAACTGAGACAGAGATGAAGGAAGCAAAGCTTCGTATGGAGGATGTGCTCGCGGCGACCAGCGTGACCTCCACTCTGCTGACCACGGAAGCGGCGGTAGGTGAAATCAAAGAACCGGCAGCAGCGGCTCCCGCAGGAACTGGCGCTGACATGGATTATTGATCATTATCTAATTCATATTTTCATAATCTCCTCTATGGAAAGACCGCAGGGTAGAAAACCCTGCGGTCTATTTGCAGGCGATCAAAACCGAATGGCTAAGATTTACCTTTATCCAGATAGCCCAGCATCTCCCCTCAGAACAGATGCTCCAGAAAGCTGCCGTCTGGCTTAAGTTCCTCGAAGCATTCT
>JAJQFS010000084.1 GCA_021200995.1 Lachnospiraceae bacterium | reverse complement strand
ATGCTCTCTGTATTTCATGCTGTCCACGCTGACCGCTACGCCGTGTGGAATTTCCTCTCCCATCAGTCGAAGAATTTTTTCCCGGATCAGTTCAGAGACGATCTGGCGGACAGGCTGGTCTGTGACCGTGTCCTCGTCGTAAAAATACTCTCCCTCCGGCAGATACTGAAAAATACAGTCAAGTAACGTATCCACATTGGTGCCATGTTTGGCTGAGACCGGCACAATTTCATCAAAGTCCATCAGGTTGCGGTAGACTTCGATCACCGGTGCGATTTCCGCCCTTTTCACGGTATCGACTTTATTAATAACCAGAATTTTAGGTGTTTTAGTCTGTTTTAATTTTTCAAGAATCGCCTGTTCTCCGGCGCCGATATGCGTCTCGGGCTCCACCAGCCAAAGGATGACGTCCACCTCGGACAGGGTTTTCTGCGCCACATTTACCATGTATTCGCCCAGTTTGTTTCTGGACTTGTGAATGCCAGGTGTGTCCAGAAAGACAATCTGCCCTTTGTCACAGGTATAAACGGTCTGAATGCGGTTGCGGGTCGTCTGCGGTTTTTTGGATGTGATGGCAATTTTCTGGCCGATGATGTGGTTCATCAGGGTGGATTTGCCGACGTTGGGGCGACCGATGATGGTGGCGAAGCCGGATTTTTGATGTTCCATCTTATTTATACTCTTCCTTTTCCGAAGCTGTCATCTTCTGCTTTATTCAGATTTCTTTATGCAATTACTTTATGAAAAAGCTCTGTTCAATTATTTTATACTTAAAAATTACAAGTATTGCTCAACAGCTTCAAAAATCTCTTTGTTCTGCTGGATTTTTTCTGCGTTTCCAACTACGCACAAAGCGCCGTCCTCCATGAAGGCCTCCACATAGGCTGAGAGGCCACGGAGTATATCGGGCGTGCAGCCAAGAAGCTCATCCCTGTTTTTCTGCATATTCTCATAGGTTTTGCCGTTCATGTAGGCGGCAAGGGACATGTTGCCCAGGCCCTGCGGCGTCAGCGGGGTATCCAGTTCGCTGATCGCGCCGATAATATACTGCGTCATGGTGCGCTCGTCAATCTCCAGGTTCGCGATTGCCTGCGCCGCGTCCTCATACACTTCAACCGTCCGCTTTAAATGCGGATCCCTGTAAGAAACAAAATAGCAGTCCCCGTTGTGACCAAACCGCAGCATGCAGCCGTAAGCGCCGCCCTTCACGCGCACCTGTGTCCAAAGATACTCGTAACTTAGCATGGTCTTGAGAACCTGCAGCGCGCCGGTATACTTCAGACCGTTCTTTTTGAAATTTCCGGCGCGGCAGACATACTGCACCTGTCCGGAGGTCATAAAACCCTCCTGCTTTCTGGAAACAGAAGGCTGATAAGCTCCTGTCTCTGCCTGCGTTGTGTATAAATGCGCAGCAAAGGCTTCTGTTTTAAGCATCACCCTTTCAATACCGGCTTCCTCAGCGGTGATATCCACCATCAGATTTTCTTTTCTGAAGAGAATTTCACAGAGTCTCTTAAGGGAAAGCGCTGTCTCTCCCAATCCTTCCGCATCCTGCTGGGAAAGCTTACAGAGGAAACGATACGACTCCAGACCGGAGAGTTCTTCCTGCACCGCGGCTGTCTCACTGAAATAAGACATGGCGCGTGTGGCAGCGACCTGGTGGCCGGACTGCATCAGCCCGCTCGCGGCCTCGCTTTTCGTCTCCAGCAAAACCTCCTGCAGCCGTTTCAGGTCAGAAAAATCCGTATCCATGATGACTTCTCTTATCAGCTCCACCGCAGCATCAAGATCGTCATACAGTGCCTTCACTTTCATATCAAAAGTCAGGATCAGCTTCTTTTCCTTCTGACTGTTATGATACAGATTAACCGTCGGCTCCATGCTGCCGCAGACCAGATTAATTTCATTAAAAAGATCTCCGTAGCTGTGGCTTCTGGTGTCCATCATCATCAGGACATTCTTCAATATGGTTAAATACGGCACCAGCTCCTGCGGCACAGACTGCGCGTCAAAGCTCATGCGCAGGTACGCGATACCATTGGTGTAGATCGGGTGGGTCAGAACCTTCACCTCACCGCAGTCTCTGACTTCATTGACCGGCCGCAAAGCTTCCTTTTTCAGATCTTCTACCTTTAAAAGCGGTATGGTGGCCAGCGCCTCGTCCGAATCCTCGCGGTCCTGATAAGCACGCAGTGCTTTTTCCTTCTCTATGATCTCCTGCTTTTCATCGGGACTTAAGGACGCTTTTTTCTGCGCAAGCTTTTGCGCAAACGCGGCATCCCGCTCGGCGGTCAGGCCTTCCTGCGGGTACATCACTACAACGCTTTTGTGTGAATTATGCAGGAAGTATTTGTCTACCAGCTGCTCAAAATATCCCTCACCCGCTTTCTGTTTCAGATTCTGATAAATATCATCTAATTCCAGGGAAATAAAAGGGGCATCGTCAGCATAATTCCAGGTACCCATGGCCTGCAGACCCATAATCAGGCCCTTCGGCCAGCGGCCGCAGTCATTTTCCTTATATTGAAATTCCTGGCAGTGAATGGCAGCCGCGAGTGTTTTGGAATCGATTCCCTCTTTGACCGCCTTTGTCAGCGTATCTGTGATAATCTGTTCGAATTCCTCAGCCCTGCTCTCATCCGCGTCCTTCGCGATGATGCTGAAATATGGCTGCAGAATTTCATTTTCCACCGTGGAATAAACATCCTGTCCGATTCCAGCGTCCATAAGCGCCTGCCTGACGACCGCTCCCGGAGACGAACAGAGCGCGTAATCCAGAATTTCCAGCGCCGTTGCCGTCTCCGCGTCCAAAGACGTGCCGATAGATACATTATAGGATAAATATGCTTTCTCCTTCGTATCCTCCCCGTCCATCACCGGATAGGGCTTGTTTACATACACAGGCGCGGCAAAGGGCTCCTGTATCCGGATCTTGGTGTCCATTTCCAGATACTCAAACTGATTCAGATAATGCTCATGGATGAAAAGCAGCTTCTCCCACAAATCCAGAGCCCCGTACAGATAAATATAGCTGTTGGAAGGGTGATACAGCGTGCGGTGAAAATCCAGGAACTGCTCGTAGCTTAAGTCAGGAATGCACTCCGGATCTCCTCCGCTTTCAAGGCTGTAGTTCGTATCCGGGTAAAGAGAACTCATCACTTCTCTCGCAAAGACCTCGTCCGCGCTGGAAAAAGCACCCTTCATCTCATTATAAACTACGCCGTTGACTGTTAACGGCGCGTCCATGCCCTCCATCTCATAGTGCCATCCCTCCTGTCTGAAGATATTCTCCTCCTGATAGATATTCGGGAAAAACACCGCATCCAGGTAGATATGCATCAGATTCTGAAAGTCCGTGTCATTGCAGCTCGCGATTGGATACAGTGTGCGGTCCGGATAGGTCATGGCGTTTAAAAACGTATTGAGCGAGCCCTTCGCCAGCTCAATGAACGGATCCTTGACCGGGAACTCCTTTGAGCCGCAGAGTACGCTGTGCTCCAGGATGTGCGGCGCACCGGTCGAATCTGTGGGCGGTGTGTGAAAGCCGATATAAAACACTTTGTTCTCATCCTCATTGAGGATCGCGGCGATTCTGGCTCCGGTTTTTTTATGACGCAGCCGCAATACCGTGGAGTGCAGATCTTTGCTCTCGCGCTCTTCCTCCAGGAGATAATACTGCAGCGCTTCTTCTCTTTTCGTCATTCTCTTACCTCATATTTGATTATAGTGAAACAACATTACATAAAAAAGGACCCGAAGTATGCACTCCAGGCCCAGTGTAAAAGGGGAATTTTACCAAAATTCAAATGCAGATATCTGTCTGCAAAAAGGAGTATACTACATCAATCGACAAAATGCAAGAATTTTTAAAAAAATTTTCCGTAAATCGCGAAAATTTTCATTTTCTCATTTACTCAAAGCGCGAAGGACATAATTGCTAGCTTGGAACACTGAATCTCCTGAATCAGAATGCCTTTCTGTTCTTTTTCTGCCGGTTTCATGGCAATGAAATCATCAAGAGAATATATCTGTTCCCTGTATTCTTTCTTTGTGCCGCCGCCGAATTTACGGATTTCCTTTAACTCGGAAACCTTGATCTTCGTACGCAGAGCCTCAAAGGTCTTGTACACCATGCCTGTCGCTTCCATATAATAAAACAGGCTTTCCACTGTGGTCTCCGGATCCAGTTCTTTGATCACATATGTGCTCATAATGGCCTGAAATTTAAAAGGAACATCCTTCTCTTCCACCAGATCGCCAAAGCTGAACTTTCCGCCCACATAAAGCCGACCGGTATCCTGCATGATATAACGGTAATCTCTGTATTCCATTTACGAATCCTCGCTGCCCTCCAGATAAGCGATTTTATTGCCGCTTAAGCGAATGGCTTCCCTGATCTCATCCTCCGGTATTCCGCTCTCTGCCGCAAGCTCCTCTACAGTCACCTTGCGCAGAAGCTCCTCAGACAGCTCTCTCGCCTGGTCATTGACTTGATTGATCCGGTCGGCGATCTTCTGATTCTCATCACGGGTACCGCTCAGAGAGGAAATATAATCCTCCATGGCATCCATAATCAGCTTGACCAGCATTCCCTGCGCCTCCGCGGCGTGCTCCATGGCACCCAGCATGGTAACGCCGACTGTCAGAGCCACATTGCCCTCCCCGATCAGGTCCTCCATCAATGTGCCCTGGCCCGCGTAAAGCCTGGCAATTTCCGCTACGCGCGGCAAAAACAACTCTGTCAGTCTGCTCATCGCCAGCTTATCTCCCGCCATGGCGGAAAGTGTGATCGCTTCCATTTCACCATCGCTGACTTTTGGGAGATCCTCCAATTCCTGCAGATAATGATCCAGATAGTTTTTCTCTTCAGAGGTCATAAACTCCTGTGGATCAACCGCTTCCTCCACGCCGATATGCTGTTTTTTCAGATAATCGTAAACCAGCTCCATCTGGGAGGATTCAAAGTTTAAAGGAGCAAAGGCCGCGTCCAGCTGGTCCTTGGTGATGACGCCGGACTGGTCTTTGGCCACCTGTTTGACATATTCTAATGTTTTTGCAAATAAAATTTCCTGATTCTGGTCAGCCATGCGGTCTCCTACTTAATGTGTTCATGCGTAAACAAGTGCTCCGAACAATATTCATAATTGCCCTTGCATTTGCTGCAATAGCGGAACTCCAGATTCGGATTAGAAAGCTCCGTCTGGCCGCAGATGGCACATTTATGCACCGCGGCCTGCATCTTCGGAGGCTTGTTCTCCTTTGGCTTATCCTGGATATGCATTTTTCGCTTAACCCTGGAAGCCTGTTGCCTGTAAACCTGCTTCGGGTTAAATGTCGTACGGTTGCGCAGCAGGAAAATACCCATATTGACCAGAGCCGCGCCGATGACAAATTTGCTGAAAATGTTGCCGGTGATAAAATAATAGCCCATTAAAATCAGGTAAATCACGCCCAGGACCTTCGTCTTGAGCGGGATAACAAAGAAGAGCATCACCTGCATGTCCGGGAAGGTGGCCGCATACCCTAAAAAGATGGACAGATTAACATAGTATGTGGACAGATAATAAGACGCATACATGGAATAATAGCTCATCACCTGAGCGTTTACATCTCCTCCCATCACCGGTCCGACCCAGACATAGATATAGAGCAGGCACAGAAACGATGCCGCGATCGTACACAAAATACCGCCGAAAATATAGGTATTATACTTCCAGGTACCCCAGACTCTCTCTAACGTCGTGCCGATCGACCAGTAGAAATACAGCATCAGCAGCGTAAAGAAATCAAAGCTTGACGGCGGAATCAAAAGCCATGTAAACAGACGCCAGACCTGCCCATGCAGAATCTGCCACGCGTCCAGCGACAGCCAGTTATATAAAAAAGAAGATGTGGCGTCCGAGAGGGACAGTACATATCCGATCGCGTAGCCGATCACCAGATACAGGGACAGATTTTTGATAGCGTAGCGGCCGAACCTTTTCTCCCACTTGCTTTTTCCGTAATTCATGGAACCAGTAAACCTTTCTGAAATCCTGAGACAATCTGCAGCTCCTCCCATATTTACAAACACCGGCAGGAGTGCCTTGAGACCATAACTATTGGCTATTCTACCATTCTTTTTTCGGAAAGTAAATAAATGGATTTTCATTCCAGACGCGATTTTGTGCGTTTTTAGATTCTTTTTATGGTTTTTCGATTTATTTACCAATGGAGGCTGACACGTTTTGTTGATTTTATATAAAAAATATCGTATAATATCGGTGCTGTGAAGCATTGCAAAAGAAATGAGGGTTTTTTATGAGTTGTAACGCGTGTGAGACACAGGGCCGCCTGGGCGTGGACATCGGTTCCACCACCGTCAAGATCGTGGTCCTCGATCATGCAAATAATATTTTATTCTCCGAATATCAGCGCCATTTCGCGGATATTCAACAAACATTATCAGAGCTGCTTGGCCACGCCATCGAGAAGCTGGGAGATATCACCGTATATCCGGCGCTCACCGGCTCCGGCGGCTTAAGCCTGGCAAATCACTTACATATTCCATTTTATCAGGAAGTCATCGCGGTTTCCACCGCATTAAAGGACAGAGCGCCCCTGACGGACGTTGCCATCGAGTTAGGCGGCGAGGACGCCAAAATCATTTATTTTGAAAACGGGAACGTCGAGCAGCGTATGAATGGAATCTGCGCCGGCGGCACGGGTTCTTTTATCGACCAGATGGCCAGCCTGTTGCAGACGGACGCGGCCGGCTTAAACGAATATGCCAAAGATTATAAATCGCTCTATACCATCGCGGCGCGCTGCGGTGTGTTTGCCAAGTCCGACATTCAGCCGCTGATCAACGACGGCGCAACCAGAGAGGATTTGTCCGCATCCATTTTCCAGGCGGTAGTCAACCAGACCATCTCCGGTCTTGCCTGCGGCAAACCGATTCGTGGACATGTCGCCTTCCTGGGCGGACCGCTCTACTTCCTGCCGGAGTTAAAAAAGGCGTTTATCCGCACGTTGAAGCTGGATGATGAGCATGTGATGAATGTGGAGAATCCCCACCTCTTCGCCGCGATCGGCGCCGCCATGAATACAAAGGCGGAAGCGGAAATCTCCTTAAGCGACTTGAAAAAACGCATGGACGATAAGGTTGTCCTGGACTTTGAGGTGGAGCGTATGGAGCCCCTGTTCAAAGACCAGGCGGACTATGATGAATTCGTCACCCGCCATGCCGCGCACAAGGTCGTGCAGGGTTCGCTGGCTGACTATCATGGAGGCTGCTATTTAGGAATCGACGCAGGTTCCACCACGACCAAGGTAGCTGTAGTAGGCGAAGACGGAAATCTCCTGTACAGCTTTTATTCCAATAATAATGGTTCTCCGCTGGATACGGCCATCCGCGCCATCGCGGAGATTGCAAAGATTCTGCCCAAGGACACGAAGATTCTGCGCTCCTGCTCCACCGGCTACGGCGAGGCCCTCTTAAAGGCCGCCTTTTTGCTGGATCAGGGCGAGGTGGAAACGGTCGCGCACTACTACGCCGCCGCCTTCTTTGACCCGGATGTAGACTGCATCCTGGACATCGGCGGCCAGGACATGAAATACATCCGCATCAAAAATCACGCCGTGGACAGCGTCCAGTTAAACGAGGCCTGCTCCTCCGGCTGTGGTTCCTTTATTGAGACCTTCGCGAAGTCTTTAAACTATTCTGTGCAGGACTTTGCCTCGGAGGCTTTATTTGCAGAGCACCCGATCGACCTGGGCACCCGCTGCACCGTTTTCATGAATTCCAAGGTGAAACAGGCGCAGAAGGAAGGTGCGAGCGTCGCGGACATCTCCGCGGGCCTTGCCTACTCTGTCATCAAAAACGCCCTGTACAAGGTCATGAAGGTCGCCGATGCCACCGCCATGGGCAAAAATATCGTCGTTCAGGGCGGTACCTTTTACAATAACGCTGTTCTGCGTAGCTTTGAGAAGGTCGCCGGCTGCGAAGCCATCCGCCCGGACATCGCCGGCATCATGGGCGCTTTCGGTGCGGCTTTGATCGCGCGGGAACAGTACCATGTGAATCCGGAGCCCACCACCATGCTCTCCTTAGAGCAGATACAGGCGCTGCAGTACACAACATCCATGGCCAAGTGCCGCGGCTGCACCAACAACTGCCGCCTGACCATCAACCGTTTCAGCGGCGGCAGGCAGTATGTCAGCGGCAACCGCTGCGAGCGTGGCTTAGGGCTGGCGAAAAAGCACAGCGACGTGCCGAATTTATTTGAATATAAACTGCATAGAATCTTTGACTATGAACCGCTGGATGAAGTGACTGCCACCAGAGGCACCGTCGGTATCCCCAGAGTTCTCAATATGTATGAGAACTACCCCTTCTGGTTTACCTTTTTTACCAAACTGGGATACCGCGTGGTTCTAAGCCCGCTCTCCACGCACCAGATTTATGAGCTGGGCATCGAATCGATCCCTTCGGAGTCCGAATGCTACCCGGCGAAGCTGGCGCACGGTCATGTGAAGTGGCTGATTGAGAAGGGCGTGGACTTTATCTTCTACCCGGCGCTGTTCTACGAGCGCAACGAAACGGAGGACGCGGGCAACCACTACAACTGCCCCATCGTCACCTCCTACAGTGAAAATATTAAAAATAACATGGAGGGAATCACCGACGGAACGGTTCGCTTCCGTAATCCCTTCATGAGTTTCCTTTCTGTTGACACCATCAGTCAGCAGCTGGAGAAAGAATTTACGGAAATTCCGAAGGAGGAAATCCGCTCCGCCTGCGAAGCCGCCTGGGAGGAATTGGCGCACGCGAGAAAAGATATGGAGGACAAGGGCGAAGAAGCCCTGGCTTACCTGGCGAAGACAGGCAAACGCGGTATCGTGCTGGCCGGCCGTCCCTACCACATCGACCCGGAGATCAACCACGGCATTCCGGAGATGATTACCTCCTACGATATCGCTGTGCTGACGGAGGATTCTGTCTCCCACCTGGCAAGCCCCGAGCGGCCGTTAATCGTCTCCGACCAGTGGATGTACCACAGCCGCCTCTACCGCGCCGCCCAGTTTGTGAAAAAGACCGATCAGCTCGACCTGATTCAATTAAACAGCTTCGGCTGTGGCCTGGACGCGGTCACCACGGATCAGGTTTCCGACATTCTGACCGGCTCCGATAAGATTTACACCTGTTTAAAGATCGACGAGGTCAATAACCTGGGCGCCGCCAGGATCCGCATCCGCTCTCTGCTCTCCGCCATCCGTGTGCGCGAGCAGGAAAAGAAGCAGCGCGAAATCCATTCCAGCGCCTACAACCGCGCGGTATTTACGGAGGAAATGAAGGACAACTATACCATCCTCTGCCCGCAGATGTCGCCTATTCACTTCAACATGCTGGAAACAGCCATGAAAAAGTGCGGCTACAATGTCCATGTCCTGCAGAATGACAATAAACATTCTGTAGATGTGGGTCTGAAATATGTCAATAACGACGCCTGCTATCCTTCGCTGCTGGTCGTCGGTCAGGTAATGGAAGCACTGCTGTCCGGTGATTATGATTTAAATAAGGTTGCCGTCATCATGACGCAGACCGGCGGCGGATGCCGCGCCACAAACTATGTGGGCTTTATCCGCAGGGCCTTAGAAAAGGCCGGAATGCCGCAGATTCCCGTAATTTCCCTGAATTTAAACGGCATGGAGACCAATCCCGGCTTTAAAATCAGCGTTGGTCTTGCGCTGCGGCTAGTCATGGGGGCGGTCTTCGGCGATATTTTCATGCGCTGTCTGTATCGGATGCGTCCTTATGAAGAGGTGCCCGGAAGCGCGAATGCCCTACATGAGAAGTGGGAAGAGAAATGTAAAGAGTTCCTTGGCGGAGATCATGTCAATTATTTCACCTTCCGGAAAATGTGCCGGGAAATCATTGAGGACTTCGACCACCTGCCCATCCGGGATATCCAAAAACCGAGAGTCGGAATCGTGGGCGAGATTCTGGTGAAGTTCTCTCCCACCGGCAACAACCACCTGGTCGATCTCTTAGAGCAGGAAGGCGCCGAGGCTGTGATGCCGGATCTGATTGATTTTATTCTCTACTGCTTCTATAATCAGATCTACAAAGCGGAAAATCTGGGAACCAGCAAACGGGCTTCTCAGGTTGCCAGGCTGGGCATCTGGGCTGTGGAGCGTTTCAGAGGCGCTGCCAGAAGCGCGCTTGAAAAGAGCGAGCATTTCACCCCACAGGCCAATATTTATGATCTGGTGGAGTACGCGAAGCCGTATGTGTCGATCGGCAACCAGACTGGTGAAGGATGGTTTCTGACCGGTGAGATGGTGGAGCTAATCCACAGCGGAGTGACGAATATTGTCTGCACGCAGCCATTCGCCTGTCTGCCGAATCATGTAGTGGGCAAGGGTGTGATTAAGACGCTGCGCAAGCATTTCCCGGAGTCGAATATTGTAGCGATTGATTATGACCCGGGGGCTTCGGAGGTGAATCAGCTCAATAGAATCAAGCTGATGCTGTCGACGGCGTTTAAGAAGCTGGGGCAATAAGTATTTGCAAACAGGTCGCGAGGCCACATATAAACTGCTTCTCTCATACGTGCCTAAGTGAGACAGGAAATCTATGATTTCCGTAGTCGAACTTATGCCTTGTGCAAAGCACTCCGATGAGCCAATAAGCGTGTCAATCGTGTTCAGCATAGGCTTCCACGATTAACAATTGTCTCATCTCCATGGCACGAAAAATCGTTCAGCAGTTTATATGTGGCCTCGCTCTGTTCTGCAATGTTTACTGAAAGCAAAAGTTATGTTTTGCACAAGTATCTGCTTATATCCTTTTTACACGCATTACACATTTACTGTACGGTAACCTCACCTGCCAGCACACGCTTGTAGTCCTCCAGATTTTTGGCAAGGAGGGTCGGTGTGTCCAGGCCGTAAGGGCATCTGGATTTGCACTGATTGCAGTGCAGGCAGTCCTCAATGCGCATCATTTTGGCCTGGGCCTCAGGGGTTAAGTGTCCCTGGGAGGGAGAACGGCGAAGGAGAAGGCTCATGCGGGCGCAGTTATTGATCTCGATGCCGACAGGACAGGGCATGCAGTAGCCGCAGCCGCGGCAGAATTCTCCGGAGAGCTCCTGTCTGTCTTTCTCAATCAAAGCGCGAATTCTGTCTGTCATGGCCGGCGGATTATCTATGTAGGAAATAAACTCTTCCAGCTCGTTCATACGCTGAACGCCCCAGATGGGAACGACATTATCATACTGCGCGGCAAAGGCATAAGCAGCGGCGGAGTCCGTAATCAGGCCGCCGGAGAGGGATTTCATAGCGATAAATCCCATGTTATGTTCCTGACATAAATTTACAAGCTCAATGTCCGCGTCCGTGGCCAGATAGCAGAATGGGAACTGGAGCGTTTCATAAAGGCCGCTCAAGATGGCTTCTTTCGCTACGTTCAGGCGGTGATTAGTGATCCCGATATGGCGGATTTTCCCCTGTCGTTTTGCTTCCAGTGCCGCGTCATACAGGCCATTCTCCTGTCCCGGTTTCGGGCAGAATGCAGGATTATGGAACTGGTAGATATCGATGTGATCTGTGCCAAGCGTCTCAAGGCTGGTCTCAAGATCTTTCCATAATTGATCTCCTGTCTTCGCCGTCGTCTTGGTCGCAATATAGACATCGTCCCTGATGCCGGCAAGCGCCTCACCCAGCTTTTTCTCCGAATCAGAGTATGCTCTGGCAGTATCGTAAAAATTGATGCCCGCCTCATACGCCCTGCGTATCATGGCGACCGCGTCCGCCTGCGGAATGCGCTGGATCGGCAGCGCGCCGAAGCTGTTTTTCTGTACCGTGATGCCAGTGCTGCCCAGTGTGACGGTTGTACCCCTTAATTCCATAAAATCCTTTCTCCTTCCGTTTTCCAAATGTCCGTTTATGAGTCCCTTAGTCTATATTTCATTGTGATACACGGATTTCTTCGCATACAACGCTCACAAAATCCTAACACCATTCGAAATCCGCTCATTATATCATGAGCAAAGGACGCTCATGATCCAATTCGCCGTTCGCCGCGAGTGAGCACGCTCCCTCGGGCTCGCTTGCGCTCATTGTATCACAATTTTTTAATCAGCTGATTCATCTTTGATTCATGCGCCAGAACCAGCAGGTGATCCTCTGCGTTGATGACAGTCTGCGGGTTCGGCATATAATTAGTGCTCTGATCCGGCGATGTAATAGCGATAATATAAACATCATAGCGGGCGCGGATATCCGAATCCAGAATGCTCTTGCCCACCCACTCCTTCAGCGGAGTGATTTCATATATGGAATAGCCGCCGCGCAGGTCAATATAATCGAAAATATGATCGTTATTATATTTCACAGCCGCGCGAATGGCAGAGTCCTTATTCGGTAAAATGACCTCGTCAGCACCGTTACGCAAAAGGAATTTGGCGTGGACTTCGTTGCTGACCTGACTGATCACGTACTTCGCGCCCAGATCCTTTAAAAGACTGGTGATTTCCAGGCTGTTCTGGAAGTTTCCGCTGATGCAAACGAAGCAGAGGTCAAAATTGGAGACGCCGATCCGTTTCAGGACGCTCTCCCGCGTGCAGTCCGCAATCAGGCTGCTGGTCGCTACATCAAGAAGATCTTCCAATGCTGTCTCATCCTTGTCGATAATCATAATCTCATTTTTCAGATTTGCGAGGTCACGGCAGAGATAATGACCGTAATTTCCCAATCCGATAATTAAAATAGACTTCATGGTACCTTCATTATAATCCAATCATTATAAGCTGATGATCGAATTACTTCCTTTCTCCCCGATTTCCAGGGCTTCTATTCCCGTTTTTACCGTTTCTCACGCATATTGATTGAAAACGCAAAAAAATGTCGCATACTCTCACCTTTTACTATTTTGAATCTTAGCAGCGCGGTTATCCGACCGTAATCTCTTCCTCCGGATATCTAATACCGGAGGATCTTCTTTTTTCTGTAAATGACATGGCGAAGGAAAGGCTGCCCACTCTGCCTAAAAACATTAACAGCATGATGCCAATTCTGGACAATGAATTCAGATCCCTCGTCACACCGGTGGACATGCCAACCGTGCCGATGGCAGAGAAAGCCTCGAACAGAGTGTCCGCCAGAGGCAGGTCCTGACCAATCAGAAGAATCAATACAGCCGTCATCGCCAGTGTAAAATTAATGAAGAAAACCACGCTGGCCCGCTTGATCGCATCCGGATTCAGCCTGCGTTTGAAGGCCACGCAATCCTCAGTATGTAAGAGATACGAACCAATATAGAGGATAATGACCACCACCGTAGTCGTCTTAATGCCGCCGGCAGTCGAGCCGGGGCAGCCGCCAATAAACATGAGAATCATAGTCAGCACCTTGCTGCCGTTGGTCAGGGCAGCCGTATCCACCGTATTGAAACCGGCTGTTCTGGGCGTCACAGCACTGAAGAGCGCTGCCAGGAATTTCTCTCCCGGTTTCATGTCCGCGAACAGATTCTGCCCCTCGCTGATCCAGAAGAGCGCCGTCCCGCCGACTACCAGCACCAATGTGGCTGTGAGGACCACCTTGGTCTGCACACGATATCGCTTCCAGCACAGGCGGTTTTCCAGAATATCTTCCCACACCAGAAAGCCAATCCCGCCGATGAGAATGAGAGCGCACAGCACCAGTACCACAAGCGGGTCTGAAGCATAAGCTGTGAAGGATGAATACGCTTCCTGATACCCCATCAGGTCAAAACCCGCGTTGCAGAAGGCCGACACCGCGTGAAAAACTCCATAATAAATTCCCTTGCCAAGGCCCATCTGCGGCACAAAACGACATGATAATAAAAAGGCCCCTGTCCCTTCAAACAACAGCGTACCGGTTAAAATCCGTTTCACCAGTTTCACGCTTCCATGCAGTTGAAGAGTGTTCAGGCTCTCGTGAATCAGTTCACGGCCCGCAAGACCGATTTTCTTTTTTAATAAGAGCATGGCGAATGTGCCGATGGTGATAAAGCCAAGACCGCCGATCTGAATCTCCGTCAGTAAAACCAGCTGCCCGAATACTGTCCAGTGGGTGAACGTATCATAAACCACCAGTCCGGTCACACAGGTCGCGGAAACAGAGGTGAAAAGCGCGCCCAGAAAGGTTGTCTCCTCTCCCGCTTTTGAGGCAAACGGCAGCATCAGAAGACAGGCGCCAAAAAAGATAATGAGAAGGAAGCCCACCATAATCATCTGTGTTCTGGAAAAATAATCTGACAGACGTTTTTGTTTCAGTTTTTCCAACAATCCAAGGTCATTTTCAGGCGTCACGGACAGGCTCCTTTGATCTGTTATTTGAAATGCATAGTTAAGATTATAAACCTTCATGGGGAAAATCTCAATTGATTTCAAAAATGTTTTAGGTTTTCTTATTTTTCTGTTTTCAAAATCAGGCTATTGTGATAGAATACGCAAAGAACATATGTTTGCTTTTCCCTTCATTGGCTGAAGACGAAAAGCGGACAACATGCCTGACAGAGAGAATATCTGTTCAGGCCTCTCTGTCAGGAAAGGAGAAAATATTTTGGCTGACCGCTCTTATATCGCTATCGATTTAAAATCCTTCTACGCCTCTGTGGAATGCGCGGAGCGCGGCCTGGATCCACTGACCACCAACCTGGTCGTGGCAGACAAAAGCCGCACGGAGAAAACCATCTGTCTGGCAGTCTCCCCCTCCTTAAAATCCTGCGGCATCTCTGGCAGAGCCCGCCTTTTTGAAGTCGTGCAGCGTGTGAAAGAGGTCAACGCCGACAGGCTGAAAAAAGCTCCCGGCCATGCCTTCACCGGAAGCTCATCAAACATCCATGAGCTGCAGGAAAACCCTTCACTGGCGCTCGATTATATTGTCGCCACGCCGCAGATGGCGCATTATATCAAACGCAGCACGGAAATCTACCAGATTTACCTGCGCTATATCGCACCGGAGGATGTTCACGTTTACAGCATTGACGAAGTCTTTCTGGATGTGACAGATTATCTGGATACCTATCGCCTTACCCCACACGAACTGGCGATGAAGATGATACGGGACGTCTTAAAGGAAACAGGCATCACCGCTACCGCCGGCATCGGCACCAATCTCTACCTCTGTAAGATCGCCATGGACATCGTCGCCAAGCATATGCCGGCCGATTCAGACGGCGTGCGAATTGCCGAGCTGGATGAGATGAGCTATCGGGAAAAGCTGTGGACGCACGAGCCGCTCACGGATTTCTGGCGCGTCGGCCGTGGTTATGCTGTGCGGCTGCAAAAGCTCGGTCTGTACACTATGGGCGATATTGCGCGCTATAGTCTCGATCAGGTTGGTCAGAACCGGCTTTACAAAGAATTTGGCGTCAACGCTGAACTGCTGATCGACCATGCCTGGGGATACGAGCCCTGCCGGATTTCCGATATTAAAGCCTACAAGCCGGAGAATAACAGTATCAGCTCCGGCCAGGTCCTGCAGTCCCCCTACCCTTTTGAGAAAGCACGCCTCGTTGTCCGGGAGATGACCGACGCACTTTCTCTCGACCTGGTGGATAAGGGTCTTGTCACCGACCAGATCGTGCTGACCATCGGCTATGATGTGGAGAATTTGTCCGACCCTGACAGGAGAAAGGTCTACCACGGCGAGGTCACCACTGACCACTACGGACGTCAGGTTCCGAAGCAGGCACACGGCTCCATCAACCTGGAAATGCAGACGGCCTCCAGCCGGATGATGACCGACGCGGCCATGGAGCTCTTTGACCGTATCGTAAACCGGAAGCTGCTGGTCAGACGCATGTATGTCGTTGCAAACCATGTCATCCCCGAAACCATGGTGAAACCGCCGGAGCCAGAGCAGCTTTCCCTTTTTACAGATTATGACGCAGTCTCCCAGACGCGCAGCGAAAAACAGGCCGCGCTGGAAAAAGAAAAGCGCGGCCAGAAAGCCATCCTGGAAATCCAGAAAAAATTCGGCAAAAACGCCATTTTAAAAGGAATGAATTTAGAAGAAGGCGCGACCGGCCGGGAGCGCAACGCCCAGATCGGCGGACACAGAGAATAAAGCTGCGGTTCAGAAAGTAAATCTGTGGCTTAAGCAATAAAACAACAACTCAGAGAGGTATCATATGCCCAGAAGAAATATAAAAGATTACCAGGACATCATCCGTCTGCCCCACCCCGTATCTAAAGACCGACCCCATCTGTCCATGCAGGAGCGGGCGGCCCAGTTCTCCCCGTTCGCGGCGCTCACTGGCTACGATGACGCCGTGAAGGAGACAGCACGCTTGAGTGAAGAGCAGATGAGGCTGAGCGAAGCTTATCTTCCGGGCTGTCCGGATGAAGTTTCTCTTCATTGAGTGTTTCGGTCCGCGCTAAGCAAACGTCCTCCGGACATCCAGCGCCGCCGGACATGCAAGCATGCCCTTCTCGCTTGCGCTCATGATTTCATATTTACAATATATACGGTGTCTCCTGGTATACATAGTAATTCAGCCAGTTCGAGTACAGCGCGTTGCTGTGCGCCCGCCACTGCAGGGGCGGCCTGCGCTCACAGTCATTATTAGGATAATAATTCTCTGGCATCTTGATCCGCAGGCCCTTGGCCTTATCCCGCATGTACTCGTTGTGCAGGGTATAGCGGTCATATTCCGGGTGACCCATGACGAAAATCTGCTTGCCCATCTCTGTCATACAGAGGAAAATGCCGGCCCTGTCGCTCTCGGCCAGTACAGTCAGATCGCTGCAGGCATGGATTTCAGCGGCGGAAACCGTCGTGTGCCGGCTGTGCGGTGCCAGGAAGTAGTCGTCAAAGCCGCGCACTAACGGAACCTTGCGGTTGGAAACCTTGTGCTCGAAAAGTCCGAAAAGCTTTTCCGGCAGAAGCTTTTTCTCAATGCCAAAGTGATAATACAAAGCGGCCTGCGCGCCCCAGCAGATGTGCAGCGTACTGGTCACATGCGTTTTGGTCCACTCCATGATTCTGCGCAGCTCCGGCCAGTAATCCACCTCTTCAAATTCATACTGCTCTACAGGCGCGCCCGTAATGATCATACCGTCATAACGGAACTCCTTCAACTGCTCAAAATTCTGATAAAACTTATTTAGATGATTGGCGGAGGTATTCTGGGAAACATGGCTTTCCACCTTCATGAAGGTCACGTTTACCTGGAGCGGCGTATTGGACAGACAGCGCAGAAGCTGTAATTCTGTGTCCTCCTTCACCGGCATCAGATTTAAAATGCAGATTTCAAGCGGGCGAATCTGCTGGCTGGTCGCGCGGTTTTCATCCATTACGAAAATGTTTTCCGTTTCCAATATGCTCTTTGCGGGTAAATCATTCTGTGTTTTAATCGGCATGACGTATTCCTCTTCATTCACTGTAAAAATTGATGCACAAATTCTTCCTCCGTCATAATCGGAATGTTCAGTTCTTTTGCTTTTTTATTCTTATTGGAGGTGGAGGCAGGATTGTTATTCACCAGGACACTCGTCTTCGCCGAGACGCTGCCGGTGACCTTGCCGCCGAGTGCTTCAATCGCTTCCTTTAGCTGATTGCGGTTCTCATACAGGTTCAAATCCCCTGTAATCACCACCGTCAGGCCTTTCAGCCTTTGTGCGTCAACAGAAATCTCCTCCTGTTCAAGGACCAGTTCAGACAACAGTTCCTCCACATCGCGGCAATTACTCTCATCCCTGAAATAATCGGAAAAAGCATTCGCCAGCACCTCTCCGACTCCGTCTATCTCCAGAAGCTCTTCTACGGACGCGTGTGAAATTCTATCATAATCATTGTCAAAATGTCTGCAGATCAGCTTCGCGGTCGCAAGCCCGATGCCGGCGATACCAAGCGCGTAAATCAATTTTGCCAGCGTGGTCTGTCTGGAATTCTCCACGGCCTGCAGAAGATTGTCACAGCTTTTTTCGCCGAAGCCTTCCATGGACACAATGGCGTCACGGTGCGCCTCCAGATGATAGAGATCACGGAATTTATGCAAAAATCCGGCCGCGATGAATTTCTCCAGCGTTGCCTCGCTCATGCCGTCAATATTCAAAGCGTCCCTGCTGACAAAGAGGGAAAAGGATTTGATCTTTTTGGCCGCGCAGTCCGGATTGGTACAGTAGAGGAACTGCCCCTCCTTGATGCTTTTGATTTTGGTATCCCCGCCGCAGACCGGACAGATGTGGGGAATTTCAAGGGTATCTGAGCATGTCAGATTCTCCGCGATCTGCGGGATGATCATATTGGCCTTATAAACTCTGAGCGTATCCCCGATACCCAGTTTTAATTCTTTCACAATGCTGACGTTGTGAACGCTCGCACGACTGACTGTCGTCCCCTCCAGCTCCACCGGTTCAAAAATGGCCACTGGATTGATCAGACCGGTCCGGCTGGCCGACCATTCCACGTCAAGGAGCTTTGTCTCTCTCTCCTCATCCTTCCATTTAAAGGCGATGGAATCGCGCGGGAATTTGCTGGTTCTGCCCAGGCTCTCACCATAGGCAATGTCGTCAAAGCACAATACTAGGCCATCACTCGGGATGTCAAAATGTTCTATTTTCTGCGCAAAATCCTGTACCGTCTCCAGGATATTCTCCCGGTTCACCACTCTGTACTCCACTGTCTCAAAGCCCTGTGATGAAAGGAATTCCATTTGTTCTCTTCTGGTAATGAAGTTGCGTCCTTCACACATGACCAGTGTAAACGCGATCAGCCTGACTCTTCTGGACGCTGTGACCTCGCTGTTTAGCTGTCGAACTGATCCGGAACAGAGGTTCCTTGGATTTTTGTATTTCTGGCTTTCCTCCCCGATGGTATCGTTGATCCTCTCAAAATCGCTGTAGGTGATAACCGCCTCACCTCTGAGAATCAGCTTTCCCTGAAAGGGAATACGCATGGGCAGGTTGATGAAGGTACGGGCATTGTCTGTGATCACCTCGCCGACTTCCCCATTCCCGCGCGTCACCGCCTTAACCAGTTGACCGGATTCATAGGTCAGCACAATGGTCAGACCGTCCAGCTTCCAGCTGAGCAGGCCCTCTTTATCCAGGAGAAAGCTCTGAAGCTCCAAAGGTTCCTTAGTCTTACTTAAAGACAGCATGGGGCGCTCATGTGCCTCTTTCGGCAGCTCCTCCACCGCTGTATATCCAACTGTCTGCGTCGGACTGCCGGCCATAATGATGCCGGTTTTTTCCTCCAGCTGCACCAGTTCATCATATAAGCGATCATATTCCAGATTGGACATGATCTCCTCATCGTCCGCGTAATAAGCGCGGGCGGCTTTATTTAAAATCTGATGCAGCTCCAGCATCCTCTCTCTGTCGGTCATAATTCCCTCAAAATTTCTTAAAATTTAAAACGAAATATCTGCCTAAAACAGGCTCTGAAAGTTGGCTATCACATCACAGACCCTTTTTACGGCAGAATTCACATTTCATGCGAGTTCAGGTGAACAGTCGCATACAGCTTTGACAGCTCCTCCCCTGTAATCTCCCTGTACTGTCCAGGTTTCAAATCCTGCAATAAAATGTTCGCGACCCGTATTCTCTTCAATATCTTCACCTGATATCCCAAAGCCGCGCACATGCGGCGAATCTGCCTGTTCAGCCCCTGGGTCAGGATGATGCGGAAGGTATATCTGCCCTCTTTTGTAATCTCACAGGGCCTGGTGGTCTGCTTCAAATCCTTTAAATAAATGCCCTGCGCCATTTTCTGAAGGAAGCTGTCCGTAATCTCCCGATCGACTTTCACAACATATTCCTTCTCATGGCCGTACGCGCCGCGCATCAGATTCTGAATCAGCTGGCCGTCATTTGTCAGAAGCAAAAGCCCTTCGCTGTCTCTGTCAAGCCTCCCCGCATACGTCAGACGAACCGGATAGGAAAAAACATCCCGGATCGTTTTGGACGCGTGCGCGTCTTTTTCCGTACAGGTTACTCCAACAGGTTTGTACCACGCGAGTACCACGCAGTTTTTAAGCATGTTCAGCTTATGTCCGTCTAGTGCGACTTCGTCCAATGAGGAAACCATCTGCCCGGTTTTCGCGATGCTGCCATTGACCAGCACACGGCCTTCCAAAAGCATATGATCCGCCTGCCGTCTGGAACAGTCGGCGGCCTGACTCAGGTATTTATTAATACGAATGCTTTCCTCCATATCATGCTCCGTTCATAACAGGCAGTCAACCATACAACGTCAATCATTTCTTAATTTTATTGTCAAACCTGTATTATCTTAACACAAAACTCTTTATTTGTACACAAAAACAGGGAAGCGTACGAACTTCCTTACGCCTCCCTGTTTTTTATTTTCCATGTGAAATCAATTCGCTGATGTCTGCTTCTCCAGATATTCTGTCGCAATATAGGCGATCGAACCATCATATTTGATCTTGCTGAAGCCGCCGGTCACGTCCTCAACCCATTCCAGCACCTCGCCGGCCGCTACCGTCCCAAGCTTTTCCGCTTCGATACTCGCTGAAGCGCGCACATTGACTGTATCTGTGGTCACCACATAGCCATTGGTCGGCTCATTCTCCGTGCTGCTCAAAATCTCCAGATAGTCGGTCTTCACATAAGCCGTCTGCCCATTATATTCAATCTGCGCCCAGCCGTTAACGCGGATCTCAATCACATCGATCGTCGTTCCCTTCGTGATGGTACCGAGCTTGTCAGCCGCCGTGGAATCGGAGGATCTGACATTGATGGTATCGGTGGTTTTGGCCTGACAGGACTTGGCCACAACCGTATCATCTGTCTCCTCATCCGTGCTGTCCTCATCATCCGATGAAACGGATACCAGCGCCGTACCGACCGCATCTCGGATTTCATTGGTCATTAATTCAATATAAGTCGCGATTTCGCTGTCTGTCTCCACCAGCTCCTGATATTCCTCGTCAATCGAATTGCAGAGTTCCATGACAGATTCATCAGACGCAACCGCGTCAATATAAGTCAGCTCTTCATCCGTCAGGGTATCTTCATTAATATAATAATTACCCTCCTCGTCCATGCAGACATACAGGCAGTAAATGCCGGGAACAAGCGTATCAATGCCCGGAAACTGGGCTCTCGCTGCCGCGTACACAACGTAGCTGTTCTCCACCGGTCCTAACTTCGTAAATACGTTGTATTCCGGAAAGGCATCGATATATTTGCCGAGCTCCTCAATCCGAATTTTCTCAGTATCTGTCACATTGCTGCAGATCTCCACCATGGTGTCCACATCACCGTCCGCGAGCGCGGTCAGATAGGTGACAACCAGTTCATTGATCTCGGGATATTTATCTGCTTCCAGGGGATTGTCCACGCTTACCGCCGCTACTGTTTCGGAAATGGCGCTGTTATCAACCGCAGTCTCCTGTTCGCTCTCCGAATTGGCGGAATCGTTTTTATGATAGACCAGCATACCAGAAACAAAGACAGCCACCGCCAGTACAATAACCACTGAGAGTATCAGCATTCTCTTTTTCATAGTAGACCTCATGTTATGAAATGTATCTTGGTTTTATAAAAAAGGAAGCGGCGAAAACGTGTCCGACAGGAATCGAACCTGCATTAAAGGCGTCGGAGGCCTTCGTTCTATCCATTAGACTACGGACACAAAATTGTAATATGTTACAAAAGTATTACGCCGCTTCCTGTGTATCATAGCACAGCTTTTCTTACTTGTAAAGAGTTTTTTTGATCACCCGGTGACTATTCACGGTCGGCTGTAGAAATATAAACAGACTCGTCAAGCGTAGTGTGCTTGTAAGAGGCTGATTATATTTCTACAGTTGACTGAGAATCAGTCACTCCACCCACATAAGCAAAAAGTTGAGTCGCGTTTTTTGCGACGTCAGACGCGAAGCGGGTGCTTTTGCGCATGTGGGTGGAGGACCGTGAATAGAAACTATTACCAGTCGCTGTTTATTCCATATCCTCCACTATCTCCAGCCGCCCGCACTGCGCGTTATAAAAATAAATGTGGTCTGAAAGGATATCTTCAACAGGCATTTCCTGGCGGTTGACCTCCCACACCGTCTGCGCCAGCAAATCTCTGCTGACTGCGCGCGAAGCCGGTACGAGGATCACTTCATGGATGGACGAGGGCAGCAGATAAAACGGCTCTCCCAGCGCCTCATGGATTTTGGCCGCTGTGCCCGGAAGGAAAGCCAGCGTCGCGCCCCACACTCCCGTACGTCCGGACAAAATATACAGGCCGGTCTGACTATATGACAGTTTCTCCGGAAACAAAAGCAGCTTTTCATGGTTCAGCACGGCCTCCATTGTATTCCAGTACAGGCCTTCCTCAGCCAGCGTATTGCGGATTGCTCTCTCAAAGACTTCCTCCACCGGCACATCCCAGTCCTTAAGATGCTCATCGCGCAGCATCACGGTGCCCCGTACCTGACCATCCATCTGCTCCACCAGATAATAAACGGTCAGGGCAAGATCAAGGATATGCCGCCAGGGTGCATCCGCAAGCAGCGCGCTGTTTTTTTCCGCGTGCATGATTCTGACATACAGCCCCGGCGCGGCGTTGGCATATGTCTGCATGCAGGAAACTGCTCCGTACAGACCTTCCAGATTGTCCCTCATCTCCTCAGCATAAATCAGCCACAGCTTTTCCGCGATCTCCTGAAGCCCCGTCCCCTGGCAAAATTCCTCATAGACCTCCTCCAGATACATGACCGGCGCACAGCAGCTTCCCTCACGCTTAAGCAGCAGCGCGTATCGGATCTGCCCGTTTAACTTCTGCCTCTCAATCAGCTCGACGCTGATCTTTTCCTCTGCCTGTTCTCTCATCATCTGTAACAGTTCTTCTCTGAATTCCTGATAATACATTGTGCTCTCCTGTATCAAATTTTAAGTTACGTAACTGTTTAAAACTGCAGGTCCGCGCTCCGCTTCGGTCGACGCTGACCCAATCCATGGTATCCATACCCTTTTGTCGCCCTAATCACTGTAAATTTATATGGAAAGTTTTTATATAGACATGAAAAGGGCAGCAAGTACAACCTTGCTGCCCTGAAAGCTTTCAGAAAAAAACTGTTACTGCATTTTCATACAAACGCATCGTACGGTTTATGCTCTGGATAAATACTCCTTGGTACGGGTATCGATTTTGATCACATCGCCGTTATTGATAAAGATCGGCACCTTGATGGTCGCTCCGGTTTCCACAACGGCCGGCTTCGTCACGTTGGTCGCGGTATTGCCTCTCACACCCGGCTCAGTGTCTGTCACCTCCAGCTCCACAAACAGCGGAGGCTCAACGGAAATCACCTTCTCCTTGAAGGAGCAGATCTTGCAGATCTCATTCTCCTTCACAAACTCCATCGCGTCTCCCACGATATCTGTGCTGTACTCGAACTGGTCGTAGGTCTCCACATCCATGAAGGTGTACATGTCGCCGTCTTTAAATAAAAACTGCATATCCTTCTTGTCAATACGGGCAAGCGGATATTTGTCAGAGGGGTTGAATGTATCCTCTACAACGCCGCCATAAATCACATCCCTTAACTTCGTCCTGACAAAGGGAGAACCCTTGCCCGGCTTTACGTGCAAGAAATCAAGGACCATATATACGCTGTTTTTGTACTCAAATGTAATACCTTTTCTGAAATCACCTGCATTGATCATCACTTTTCCTCCTGAAGTTGTAACAATATTCCTTTACCTAGTCTACACGATTACAGGGCTTTTTTCAACTGTTTTTTTCATTTGCCGCCGGATTTACTGTCCAATCGTAACTGTTCACGGCCGATTTACCGGGAAACTGTCGCTGCGTATTATTTTATGCCTGATTCCGGCTGTCAATCAGTTCCAGACACTGATCGATGGCTTCCAGATACCCCGAAAGACCATGTCCGTAAATCTGCGCGTCACAGACCTCCCTTGTGACAGAAGTCTGTCTGAAAGCCTCCCGCTTTGTAATATCCGAAATGTGAATCTCAATCTTCGGCACCGTAATGCTGGCCAACGCGTCGCGAATCGCGTAGCTGTAATGCGTATACGCGCCGGGATTGATCACAATACCGGCTGTTCCATCAAAATACGCCTCCTGAATTCTGTCAATGATAGCGCCCTCGTGATTGGACTGAAATACTTCAATTTCGGTTCCGGTTTCTGTTCCTTTTTGTTCAATTAAATGCAGCAGGTAATCGTAATCCTCGCTGCCATAAACCTTTTTTTCCCGTATCCCCAGGAAATTAATGTTGGGGCCATTGATGACCAGCAGTTTCATGTCTGTATGCCTCCTGTAATTCATTGACCAGGCGTTTTAAATCCCAGTCGTCCACCTTAAGAATATAGTCCGCGGCCTCTCTGTAGACGGGGTCCCTCTCCCGCATCATCTGCCGGATCCTTTCACGCGGATCGTCGCATTGCAGCAGCGGCCTGTTTTTGTCGCCCTTCACACGTTCATAAATCGTCTCAGGCTCCGCGTGCAGATATACGGTAAAACCAAGCTGCTTCATCAGATCTCTGTTTTCCTGCCGAAGCGGCGTACCGCCGCCCAGCGCCAGTACCCGCGGTTCCCGTTCCTGAAACATCGCCTTCAGGCAGTCAGTCTCTCTCTGTCTGAAATACGCCTCCCCATGGGCAGCGAAAATCTCGCTGACCGTATGCCCTTCCTTCTGCTCAATCCACTTGTCCGTATCGATCAGGCACTGCTTAAGCGGGTAGCTGACCGTGCATCCCAATGTGCTCTTCCCGCTTCCCATGTAGCCAATTAAAATCAAGTGCGGTTTCATCTTACAGTCCCATTTCCTCTTTTAATCTGCGGCGCACCAGGCTGACAGCCTCCTCGCCCACCTGCATATCATTCCACAGTTCATAGGCAACCACACCCTGATAGAGAAGCATATTCAATCCGTTGTACGCTTTGCCTCCAGCCTGTCTGACAAGCTGCATAAATTTCGTGTCATAAGGATTATAGACCAGATCAAAACCCGTATGAATCCGTTCATAGAATGCCCCGTCTTCAATGACGGCCTGATCCGCGTGCGGACTCATGCCTGTGCTGGTCGCCTGAATGCAAAGGAATTTCTCTTCCGGAAGATCGTGCAAATCATAAATGCTGCCGGCACACATCTGACAGTCCGGATACAGGGCCGTAATTTCTTTGACAATCGCTTCCGCCTTACTGACAGTCCGGTTCAGTACAGACACCCGCACCGCGCCTTTGGAAGCGGTCATCATGGCAACTGCCCGTGCCGCGCCGCCCGCGCCCAGGATCACAACCGTTTCCCCCGCAATGGTAATATCTTCCTGGCACATGGCGCGATACAGACCGGGCATATCGGTATTATACCCCTTATATCCCCCTTTTTCGTCCATTCTGACCAGAGTATTGACCGCGCCGATTTTGAAAGCAAAATCATCCGTTTCCACCAGTGCGGGAATGACGGCGGATTTATGTGGTACCGTCACATTTAAACCACCGATTCCAAGCGCATACGCTCCCTCCACCGCTTTCACAGGGTCGTCCGCTACCGGAAAGGCGCCGTAAATCAGATTATGTCCATAATAAGCCGCCAATGTGTTGTGAATCACCGGCGACATGGTATGTCCGACAGGATTGCCGATCAGGCCGAAAATCCGGGTATGTCCGTCTATGTTCAGTCTGTCAGTGCTCATATGCGGTTCTCCTTTTTTAACTGCTTTATTCTCCGCGGTTCTTATTTTTTACTTATGCTCTTTCTTTTCACGTATGATTCTTCTTTCGATAGGCGTAGAGCACAGGCTTTTCCAGCAGACGCTTTAAAACAATCTGCGGCTCCTCCTTTAAGGTCATCGGTTCCACCAGAATGCTGTATATGCCAAGCCGCCCGGCGCCCCACGCATCTGTAAACAGCTGATCTCCGACAAAGAGCGTGGTCTGCGGCACAGTTCCAAGCTCCCGCATTCCCCGTTCATAGCCGCTGTGAAGAGGTTTGTTGGCCTTAGCCACATAGCCGATGCCGCAGTCGGCCGCAAAGGATTCCACACGCGGTCCCTTGTTGTTGGAAATCACGGCGATCTGATAACCCATATTCTTCAATTCATTTAAAAAAGCTTTGCAACGCCCGTCAGCAGGCGCGTCCGGATATACCAGCGTGTTGTCTATATCAAAGAGCACAGCGCGGTACCCCTTTTCATAGAACGCCGCATACGGCACATCCCAGGCCCTTTTCACCGCCGCGTCAGGAAAAAAACAATTCAGCATACTGTAATTCTCTATTGCTCCGCCAGAAGCTTTTTCAGCTCCTCCATGAAGGTATCCGCGTCCTTGAACTCTCTGTAAACAGAAGCGAAGCGCACATAAGCAACCATGTCGAGATTTTTCAGTCTGGCCATCACCATCTCGCCGATATCGGTGGACAGAATCTCCGCCTGCTCTTTGGCATAGATCGCGGTCTCAATCTCATTGAGCGCCGCGCTGATCTGCGCGGAGCTGACCGGTCGCTTATGGCAGGCACGCAGGATGCCCTGTTCCAGTTTGGCGCGGTCGTAGACCTCTCTGGTCTGGTCCTTTTTGATCACCATAATCGGAAAAGTCTCTACCTTCTCATAAGTGGTAAAACGTCTGCCGCAGTTCTCGCAGACTCTCCTTCTGCGAATGGAATTGCTCTCTTCCACCGGCCGCGAATCTACCACTCTCGTATTATCCTGACTGCAAAAAGGACACTTCATGTAACGCCTCCCGAATCTTTTCTTTCCCTAATATATCAAAATCTCTATCTTGCGTCAACCAGAATAATGTCCGGTCCGATCTGACAGATTTCATGAAAATCCAGCACATAATCCGGCTCCGTCGACATAAAAAAGCTGAATTTCGAACCACATGGAACATAGAATTTTAAAATGCATCCAGTTCGCGGATCAAATTCAATATCCTGTATCCTCCCCAGCTTTTTACAGTCTTTCACATCGATGACCTCTTTATTTCTCAATTCCGAAAACAGCATGGAACATAAACTCCCTTTTTCTTTATTGTATGTTTTCCTGCATAAATTTGCGTATGAAAACCATACTAAAAAGGTACAGAAGACAGCGCCGGCGCGGGAAGCATAAACCCGCACGGCGCCGTCTCATTTGATACGTAAGCGAAGCGAACATTTCTTTCGCCTGCGTACTATATGGAGGAAACAATGGGAAAAGTGGAAATCTGCGGTGTCAATACCGCCAAGCTGCCGTTGCTGGCGCAGGAAGAAAAGGATGTGCTCTTTGAGCAGATCGCGCAGGGCGATGTTGTCGCCCGCGAAAAATATATCGAAGGCAATCTGCGTCTGGTCTTAAGCGTGATCAAACGCTTTTCCGCAAATGAGGAAAATGTAGACGATCTTTTTCAGATCGGCTGCGTGGGCCTGATCAAGGCCATTGACAATTTTGACCGTTCTCTGGGCGTGAAATTCAGTACTTACGCGGTACCGATGATCATGGGGGAGATCCGCCGTTACCTGCGCGACGGCGGGTCCATCCGCGTAAGCCGGTCTTTAAAGGATATCGCCTATCGGGCCATGCAGGCCAGGGAAAGTATGATGAACGCCTCCCAGAAGGAGCCCTCTGTAGAAGAAATAGCCACTGAAATCGGAATTTCCTTAGAAGACGTGGTCTACGCCCTGGACGCCATCCAGAGCCCGGTCAGCCTTTATGACCCCATCTACACCGACGGCGGCGACACCCTCTATGTCATGGACCAGATCAGCGATAAGAAAAATAAAGAAGAAAACTGGGTGGAACACATCACCTTAAGTGAGGTCATGCAGCGGCTGAATGAGCGGGAGAAGGAAATCATCTCCCTGCGCTTTTTCGAGGGCAAAACACAGATGGAGGTCGCGCAGCACATCGGAATTTCGCAGGCGCAGGTATCAAGGCTGGAGAAGAATGCGCTGAAGAGTATGTGACAGTATCTGGGGTGAATACCAAAAGCAGGTAAAATGCGAAAGTCAAGGCATAACAGCAGGCATAAAGCAAAAAAGTGAACGCAATTAAACGTAAAAAATGCGAAGCGCTGTCTTGAAATTACCCTCTCCATATCATATAATGTTCTTCGAAAAGTTTATTCACGAAAGGACATCTGATATGAAAGCACTGATTAAGGAATTCAAGGAATTCATCTCCAAGGGAGACGTCATGAGCATGGCCGTCGGCATCATCATCGGCTCCGCCTTCACCGCCATTGTTACCTCTTTGGTAAACGACATCATCACCCCCATCATTGGTATGATCATCGGAGGCATTGACTTCTCCGGTATTGCCATTACACTGGGCAGCGCCTCGATCGGCATCGGCTCCTTTATCCAGGCGATCATCAACTTCTTACTGACCGCCCTGGCCCTCTTTGCGATAGTGAAAGCGCTCAATGCCATGCATCGCAAAAAGGAAGAAGAACCGGCCAAAGAAGAACCTGCTCCGGTACCCGCGGATGTACAGCTGCTGACAGAGATCCGTGATCTATTAAAAGAAACCAAATAGCCATCCGTAACAAACATATTCTCTGTCAGGCAGACGAATAAGAGATGTAGAGATGTGAGCCGACAGGCGCACACCGACAAAAATGGGCCGCACAACTGTGCGGCCCATTTGACTTCACTTTTACTGAAAACTGGTGTAACAGTTTCCGAAAGCCTGTCGGATCTGTCTGAATTTATTTTGCGTAGTCGACAGCGCGTGATTCTCTGATCACATTGATCTTGACCTGGCCTGGATATTCCAGTTCTGTCTCAACCTTTTTCGCAATGTCGCGAGCAAGCAAAACCATATCATCATCCGATACCTGCTCCGGTATCACCATTACTCGAACCTCTCTACCCGCCTGGATAGCAAAAGATTTATCTACACCTTTGAAATTGTTTGTGATTTCCTCCAACTGTTTTAATCTGGTAGTGTAAGTTTCCAACGTTTCACGTCTGGCGCCAGGTCTGGCGGCGGAAATCGTGTCCGCAGCCTGTACCAGACAGGAAATCAGGGATGTGGGTTCCACATCTCCGTGATGGGATTCCACGGCATTGATCACGGTCGCGTTCTCTTTGTATCTCTTACAAAGATCCGCTCCAAGCTGAACATGAGTACCTTCCATCTCATGATCCACAGCTTTTCCAATGTCATGCAGCAGTCCTGCACGTTTCGCAAGACGTACATCAAGTCCAAGTTCAGCCGCAAGCAGTCCTGACAGCTGGGCAACCTCAACAGAATGTCTTAATGCGTTCTGCCCATAACTGGTCCTGTACTTCAGTTTACCCAGAAGCCGAACCAGTTCGGGATGGATGCCATGCACACCGACTTCCAGTGTCGCGGCCTCGCCCTCCTCTTTGATGGTCGTCTCAACCTCTCGCTGCGCTTTCTCCACCATCTCCTCAATACGAGCTGGATGAATGCGCCCATCCACGATCAGCTTTTCCAGAGCAATTCTGGCAACCTCTCTTCTGATGGGATCATAGCTTGATAAGATCACTGCCTCAGGCGTGTCATCAATGATCAGATCCACTCCTGTCATGGTCTCGAGCGTCCGGATATTCCGGCCTTCGCGTCCAATGATACGGCCCTTCATCTCATCGTTCGGAAGCTGAACAACGGAGATCGTGGTCTCAGATACCACATCCGCGGTGCAGCGCTGAATGGCGTTTACCACATAATCCCGCGCGCGCTTGTCCGCTTCCTCTTTTACCTTGAGATCCATTTCCTTGATCTTCAAGGCGGTTTCATGTTTCACTTCATCTTCAACAATTTTCAATAAGTAGTCTTTTGCCTGGTCGGAGGTAAGACCAGAGATTCTTTCCAGTTCCTGTATCCGTTGCTCGTTCAGCTTTGAGATCTCAACGCGCTCTTTCTTCAGCGCGTTTTCCTTCTCCACCAAACTTGCCTCTCTGCGTTCGATCGCGTCTGATTTTTTATCAATGTTCTCTTCCTTCTGCTGTACGCGTCTCTCATAACGCTGTACTTCCGCACGGCGTTCCTTGATCTCCTTGTCCAGTTCATTCTTGGCACGGATATTCTCTTCCTTGAGTTCCAGGGAAGTCTCACGCTTTTTGGTTTCAGCAGCTTTCAGAGCTTCATCAATAATCTCCCTTGCCTTCTCCTCCGCATTGCCAATCTCTTTCTCGGTCACATTTTTGTGATAGGCTGTAGCCGCAAAATAGGTGACAACGGCAGTGACTGCAAGGACAACCAGTACGATCCCGACAACAATGCCGATGGATATCATACAGGAAGCTCCTCCTTATTAAATTTTCATTGTATATCATGATGGGGCGCACAAAATGCCCCACGATTTACTACAACAGAATAATATTACTGTATAAATTGCATAATGTCAAGTGATAGATTTTACTTTTCCGTCACATGTGTCATATATGTTGAATTTACATCCGCGATCTTTGCCAGGTACCCTTACAATGTACTCTCATATGTCACACTCATGCACTCCCTGATAGCATCCGCAGAATATCCTTTTCGATAAAGGAAACCAAATATCTTCGCGCGCGCTTTCTCATCTGCCGTAGCCGGATCAAAATGCCGTTTCTCAAGAAGTCTGAAAATCTGTGTTTTCTCATCCCAATCTTCCTGATCGCTTAAGAAGCTCTCCCAGACAGAGTCAAAAAGATCGACCGATATGCCTTTGGCAAGCAGATCCCTTCGGATCCGCTGTCTGCTGCGGTTCGTACTGTGAAAACGAATGTAATCCTCTGCATACCTGCGGTCATCCACATAGTGAAACTGCATCACATACGCAAGCGCCTGATCAATCAGCTCCTGCGGATAATGATTCTCCTGAAGCTTTCGCTCCAGTTCAGTCTGTGTATAGTTCTTTTTCTGCAGAAGGTTCATGGCGCGCAGGCGGCTGCGTTTCACCAGGACAATATCCCAGAGCTCAGACCAGGATGCAGCATCGATCTCGGCATCCTCCCGGAGTCCGTATTTACGAAGTTCTCCTTTATACAGAGGCAGAACAAGGTGCCCGTCTATGGTGACGAGCACCTTTTTGGCGTTCAGCTCTTTGATTTCCGTGACGGTCATGATTCCTCTGCAGGCTGTTCAGCAGCTGCAGGGACGGGTGCTGCCGGCAGACCGTAATACTCTCTTACTTTCGCATCAACCTCTGCCAGAATCTGCGGGTTCTCCTGCAGATATGCCTTGGTATTCTCCCTGCCCTGGCCGATCTTATTGCCCTGGTAAGAGTACCAGGCGCCGGATTTATTGATCACATTGATATCCGCGGCAAGATCCAATACGTCTCCTACCGTGGAGATGCCCTGACCGAACATGATGTCAAATTCCGCTTCCTTGAAGGGCGGAGCTACTTTATTTTTCACAACCTTGACACGGGTCCGGTTGCCTACATCGGCGCCATTCTGTTTGATCGCGGCGATTCTCCTGACATCCAGGCGGATGGAGGAATAAAACTTCAGGGCGCGGCCACCGGTCGTGGTCTCCGGATTGCCGAACATAATGCCGATCTTCTCACGGAGCTGGTTAATGAAAATCACGATACAGTTGGTCTTGCTGACCACGGCGGTAAGTTTGCGCAGAGCCTGGGACATCAGTCTGGCCTGCAGACCCATATGGCTGTCGCCCATATCGCCGTCAATCTCCGCCTTCGGCACCAGCGCCGCCACAGAGTCTATGACAATGATATCCACGGCGCCGGAACGAACCATCGTCTCCGCGATCTCCAGTGCCTGCTCGCCGTTGTCAGGCTGGGAAATGTAAAGATTGTCAATATCCACACCAATCGCCTTGGCATAGGTCGGATCGAGAGCATGCTCCGCGTCAATAAAGCCGGCAATGCCGCCTCTCTTCTGTACCTCCGCGATCATATGTAAGGTCACTGTCGTCTTGCCGGAAGACTCCGGTCCGTATATCTCTATGATACGGCCCTTCGGTACGCCGCCAAGCCCCAACGCGATATCCAGACTCAGCGCGCCCGTAGGCACCGTCTCCACATTCATTTGTGCCGCAGGGTCGCCGAGCTTCATCACCGCGCCCTTGCCATACTGCTTCTCAATCTGTCCCAGCGCCGCCTCCAGCGCCTTCTGTTTTTCACTATTCTCCATTGACGTCTCCTTCTCAGGAACAAATGTTCTGTGCTGCATTCAGGATAAAACATTTGTTCGATTCTGTCAATACTTTTTTATATTTCTGTTCAAAATATTTCCCTGAGCAACTTCGAAAAGCCTCAAAATCCATTTTTCAAGTTCCGTCAGCACCATAGCCGTCAGCAGAGAAACCGCAAACAGCAGAACATACATCACTACATCTATCTTGATGATCATGATATATTTCTGAAAAATATGATAAGCGAAGAATATATGTGTCAGCCATATATAAGTCGAATATCTTCCAAGCCACTCAAAAAACCGATTCACGATCGGGAACGGTTCCATCAGTTTTAAAAGTAAAAAGACAAAGGAAATAATCGTGACACTGTCTGCGAAACCATATCCCCGGTATTTTTCCAGGGAAACTCTGCAGATCAGTACTGCAGCCAGAACTGCCAGCAAAAAAAGGACCTTTACCGTCCGCCATGCTGCACCCCTGATTTCTTTTCCGGCTCTTTTCTGCCACGATGATAAATGCTCAAAAATATGAAATTCAGAGCACAGATATCCCTCCACAAAGATCGCGGTATATGACTTTTCAGTATTCAATCTCATCATAATGTAAAAAAACACAAATGAGGCTGCTGCTGCCGACAGTAAATGGGAAATCCGCCATCCGGCCGTGTTTTTTTTCAGTATTTTCTGCACCGCGTCCATCAGTGGAAACGCAATCAGCATGTGGATATAAAAACCGACATACCACCAGGCATCATTAAACGATGCATCCCAGCCCAAGAGGCTGTAAAAAAAAGTACTGCGTGAAAAACGGTTCCCATAATCCGCAAATATACAGGCAAGGGGGATAAAGACCGCATAAACGATTACATATTTTCTCATAAAGGAGACAAACGTCCTGACAGACAGACAGCTTCCTGTACTTTCTTCACTCTGGGCGCTCTTTCTGTTCATGGCATAGCCGCTCGTAAGGGTAAAGACTGCAACGCATATCTTAAATAATATGGCAATGTTTTCTTCTGTTCCCTCACCCAGAAAATAATCTGTCAAAGAAAAATACTCAAAAGTAAGCCTTCCGGGATAAAACAGATGGTGAAACAGCATCATCATAATCGCAATTCCATGCAGCGACTTCGAATGCTGTGCTGTCAACCCATTTTCCATATGAACCCCTCATTCGTTTCTCATTTGTCTGCTGCGGACAACTGCTCCAGCGCCATGTGCAGAGCCATATCTGCCGCCTGTTCTCTGATCTGTGTGCGAGTACCCTGAAAATGGCATTCTTGTACATTGACGCCGTCCTTTACCGCACAGCCGATATATACCAGGCCAACCTCTTCCCCGCTTCCACTGTCCGGACCCGCGTAGCCCGTCACAGAGAGTGCAATATCAGCCTGTGCACGCCTCCGTGCTCCTACCGCCATCTCAGCAGCAGTCTGTCCGCTGACTGCAGTCCACTTGCATAGCGTCTCTTCCGACACCATAAGTTCTTCTTTTTTTGCTCTGTCGGAATACGTCACATAGCTTCTCTCAAAACAGTCGCTGGCTCCCGCGACGCTCACAAGCTTAGACGCCAAAAGACCACCCGTGCAGGATTCCGCACAGGTGATCTTCATTTTATTCTGTATGCAAAGGCGTATAACATATTCCTCTGTTGTCACGATACGCACCCCCTGTCGAATCATCTGAAATCGCTCAGGACCTGCCGGTTTTTGCTGATGTAATCCACAAGAGAGACCATCGTCAGAATCAGCGCGACCCACATCACAATGCTCGTGACCGGCGCCAGAATCCCGATATCCACGATCATTAAGATAATCATAATCATCTGAAATGTCGTCTTATATTTGCCCCACATGCTGGCCGCGATCACGATTCCGTTATCTGACGCCACCAGGCGAAAGCCGCTGATAATAAACTCCCTGCTGACAATGATAATCACCACCCAGGCCGGAATCCGCCCAATCTCTGTCAGACAGATTAAAGCCGCACAGACCAGAATTTTGTCCGCAAGAGGATCCATAAACTTTCCGAAATTGGTGACCATGTGATATTTTCTGGCGATTTTACCGTCCAGAAGATCTGTCAGACTCGCGACAACAAAAATCACGAGCGCAATCCAGTCCGTATAAATGGAAGTGCCGCTTAAAAGAGCATCAAACCACGCCCACCCGGCATGTCCTCCCAGAAGGCAGATTACAAAGGGAATGACCAGTATCATACGGATTGTCGTCAGTTTATTCGGCAGATTCATGATATAGTTCTCCAATCAGATCATAGTCGTGAGAGCCCGTCACCCTGACCCATACAAAATCACCGGTCATAAGGGAAACCTTCGTCCGGATAAAAATGTAACCGTCCACACCCGGCGCGTCTCTGTACGTACGGCCCATATAAACGTCCTCATCAGGAAGACTGCCCTCCACGATGCAGTACAGAATCTGTCCCACCATCGTTTCCGCCTTTTCAAAGGCAATTTCCTGCTGCAGCTCCATCAGCTCCCCGCGGCGGAATTCCCTGGTCTCATCCGCGATCTGATCAGGAAATGAGGCGGCAGGGGTATCCTCCTCCTGCGAATAAGCAAAGACACCAAGGCGGTCAAATTCCATCTCATTTACAAAACGGTAGAGCTCCTCAAATTCTTCCTGCGTCTCGCCGGGAAAACCGGAAATCAGGGTAGTACGCAGGGCAATATCCGGAATTTCCCGCCTCAGCGTCTCAATAATCCTGCACAGGTCGTCATGGTTCGTGCGCCGTCCCATACGCCGCAGAATACGGTCATTCGCGTGCTGTATGGGAAGATCCAGGTAATGCACGACCTTTTTACACTCACAGATGGCCCGAATCAGCTCTTCGTCAATTTCCTCCGGATAACAGTATAAAATACGGATCCATTCAAGGCCCTCTACCTCATTCAGCTGACGCAAAAGCAAAGAGAGGCTCTTTTTCCCGTAAAGATCAGTGCCGTAAAGCGTCGTCTCCTGCGCGACCAGGATCAGTTCCTTCACACCGTCCGCAGCCAGTGCCCGCGCTTCCCTGATCAGATCCTCCATGGGAACGGAACGGTAACGTCCTCTAACGCTGGGGATTACACAGTAGGTACAATTCTTGTCACAGCCCTCGGCAATTTTCAAATAGGAATAGTGTCCTCCGGTAGTGACGATGCGGCGGTTTTTCACGCCGGCTAAATGCTGTAAGTCCTCCAGATACTCCCGCTTTTGGCGCCCTGCCAGGACGTCATCCACCGCGTCCGCGATTTGCTCAATGGCCATCGTACCCACTACCGCGTCCACTTCCGGAAGCTCAGCTGCGATCTCCTCATGATAACGCTGTGCCAGGCATCCTGCCGCAATCAGCGCTTTCAGATGTTCATTCTGCTTAAGTGATCCCAGATCGATCAGTGTCTGGATGCTCTCTTCTTTGGCATCGCCGATAAAGGTGCAGGTATTCACCACCGCGACGTCAGCCTCCATTTCATCATCTGTAATGGCATAGCCTCTGTCCGCAAGCAGTCCCAGCATTTTCTCCGAGTCCACGAGATTTTTGTCACATCCCAGAGAGACAAAGATAATTTTAGTCATGGGCTTTTAATTGTCCTGCTCTTTTTCGTCTGAAATAATCTTCACTTTACCCTCATATAACTCCTGTACAGCAATGCTGAGCGCGTTATCTGCTCTGGCCGTCGATTTCGGCTGTGAGCCGTCCACAATCTGGCGTGCCCGCTTCGCGGTCGCCATCACGATGGAATATCGGCTGTTTACCAGCCGGCTATCCTGATCAGCCCCTTCATTGACTACGTCCATAAGTTCCAGATATGACGGATGCAACATAATAAAACTCCTCCTTTTTGGTTTCTGCATTTGCTTCCTTATACAGAAAGATTCCGCAGATCACAGTAAATGTTCTCGATAAACGCGGCGTTTCTCACTGCCGCAAATTTTTCTGACTGAATGATGTGGTGCATCTGCTCCACACAGACAGACAATTCATCATTGATCAGAATATAATCATACTGAGGAATGTATGCGCATTCCTCCAGGGCTCTTTTCATTCTGGCGGCAATCACCTCACCGCTCTCCGTTCCTCTTCCCTTCAGTCTGTCATAAAGTGTCTGAGCCGAGGGCGGTACGACAAATAAAAGCACCGTATTTGGAAATTTTTCCTTAACCTGCAGGGCGCCCTGCACTTCAATCTCCAGAATCACATCCTTGCCCGCTGAAAGCTGGCGATTCACATATGCTCTGGGTGTGCCGTAATAGTGATCACAGTAACAGGCGTACTCAATCAGCCCTCCCGCTTCGATTTCCCGCTCAAACGCTTCCGTATCCGTGAAAAAATACTCCACGCCTTCCTGTTCGCCGGGTCTTGGGGAACGCGTTGTCATGGAGACGCTGAGCGCGTACTGTTCCGGGTGCCTTTGCAAAAGCTCCTTCATGAGCGTACCCTTGCCCGTGCCGGCGAAACCGCTGACAACGATCAAAATCCCTTTCTGTTCCATGCAGCGCTCTCCTATTCTATATTCTGAATCTGCTCACGCACTTTCTCAATCTCGGTCTTTAATAAGATCGCCCGATTGGTAATCTCCAGATCGCTGGATTTAGAGAGCGTAGTATTAGCCTCCCTGTTCATTTCCTGCGCGATAAAATCAAGACTGCGGCCTACATTGGTGCCTGATTCAAGGGACTCTCTCGCGGTATGAATGTGGCTCCTTAAGCGCACCAGCTCCTCATCCACACAGGTCCTGTCCGCAAAAATGGCCACCTCCGTCAGAAGCCGGTTCTCATCCATATTGGCGTCCTGCAGCGCGTCCTCCACCTTCCGCCGCAGCTTCTCTCGGTATTCCTCAATAATCTGTGGAGAGCGCTCCTCGATGAAGTCTACATGTTCCTCCATCTTATCCAGCTTATCCAAAAGATCTGCCTTTAAATGCTCCCCTTCCACGGTTCTGGAAGCGGCGAACTGCTGCGCCGCCCCGGTAAAGGCCTGCAGAAGATCCTGCCACGCCTCCTGTTCATCTACCGGCACTTCCTCCAGGGAAAAAACCTCAGGGTACCTGGATAAGTGAGAAATCTTCACATCATTCTCCAGGTCAAACTCCTGGGACATCTGTTCCAGATACCGCAGATATTCCTCCGCGACCTGCCGGTTGTATTTGACACAGACGGTCGCCTCAGAGTAATCTTCCATGGAAATAAAAATATCCACCTTACCTCTGGAGGCATATTTTTTCAGTTCATTGCGAATCGGGATTTCCAGAAAAGTCAGCTTTCTGGGAAGCTTCACTGTCACATCCAGATATTTGTGATTGACCGATTTGATCTCCACCGTATATTTACGGCTGCCTGTCGACATCTCAAACCGCCCAAAGCCCGTCATACTTCTGATCATAATGTTCCTCTTTTGCAGCGGTCATTTTATACTGTCCGAATCAGACCTCCTGCCGCATACCAGTTTACAGTATAGTAAAATTCAGGTAAATAGTCAAGAATGTTTACGCGCGGACCATCATTTCGGAGTCGCCACAAAGTAACTTCCATATTGTATCAGATCAAAGTCTTCCTCGTCAAAATACTGCGCGTCACCATACGTAATAATATAAACCGCGTCCTGATCCGGATCAATCTCCAGATCTTCCATCCTTACATAAATATATTTCTCACTGTAATAAAGCCCGTTTTCATCCGCGGTTTTCCCCTGGAAATACTCCGCGTCAATATCCAGCCAGAGCATGGTCAGAATCTCACTGACCATATAGGAGCCTTCATACTGCGTGTCCGCCGTAATATAATACACATCCGCATCAGAATCCCGCACCGCAGCCAGCGCTTCTGTAAAATTCTTATAGAAGGTCTCCGCAATCTGGTCCGCATACGTCGTAAAATAGGTATATACAAAAGTTACAAACACCACAGCGTATACCGCCAGGATACCGCTTCTGATCAGAATGCTATAGACCGCAAAGCCCGTATAATAAATTCCAATGCCGATCAAAATGATAATCGGATAATAAATGATATTCACCCGGTTGATATTGACATTATTCGTCACAATCCCGCACCAGATACCGGTCAGAAGAAAGAAGAAAATCAGAATGGATCCTGCTTTTTTTCTGAAATATTGAAAAAGAACAGCGATGCCGACCACAGCAAAGGAAATGGAAAAACGATACGTTGTGCCGTACTTTTCCACATTATTCCACAGAGAATCCATTGTCTGCGCCACAGTCATGTTGAACAGCGACCTGAGATTTGACCGCAGCTGCTCAAGGAAGTTATCCGCAAAGAACAGAATATCTGAGGCACGGACACTTTCCGAAAAATAGGGGATCGTAAATAATGGTGTCTCAATCGTATCGAACTGGAAGAAATTGATCGCCATGCACACGATAAAAGGCCAGGCAAAAAGCAGATATGTCACAAACGCGATCGCAGCGTCTGAAAATGTCACCTTATTTTTCACAAGCAGATAAATACAGGCCATCAGCAAAAAGACCGGCATTGTATAGATAGAGACTCCATAGCAGTACATGGAAAGTCCGAAAATCACCATGGAAATGATCAGATATTTTCGTTTTATGCCTTCCCGTACAGCCAGATTCAGAAAATAAACACCGGCAATGAAAAAGTGGGGATACATATTAGATTCCAAAGCCCACCTGCTCTGCATAATATGCCATGGTGCGATCGCGGCAAAGCCTGAGATGACAAGCGCGATATTTCTGCCAAAAACATCCCTGGTTAAAAGATACAGGAATAAAAGCCCCAGAAGGCTGATCAAAAGCTGCGGCAGGCGAACAGCCAGAATCGAGAGGCCAAACAGCTTTACAAAAGGAATCGCCAGGTAAGAAAGCATAACAGCCATCTGCGCTGTAATCCAGCCGGTAAAAAAGACCGGAAACCGCATGCCGAAGCGATCTGTCCCATATTCCGCGAGCGCAGCGGCCTCCACAGCCGCCATGGCTCCATCCTGGTTGCTTCCGCCAGGCACAACACCAAATTGATAGAGACGAACAAAAAGCGCGACTGCCGCAATCAGGATCAGGATGATATAATAGACCCTGTCCGGTATTTCTCTGTTTTTGGCCGTAAGCAGACTTTTGTCGCGATCCATGAACAGCTTACAGAGAGCGAACATGCATAAAACTGACATCCCCGCCAGCAGAATCAGATTCTTGGTTTCCATTCCTTCTTCCTTTCTATGCGGCGTGAAGCTCTTTGGTCAGCAGACAGGTGTAAATCAGAAAAACAGCACAATTTATCACCGCAAGCGCCGTCAGCTGTATCTCTACTCCGAAAAGGACCTGCCCGTAGGTAAACAGTGTGATGCCTGAAAGCACCGGCAGCAACGCCCTGGTCTTCCGGTTCACAACCGCGACCAGAATACCGAGAATTTCATAGACATAGCCATACCGTTCATGCATTCCCGGCATAAATAAAACACAGGCATAGGTCAGCAGAAAGAACATATAAAGTGCGTTTACCGGATCCGGCTTCACACGATGTTCAGCCCAGTCGGCGGCCAGAGAAATCATCACGGCGGCAGCCACAAACATACCGGCATACATGATCATCCTGTAATCCGGCGGCGCCGATGTGGATACCAGCGTCCAGAAGCTGGGATAATTATTATATAATATCTCCGAACCGGGCTGAGACGCATAAATCTGAAACCCGATCAGCAGGCCTCCCTCTCTTCCCGCAATCATCGCGGGAATCGTGGAAATGATCAATACCAGGGGGATCAGAAGAAAATTCAGAACGGAAAACCGTTTTTTCATAAACCAAAACAGTAAAAAAAACGGCAAGGCAAAGATGGCCTGAAGTTTGAACGCAAATGCCACGCCATACAAAAGAAAAGCCAGGCTATACCGATCCCTGCACAGACAATAAAACGCGGCTACAATCCAAAAGCAGTAAATGGAATCACACTGTCCCCATGCGGAAGAATTCAGCCACACCAAAGGAGAAAGCAAAACCAGTGTATAGGTCAGAACCGCTATCCCTTTTTTATGCTCAGAGGCAATCTCATGTACAAGAGCAGAAGCCATAAAAGCCAGTGCATAATCAAAAATAACCGAGAGCGCTTTGTACGCTGACAAAGCATAGATTGGCACATAGGTCATGGCCGCAATCAGAAACTGATAAAGCACATTGTAATTGCCCACCTGGTTTCTGAGCGCGGCAAAGCCTCCGCCAGCTTTCATTTCCTGATACCAGGGGAGCAGACAGTTGGCAGCGTCAACCGATTCAATTTCTCTTAAAAACCAGCGAATCAAAAGTCCACAGACAGACACAAAGATCACAAATAATACCAGAATATGCTCCTGGACCCATTCGATTATTTTTCGTTCCGCGGCTGTTATTTTCATTAAAAAATTGCCTCCGTCATCGCGGCATACCGATTCATGATTCCATGAAATCCGGCATTGGTCAGTCTGTCCGATTTCATTTTTCACGCAAAAGTCTTATTTCGGGCTTCTTCCCACAGATTTTGAGAGTAAGCACAACAAAATACAGCAGATATACCGTTATATTTATTACCGACAACAGTGTCAGATTAAGTCCCGTCTGAAACAGACCATCCCCGTACAGCAGTACAGAAATACCCAGAAGTCCCGCCAGCAGCACTGCTGTTTCAGGGTATATCACCGCAATCAAAATTGCCAGAATCTCATATAAATACCCATATCTCTCATGCATCCCAGGCATAAAGAGTACACAGCTGTACGTCAGAAGGAACAGCATATACAGCGCATTCTCTGCATTCGGTACGGCTTTTTTTCTAATCCAGACTGCCGCCTGGAAAATCATGACAACAGCAGCAAAAATCATTGCGGCAGGAAGAATTCCATCGAGATTATCGGGCTGTGCATCCGCAATCAGGGCCCAGAAGCCGGGATATTTTCTGTAGAGATATCCCTCTCCCGCCTGATCGGCATAAATGCGAAAACTGATCAAAAGGCCTCCCTCCCGTCCTGCAAGAAGCGCGGGAATCGTGGACAAAATCATCATGAGCGGAATTTCCAGAAAATGCAGAATAGAAAAACGCTTTTTCATAAACCAGTACAGCAGAAAAAAAGGCAGCGCAAAAATTGCCTGCAGCTTAAATGCAAAAGCAACGCCATATAAAAGAAAAGAAAGGCCATAGCGCTCCCTGCACAAAAAGAGAAACGCGGCCACAATCCAGAATACGTAAATCGAGTCACACTGTCCCCATGCAGCGGAATTCAGCCAGACCTGCGGTGCCAGCAGGACCGCCGAATATGTCAGCAGCATTTTGCGGCTTCTGTCTTCTGTTACCAATTCTCCCACAACCAGTGCACCAGCAATGGCCAGCGCATAATCAAATATGCCGGAAAGAGCCTTATAAGCCGTGAGGGAATAGATCGGCAGATAAGTCAGAACAGCGATCATAAACTGATAGAGCACGTTATAATTACCAACCTGCCACTTCAGAGCTGCAAATCCGCCCCCATATTCAATATCATGATACCAGGGAATCAGACAGGCAGTGGCGTCATCTGTTACAATCGGTCTGAGAAAATACCGGATGAACAGACCGCAGAAAGTGACAAAGATAACCATCAGTACCTGCAGGTGAGCCTCGATCCACGCAATCAGCTTTTGTTCTATACCAGTGATCTTCACCTTCAAATCCTCCGCCTGTCCTGAAGCAGATCATAAACATCCTTTGCACAGGATATCATAATCGCAAAGGACGCGCCGACTCGCCTGCACTCATGATAACATATGGCTTTCTCAAGCGCAACCTTTTTTGGCATAGCGAAAATTCGGTGAAACACAGCAAAACTCACAGGCGGCAACCGCCTGTGAGCCCAGTTATCATCTATGATCTGTTCTGTTCATTCCTCCAGGATACTGGAAATATACGCGTCCACTCCGCTTCTGTCAATACCAAGCGCCACGGCCAGTTCGCCGTTTAAGCGTTCTCTGGCGATTCCGAGGTATTTCTCATCCATGGACATATTCTTCTTGCCGGCACGCATGCGGTCCTGCCTGCGTTTATAGATCGTTTTGATCACACGAATGGTGTCTTTATGATCTCCCGTATGCAGAAGCTCCTTGAAAATTCTTTCCCTGTCTTTCTCATTGGTAATCACGACCGGCTCCATTGCCGGGATCTGACGGACCAGCTCCTCCGCGCTCTGTTTTGTCATGACCGGGCGCAGCTCGGGGTTTTCACTCTCCACAGGTACAAAAAGTCTGCTCTTCGAATCATACACCGGAGCCAGTTTATAAAAGGAACGCTGTTCCTTATCCATCTTCACATCGACAGGTCCGATATGCTCCACTCTGCAGACGCCATATACCGGATGTGCAACGAGCATACCTGTTTCAAACCTCATTCCGCTTCCCTCCCTATTTAGTCAAGTGTTTTTTCCTTAAAATCAAGGAAATTTTGTTAGTTA
>JAJQFS010000088.1 GCA_021200995.1 Lachnospiraceae bacterium | reverse complement strand
CTGCCACGGCGATACTCTGAACTTTGGAATTCCACCAGCTGCTGACAGAAGGATATAGAAGTACACCCAAACCCACCAGTAATATGATCACGATAAAGGCAGTCGGAATTTGCCTGCGCTGCTTTGGCTTACTCTCCTTCTTCATTTCTCAGGGCCTCTTCCTGCCTTTTCCTTCACACATCCATATCCTCCGTTACAGCGTCAGAATGAACAAAATGTTCAGTTTCCGGAGCCTCAGTGAAATATGATTCAGTAAAGTATGAGGCTCCGGGTGATTATTAATAGGATTATAAAGGTTCATATGTTATGTACTGTAAATCATGAATATCAAATTCAATACAGCCGATCTGTGTTATCTATGTCTTCTCAGCTTCTTACCTTGCGTTCATGCGTCTCCTGGTAATCAGGACAACAGCAGCGCCGAACACCAGCAGGCCACCAACAATATAGAAGATCGTCGTGCCGATACCGCCGGTACTGGGCAGAAGACTGTCGGACGAGTTCTCCACATAGATAGCCGTAACAGCCACTTCAAATGTATTATTTACAACCAGGCTGCCGGATGTACCTTCAGAACTTGTACTTACAAGCTTGTAGTAACCAGATGTATAGTCATCTGGCTTTACCGACTGCAGGACAAAATTGCCTTTTTCGTCTTTAGTATATACAACGTCAACGCTATTCCATTCTTCAGAAGAAGTGATCTCTGCAAAGTACCTTGTTGTAGATTTACTCGTCGTCGTGGTAGTCGTGGAAGATCCCGACATTTCAGCCGTCACAGATGTACTTCCCTTTAACAGCGTATATCCGGCAGGAGCCTGGGTCTCTGTAAATGAGTAGGTACCAATATCCACTCCTTTAATGATAATCTGGCCATTCGAGTTGGTTGTAAAGGTACTGGTTGCTCCCATCGTATTTGAATCACTGGTGTATTCATATACACCATCACTTCCATCCACAGGGACAGCATATATAGTGTTACCGCCAGCGTCTACAGCTGTAAATTTTGCGCCTTCCAGTGCCACGCCGCTTTCCTTGCTGATCTTCTGAATGCCCAGCGCATAAGTATAGGTGGTTGTTGTCACTTCTTCGGACTCATGATTTTTATCATTTCCATAATCCGGATAGTCAGGATCCGGTTCTTCAGGAGCATCATCCTCTGCTGTAGAATAATCAAAAATCGCCTTGTTCTCGTTGCCGTTGCCCGCAATCTCCGCCTCTGTATTGATTGTCGCGGTATAAATCAGGTGAATCTCAACATTTCCATAAAGGGCAGAGCCGCTGTCATCCACCCAGGGAATTTTCACTGCGATCAGGGTAGTATCATCTGAAGTATCATCCTGAGTGCTAGTGCCATTCTTATAAGTGAAAAGTGTTCCTACTTCATTGCCACTGTCATCCTGAATGGAATAACACAGGGCTCCGCTGCTTGTCTTACCGGTTTCTGTAGAATCATACACAATTTTGTATCCATTGCTTCCAATCGTCAAAGTTGCTTTTGTAATATCATCCAGATCAAAACCAGCTCCAAGCAGGTCATAAATATAGTATGCTGTCACCTGTGTGGTAGTAGCAGTTGAACTGGTGTCACTGCTCGCAACCGTATTCACCGCGTCAATGCTGACATCAAATGTTACCGTGTCTCCATAAGAACCAGTGGACACCGTGGATTTAGAGCCGTCCGCGTTGATGATGGCTTTACCGTTGTCAGAAGGACCAGGATCGTCACCTGTAGGATTCTTCACAGTGTTAGTCTTAAATTCATTATTGCCAATAGTTCCCGACGAAGTGTTTGTAATCTCATTATCAATAATCGTTATGGCCGCCTCTGTGACCTTCACCTGGAAGAAAACTCTCACCGTTGCACCTGATTCAAGGCTTTCAATTGTCCATGTGATGGTTCCGTCAGCGTCAATTACTATGCTGTTAGCATCATCTTCTGTAATATCCGTTGTAGTGTTTTTACTTTCTAATTGGATGGTTCCTCCCGCACTGTCCGCTACATATACGGTTCCCGTGGGCGGCATATCCTCAATGACAACTTTCACAGGGTCATCATCATCATTGGTGTATGTAATCTGATAGGTCAGGATGTCGCCTTCTTTCACCGTTTCTCCATTTCCACCAGTACCAGTAGTGTCATCAACTGAGACATCCTTTTTCGGTGCCGGTTCCGGATTTACAGGGTTCTTTACCTCATTCGTTGTCAGACTATATGTATTATCACCCAGTTTTACTGACAAATCCGCATCATTCACGATGGTTATAGACGTAGTTGTATTATCCACGGTCACATTAAATGTCGCGATCAGAGTATAGCCGGCCGGTAGGGTATCAAAACTCCAGCTGAGTGTATCAGAAGAATCATTAAGGACAACATTTGTAATGCCTAATCCATTATAATCACTCTTATCGACTTCATCTCCATTATCATCGAGAAACGAAATAGCAATTGTGTCAGGACTATACGTTGACCCTTTCGGAATTGTATCTGTCAGTATTACATCTGTCAGATCTTTGCCGGATTGATTGGTATAGCTAATCATATAAGTCAGAGTTTCGTCAATTGATACTTCCTCTCCATCAATATCTCTTCCATCCTCATCCAGAACTGATTTTACCGGATCGTCCGGGTCTGCCGGATCGTTATCCCATGTAGGTTCACCGTCATTTTTATCTACAATCTCAGCAGATGTTCTGGTGGTGTCCAGAGACACCACGGTTCCCAGAGAACTGGTTATGAAATAATATCCCAGAGGCAGGCCGTAAAACGTCACTGTGGACTGGGTCGCCAGTCCGTTATCATCAAGGCCATCAACTGTAACTATTACATCAGTCTCGTCAATTGTATCTGTATCCCCTGCGGACTCTTCCTCCGCACCAGGGAAATTACACATAATCAGGCTACCGCTCAGTTTCAGCACGTAAGCTCTGATAAAGGCAATTACTTCATCATCTGAATAAGTCAGTTGCCCTCCATTACCATCATCATATGCTCCAATCGTCACATAATAATAGTTTTCGTCGCTCGTCTCTGTGAATGCAAATACATTGCCTTCCACATCTTCCAGCGCCTCCTTCTGCGCCGCTGTAGCAATGTATGTCACACCTTCAGTGCTCACAGTAGCGTCAAACAGTTTAAAGATATGGTAGCTCTGTCCTATGGTCGCGTTCGTGATGGTGATTGTTCCTGTTACAGGATCATCTGCCAACGCCGTAATATTCAGGCTGAGTACCATGACCAGTGCAAGCAACAAACTGGCAAATTTTCTTACCTTTTTCATGTTCTTTCTCCTTTACATAGAAGTGAAATATATGCTGTGGCGGATTTTCTGTCGCGTTTCACAGTCTTTTATATATGTCCACCCAGGGATGATAGAGAGTCGGCGGGAATCCCCTGTATGTGCAAACGTAAGGTCTGCGATGAACCCACCAGGACGGACAAGGTTCTGATTACTGCCTTCCTTAGGACTTATCCGCTCCTGACACGCTCCCTTCTCCGCCTTTTTGTCTATACATCAGCCAGGCCGCGCTGATTATAAGCGTCAGCCCGGACGTGGTATACAGGATTGTGCCGCTGCCTCCTGTGGAGGGAAGTTCATAGCCGGGAGTGTTGTAAACAATCATTTTCAGCGAATTGCTGGTATCAACACTGGCGACGTCTGTGCTGGCCGTAGTAGTTAACGTTCCTCCCATGGAAAGCGTAAACTCAATCGGACTGCTTAAAAGGTTATATCCCCCCCCCGGAGCGGTTACCTCCTCAAAATAATATGTACCCGGATACAATTCTGATATTGATACGACTCCAGTGTCGTCAGTAGTAAGCTTCGTTGCACTGTTTTTATCGGTAACCCACTCATTTCTCGATTTATAATAATAGTTCGTACCTGACTCTGTTTTATACAGACAAAACTCTGCTCCGGAGAGGGTAGTACTTTTATTTTCAGCATCTAACTTTTGGAGTGTTACTGAGTAATACGGAATATAAATTTCCAGTAATGTAGCAGCACCATATGATGTAGTATTCTGCTGCGTCCAGGCGTTTCCTTCTGTTTCTGCATATATGCCGCTTTTTTTATAACTATCATCTCCACTAAAATTTTTACTAGTGGAAACCGTATATACAGATATGTATCCCCGCCCAGTTTCATTAATATTCAGCAAACCATCAGATGCGGCATATCTGTAAAAATTTCCATTAAAACCTGCTCCTGTAGCAAAACCTTCATAGTATTGCAAAGTGCCATTGTGTTGATTCATATATATGTCAATATCCGAGACACCAAGCAAAAAGTTACTGTTTACAACACCATTATCAGCATTATGATAAAGAACTTCCACTTTTATGGTTGTAATTGTTTCAACCGGTGCCCATCTTTCATGTTTTACTCCATCTGTTCTAACCTCATCACTACTGGTGTTTCCCATTCCTATGCTAAACTGGCCACCGTCATTACTCCAAAATCCCAAACGCAATATTCCGGCCCAAGTACTATTCTCATTCCAGGAATTATATTTTTTAAATTGTATTGATACAAAAGTTATTTTTACATCAAGCTCTTTTTCATCAATTGTTCCGACATTTTCAAACAATAAATAGCTATTATCATCAAAGGTATATGTATATCCTTCTGTTTTTATATCGTTTATACTTATTCTAGCCGTAATCTGCCCGCCAAGGAAATATTCCTCTAGTAATAAACCAGAATACTCTTTTAAATTACTCCTTTCTAAGCTCAACTGATACGAGGAGCTAAGTACGTCAGTACTATCCGCGATAATCGTCCAGCTATTGTAAGTGCCCTCCGCTTCCGTCGTTGAAGTCCCATATAAGTCAAAATTCTCTTCCAGCCAGTCCCAGAGCACATCAATGGTATCTACAATCTCTGTATACTCATCTTTCGTCAGTTTCTCATCTTCATAGTCTTCATCCACGGCACTCAGCAGATCTCCCAGGTCAGAGGTAATTGCCACCGCAGATGCGTCATCGCCCTTATCCAGGGCATAGGCCTGCTCCTCGTATTCCGCAATCGTCGCCATGTAGGCGTCATACAGAGATGCTTCCTCTGAGGTAGTGACACCCACATAGGTAGAGAAATGCTCTGCGTCAAATGACACCAACCCATTCTCTGTTTCGGAAGTCATTTCTTCTAAATCGCCCTCATCCGGCACATAATAGATCGTGCAGCCTTCCGTAATTTTTTCAGACTCCACAGTTACAGTGATGGTGTCATCCTCAGGCTCGAATTCATTGCCATCCGCGTCATAGATGCTGATTTCCAGGGCAAACTGAACCTCCCGATCTTCCACTTCCAGATCAACCGGCTCAACAGATACTGTTGCGTCAACAGGTAATTGTCCACTTAAAGTAACGGTCAGGTCATCCATTACGACTGTCAGTGTCTGCTCCTCCAGGGCAGAATCCACCTTCTTCTCTGTATGATTCACCGGCGGGTTTACTTCCACATCCGGCAGCACGCCATAGCCCAGAATAGCGGCATCGTCCGAAGCGTATTCCATGCGGCACACGGTGTCCGCGGTTGTTTCCTCTGCGTCAGAAGCAGGTTCATCACAATAATCGCCGAGGATGACGGTCAGCGCATAAACCATTGTTTCAGACTCATTTGCCTGACTTTCCGGTGTAATAATATCAGATAATAATTCCGCGTCAGAAGCCTCCGTATCGCTTTCACCAGATGATACAGTCAAAGCCCCTTCCGTCACGCTCTCCACAATCCCAACCTGATCTGCTTTACCGTCCTCATCTGTATCCAGGAAAATCAGATCACCTGCGTTCGGGGTGTAATCATCTGCAGCCGCGTACAGATCGGCCTCCGCCAGCTTTACCGCCCAGGCATACGCACCCGAATTAACCGGGAAGTCATCCTCCGAGATCCCAGCGTAATGCAGGCAAAAGGCGACAAACATGGCGTTCCATTCGCCGTAGGTATTGCCATACCAGGCACCATAACGAGTGTAACCGTTCTTCGTCTCTCCGTCCTCAGACAGGCTGAAATTTTGCTCGCTTTCCGAATAACCAAGCTGGCTTAGCGCTACAGCCACAAGGTTCTCAGCCGCAGTGCCGTTCAGGTTCTCCGGGAGGGTCGCCTCCCAGTCTTCGGCAGTCTCTACATCTGCAGTTTCATCCATTAAGCACTTTACAGTATGTGTATGTTCTTCTTTATCGCAAATTAGTACATTTTCATAACCGTGATTTAAATACCACTCTTCCGTCTCCGTGGCTTCTGACAAAAGTATCATTGCAGGCAATGCATCCGTCTTATTATCAGATGTATCGCTATCTTCCAAAGTCCCAGGCTCTGTCCCTTCCTCAATCGAAGTCTCAGAAGCCACTTCACCGTTTGAATCAGACGAGATTGTGCTATTAGAAGTATTTTTCTCCTCTACAGTTTCCAAACTTTGTGATGCTTCTTTCTCTGAGTCTGTCTCCGAAATCTGTATTGTCTCCTCTTCCATTTCTTCTACGGAAACCTGTGCTGTTTCTTCTGCCGCTTCAGTTTCAAAATTTTGTGCTGCCTCTTCTGCTGCCACCTCTGTATCAGAATTTTGTGTTGCCTCTGTTTCAGAAATATATATCGTCTCTTCTTCTGTGCCAGTTTCTGAATTTTGTACCGTCTCTAACTCTAATGCTGTTGAATTAGTCTCATCCTCGTCTTCATCAGCAGCTGTCATCGCGGACTCATCATCCTCTTCATCCGACATGAGTACCCATGCGTAGCACTCTTCATCATGTTGATGTTCCTCTTTGTCGCAGTAATAAACCTCGCCAGTCAAAGCAATTCCGGTAAAGTGCAGATTCCAGAATACTCCGACCGCGACCAGCAACGTCAGGATTGAGATAAACCCCAGTGTTTTACGCCTTGCGCGGCGATTATCCTTAAACAATCTGATATATTCATTTACAATATTCTTCATTTTCCTGCCTCGTTCCGGATGATATTTTCAGGTGACATCATGATTTATCATTTTATAGTCTGTTCATGTTCGTCTATATCGCAAAGTAATTTAAAATGCTGTAACTTCTTCCTGCTGTATGTTTTCCTGTGCTTTCTCTGTCATGTATTCTCTGTAATACCAGTCCAGAAAATCTGTCTGCATTTCCTCTCCGCGCCGCCTGGCTTTTACAGCTTCCTCTTTGTCCGTGTAGTTGCCAAGGTAGTACATCTTCCCCTTGAAAACAATCTCCGCGACCCACTTGCCTGTCTTTTTATTCTGATAAACGCCGGTATAACCGCTTGTATTGGTCCGGTACAGGCGGGACGCGTTTCTCTCAAGGACCGTGACTGATGTGCCATCGACCAGCTTCAGGCTCTCCCTGGCCAGGTCCTGTTTCAGGCATCCGCAGCTTCTGGTCCTGCCATCCAGTAAAAGACTCTGCGCAGCGGTCGTTTCCTGACCGCAGTCACAAAGGCATGTCCAGTAATGCTTTCCGCTGCGTTTCCCCGCATAGCGCTCAACAACCAGTCTCCCAAAACGTTTTCCTGTCAAATCCTTTACAGGTGGGTGAGACAGGCAGCCGCAGCTTTTGCGGTATCCTGCCTGCAGCTGATGGAGCGATGCGTCCGTCTCACTGCCGCAGTCACAGACACAGTGCCAAAAATATGAGCCGCTGGTATCCTTTCTTCCTGTAGAATAAAGTGCTGTCAGCATACCGAAGCGCTGTCCGGTGATATCACGCTGCCCAGGTCTGACCTTCGTGATGCAGCCGCAGTCGGTCACGGTTCCCCGGCGCAGAGTGCGTACATCAACCTGAATCGCATTACCACAGTCACAGCGGCAGTTCCAGATGATATAACCGTTTTTGCGCAACCCGGAATCGCTTGTAACCGTCAGATGCCCGAACCTGCTGCCTGGCCCTGTTGGATTTGTCGTTCGCGCTGCGGCCATTCCTTTCACCTTCCTGCGTGTGTTCTGTCAAAGTAAAGCAACTGAAAGCTTCTCTTTCGCAGCTTCTTTCAGGTGTTCATGTTCTGTAAGTATTCCCCTTACAGAACACTCTGAAGGGATCTATGAAAAACAATCCTTTTGAACGCAGTCCGGCAAAACTGACTATTGATCTGACGGATGGGTTGTCAGTGGTCTGACCACTGATCCGGCCATTCTTCAAGTCTCTTTTATGAAAATAAAAAGCAGTTTTCTGAATTTTTTGCGATGTAAAATTATAAAATTTTGATTGACAAGCACGCTATATAACGGTAAAATAAACAGCATATAGGGCATTTGGCTATAGAACACAATTTTCGAAAACACAAGTGTTCTGTAAGGGGAATACTTACAGAATCGAAAGAGCCGCTGAAGGTTTCCTGAAACCCTGCGGCGTATCACAAAAATAAACAACGGCTGTCATACAGGTGATGATTCCTGTATGACAGCCGCTTCTTCATGACTCTCTCTTTATCTATATATTCTCCAGATACGCGGTCAACGCGTACAAAGGCACATTTACCATCCAGTCCTGTTCTCTGTACTTTGACATGGAGGTGCGAATGGCAATTTCAGGCTCATATTTTTTGCAATAGCTTCGCAGGCTTTTCGCCTGTAAATTTTCTTCCGCTTTTACCTCCACCGGAATAATATGGCCGCCCGACTGTATGATAAAATCAATTTCACCAGAGGAATTTTCAGTAGAATAATAATACAGACTGATCCCTTCCACAGCCATCTCCTGCGCCACAAACTGCTCTGTCAAAGCTCCCTTAAATTCTGTAAAAACACGATTCCCTTCTAACAGCGTTCTGGCATCCAGATCACACATGGCAGATAAGAGTCCTACATCCACAAAATACAATTTAAAAACATTCATCTCCATATAGGCAATTAAGGGAAGACCCGGTTTGCTGACTCTGTAGCCCTTGTGAATCAGCCCACAGTCCAGCAGCCATTGAAGTGCCAGTTCAAAATCCTTAGCTCTCGCGCCTTCCCTGACCATACCAAACATAAATTTCTTATTTTCCTTCGTCAACTGCATCGGGATAGAATTCCACACCATCTGAATCCGCGGGACTGTTTCCGTTGGCGCATGTTTTGAGAAATCATTGGCATAATAAGAAAGCAGCGCCCGCTGAATATTCCGGACTTCATACATATCATCCGTTTCCAGCCATGTATTGACCGCCTCAGGCATACCTCCCACATAATAATACTTTCTCAGAAGATCAGCATATTTCTCTGAAAACACATTCATCATCTCATAATCGTGTTGATCCAGAAGTTCAGCCAGTCCATCCTCTCCGGATGCCAGCAGAAATTCCCGAAAGCTCATAGGATACAAATTCAAGAACTCCACCTTGCCTACTGGAAATGAGGTTCCTTCATGGAGCGCCACACCCAGCAAAGAGCCGGCGCAGATAATCGCGTACTCAGGCGCGTTTTCATAAAAATATTTCAGACTTGTCAGCGCCTTCGGTACCTCCTGGATTTCGTCAAAGATCAGAAGTGTATTGTTCGGATCAATTGCCACACCGCTTTCCACCTTCAACGCGGAAATAATCCTTGGAATATCAAAATCCATTTCAAACACATTTTTCATGTGCTCATTGTTATCGAAACTGATATATACCACCTTTTCGAAATATTGCCGTCCGAACTCTCTCATAATCCAGGTTTTACCCACCTGCCTGGCGCCGCAGATCAGCAAAGGCTTTCTGTTCTTTTTGTTTTTCCAGGCCTTAAGCTGTTCCATCAACAATCGCTTCATAACATTCCCTGCCTCCCTGTTTCACATTCGTCTTTGCTGTTGTTCTATATTAACATTTTTCAGGTGCAGTTTCAATCATTTTATGCATTTTTCAGGCGCAGTTTTCTTTATATTTCACATTTTTCAGGTGCAGTTTTGACTGTGCCTGTGTCAGAAAAGCCGTACCGTCTCCTCATTATCCCCGATAGCCACCCTGTGATTTACAGCAAAGCCTTAAGCTCCGCAAGCATCTCATCAAAAAGGCGCACCGTTGCCCGCACCGGTTCGGGGCTGCTCATGTCCACGCCGGCCAGCTTCAGAAGGTCGATCGGATCCTTGCTGCCGCCGCCTTGCAGGAACTTAAAATAATCCCGCACAGCCGGCTCGCCCTCATTTAAGATCCGGTCAGACAGCGCCACCGCCGCGGAAATGCCGGTTGCATACTGATATACATAGAACGGCGTATAGAAATGCGGAATTCTCGCCCACTCGTAGCGGATCAGGTCATCAGAAACCATATCCGGCCCGAAATAAAGCTGGTTCAGCTCATAATACATGTCGCTTAAATTCTTTGAAGTCAGCGCCTGCCCCTCCTCCGCCATCCGGTGTGCTTTCATCTCAAACTCGGCGAACATGGTCTGACGGTACAGAGTGCCCTTGACGGTGTCCAGAAAGTGATTGATCACATAAGCCCGCATCATAGGATCCAATGTCGTCTTTAACAGATATCTAGTCAAAAGCATTTCATTGCAGGTGGATGCCACCTCCGCCACAAAAATCACATAATGTGATGTCTGGTGCGGCTGCGTCTGCATACTGAAATAAGAGTGCATGGCGCGTCCCATCTCGTGCGCCAGAGTGAACATATTGTCCATGGTGCCCTGATAGGTCATCAGCACATACGGATGCACCAGACCGCCGCTGCTGTAAGCGCCGCTGCGCTTGCCCGCGTTTTCGCAGGCGTCGATCCAGCGGTTGTCGAAACCCATTTTCAGAGCGTTCAAATAGGTCTCGCCCATCGGCTCTAATGCCTTTAAAATCGTTGCTTTGGCTTTCTCGAAGGAAATGGTGACATGACACTGAGGCACGATCGGCACATAGACGTCATACATGTGCAGCTCATCCACCTGAAGCATCTTTTTACGCAGTGCCACATAGCGGTACATGGCCGGCAGACCTTCGTGAACGGCCTCAATCAGATTGTCATAGACACTCTCCGGCACACCATTCATGCCAGTGTACATGTTTCTGGTGGAGGAATAGTCCCTCGCCTTTGCGAAAAACTGCGCCTGTTTGATATTCGCGCTGTATGTGGCGGAAATGGTATTGATGTACTGTTTATATGTCTCATACACAGAATCAAAGGCGGCTTTGCGAACTGTTCTGTCCTGATTTTCCAGATATCCGATGAAACGGCCGTGCGTCACCTCGGCGTCCTCTCCATTCTCGTCTTTGATGGATGGAAATGAAATGTCCGCGTTATTAAAGAGTGCAAAAATATGCTGCGGCGAACCAGCCATCTCATCAGCGCCGGCCAGAAGCTCCTCCACCTCTTTGCTGCGGGTATGCGCTCTCTCGCGTTCTGAAATCTCGAAATAGCGGTCATACACCTGATAGTGCCTATCACTTTTCCTGTATGCGGTAAGCGTCTCCTTAGGAATTTCCATGATCTCCGGACTTGCGAAAGCCACCGCCTCCCCAAATTTCGAGCGCAGCATCTGTGCCTTCATGTTCATCGCCTGATATTCCGTGTTGGCCGTATCCACATCGCTGTTTAAGTGCGCGTACTGTCCCAGCTTCTCCAGACGGGCTGACAGGGCGTCCTCCAGATCCAGATAGGCAAGCAGCGTCTGCGCGCTCTCACCCAGATGCCCTTTGTACTGCTCAATCTGTGACAGGTCGGCGCGGATTGCCTCATAATCCTTCTCCCAGTCCGCGTCAGAGGCGTACAGATCTTCTGTCGCCCAGCGCTTTTCTGCGGGAATTTCATTTCTTTTCGGTACTCTTTTTGCCATGGCGGCCTCCTTTTTTCATATCATGAGCAAAAGGCGCTCATTTCAGCCTGATTGCATTCCTGTTCCGGAACTCGAAGTTCTTATATCCCTCATATTCTCTTACATGAATGCATATAGTCTCTTTGTTCAGGTTCTATTCCGAGTTAGTATAACAGGATTACGAAGGTAAAACAAGAAAAAAGAAATTTTCAGCGCATATCCGGAAAATATATGCTATACTCTTTTCTGTCAAGATTATGCATCATTCATTTCATCTTTCAGGAGGACATCTATGAAATACGCAAATGACAAAGTAACTGACCTGCAGATCGCCTACATCGGCGGAGGCTCCCGCGGCTGGGCCTGGACCTTCATGACGGACCTGTCCATGGACGCGTCCTTAAGCGGCACCATCCGTCTCTACGACATCGACAAGGAGGCTGCCTTAAGCAACGAGATCATCGGCAATCATCTCACTGACCGTGAGGACACCGTCGGGAAATGGAATTATACTACCTGCGACACCATCAAGGAGGCACTGACCGGCGCGGATTTCGTGGTCATCTCCATCCTGCCCGGCACCTTCGATGAGATGCAGTCCGACGTACATTTACCGGAGCGTCTGGGCATCTGGCAGTCCGTCGGCGATACGGCAGGCCCCGGCGGCACCATCCGCGCCCTGCGAACGCTTCCCATGTTCGTGGAATTTGCGAACGCCATCAAAGCGTACGCGCCCGACGCCTGGGTCATCAATTATACCAACCCCATGTCCCTGTGCGTCAAAACCCTGTATCATGTATTCCCCGAAATCAAAGCCTTCGGCTGCTGCCACGAAGTCTTCGGCACGCAGAAGGTACTCAAGGGCATCTGCGAGGAAACCTTCGGCATCGAAAATATCGACCGCCGGGACATCATTGTCAACGTCCTGGGCATCAACCACTTCACCTGGTTTGACTCCGCCTCCTATAAAGGAATCGACCTCTTCCCTGTCTATCGGGATTATATCGACGCCCATTTTGAGGAAGGCTACAATGAACCGGACAAGAACTGGGCCAATAATACTTTTGCCTGCGCGCACCGCGTGAAGTTTGATTTGTTCAATCGCTATGGTCTGATTGCCGCGGCAGGGGATCGTCACCTGGCAGAATTTATGCCCGGCGAGGAATATCTGAAGGATCCCGAAACTGTCAGTTCCTGGAAATTCGGTCTGACTACCGTAGACTGGAGAAAAGCGGACTTAAAACGCCGCCTGGAAAAAAGTGCCCGCCTGAAAAGCGGCGAAGAGGAAATCGAGTTAAAGCCGTCCGGAGAAGAGGGAATTCTCTTAATCAAGGCGTTATGCGGCCTCACCCGTGTGGTCAGCAACGTGAATATCCCTAACACGGGCCTGCAGATTCCCAACCTGCCCGCTTCCGCTGTTGTGGAAACCAACGCGATATTTTCCCGCGACTCCATCAAGCCGCTGATCGCGGGGGCGGTGACAGATGATCTGCGTTCACTTCTCATGCCGCATATCGAGAACCATGAATATACCCTGGAGGCGGCGCTGACCTGCAACAGAGAGCTCGTGTATCAAGCTTTCCTGAACGATCCACTGGTGAAAGGGAGGGCTTCTGAGGCCGATGTAAAGCAGCTGGCGGACGATATGATCGACAATACGAGTAAATATTTACCTGACGGGTGGGAAAATAGTTGACATTCTGGTGAAAAAGAGATAAACTAAACAGAGAAATGGTGTTGCCGTAATGCAGACGGTCGCCCGAAATTTATTGTTACAGAAGTACAAAAGGTAACTGCTCAGTTTGTGAGGCTGAGGACAGTTACCTTTTTGTATGTTTGCTTATAAGTGTTCGTGTTTACTGATAATTCACGATCTGTCCGAACTCCGCCTTTAAGCTCGCGCCGCCCACCAGACCGCCGTCGATGTCCTCTTTGGCAAAGAGGTCAGCCGCGGTTTTGGCGTTCACGGAGCCGCCGTACTGGATACGGATGGCCTGTGCAGTCGCTTCATCGTAGATCTCCGCGATGCAGGCACGGATAGCCGCGCAGACTTCCTCCGCCTGGTCGCTGGTCGCGGTCTTCCCGGTGCCGATGGCCCAGATGGGCTCATACGCGATCACCGCTGTCGCCGCCTGCTCAGCGGTCACGTTCTGGAACGCGATCTTGATCTGCTGACGAACGAAATCAATGGTGATGCCCTGCTCTCTCTGTGTCAGGGTCTCACCACAGCAGATGATGGGGGTCAGACCATGCTCGAAGGCCTTCAGGACTTTCTTATTGACAGTCTCATTGGTCTCCGCGAAATACTCGCGTCTCTCGGAGTGGCCGATGATGACATATTTCACACCGGCGTCTACTAACATGGCGGGAGCAATCTCGCCTGTGTAAGCGCCCTTCTCCTCATAATACATGTTCTCAGCACCGATCTGGATATTGGTACCCTTTACTGCCTCCACAGCCGGAATGATGTCAATCGCCGGTACGCAGAATACCACGTCCACATCGTCATTCACAACGAGCGGTTTTAAAGTCTCGATCAGTTCTACCGCCTGGGAAGGAGTCATGTTCATCTTCCAGTTGCCGGCGATAATCTTCTTTCTTGCCATATGATTTTACCTCTTTCTTTTTCAGTACATCAGAAATCTTATTCCGGACAAACGGCATCGTCCGCGCCCGATTTAAGGCCTGTCAGATGCCGTTTTATCCGAATATTTTACTGAAATATCACTTCTTATTTGTCATCAGCCGCGTAAACGCCGGGCAGCTCCTTACCTTCCAGGAATTCAAGGGAAGCGCCGCCGCCGGTAGAGATATGCGTTACCTTATCCGCAAAGCCAAGCTGATTAATAGCCGCCGCGGAGTCGCCGCCGCCGATCACGGTCGTCGCGTCGGTATCAGCCAGCGCCTGTGCTACCGCTACAGTGCCCTTTGCCAGGATCGGGTTCTCAAACACGCCCATCGGTCCGTTCCAGACAACGGTCTTCGCCGTCTTCACCGCTTCCGCGTACATAGCCTGGGTCTTGGGTCCGATGTCCATGCCCATCTTGTCAGCCGGAAGCTGGGTGGAGTCGTACACCTCAGTCGCGATCTCGGCATCAATCGGGTTCGGGAACTCGCTGGTCACAACGGTATCAACCGGAAGCAGAAGCTTTTTGCCCAGTTGCTCCGCCTTCGCCATCATCTCTTTGCAGTAGTCAAGCTTGCTGTCATCGCAGAGGGAAGTACCAACCTCATAGCCCTGCGCCTTCAAGAAGGTGTAGGCCATTCCGCCGCCGATGATCAGGGTGTCGCACTTCTCCAGCAGGTTGGAAATCACGTTCAGCTTGTCAGCAACCTTTGCGCCGCCCAGAATGGCTACGAAAGGTCTTACCGGATTCTCTACGGCGTTGCCCAGGAAGTTGATTTCTTTCTCCATCAGGTAGCCAACCGCGCAGTTGCCGCCCTTGGCGCGGACATACTCGGTCACGCCTGCCACGGAAGCGTGCGCTCTGTGGGAGGAACCGAACGCGTCACATACGTAATCATCGCACAGATCCGCCAGCTCCTTGCTGAACTCAGCGCCGTTTTTGGTCTCCTCAGCGCCGCGGAAACGGGTATTCTGCAGTAAGATTACATCGCCGGGCTGCATGGCTGCTACAGCAGCGGTTGCCGCTTCGCCGGTTACATTGTAATCAGCTACAAACTTCACTTCCTTGCCAAACTTCTCGCTCAGTCTCTTAGCCACAGGCGCTAAGGACTCACCCTCGTTGGGGCCGTTTTTCACCTTGCCAAGGTGGGAGCAAAGGATGACTTTGCCGCCGTCATTGACAAGCTTCTGAATAGTAGGCAGAGCCGCTACGATACGGGTCTCGTCCGTGATCTCGCCGTTCTTTAACGGTACGTTGAAATCGCATCTGACCAGAACTCTCTTGCCGGCCGCGCTGAAATCGTCTACGGATTTTTTATTCAATCCCATGTTTTTATCCTCCAAATTATCTTAAATATCATTCCCGGCCTCTTTGTCATTTTCTCACAGAAAACTCCAGAAATAACGGGATGACGTAAAACAGGCCCGGTCCTGAGACCGGACCTGTTAAGGTCTGTTAAATTACTCTTTTAATTCACAGCCGGGTCTTATGCTAACTCACTGAAATACTTAATGGTACGAACCATCTGAGAGGTGTAGGAGTTCTCATTGTCATACCAGGAAACAACCTGTACCAGATTGTCAGCACCCACCATGGTCTGGGTAGCATCGAAGATGGATCCATAGGTGCTGCCTACGATATCGCTGGAAACGATCTCATCCTCGTTGTAGCCGAAGGACTCGTTGGAAGCAGCCTTCATCGCCGCGTTGATCTCTTCCTTGGTTACGCTCTTCTCAACGGTAGCAACCAGGATCGTGGTGGAACCGGTGGGAGTAGGAACACGCTGTGCGGAGCCGATCAGCTTGCCGTTCAGCTCAGGAATAACCAGACCGATTGCCTTGGCAGCGCCGGTGGAGTTCGGTACGATATTGACCGCGCCCGCACGGCTTCTTCTCAGATCGCCTTTTCTCTGCGGTCCGTCAAGGATCATCTGATCACCAGTGTAAGCGTGAATGGTGCTCATGATACCGGACTTGATGCCAGCCAGATCGTTTAATGCTTTCGCCATCGGAGCCAGGCAGTTGGTGGTGCAGCTCGCGGCGGAAATGATGGTATCCTCAGGCTTTAAGGTGGTATGGTTTACATTATAAACGATGGTGGGAAGGTCATTGCCCGCAGGAGCGGAAATGACTACCTTACGAGCGCCGGCGTTGATGTGCGCCTGTGCCTTGGCCTTGCTGGTGTAGAAGCCGGAGCACTCCAGTACAACGTCGATCTTTAACTCACCCCAAGGGCAGTTGTTGGCATCGGGCTCTTTGTAGATCTTCAGGGTCTTGCCGTCTACGGTGATGGTGTCCTCACCGGCGGAAACGGTGTCAGCCAGTGCATATTTGCCCTGAGAGGAATCATACTTTAACAAGTGCGCCAGCATCTTGGGGCTTGTCAAGTCATTGATTGCCACTACTTCATAACCCTCTGCACCAAACATCTGTCTGAATGCAAGGCGGCCGATACGGCCGAAACCATTGATTGCTACTCTTACTGCCATTTTCAATTTCCTCCTGAAATTCATTTTCAGATGCGTTTGCATCTGTGTTAGCAAGTTTGATAAATTTATATCAGTACTGTCATTGTACCCGTTTTTCCTATATTTGGCAAGCCCCCGTCTTCACTTTTTAAGATTTTTTTACAGGATTTTTGACAAGCATGAAATACTTGTGTATACTTACTTCGAAATTATGACAGACTGATTGCAAATTTCAGCTTAAGAAAGGAGCCCCTTATGCCCTGCCTGATTGATTCTCACCTGCACACTTCCTTCTCCGGCGACTCAGATACCCCCATGGAGGAGACGATCCTTGCGGCCATCTCCAAAGGTCTTACGGACATCTGCTTCACAGAGCATCTGGATCTGGATTATCCGGCAAGCGCAGACTGTCCCGCGGACACCTTTTTACTGGACATTGAGGCCTATCATCAACAGTTTGTACAGCTTCAGGAAAAATATGCGGGCTCAATCCGCCTGCGCTTCGGCCTGGAGCTCGGTTTGCAGCCCCATCTGACCGCGCAGCACAGAGAGCTGCTAAAGGAGTGGCCCTTTGATTTTGTCATCGGCTCCACACACGTCGTCCACGGGCAGGACCCTTATTATCCCGCCTTTTATCAGGGGCGCAGGGAAGCCGACTGCTACAGGGAGTATTTTGACTGCGTTCTGGAGAATATCAACGCGTTTGACCGGTATGATTCCTTCGGCCACCTGGACTATGTGGTGCGTTACGGCCCGACGAAAGATCAATATTATACCTTTGAGCAGTATCAGGACATTCTGGATGAAATCTTAAAGAAGCTGGCGCTGACCGGTAAGGCGCTGGAATGCAACACCGGCGCGATCCGCTGTGGTTTGAGGGAGCTGAATCCATCTCTTCTTATATTAAAGCGTTTCCGTCAGCTGGGCGGAGAATTTGTCACAATCGGAAGCGACGCGCACACACCGGATCGGATGGCTGACGGCTTTGACCGCGCATGCGAGGTATTAAAACAGGCCGGCTTTTCTTATTATACCATCTATGAAAAGAGACATCCAAAGTTTGTAAAGCTCTAGTTCATCTGGCATACCCAATCCACCTTCTTAATATAATGAATCAATAACTCCCGAAAACGACAGTAAAAAGAAGGCGGTTCATGAAAAAACATCCCATTCTGACAGGCACTCTGATTTTATCCGCGGCAGGTTTTCTTTCGCGGCTGATCGGTTTTTTATACCGGATATATCTGTCCCGCACATTCGGCGCGCAGGCAGTCGGCGTTCTGCAGATGACCGCGCCCGTGACCGCCATGGTCATGGCCGTCAGTTGTTCCGGCATACAGACCGCCCTGTCCAAACGAATCGCGGAGCTTGACGACAGTCAGCAGCGATTGAAAAAATCCTATCTGCTCGCCAGTCTTTTTATCAGCGTCAGTATATCCACCATTCTCGCATTGTTCATCCGGCATTATTCCAGTGCGCTTGCCAATGGGTATCTGCAGGAAGCACAGACAGAAGCGCTCTTAAATATTCTGGCAATCTCCTTTCCTCTGTCTGCCGTTCACAGCTGCTTTGCCGGTTACTGGCTTGGACAGCAGAAGGCTAAGATGCCGGCCTTCTGTCAGTTGTTCGAACAGTTGGTGCGCGTGACCACGGTAATTTTCCTGTGTGAGTTCTCAAAAGCAGGCGGCAGCGCTGTTTCGCTGCGCTTTGCCGTGATCGGCTCCGCCGCCGGCGAGTTTGTGGCTGTGTGTGCCTGCCTTTTCTGCGCGATATTTGGAGGCAGCAATTCCCTGCAAATCTCAAAAAGGGAGTATCTTCAGCCAGAGCACAGTCATACTCCAATTGTATCGCACATGGAGCATCTGCAACCGTTCCGTTTCTGTATGCGGAATCTGTTCTCCATGGCCGCGCCGCTCTCTTTAAACCGTCTTTCACTTAATTTTCTGCAAAGCGTCGAAGCTGTGCGCATCCCGCTTTCTTTAAGACTTTACGGCTGTACAGACGCCGAAGCACTGACTATCTACGGCATTCTGACCGGCATCGCCCTGCCCGTGCTCTTTTTCCCTGGCGCTTTCATCGGTCCGTTCAGTCAGATGCTCCTGCCCACTGTCTCACAGGCGCATAGCCGCAAAGAGTATGGGCGGATTCGCACCATCATGATCAATACCAGCTTCATATTGGTATTTCTGGGAGTCTTCTGCTCACTTGCTTTATTTCTCTTCGCGGATTTTCTGGGAAATGTCATCTTTCAGGAGCCGTTGGCGGCCGGATATATCCGTTCTCTGTGCCTGCTTTGTCCCCTGCTGTATTTAAACCAGGTTCTCTCCGGCATTCTGCAGGGTCTTGGCGACGCGTTCGGCGTCTTTTTTATCAATACCTTCAGTGTCTTTTTGAGACTGTGTTTCGTCTTTTTCAGTATCCCGCAGATCGGTATCAGGGGATATTTCTACGGGCTGCTCTTCGCCCAGCTGTCCGCCGCGGTATTTTTTTGTGTATAAATGTCTGAAACGGTGTCAAAATACATGAAAATCATTTGCAAAAGAACGGCAAATATAATAGAATATATTCCAGTCACGCACATTTTGGGCGTCTGACAGATGAGCAAATATAGAATACTGCAAAGGAGAACCTTTCGAAATGAGTTTTGTATACGATAAGCTGCTGCCCACCCCGCAGGAGATCCTTGCGGCATATCCGCTGCCGGACAACCTGGCCAAAATCAAAGCGGCCAGAGACGCCGAGATCAGCGCGGTACTCGAAGGAAAAAGCGATAAATTTCTGGTTATCATCGGCCCATGCAGCGCGGACAACGAGGACGCAGTCTGCGATTACATTACCCGTCTGGCAGCGGTAAATGACAAGGTGAAAGATCGTCTGATCCTGATTCCCCGCATTTACACCAACAAACCCCGTACCAACGGCGACGGCTACAAGGGCCTGGCCAGCCAGCCCAACCCAAATCAGAAAGAGGATTTTGCCGCGGGACTTCTGGCCGTCAGACACATGCACACCCGCGCCATGCGCGAGACCGGTTTAAGCGCGGCCGATGAGATGCTCTATCCGGAGAACTGGCCTTATGTGGAGGATCTGCTCTCCTATGTGGCAATCGGCGCCCGCTCCGTGGAGGATCAGCATCATCGTCTGGTCAGCAGCGGCTTTGATGTGGCCACCGGCATGAAAAATCCGACCAGCGGCGATTTCACCGTCATGCTCAATTCCATCTACGCCGCGCAGCAGAAGCACACCTTCACGTTCCGCGGCTATGAGGTCTCCACAGACGGCAATCCGCTCTCTCACGCCATCTTAAGAGGCTCCACCAGCAAAAACGGCAGAAACCTGCCTAATTATCACTATGAAGACCTGATCACGCTGCTGAACATGTATCAGGAACGGGACCTGAAAAACCTCGCCTGTATCGTGGATACGAACCATTCCAACTCCAACAAAAAGTTTAAGCAGCAGATTCGCATCGTGAAGGAGGTTCTGCACTCCCGCAGACTTGACCACGACATTCACAATATGGTCAAGGGCCTGATGATCGAGAGCTATATCGAGGAGGGCAGCCAGAAAATCGGCGAGGGCGTCTACGGCAGGTCCATCACCGATCCGTGTCTGGGCTGGCAGGATTCCGAGGAACTGATTTATTACATCGCTGAGATGGCATAAAGCCTCCGGTCCACTTCCCTGATATCCCGGATTCTTTTCTTTGCGTTTAAAGCGGTGCAGGCATGAATGAGTGCCTGCCACCGCTTTTTTTGCGCTCCATCATGCAGACGATACTTTCCAAAATGCTCCTCTGGCCTGCCTCCCTCCAGCATCTGATGCAGCGTCACGCCCAGCGCAAAAATATCAACGCCAACGTCGGCTTTTTCCAGATGCCAGCACTCCGGCGCGGCATATCCGGGCGTACCGCGAAATCCGATCTGACTCTGATCCTCTCCCACGATCCAGGCATTGCCGTAATCCAGCAAATAAACACCGCCGCTGTCTGTGATGAGGATATTTTCAGGCTTTAAATCTCCATAGATCACGGGCCTTTTCGCGCCGTGAAGAACAGACAGAATTTTGCATAATCTCCGTCCGATCCGCACCGCCTCTGACTCCGGCAGGACAGACAGCCTCTCCAGTCTTTCCCGCAGTGTCTCGCCCTGATAAAACGGCATGACATACCAGGGGACCCCACCCTGGCTTCCGTTATGATACAGAAACGGAATTCCCTCCCCGCGCAGCTGACTTAAAAAGAAAATTTCTCGGGACATGGCCCAGCGAGACTTTTCCGATTCAGTGGCTGATTTTAAAACCAGATTCCAGGAAACAGTATTGCTCTGCAAAAGCCAGATGTCGGACATATTGCCGTGGTGCAGCTGTCTGTCCATACGCCAGCGCCCCTGCATCTAGCGCGCCTCCCACAGCATAAAATACGCATAGCTTAAGCTGTCCTGCGCAATACAATCCATGATATTGCGCTGCCAGATATTTCCCAGTGTTCGAATCTCCGGCATTTCCCCTTCGCTGACACAGGAAGGCATTTCCGCGAGTTCTTTTTTCATCTGTTCCAGCTCCTTCTGAAGCGGCAGCGACATGGCCTGTCCTTCTTTATGTACACTTGCGCCAAGCGGCGGCTCGATGATATACTCACCCTCTTCCACCCTGTCACCGGCTCTGTACAGTTTCTGGTCACAATAGAGATACAGCCTGCATTTCAGTCCGGAACTGACGCGCACAAGCTCTTTTAAGATCTCCGTTTCCCCCTGCCCGGTCACGGTCCCCATTTCATTTAAAAACCAGGCCCGAAGCCGCTCCTGATATTCTGTCAGCAGCTTTCTGTCCTCCCAGACAGCCCAGACAAAAGTATCTTTGCCCTCCACGTTTCCGGCAAGACTTACCATGTGCAGATTGCTGTCCACACTTTCATGATCGATATAACTTTCTGTATGATTCATATTTTTTGCGGCCGCCTGTATGGCGGTCATCCTCCCTTCACTCTATATAGGCACGGGAGAGCCAGATTATCGTATTGGAAAATGATTAAATTTTTATGAAGTCAGAACATTTTCAGAAAACTCTTCAGCCACTGCGGATGAACCGCACTCTCCAGATACAATCCCAGCAAAAATAAAGCTGTCGCAGCAAGAAAAAGCCATGGTTTCTCCCGCACTCTGCGCACCCTTTCATACCTGTCTCCCTGTGCTTCACAGATCATAAGTCCCAGCAGAATCGCGCCCAGATAGAAAAATATGTATGGAACATATAAAAAGACCCACAGCAGGATGCCTTTCAGACGATACTGCTCCAGGCAGGCCTGCAGCCAGATGTCCGCCTCCATTCCCATTAAAAATCCCAGCAGCTTCAGCCCTGCGCTTCCCACACCATACCACCACAGAAGCAACAGCACCGCAAAAACAAACAGGCGCCTGGGCAGCAGATAAAAAAAGTATGCCCTTCCTTCTACCAGGCTGTCCCTGACCAGATACAAGCTGTCCTCATCCAGAAGAGAAATATCCTGCAGAAGCTTCCGTCTGCAGAGCATAACCAGGATACTGCCCGATGCAAAGCCCATACCCATGATGATGCGAAAACATTTCATCTGTCCCGCCCGGCTTACGTTTCCCTCCTCATGGCTCTCTGATGCACGCATAGATTCTCACCATCCCTTCCCGGATATTCTATGCGGAAGAACTACTGTTTAGAATAAAAACGAGTATGTATCCTGATGCGAACCTCTCTATAGTCAATAGCCAGCACCATCACTTCAAAAAAAGAGGACCCCTCTTATGGGAATCCTCTTTCGTCGTTATCATCATAAAATGATCTTTTGTAAAATGTCAGGCGTCGATTACATACCTGCCTGCGCCATCACTTCCGCCGCGAAATCGTCCTTTTTCTTTTCGATGCCCTCACCGGTCTCGAAACGGACAAAACGCTTCACGGTAAGCTTCGCGTTGTTGGCCTTGGCAACCTGCGCAAGATACTGGGAAACAGTCTGCTTGCCGTCCTCCGCCTTCACATAGATCTGATTCATCAGGCAGATTTCCTTGAACTCTTTGTTCAGGCGGCCCATAATCGTGCCGTTGATCACCTTTTCCGGCTTGCCGGCAAAGGAAGGATCGTTGGCGATCTGTTCTTTTAAGATCTCGATCTCATGCTGTCTGTGCTCCTCGGAGATTTCGGAAGCGGTCACGAACTTCGGACGAAGCGCCGCAATCTGCATCGCGATATTGTTCATCGCCTCTTTGACAGCGTCATTTACCACATCGGTCTCCACATCCACAATAACACCAATTCTGCCGCCGCCGTGTACATAAGTGGCTACAAAGCCATTCTCCTCCACGACCTTCTCAAAACGACGGATGGTCAGGTTCTCGCCGATGACGGCAACCTTCTCCACCAGCGCGTCCTTGACGGTCACTTCCGGCTTCTCAGCCCACGGCTCAGACAGGAAAGCGTCCAGATCCTTGGAATCGCTCTTCACGGCCTGGGTCGCCACACTCTTTACATACGCCTGGAAATCCGCGTTCTTAGCCACAAAGTCAGTCTCGGAGTTCACCTCAACGACTGCCGCGGTGTGATCATCCTCTTTCACAATCGCGCACAGACCTTCCGCCGCAACACGACCGGCCTTCTTCTCAGCCTTTGCCTGTCCGTTTTTTCTTAAGAAATCAACAGCGGCTTCCATGTCGCCATTGGTTTCAGTTAAAGCTTTTTTGCAGTCCATCATGCCTGCGCCGGTCATCTCGCGCAGTTCTTTTACCATTGCTGCTGTAATCGCCATATGATTGTTCTCCTTTAAATTTATGCCTCTTCGGCGGCTACTTCCTCGATATCGGTCGGCTCGCTCTCCGCCTGCGCCGCCATAACGGCTTCGTCTTCGTCGGCGGTCTCACCCTGGTTCGCCTCGATGACAGCGTCCGCTATCTTGGAGGTGATCAGCTTGACCGCGCGGATCGCGTCGTCATTGCCGGGGATGATATAATCCAGCTCCTCTGGGTCACAGTTGGTATCGCCGATACCGATCAGCGTGATGCCAAGCGTATGAGCCTCCTGCACGCAGATGCGCTCCTTCTTGGGATCCACGACAAAGATTGCGTCCGGAATTCTCTCCATGTCCTTGATGCCGCCAAGGTTTTTCTCAAGCTTCTCCCACTCCTTGCGCAGTGCCACAACTTCTTTTTTGGGCAGGACGTCAAAGGTGCCGTCCACAGCCATATTCTCAATCTCTCTGAGTCTGGCGATACGGCTTCTGATGGTTCTGAAATTTGTCAGAGTACCGCCGAGCCATCTCTGGTTCACATAGTACATACCGCAGCGCTCCGCCTCGGTCTTAACCGCATCCTGCGCCTGCTTCTTCGTTCCTACAAAAAGGATGGTACCGCCGTTTGATACCAGCTCTACCACTGCCTTATAGGCCTCGTCCACTTTTACCACAGACTTCTGCAGGTCGATGATGTGGATTCCGTTTCTCTCGGTGAAGATGTAAGGAGCCATCTTGGGGTTCCATCTTCTGGTCTGGTGGCCGAAGTGTACGCCGGCCTCCAACAGCTGTTTCATTGAAATAACGCTCATAATGTCCTCCGTTTGGTTTTTCTTTCGCCTGCCATCCCGACTCCCCGCGTTATGAGAATCCTCTCCGCGGCTGCTTCCAAAAGAAGACCGGCCGCAAATCGGCAGACGTGTTTTTTAGTCAACATTAAATTTGTAACATAAAAACACCCTCTTTGCAATAGGGTGTTTTGTTTTTTTGTATTTTTTTAGTGTGAATGAAATATTTTCACGATGGTTTCTTCAGATTTTTCTTCAGCTCCGCGACCTCAGAATAGACAGCATCGTTTAACACCTTGATGTAAGTGCCCTTCATGCCGGAGGATCTGGATTCAATGATGCCGGCGGATTCAAACTTACGCAGCGCATTGACAATCACGGAACGGGTAATCCCCACTCTGTCTGCAATCTTGGAGGCCACCAGAATGCCTTCCGTGCCGTCGAGCTCATCAAAGATATGGACGATCGCCTCCATCTCGGAAAAAGACAGGGTATTGATGGCGGATTTGACCACATTGACCTTGCGGACCTCTTCGGCGTTTTCTTCGTTGACCGCGCGCAGCATCTCCAGTCCCACAACCGTAGAACCATACTCGCAGAGGATAATGTCGTCGATGCCATACTGTTCCTCATTACGGTACACGAAGAGCGTGCCCAGGCGCTCGCCCGCGATTTCGATGGGAGAAATCACCGCCTGGAAACGGCGAATGTCCTCATTCTCAAATCCAAGCGTCAGAAGGTTCACATTCTCCTTCGTGGAGAGAACGCCCAGAAGACGTTCATTGAGCAGGCCGTCAATAAAGCCTCCCACTCCCACGTCGATCAGCTCATGAATGCATTCTACATTCTCTGAATAGCTTAAGCCCAGTACCTTGCCTTTTTTGCTGATGACCAGGACATTGGATGCGATGATTTCCTTCATGACTTGACAGATATCTGTGAAAACCACCTTGCTGGAATTATTATTGTGCAGTAATTTACCGATTTTTCTGGTTTTATCCAACAGCTGTACACTGCCCATTGTGCAAATACCCTCCGCGTATCCCGCCGTCTCATCGCGCCTCTGTCCGTATCAATTACACAGTGCGCCGGCATTTCTGTTTCATTTCAAGCCGTAGTATAGCACGACAATTACGTAAAATCAATGAAATTATCGGAAAATTATAAATATTTTGAAATTTTCATGATTCTTGCTTCAATTCGGACAATTCTGACTCTTTTGGTCTCTGCCAGACCATATAATCGCAGTCCGGATTATGGATACAGCCATAATATCTGCGCCCCTTGCGGGTCCTGCGCACTACGATATCGCCGCCGCACTTCGGACATTTCACGCCGATTTTTTCATAATAGGGTTTGGTGTTGCGGCATTCCGGAAAGCCGGGGCAGGCCAGGAACTTACCGTGCGGGCCATATTTATAAACCATCATCCGGCCGCAGAGTTCGCAGGGCACGTCGCTGACCTCATCCTTGACCTCTACCTTTTCCAGCTTTTTCTCCGCTTCCTTTACCGCCTCGTCCAGGTCCGGATAGAAATTACGGATGATGCTCTTCCACTGGACCTTTCCTTCCTCGACGCCATCCAAAAGGGATTCCACGGCGGCGGTGAAATTCACATCCACAATGGTGGGAAAATTCTCCACCATCATATGATTCACCACATCGCCCAGCTCGGTCACATAGAGGTTTTTCTTTTCCTTGGTGACGTAGCGGCGATTCAGCAAAAGGGTAATGGTAGGCGCGTAGGTACTGGGTCTGCCGATGCCAAGCTCTTCCAGGGTTTTCACCAGGCTCGCCTCCGTAAAGTGCGCGGGCGGCTGTGTGAAATGTTTCTCGCCGGACAGCTTTTCAAGCGTCACTTCGCTGCCCTCCTCCACTTCCCTGGTCAGTCTGACATTGTCCGTCTTCTCCTCGTCCAGACCGCTGACGGCCATAAAACCGTCAAAGAGAGTTCTGGAGGCGCTGAAGCTGAAAATATGTCTGCCGGCCGCCACCTTTACAGTAGTGGTCTCGTATTTTGCTTCCTTCATGGCAGCCGCCAGAAAACGGCGCCAGATCATCTGATAGAAGCGAAACAGATCGCGCGGCAGAAGATCCTTCAATTCCATGGGCGTCAGCGTGACATCCGTAGGACGGATCGCCTCATGGGCGTCCTGCACGTTCTGTTTGTGCGCATTGCCGTCCCGCACGTGTCCCAGATACTCCGGGCCGTAAACCTTCGACACATAGGCGTTTGCCATAGACAGTGCTTCCTCAGAAATTCTGGTTGAATCCGTACGCAGATAGGTAATCAGCGCTACTGTCCCATGTCCCTTCACCGCAACACCTTCATAGAGCTGCTGCGCCAGGCGCATGGTCTTCTGTGTTGAGAAATTCAGGGTTCTGCTGGCTTCCTGCTGCAGCGTGGAGGTGGTGAAAGGAAGCGGCGCTTTTCTGATATGCTCGCTCTTTTTCACGGATCTGACAAAATATGCCGCGCCTGCCAGCTCCTGTTCAATGGCTCTGACCTGCTCCTCCGTCTTTAAATCCACCCTGCCAGTTTCATCGCCGTAATAAGCCGCTTTGACCGGCCTTCGCTCGCCGCGCAGTTTGAACTCGGCATCCAGTGTCCAGTATTCCTGTGGGATAAAAGCCTCGATCTGGGCTTCCTTATCGCAGATGATGCGAAGCGCCGCGGACTGCACGCGTCCCGCGCTCAAACCGCCTTTGATCTTGGACCATAGAAGCGGTGAGATTTTATATCCCACCATTCTGTCCAGTAAACGGCGGGCCTGCTGGGCGTCCACTCTGTTCATGTCGATTTCTCTGGCATGTTTGAGGGATTCTCTGACCGCGTTTTTGGTTATTTCATTGAATGTAATCCGGGAAACCTTTTTCTCATCCAGCTTCAGGGCATACATCAGGTGCCAGGAGATTGCTTCCCCCTCCCGGTCAGGGTCAGTTGCCAGATAAATTTTATCCGCTTTTCTGGCCGCCTTGCGAAGGGTTGATAAAAGCTCTCCCTTCCCCCGGATGATAATGTAATGAGGCTCATAGTCGTTCTCCACGTCAATCCCCAGACTGCTCTTGGGCAGGTCGCGGACATGGCCGTTGGAGGCCATCACCTCATAATTGCTTCCCAGAAATTTTTTGATGGTATTCACCTTGGCCGGTGATTCCACAATTACTAAATACTTCGCCATTCCATTCTTTCCATATCATTTACTGAAACTTCTTCCCGAACTGCTCGACGCACACTATACAACAAATTTTTTTCAAGTGCAAGGGGGTTTTAAGTAAAAAAAATCGGGCCGTCCTTCGGACAGCCCTTCATGTTACTCCTCTGTGCTGATGATCTCGCGCTTATTGTAAGAACCACAGGCCTTGCAGACTCTGTGCGGAACCATCAAAGCGCCACATTTGCTGCATTTGACCAGCGTGGTGGCGTTCATTTTCCAGTTTGCTCTTCTCCGGTCTCTTCTTCCCTTGGAAGATCTGTTCTTTGGACAAATAGACATCGTTACACCTCCTTATCCGCGTTAATGATATCTTTTATCACTGCCATTCTGGGATCCGGTACAAAATCATCGCATCCGCAGTCTCCCAGATTCAGGTCCTTGCCACACACCCTGCAAAGCCCTTTGCAGTCCGGCCTGCACAAAACCTTCACCGGCCAGTTCATGAGAATTTCATTGAATATCAGACGCTCCATGTTTAACTGATAGCTGTCCATGATCTCCAGATTGTCCTCCTCTTCCTCTGCGGGAACACAATCCGGCGCATACACAGTTCTCTCAGCGTGAACCTCAACCCGTTCCGCCACAGGCTTTAAACACCTGTCGCAGTACAGATCCAGCACGATGGAACCGTTCACCTTTACCGCGGCCTGACCATCCTGCTCATAGGTACAGTCAAGTGTAAAAGGTGACTTCTCTAAAACAGGAAAATCCTGCCCCCTGTAACGGGCTTTCGTAAGCTCCGCCGCGTACTGCTGATGAATATCGCCGCTCGCGGAATGAAATACATCGGACAGATCAATAAACATAGTATCTCCTAATCCATACCTAAAAGATTATACATACAACCCTTTTCTTTGTCAACCAGAAAAAATGGATTTTTCGCGATTGTTGTCACAACTTTCACGCTTTATGCCGCTGCTGATACGCGGCATGCGGCCGCCTGCGCCGCCTGTTTTGGAAACGTCGCAGTATAAAAATGAGAAGCGTCCCTAAAGCCACACCGCCGAAATCAATCCAGACATCCCTGACAGAGCTTCCTCTCCCCTCAATGAAGATCTGAATGGTCTCGTCCGTCACAGCCGCCAGCAGGCCGGCCAGAAGCGGCGTGGTCACAGAATATTGCAGAATTTCCCATAACAGCAGGGTCAGTTCCATACCCAGAAGGGTGAATTCCGTAAAGTGTGCAAGCTTCCGAATCAGATTGCTGTCATCCGAACCGTCTCCCTGAAAAAAATCCTCCGGCAGGACCTGTTCTAAGACCTCCTTTACTGTATCGCTCAGTTTTTCGGATTCAGAAGCAGGCAGAAGAGAGTTTCCCCAGATAAACGCAAGGGTCAGTACAAGTAATACGCACAATATGATGATTTTTGTCTTTTTGCTGAGAACCAATTTGCAGCCTTTCCCCTTTTTTACAGTACACAGCACTGCTGCGAACAATGCGTCCTACTGATCCTTCCCCATTTTTTGGTTATCCTTCAGGCTTCTGGACTCCCCCAGATATTCCTTCTCATCCGACACATGCACCCGCACCAGAATGTCTGCAACCATACAGACCACAAAGGCAGTAATGCCAATAAGCTGAGAAATCGGAATATTCAAATACGGGATCAGAAGCTGGTCGGTACGCAGTCCCTCAATCCAGAAACGCCCGATGCCATATCCGGCAAGATAAAAGAGAGTAATCTCTCCCTCAAACTTTTTCCTGTTCCGGTAAAGAAGAAGGAAAATCAAAAGGCAGAGGTTCCAGAGCGATTCATAAAGAAAGGTCGGGTGCACCTGCACATAATTTGCCCCCTCCGCCATATGATCCAGCATGGTCTGGGTGATCTCATTCGACCGCACCGCATCGACCGGAAGCGCCATCGCGAACAGATTATCTGTGTAATCACCGAACGCCTCCCGGTTCATAAAGTTGCCCCAACGGCCGATGACCTGTCCCAGGACCAGCCCCGGCACGGCAGTATCCGCCATCTGGCAAAAGCTTAAGTGTTTCACCCGGGTGAATACATATAGTGTGAGAAACGCGGCTATCACACCGCCGTAAATCGCGAGGCCGCCCTGGCGCAGGTTGAAAATACTGAGCAGATTATCCTTATATTTATCCCAGGAAAAGATTACATAATACAGCCTGGCTCCGATGATGGAAAAAATAATCGCGTAAATGATAAAATCCCAGTAAAGATCCGGATCCTGTCCCGAAACCTTCGCCAGATGTGTCGCCAGAAAAATTCCGCAGATCATCGCGATGCCGATGATGACCCCGTAAAAGGCGATGGAAAACCCGAAAATTGAAAAAGACTTCGGTACATTTTCCAGATAAATCCCCAGATTGGGGAATGCAATATCAGTGCTGTTCATTACTTCCGGCATAAGCGCTCCTTATACATTAAAACGGAATAAAATCACGTCTCCGTCCTGCACGACATAGTCCTTGCCTTCCATCCCGACCAGGCCTTTTTCCCTGGCAGCCGCAAGAGAGCCGTACTGGAGCAGGTCCTTATAATTGACCACCTCCGCCTTGATAAAGCCTCTCTCAAAATCGGAATGGATCTTCCCCGCCGCCTGGGGCGCTTTGGTTCCTACCCTGATGGTCCAGGCCCTGGTCTCGTCCTCGCCGGCAGTCAGAAAGCTCTGCAGGCCTAAAATCCTGTAGCTGGCGGCAATCAGCTTTTCCAGACCGGATTCAGAAAGTCCCAGATCCTCCAAAAACATCTGCTTCTCGTCATCGTCAAGCTCCGAGATTTCCTCCTCGATCTGCGCGCTGATGACAAAGACCTCGCAGCCTTCCTTCGCCGCGTAATCCCGCACCTGCCGCACCCAGACATTCGATTGACCATCATCAGCCAGATCATCCTCCGCCACATTGGCGGCAAAAATAACCGGTTTGGCCGTCAGAAGATTGTAGGAGGCAAACCATGCCGCTTCATCCTCATCCTCAAATGTCATGCTCTTCGCGAGCTTCCCTGACTCCAGATGCTCTTTGATGCGTTCCTGAAGGGCGTATTCTTTTCCCGCCGTCTTATCCATCCTGGCTACCTTGGAAAGCTTCGCCATTCTCCGTTCCAGAATCTCCAGATCAGAAAAAATCAGCTCGATATTGATGGTTTCAATATCCCGCAGGGCATTGACGCTGCCGTCCACATGCACCACATTGCTGTCCTCAAAACAGCGCACGACGTGGACGATCGCGTCCACCTCCCTGATGTGGCTTAAAAACTGGTTGCCCAGGCCCTCTCCCTTGGAGGCTCCCTTCACCAGACCGGCGATGTCCACAAACTCAATGACGGCCGGCGTCACCTTCTTAGAATGGTACATTTCTCCCAGAAGGCGGATGCGTTCATCCGGAACCGCCACGATCCCCACGTTCGGATCGATGGTGCAGAACGGATAGTTGGCGCTCTCCGCTCCCGCTTTTGTCAGTGAATTAAATAAAGTGCTCTTCCCCACATTGGGAAGACCAACAATGCCCAGCTTCATTTATGTTTCTCTCCCTTCAGTATTTTTTCTGCTGGCCGGCCAGCTCTTCATAAAGCGTCCGATAGGTCTCGTAGCGCAGCGCACTGATCTTTCCCTGCTGAAGCGCTTCTTTCACTCCGCACACAGGCTCGTGAATATGGCTGCAGCCGGTAAATTTACATGTCGCTTCATATGGCTCAAATTCTCTGTAATACGACGCCAGATCTTCCTTTTCAAGGTCAAACAGCTCTAAAGAGCCAAAACCCGGGGTATCCAGAATATAGCTGTCCTGGTCTATCGGAATCAGCTGAGAATATCTGGTAGTATGCCTGCCGCGCGAAAGCTTCCTGCTGACGCTGCCGGTTTCCATCCGGGTCTGAGACTGAAGGCGGTTGATCAGTGTGGATTTTCCAACGCCGCTCGGACCAGCAACAGTCGTAGTCTTTCCTTTCAGGCAGTCCAGCACACAGTCCACATTCTCATCCTCCAGCGCGCTGATCTTAAGCACCGGATATTCTGCTGCCCTGTAAGCCGCGGCTATCGCTTCTCCTGTATGTTCCGCGTCAAGGTCCTCTTTGTTCAGGCAGAGAAATACAGGCAAATGCTGCTGTTCCATATGAATCAGCAGCCGGTCCAGCAAATTCAGACTGATATCCGGTTTTTTAACGGAGAAAATTACCATCGCCTGGTCTACATTGGCCACCGCCGGACGGATCAGACAGCTCGTTCTGGGAAGAATACGGGAAATATTTCCCACCGCATCCTCCTCTGAAATAATCTGAATCCCGACATCATCCCCCACAAGCGGTTTAATTTTATCATTGCGGAAAATCCCCCTGGCCCGACATTCGTACATCTTCTCTTTTGCGGGAACGAAGACGTAGTAAAAGCCCCCTACGCCCCTGGTGATTTTCCCCTGAAATATCTCCTCCATACTCTAGTCCTTCGTAAAGGTAACCGTGCGCTCAAAGCTGGCGGTTCGTTTCTCCGTCACAGCCGCTGTAGATTCTGTCGCTTCAGTCACGATCGCGTCATACGTGTATGTCATAAGAATGGTACCTGTCCCTGTAGAAGAAGTGATGCCCGAAATACTGACTGTGACAGGAAACTCGCTGACACTGGCGCTGTAAAGCGTTTTCCCGCTGTCCGACATCAGCGCGATCTGGACAGACGTTCCGCTCACATAGTTCGGCGCTTCCTCCGAAGTAGGCGCCTCTATGGAGTCCTGGTAACTGTAGGTGGAAGGCGCTTCTCCCAGACTGACCGTCACATCCACAGAAGCGCCCCTGTCCACATAAGAGCCCTCACCATACTGCTGTTCACAGATCAGGTCCTCAGCCACATCACTGCTGTATCCTTCGCTGACGGAGCCAAGCACCAGGCCGCAGCTTTCCAGCTCTGTCTCACAGTCCCCAATGGGCAGGCCGATCAGATTCGGCACTCTGACGGTGGATTCGTCTGAACCGGAACTGACCTTAATCGTCACAGCGGAGCCTTTGGAGACTGTCTGGCCTCCCTCCGGGTTCTGACTGATGACATAGCCCTTTTCCACGGTATCACTGTAGCTCTCCGTGACAGAAACAGTAAAGCCCTGCTGCTCAAGAAGCGTCACCGCTTCGTCCTGAAGCATGCCTGTCACATCCTCAATCGCAATCCCTTCCTTGCCGGCGCTGACCGTCAACGTCACTGTATCTCCTACATTCAGAATGGTGCCGACAGACACGTCGGCGCTCATGACAATCCCCGCGCTGATGGTATCTGATTCCTCATATTGCTTCGCCACGTCCAGTCCCAGTGCCCTTAAACTGGCAGTGACGGTATCCACATCTTCTCCCACGACCGCGATCATCGTGACTGTCTGCGTTTCTTCCTCCTCACTTTCTGCTTCCTGCGTGACAGAGCTGGAAGATGAATTTCCCAAAGGAAGCTCAAAAAAGCCCAGGATCTGGAAAATCATGAAGATAATCAGCACCAGAATCACGATTCCCGCGACAAGCATCAGAACGAAGGTCACCTTCTCCGCCTTGCTCTCCTCCTCAATCTCTTCCTGTTCCTCCTGCTCTAAAAGCTCCTCCGGTACTCTGTCGGTGCGAAGCCGCATGGTTCCGGTATGGTTCATGGAACTGGTACGGAAGCCAATGTTTTCTTCCTCTTCGTATTCCTCTTCTTCAGGTTCCTCCATCACAAGCCGCGTGGCACCTGTCTCGTCCGGATCGACAATCTGGACAAAATTCTCATCCGGGTGCACCAGCGCCTGCTTTAAATCATCGATCAGCTCTCCCATGGACTGATATCGCCTGTCAACCGCTTTCTGGCAGCACTTTAAGACAATCTGCTCCACACTGACCGGAATCTCCTCCACATACTCTCTGGGACTCGGCATGGGCTCCTGAATGTGCTTGATGGCGATGGCCACCGTAGTATCCCCGTCAAAGGGAACTCTGCCCGTCAGCATCTCAAAGAGCGTAATTCCCAGCGAATACACGTCGCTCTTTTCATCGCTGTAGCCGCCTCGCGCCTGCTCCGGAGATGTGTAATGCACGCTGCCCATCACATTGGAGGTCACCGTGTTGGATGTGGCCGCCTTCGCGATGCCGAAATCCGTCACCTTGACCTTTCCTTCCCTGGAAATAATGATGTTCTGAGGCTTGATATCCCTGTGAATAATATGATTATTGTGGGCTGCCTCGATTCCCATGGCCACCTGAATGGCGATGCTGACAGCCTCTTTATAAGAAAGTCTCGCTTTCTTTTCGATGTATTTTTTGAGTGTGATGCCCTCCACCAGCTCCATCACGATATAGTGGATGTCATCTTCCTCTCCCACGTCATAGACGTTGACAATATTCGGATGCATCAGACCGGCCGCGGCCTGCGCCTCCACGAGAAATTTGGAGACAAAGTTCGCGTTCTCGGAGAATTCCTGCTTCAGCACCTTGACAGCCACATTGCGGTTGAGCTTTTGATCCATCGCCTTATAGACATCGCTCATGCCGCCTGTGCCGATTTTCTCCAGGATTTCATAGCGGTCTCCCAGCAGCATTCCCATCCTGATCATAGCTCCACCTCCTTCTCATTCAAAGGCCGGGCCAATATCACGGAAACATTGTCAATGCCGCCGTTTGCGTTGGCTTCCCTCACCAGTCTGGCACAGGCCTGCGGCAAAGATTTCTCCTGATAAATCACAGAAAGAATCTCCCCGTCCTCCAGCATGTTGGTCAGGCCGTCAGAACAGACCAGGATAATGTCCGTAGGCAGAATATCCACATAGAAAAAATCCGCGGTCGTTTTGGAGAAAGCGCCAACCGCGCGGGTGATGTAATTTTTCCTGGGGTGATTCTTTGCCTGTTCCCTGGTCAGGGTGCCGTTTCGAAGCATTTCCGCCACATAGGAATGATCCCTGGTCACCTGCACCATGGTGTTTTTGCGAACCAGATACAGCCTGCTATCACCCACATTGGCCACAATCAGCTGACCACCTGTGTAGCAGGCCGCCACCAGGGTGGTACCCATGCCGCTGTAATTGCTATCCTGCATGGATTTCTCATAAAGCTGTCTGTTGGCATATTCAATCGCCTGCGTCAGAAGCTTCACCGGATCTGTCTCCGTTGAGACACGGATCTCGTTCTTGATGATCTCAAGGGCCGTGCGGGAAGCATAATCCCCTGCCTTATGCCCTCCCATGCCATCTGCTAAAAGCAGAAGGTTCGGAATATTTCCCAGAGGTTTGTCTGTAATAAATACACTGTCCTGATTGATCTTTCTTTTTCTGCCAATGTCAGAAACAAAGCAGGCCTCTAACATATATCAGGTACTCCTTTACCGTTTCACTAAAACTGTGATCCGCAGATCGTGTCAGTTCTGATGCAGCTGTCTGTGCCTCAGCTGTCCGCAGGCGCCGTCAATATCGCGCCCCATTTCTCTTCTGATTGTAACATTTATCCCATTTTGGTCAAGCACCTTTTGAAAAGCATGCACGGAAGCGGGCACGGAAGGCTTTAAGCCTCTCTCTAAAACCGGATTGACCGGAATCAGATTCACATGACAGGGAAGTCCTTTTAACAGCCTTACAAGCTGCATGGCCTCTGTTTTCCCATCATTGACGCCGCTTACCAGAGAATATTCAAAGGTCAGCCTTCTGTCTGTCTTCTCAAAATAGTACCGGCAGGCGTCCAGCACTTCCTTTAAGGAATAGCGGTACGCGACAGGCATCAGCTGTTTTCGCTTCTCATCCGTCGGTGCGTGCAGGGAAAGCGCCAGTGTAATCTGCAGCTCTTCCTCCGCCAGTTGCCTGATCTGCGGTACCAGGCCGCAGGTAGACAGGGTAATATTGCGCTGGCTGATGTGCAGGCCGTGCTCATCGGAAAGCATGCGGATAAAGCGAAGCACGGATTCATAATTATCCAGCGGCTCGCCGGTGCCCATGATCACCACATTGCTGACCCGCTCTTTCGTTTCCCTGGTAATCGCGTACACCTGATCCAGCATTTCGCCCGCATTCAAATTGCGCTTGAGGCCATCCAGCGTGGAAGCGCAGAATTTGCAGCCCATCCGGCAGCCTACCTGGGAGGAAACACAGACGCTGTTGCCGTGTTTATAAGGTAGGAAAACACTCTCCACACACTCGCCGTCAGCAAGGGAAAAGAGGTATTTCCGTGTGCCGTCCAGGGCAGACTGCTGCACCATCTCCTGGTGAAGAGAGGTATAGCGGTAATTCTCCCGCAAAAGGCTTTTTAAGTTTTTGGGGATGTTGGTCATGTCATCATAAGAAGCGGCCAGTTTGACATGCATCCAGTCATAGAGCTGTCTGGCTCTGTAGGAGGGCTGACCGAGGTCAGTCAGCGCCAGGGTCAGTTCTTCCATATTTAAACTTTTAATATCAGGTTTCATACATCTATTAACTCAGTTTCCGGAACCGGCTGATAAAAAAGCCATCGCTCAGATCCCGCCCCGGAAGCAGCTGAATATAGCCTTCCCCGGCAGTTTCCCGTCTGAGCTGTTCAGGAAGATACTGCACAATACTCTCCGGCTTAAGCCCCAGTTCCTTCATAATATATTCGCGATTGTCCTCATTCTCCAGCGGATCAATGGTACAGGTGCTGTAAATCAGGGTCCCGCCCGGTTTCACATAGCGAACGACAACATCCAGAATCTGACGCTGCAGCGTCTGCAGTTCCAGAAGGCTTTCCGGAGTCACATGATAGCGGATATCCTGTTTTTTGCCCAGGATGCCAAGTCCGGAGCAGGGAAGATCCGCCAGCACCACATCCGCTTTTGCCTCCATGGATTCGTCATACTCAACAGCATTCTGAAGCTGCACGGAAAGCCAGTCGATCTGAAGTCTTCCCGCGTTTTCCTCCACCGCGGAAAGCTTGATATCTGACACATCTCTGGCCAGCACCCGGCCGTTTTTCCCGGTTTTGTCGGCGGCCAGACAGGCCTTGCCGCCGGGCGCCGCGCACACATCCAGCACAAAATCTCCCTCCCGGATGCCCGCTGCCTCTACGCAAAGCATACTGCTGACATCCTGCACGGCAAAAAGGCCCTGCTGATATCCGGGCAGGCGGTGTACGCCTTCCAGATTGGTCAGGCAGTACGCATAGGGCAGGTAAGGATGTTGGCTAACCTCCACCCCCTGTTCCTGCATCCGCGTCAGAAGCTCCTGTCGTTCCTCCTGACTCATAAATTCCCTGAGTCGGATGGTTACCGGCTGCGGCTCTTCAAACGCAAGCAGCATTTTCTCAGTCGCTTCATCCTTAAGCTCCTGCCTCCACTTTTCCACCAGCCAGGCCGGAATGGAATGTGTCACGGACAGATATTCCGTCAAATTCTCCCTTGACGGCACGGGCAGAGTCCCATTCGCGTTTGCCGTGCTGACAGAACGCAGCACCCCGTTGACAAAGCCTTTCAGACTGCTGAAATTCCGCCGGCCGGCCAGCTTCACCGCCTCATTGATCGCCGCACGGTCCGGCACCTGGTCCATCCACAGGATCTGGTAAACGCCGCTTCTTAAGAGTGCCCTGATAAAAGGTTTCATTTTCCGGACCGGCGTATTGGAATATTGATTTAAAATAAAATCCAGATAAAGCTGTTTCTCCAGACAGCCTTCTGTCAAGCGTTTTAAAAAAGCCTTTTCTCTTCTGTCCAGATAGTCATATTTATTTAATGTACCCCTGATTAAGTCAGAAGAAAAACCGTCTTCCCTTTCCACTGACATCAGAAGCTCCACAGCCAGCTCTCTGGTGTTCACTGCGTTCGCCATTCATTTCCTTCCCGCTCAAAAGTCATGCCATGCACCATATCATTCCTGTCGCGACAGTTCACGCAACATCACAGCAATTTGATCAGCTTCGCAGAAGCTCACTCAGCCAAGCTTCGTTCCCACTTCTGCGGCCTTCGCGTTACCCAGAAGAAACTCTCGGACACACATGCGTTTTTTACCCGCCAACTGCACTTCCAGGATACGCAGCGCACCCTCGCCGCAGGCCACGGTAAAGCTCTCCTGATCCCTGGCGATAATGGTGCCGGGAGCTGCCGCAGCATCCTGTCCGGAAACTTCGCACGCCTTTGGAGCCGCTTTTGCGCCCTCCGTGAAAATATCTGACATCCCCGGCGCATCCGGCAGGACCTGCGCTTTCCAGATTTTCAGCTGTTTCCCATTTAAAATTGTATAGGCGCTGGGCCAAGAATTTAAGCCCCGCACCAGACGTTCCAGCGCGGCGGCAGATTTTCCAAAATCCAAAAGCCCCATTTCCTTGGTCAGCTTTCCCACGTAGGTCGCATCCCCCTCATCCTGTGGAACCGGCTCAAGCTTTCCCTGCTCTAAAAGACGCAGCGCTTCCTTCAATGCCTCACCGCCCAGAGCGGTCAGCGCGTCAAACAGGCTCTCACCGGTTTCATCCTCCTTCAGCCGGTATTTTCTGGTATATAAAATGTCGCCGGTGTCCACACCCGCATTCATCTGCTGAATCGTCACGCCGCTGTACGTATCTCCATTGATCACCGCCCATTGAATCGGCGCAGCGCCGCGGTACTTCGGCAGAAGGGAAGCATGGACATTGATGCAGCCATATCTGGGCATATCCAGTATTTCCTGAGACAGAATCTGTCCAAAGGCGGCTACCACAAAAATGTCCGCGGAAATTGTTCTCAGCTCATCAACAGATTCCCTTGCGCGGATTTTCTTGGGCTGATAAACCGGCAGTCCATAGCGAAGCGCCAGCTCCTTTACAGGAGAGGCCTGGACTTCCTTGCCTCTTCCCTTCGGCTTATCCGGCTGGGTATAAACCGCCGTCACCTCATGGCCTTCGTCGAGCAGAACCTGCAGGCAGTGCGCCGCGAAATCCGGCGTTCCCATAAATACGATTCTCATCAATTACGCTTCCTCTTCTTCCTCAGCCTCTTCAACATCCTGCAGCGGTCCCTCAGCCTTCTCCACATAAAGGTGACCGTCCAAGTGATCCACCTCATGACAGATCGCTCTGGCTAAAAGCTCCTCCGCTTCCAGCTCAAACCATTCCATCTCTTTATTCTGTGCCCTGACCTTCACATGCATGGGTCTGGTGACAGTGCCAGTCTTTCCTGGTACAGAAAGGCAGCCCTCGCTGCCGGTCTGCTCCCCTTCTGTCTCCAGAATCACCGGATTGATCAAAAGCAGCGGATCCTCCCCGGTACAGTCGATCACGACAATCCTTTTTAAGACGCCCACCTGCGGAGCAGCCAGGCCGACTCCGTCCGCCTCGTGCATAGTGTCAAACATATCGTCGATCAGCATTTTGTTGCGCAGCGTCATGGACGGAACCTCTTTGGAAATTTTATTCAGTACCGGATCTCCGATCTCTCTGATTTTGCGAAGTGCCATTTTGTTGTTTCTCCTTTGTTATAAAAAATCAAACTGCATATATTCTTTCTCATTTGCGGGGCGCGTCTGCGCCCTGTACTGCTCCAGGATATTTTTCAGCAATAAAAGCGGCTGACGGTCTGAAGCCTTTGCGTAAATCACATGCCGGTAAAGATCCTTCAGCTTATAGACGCCGGCTTCGCCCGGCCCTAAAATCTGCACCCGCAGGCCCTGACGGACCGCCGCGTGTGCCTGTCTGGTCAGGCTCTGCGCCAGATCGGCAGTACCCTTTTCCTCTCTCCCGCAGATCTGGATCGCCATCATGCAGCCGACAGGCGGATACTGAAGCAGACTTCTGTACGCGATCTCCTGTGTATAAAAGCTCTGATAATCCTGCGCCGCGGCCGCGCGCACGCTGTAATGCTCCGGCTGGTAAGTCTGGATAATCACGTCCCCCGGCTTTACACCCCGTCCGGCACGGCCGGCCGCCTGCGTCAGCAGCTGAAAGGTGCGCTCCCCGGAACGGAAATCATGCTCGGAGAGCGATAAATCCGCGGCAATAATACCGACCAGCGTGACATTCGGAAAATCATGCCCCTTCACAATCATCTGCGTTCCCACCAGAATATCTGCTTCCTGTCTCTCAAAAGAGGAAAGAATGGCCTGGTGGCTGTTTTTACGGCGGGTAGTGTCCCCATCCATGCGAAGGACTCTCGCCTGCGGGAACAATTCCTTCACCTTCTCCTCCACCTGCTGTGTTCCGGCTTTGAAGCCGAGCACATGGGAGGATCCGCACTTCGGGCACCTTTGTACCTGCGGCTGCGTATAACCGCAATAATGGCAGTGCAGCATGCCGTCCCTGTGCAAAGACAATGACACACTGCAATGCGGACAGGTAATCACATGTCCACAGCTGCGGCAGCTGATGAAGCCTGTATATCCTCTTCTGTTTAAAAACAGGAGCGTCTGTTCTTTTTTCTGAAGACGGTCTGCGATTTTCTCCTGCAAAAGCCTGCTGAAAATACTGCGGTTGCCCTCTTTCAGCTCCGCTCTCAGGTCCACAATCTGCGTAGCCGGAAGACTGCCGCCGGTCAGGCGCTCCTTTAATTCAAATAATCTGTATTCTCCATGCTGTGCCGCGTAATAGGCTTCCATGGACGGCGTAGCGCTGCCCAGCACCAGGTCTGCCCCGTGTAATCTCGCGATCTCAGCCGCCACTTCCCTGGCGTGATAGCGGGGATTCAACTCTGACTTGTAGGAATTTTCATGCTCCTCGTCTATGACAATCAGGCCAATTCTGGCAAACGGAGTAAACAGCGCGGACCGTGGCCCTATAATCACCTGAATGTCGCCGTTTTGCGCCCGCCGCATCTGGTCATATTTCTCCCCCTGGGAGAGGGTGGAATTCATCACGCTCACCTTTGCGCCAAAATGGGTGTAAAATCTGCGCAATGTCTGATAAGTCAGGGAAATCTCCGGAATCAGGACAATCGCCTGTTCTCCTCTTTTAAGCGTCCGTTCAATCAGTTCCACATATACTGCCGTTTTACCGCTTCCCGTGATACCATGGATCAGGTATTTCCCCGGACCAGAAATTTTTCTGTGCTCTGTAATCTCATCGATGATATATTGCTGGCCGCGGCTCAGTGCGTAGTCCTCATTTTCCTCAGAAATACCCTGCACCGGATTGCGGAACAGCGGCGTTATCTCCACCGTCGCGACGCCCGTTTCCTGCATCCATTTCAGCGTGGAGCTGCTGATTTTCAGGACTTTGGTGACATATTCATAAGGAAGCTCCGGCTTTTCTGTCAGAGCCTTCACCAGCCGCGCCCTCGCGGTCTGATGTTTCTGGGAAAGCGTTTCTCCAAGGGCGGATAATTCTGACTGCGTCAGAAGTGCTGTGACAGTTTTTTTCTCCTGCTCCTCCACCTTCTGTTTGACCGGCAGAACGGTTTTCAAAGCCTGGATCACGGTGACGCCATAGCGGTTTTTCATGAAATCCGCCAGTTGAATCAGTTTGCCCTGCGCGGTCACGCCCTTCTCTTTTAAGGAAATCACATCCTTGATCTTTGCTTTATCATAGGAAGGAAGCGCCGTCACGCCGATACAATAGCCGGTGATCTCTTTATTGGCTGCTCCAAACGGCACCACGACCATGGAACCAACCCTGACCTCTTCCTGTAACGACTCCGGGATACGGTACTGAAAAGTACGGTCCAGCTTCTCATGTGTAATATCCACAATAATATCCGCGTACAGTTCCATCAGCCCTCCCGCTCAAATACCGCTTTGATCCTCCCGCAGAATCTCCTCGATCAGCACTCTCTCGTCCATGGGATATTTCACACCCTTAATTTCCTGATAATCCTCATGTCCCTTCCCGGCCAGCACAATGATATCGCCCGGCTGTCCGTGATGGATGGCATAACGGATGGCCTCCTTGCGGTCGCAGATCTCAATAAAATCACCGCCGGTTTTCTCAATGGAAGAGCGGATATCCGCGATAATATCCATCGGCTCCTCAAAGCGGGGATTATCACTGGTCACGATGGTAAAGTCCGCCAGCCTGCCGCTGACCTCTCCCATCTCATAGCGTCTCAATTTCGAACGGTTCCCACCGCAGCCAAAGACGCTGACCAGACGGTTGGGATGATATTCCTTCAATGTGGTATAGAGACTTTCCATCGCCATGGCGTTGTGCGCATAATCAATCAGAAGTGTAAATTCATCCGAGACGTGCACCATCTCGATACGCCCCTTGACCTTTGCTTTTAAAAGCGCCGCTTCTATATCCTCCCTCGATACCTCGAACTGCAGGCAGATGGCGATAGCCGCCAGCGCGTTGTAGACGCTGAATTTGCCTGGGGTGGCAATCCGGACATGATCTTCATAAGCGCCCTCCACGTCAAAGGCCACTCCAAGCTGTCCCGGGGTCTTTACCAGCTCCATATTTTTGGCGCGCAGGTCATTTGACTCCCCGAAGCCATAGGTGAACAGCTCACAGGTACGATTCTCCATAGCCTTCGCCGTATGGACATCATCCCCATTTGCGATTCCTAAGCGGCACTGCTGAAATAAAAGGCTCTTGCAGCGCAGGTAATCCTCAAAATCCTGATGCTCGCCCGGGCCAATGTGGTCCGGCTCCAGATTGGTAAAAATTCCGTAATCAAAGATAAAGCCCTGTGTGCGGTGCAGCATCAGTGCCTGGCTGGAAACCTCCATCACCACCGCGTCAAGTCCCGCATCCGCCATCTGCGCGAAATATGCCTGCACCAGGCAGGATTCCGGCGTGGTATTGTCCGCGTGAATATGCGTATCGCCGATAATCACCTCGATTGTCCCGATCAGGCCGACCCGAAAGCCCGCGTGCTCCAGGATGGATTTCACCAAATAGGTAGTGGTGGTTTTTCCCTTTGTACCGGTGATGCCGATCACCTTCAGTTTTTCAGCGGGATGATCATAATAAGCCGCCGAAATAAAGGCCATGGCGTAGCGGGTGTCCTTCACCTGAATGACCGTGACGTCATCCGGCGCTTTCACCGGCTTTGAAACAATCAGCACCCTGGCGCCTTTCGCCGTCACATCGTCCACCATATCATGGCCGTCAAAATTGGTTCCCACAATGCAGAAAAAGAGACAGCCCGCCACCGCTTTTCGTGAATCGTTGATAATGTCGGTGATTTCCACATCCGTGCTGCCCTGTAAAACGCGATAATCCAGTCTTTCCAGAAGAAAATTCAGATTTTTATGAAGAATCATAACGCCTCCTGCTTCTTTTCAAACCCATAGTAACTTATAGAATACCATGAACCTGTCTTTTTTTCAATGGAAACATACATGGAATCATTTTCGATGTAACCATTTTAGAACGTAAGCTCTGCAAAATTTCCTCGG